>NZ_BATI01000005.1 GCF_000467105.1 Aquipseudomonas alcaligenes NBRC 14159
GGGCAACATCCTCACTCCGCCGCCGGATTCTTGCGCTTGAGCGGTGCCATGCCGTCCTGGCTGACCAGGGGCGCCGCCTTGGGCGCGTTGGCGCGGCGCTTGGGTGCTGTCTTGCTGGCCGATTTCTTAGCCCCGTCCTTCTTGTCGGTCTTTTTTTTCTTCACGCCAACCGCCTTACCGGACGCCTTGACGTTCTTCGGCCCCTGGTAGCTGCCCTTGAGCTCCTTGATCACCCGGCGCTCGAAGCGCTGCTTGAGGTAGCGCTCGATGCTCGACATCAGGTTCCAGTCGTTGTGGCAGATCAGCGAAATCGCCAGGCCGCTGGCGCCGGCGCGGCCGGTACGGCCGATGCGGTGCACGTACTCATCGCCGGAGCGCGGCATGTCGAAGTTGATCACCAGATCCAGGTCTTCGATGTCCAGGCCGCGCGCCGCCACGTCGGTGGCAACCAGCACCTTGCTGCCGCCCTGGCGGAAGCGGTCGATGGCCAGCTTGCGGTCCTTCTGGTCCTTCTCGCCGTGCAGCACGAAGGCCTTGTAGTCCAGGGCCACCAGATGACCGTAGAGACGGTCGACCTGGGCGCGGGTGTTGCAGAAGATCATCGCCTTGCGGTGCGGCTCGTTGGACAGCAGCCACTGCACCAGGCGCTCCTTGTGCGTCGCATCGTCGGCCGTGATGATCTGCTGGACGGTGGTCGCGCTGAGCTGGTCGACGCTGTTGAGCTTCAGGTGCAGCGGCTCGCGCAGCACCTTGGCGATCATCTCGCGCAGCACCTTGCCGCCGCCGGTGGCGGAGAACAGCAGGGTCTGCTGGCGGTTGGCGCACTCCTGGGTGATGCGCTCGATGTCCTCGGCGAAGCCCAGGTCGAGCATGCGGTCGGCCTCGTCCAGCACCAGCACCTCGACGCCATTGAGCTTGAGGCTGCCGGCGTTGAGGTGCTCCATCAGCCGGCCGGGGGTGGCGATCAGCAGGTCGGGCTGCTTGCGCAGCAGCGCGGCCTGCTCCTTGAAGTCCTCACCACCGGTGACCAGGCCAGCCTTGATGAAGGTGTACTGGGAGAAGCGCTCCACTTCCTTGAGGATCTGCTGGGCCAGCTCGCGGGTCGGCAGCAGGATCAGCGAACGCACGTCGGTGCGCTGCTTCGAGTTGGCATCGCCGAGCAGGCGGTTGAGCAGCGGCAGCAGGAAGGCCGCGGTCTTGCCGCTGCCGGTCTGCGCCGTCACCCGCAGGTCGCGCCCCTCCAGCGCCGGCGGAATGGCCGCCTGCTGCACCGGCGTCGGCTCGGTGAAGTTCAGCTCGGCGACAGCCTTGAGCAGGCGTTCATGCAGGGCGAATTGGGAGAACACTGGGGCTTACCTCGGCACGGAAAATCGGAAACAGCCGCATAGGTTACCGGTTGTCGCGGCAAAAGAGCGTATTTGATCGAATTTTGTACAAATCCTTGCAAACGGATAGAATGCGCGCCGCCTGCCATCCCGGCCGGCATGGGTTCCCTAACCCCATCCCTAAAAAGGTAGCCTCCATGCTCGTTTCGCAGACCGCGCACCAGCGTTCGGCCCTGGCCGTGCTGATCGCCTTCCATATCCTCATCATCATCGCCAGCAACTACCTGGTGCAGCTGCCGATCACCCTGTTCGGCTGGCACACCACCTGGGGCGCCTTCAGCTTTCCGTTCATCTTCCTGGCCAGCGACCTGACCGTGCGCCTGCTCGGCAAGGGTCCGGCGCGCCAGGTGATCGCGCGGGTGATGATCCCCGCCCTGCTCGCCTCCTACGTGGTCTCGGTGCTGTTCCAGGAAGGCGCCTTCCGCGGCCTGGCGGCGCTGGGCGAGTACAACGAGTTCGTCCTGCGCATCTCGGTGGCCAGCTTCCTCGCCTACGTGCTCGGCCAGTTGCTCGACATCCAGGTGTTCGACCGCCTGCGCCAGCTGCCGCAGTGGTGGATCGCGCCGACCGCCTCGACCATCCTCGGCAACCTGCTGGACACCTTCGCCTTCTTCTCGGTGGCCTTCTGGCGCAGCGACAACCCCTTCATGGCCGAGCACTGGGTGGAGATCGCCACGGTGGACTACGGGGTCAAGCTGGCCGTCAGCCTGATGCTGTTCGTGCCGCTGTACGGCATGCTGTTGCGCGCCATACTGCGCGTGCTGGACCACCGCAGCCGCGCGCTGGCCTGAGGGAACGATCGGGCACGGCCGCACTCGAAACCTGTACCCCGTACCGGAGAAGCCCCCATGCCCCGTACCCTGCCGCTCGCCCTGATCGCCGCCACCCTCGCCCTCGGGCTGAACAGCGCCGGCGCCGCGCCCAAGCACGACAAACATGACAAGCACGGCGGCGGCGGTGACGACGTCACTGTCGACCTGCGCGGCCCGAGCATCGACATCGGCCGGGTGCGCATCGTCCTCGGCGACAACCGCGAGCTGATCGGCCCGGCGCAATCGCTGCCGCCGGGCATCCGCAAGAACCTGGCGCGTGGCAAGCCGCTGCCGCCGGGCATCGCCAAACGCTTCGACAACCGCCTGCTCGGCCAGCTGCCGCACTACGACGGCTACGAGTGGCGCCAGGTCGGCACCGACGTGGTGCTGGTGACCCTGGCCACCGGGCTGATCTACGAGATCATTTCGAACGTGCTGGACTGAGCGACGGTCGCACCGGGGCGCTCGCATGAAGCCGCAACTGGTCTACTACGTCGCCGCCAGCCTGGACGGCTACATCGCCCGCCCGGACGGCGCCGTGGACTGGCTGCAAGCCATCGAGGCCACAGGCGACGATCATGGCTACGAGCAGTTCTACCAGGGCATCGACGGCCTGCTGATGGGCCGCGCTACCTACGACATGGTGCGCGGCTTCGGCAGCGCCTGGCCCTACGCCGGCAAGCCCTGCCGGGTACTGGCGCGCAATCCGTTGCAACAGCCCCCGGCGGATGTGCTGGGCCGCCACTGCACCCCCAGTGACGCCCTGGAAGAACTGGCCGAACGCGGCTGCCAACGGGTCTGGCTGGTCGGGGGCGGCAGCCTGGCCGGCAACTGCCTGGCCGCCGGGCTGCTCGATGAACTGCTGGTCAGCGTCATCCCACACCTGCTCGGCGCCGGCGTCCAGCTGTTCGCCGGCGGCCTGGAGCAGCGCCTGAGCCTGCAGGCGCATCGGCTGTTTCCCAGCGGCGTCGCCCAGCTGCACTACCGGGTGTTGCGCGACAGCGCCGACTAGCTCAGCTGCTGTGCCTGCTTGCGCAGCAGGCGTGCGCTGTCCCAGCCGATCAGCAGCACCGCCAGCCAGATCGGCAGGTAGGTCCACAGCTGCTGCGGCGCGAAGGTCTCGCCGAGGAACAGCACGGCGACGCCGAACAGCAACACCGGTTCCACATAGCTGAGAATGCCGAACAGCCCCAGCGGCAACAGGCGGCTGGCCGCCATCATGGCGCCGAAGGCCAGGGCGCTGAGCAGCCCCAGGCCGGGCAACAGCCACCACAGCTGCGGCGCCTGGGTGAACAGCGCCGGCGGTCCGTAGGCCTGGATCAGCCAGATGCCCAGCGGCGCCAGCACCAGCATCTCCAGGACGAAGCCGGACAGCGCGTCCAGCTTCATCCAGCGGCGCAGCATGAAGTACGGCGGATAACCCAGTGCCGCCACCAGGGTCACCCAGGAGAAGGCCTGGGTCAGCCACAGCTCATGCGCCACACCGAGCAGCGCGCAGCCCACGGCAAGGCGCTGCAGCGGGCGCAGGCGCTCGCCATAGAACAGCCGGCCGACCAGCACCATGGCGAGCGGCAGCAGGAAGTAGCCGAGCGATACATCGAGCATCCTGCCGGCCAGCGGCGCCCAGACGAACAGCAGCCACTGCACGCCCATCAACGCTGCTGCCAACGGCAAGGCAAGCAGCAACAGCGGCTCGCGGCGCAGGCGCACGAAAGCGGCGCCGAGCACATCCCACTGGCGGGCCATGGCCACCAGCAGCAGGACCGCCGGAATCGACCAGAGGATGCGCTGGGCGAACACCTGCAGGCCGTCCAGCGGTGCCAGCTCGCGCACGTAGCCGGGCACCAGGACGAACAACACCGACGCCACCACCGACAGCGCCACACCACGACCCGACAATTGCACCGCTGCCTCCGACCACCCGACTCAAGGTGAGCTATGGCAACACAGAGCGTTCAATATTTCAAACACAGTTATGCACGGCGACGGGCATACAGTGCTCGCACAATAAAAAACCGGCCCGCCGGGAGGAGCGCCCGCGCGAGCCGGTGGACGGGCCGAGGAAATCGGCCCCAGGGGAGAGTCAGGTGATCAGGCGACCTGGGCCAGTTGCTCGCGGGCCTTGGCCAGGCCCTGTTCGGAGAACTCGGCGCCCATGTTCAGGCCCTCGGCATGGATGAACTGCACGTCGTGGATGCCGATGAAGGCCAGTGCCTGGCGCAGGTAGGGTTCCTGGTGGTCCATGCCGCTGCCAGCGTAGATGCCGCCACGGGCGGTCAGCACATAGGCGCGCTTGCCGGTGAGCAGGCCTTGCGGGCCGGTTTCGGTGTACTTGAAGGTGACGCCGGCACGCAGCACGTGATCCAGCCAGGCCTTGAGGGTGCTGGGGATGGCGAAGTTGTACATCGGCGCCGCGAGGACCAGCACGTCGGCAGCCAGCACCTCGTCGGTCAGCTCGTTGGAGCGGGCGGCGGCGGCCTTCTCGGCATCGTTCTGCTGCTCGGCGGGCTTCATCCAGCCGGCCAGCAGGGTTTCGTCGAGGTGCGGCACCGGCTGCTTGGCCAGGTCGCGGACCGTGACCTCATCCTGCGGATGGGCGGCCTGCCACTGGGCGATGAAATCGGCGGTCAGCTGGCGGGAAACGGAACCTTGCTGACGGGCACTGCTTTCGATAACGAGGATGCGGGACATTTGGCTAACTCCATCGGGGTTGCTGGGCTTCGATGGAGTGCAGATTATGGTCAGCCAATAAGATAAAAAAGCGCAAATATCCGCTTCAAATAATCAACAAAGTTGATTTATTTGACAGCGCGCCCTAGGCTCACTTGGGCTGGCAGGTCACGTTCACCCGCAGCCGGATGATGTTGCGGGCGAACTTCACGGTCTGGGTCACGCTTTCCCCGGCCTTGAGCTCGGCGGAGCGGGTGCGCGGCGCCTCGGGGCCGTTGCGGAACTGGGCGTTGCACTTGGCGTCGGTGAGGCCGTAGTTGTACAGGGTGAGACCGCCGATGTTGCTGTCGATCTGCTGGACGGTGGCGGAGACCTCGGCGCCATTCATCTGCTTCTCCAGCTCGGTGGGGTAGGCAGCAGCGGTGAGCGGCAGCAGGGCAAGCAGGACCAGGCAGCAGTTTTTCATCGGCACTCTCCGTTTGGGGGTGCCTAGTGTGCGGTCTCGAAATTAACTGTTCAATGAGGAAACGGCGATGAAAGCGCCCCGTGTCACCCTGGATCAATGGCGTACCCTGCAGGCGGTGGTGGACCACGGCGGCTTCGCCCAGGCGGCCGAGGCGCTGCACCGCTCGCAATCGTCGGTGAGCTACACGGTGGCACGCATGCAGGAACAGCTGGGCGCGCCGCTACTGCGCATCGACGGGCGCAAGGCGGTACTCACCGAAGCCGGCGAGGTGCTACTGCGCCGTTCGCGGCAGCTGGTCAAGCAGGCCAGTCAGCTGGAAGAGCTGGCCCATCACATGGAACAGGGCTGGGAAGCCGAAGTACGCCTGGTGGTGGACGCCGCCTACCCCACCGCCAATATCGTGCGCACCCTCTCGGCCTTCATGCCGCAGAGCCGCGGCTGCCGCGTGCGCCTGCGTGAGGAAGTGCTGTCCGGCGTCGAGGACGTGCTGCACGAAGGCTCCGCCGACCTGGCCATCAGTGCCCTCAACATCACCGGCTACCTGCCCATCGAGCTGGGCGAGGTGGACTTCATCGCCGTGGCCCATCCGGAGCATCCGCTGCATCGCCTGCAGCGCGAGGTCACCTTCCAGGACCTCGAAGGCCAGATGCAGGTGGTGATCCGCGACAGCGGCCGGGTGCAGCCGCGCGACGCCGGCTGGCTCGGCGCCGAGCAGCGCTGGACGGTCGGCAGCCTGCCCACCGCGCGCACCTTCGTCTCCAGCGGCCTGGGCTTCGCCTGGCTGCCGCGCCACCTGATCGTGCGCGAGCTGGCCGAGGGCCTGCTCAAGCCGCTGCCGATGGAACAGGGCGGCACACGCCGGCCGCGCTTCTTCCTCTACAGCAACAAGGACCGGGTACTCGGCCCGGCCACCCAGATCCTCATCGACCTGATCAAGAACTTCGACGGCGCGCCGCTGGAGGCGCCCTTCGCCGCCCCGCTGCCCAACGCCTGAGGCCCGCGTCATGCCCTACTTCGAACACGCCGGCTGCCAGCTGTACTACGAGGACCACGGCCAGGGCGAACCCCTGCTGCTGGTGCATGGCCTGGGCTCAAGCATTCAGGACTGGGAGTACCAGCTTCCTCACCTGCAACAACAGCGTCGCGTGCTGGCCGTCGACCTGCGCGGCCACGGCCGCTCCGGCAAGCCGCGCGAGCGCTACAGCATGGCCGCCTTCGCCGCCGACGTGGCGGCGCTGATCGAGCACCTGGGCCTGCCGCCGGTGCACCTGGTCGGTATCTCCATGGGTGGCATGGTCGGCTTCCAGCTGGGCGTCGACCACCCCGAACTGCTGCGCAGCCTGTGCATCGTCAACAGCGCCCCCGAGGTGAAGGCCAAAAGCGCGGCCGACTGGTGGATGCTGGCCAAGCGCTGGAGCCTCTCGCGCCTGCTGAGCCTGCAGACCATCGGCAGGGGCCTGGGCCGCCTGCTCTTCCCCCTGCCGGAGCAGGCCGAGCTGCGCGCCAAGGTCGAGCAACGCTGGCCGCAGAACGACAAGCGCGCCTACCTCGCCAGCCTCGACGCCATCATCGGCTGGGGGGTGCGTGAACGCCTGGCCGCCATCACCTGTCCTACCCTGGTGATCAGCGGCGACCGCGACTACACCCCGGTGGCAGCCAAGCAGGCCTACGTGGCCGAACTGCCGAACGCCCGCCTGGTGGTGATCGAGCATTCGCGCCACGCCACCCCGATGGACCAGCCGGATCGTTTCAACGCTGTCCTGGACGACTTCCTCGCCCAGGTCGAGCAACCTCAACCGCAACACGACAACAAGGACCCGCAACCATGCTGAAGCAACTCCTCCTTTCCGCCGGCCTGCTGCTGAGCACCAGCCTGTTCGCCGCCGAGAACCCGCACGTGGTGCTGACCACCAGCTACGGCGACATCGAGATCGAGCTGAACGCCGAGAAAGCGCCGATCAGCACGCAGAACTTCCTCGGCTATGTCGAATCCGGCTTCTACAACGGCACCCAGTTCCACCGGGTGATCCCGGGCTTCATGATCCAGGGCGGCGGCTTCGATGCCGACATGGGCCAGAAGGACACCTTCAAGCCGATCAAGAACGAGGCCGACAACGGCCTGCGCAACGACCGCGGCACCATCGCCATGGCCCGCACCCAGGCAGTGGACTCGGCCACCAGCCAGTTCTTCATCAACCACAAAGACAACGACTTCCTCAACCACGGCGGCCGCGACTTCGGCTACGCGGTATTCGGCAAGGTGGTACGCGGCATGGATGTGGTCGACCGCATCGCCAAGGTGCGCACCGGCAACCGCGGCATGCACCAGAACGTGCCGGTCGAGCCGGTGCTGATCCTCAGCGCGAAAAAGCTCTAAGCCCATTCAGGCCCTGGGCTGCGCCAGCAGCTCCAGGGCACCGGCAATATCGCCGCTGGCGTGCGCCAGGCGCAGCAGTTCCAGGCGCCGCGCCAGCTCCTCGGCGCCCAGTCCGTAGTTCTCCGGCAGCGCCGCATGGCAACCGGCGATGGCTAGCGACAGGCGTACACCACGCCCCTTGGGCTCCCGCCCCTCGCGATAACGCCAGCCGACCATGCGGTTCGACGCCACCTGCACCTGAGCAAAGCCCTGCACATCTGCCCAACGCACATGATGGGCACGGAACAGCGAGCTGAAGGTAAAGCCCTCCTCGCCCAGGCGCAGGTAGTTGGCCCCCGGCAGCAAGGCCAGCGCGGCGATCAGGCTACCCAGGCCGAATACCGCCAGGCAGAACCAGCCGGCCAGCCGCCCATCGCACAGCATCAGCACCGCCACCCCACAGAACGCCAGGCAACCGAGCAGCATGCCCAGCCATTTCCAGGGCCTGGGGCGTAGGATCAGACTCACAGCCGCGGCCCCTCGTCCGGCCGGGAGATGACCCGTAACCGCTCGCTGCGCACCCACACCCCGGCATCTTCCTCGTCACCGGCCAGGTACATTATCTGCGACCAGCCGTCGTACTCGCTGTAAATGGAAACCCTATCGCCGGGAATGATGAACTTGCCGTGGATGCGGCACGCCGCGCTGGGCGCCGAGTGGAAATGTGCGCGGTCCTGACCAGCCACCTCGCCGATCCAGGGGTTGTGCCAGTTGGCCGCCTTGGCCCGCGCATCCAGCGCGGCGCAATCCTCGGCAAAGGCGGGCCATGGCCAGCCCAGCAGGGCAAACAGACCGCAGACGATCCTCGTCATTCTCGCTCCTCGTTCAGCGCAGATAAGCGCTCACTTTCTGTTGCAGCAGCTCGACCAGCTCGGGCTGCATGTACTGGTAGTCGTCGGGTATACCCAGGCAGATCACCCGCTTGCCCTTGAGCAGCGCGCCGAAACGCTGCTGCAGGCGGCGCTGGTGGACGCGCTCCATGACGAAGATCAGCTCGGCCCAGTGCAGCTGCTCGGCGGATAACGGCACCTCGGCGTCCGCCGCCAGACCGGCCGAGTCGCTCTGCACGCCGGGCCAGCCGGCGAATACCTGCTCGGCCGTCGGGCTGCGCAGGCGGTTGCGACTGCAGATGAACAGCGCACGGGTCATCGCGGTCGCCACACCAGGGCCAGCCCGAGCACGGCGAATACGGCGATAGCGGCGCCATGGCACCAGGCGGCGGGGCCCGAGTGGCCGATGGCCTCGACACCCGCGGTGTCCTCCAGCCAGCGCCAGAGCGGCAACAGCAGCAGGGTCAGCAACACGCCGAGCGGCAGGCTCAGTACCAGCACGCCCAGACTCAGCCATGCCTTCTTCATCTCAGGCTCCTGCCTGGCGATAGGGCAGCAACTCCCGCGCCTGCTCGGCGTAGGCCCGCAGCGCCGGTCGCTCCTCGGCCAGGAAGTTCGCCACCGCGGCACGCAGCCCCGGGTGAAGCAGGTAATGCCAGGAGCGCGTGATGACCGGTTCGAAGCCGCGGGTCAGCTTGTGCTCGCCCTGGGCGCCGGCGTCGAAACACTGCAGACCCTCGGCGATGGCGCGCTCGATCCCCTGGTAGAAGCAGGTCTCGAAATGCAGGCGATCGAAATCGCCCAGGCAGCCCCAGTAGCGGCCGTAGAAGCTGTCGCCGGCCACCAGGCTGAAGGCCATGGCCACCGGGCGGCCGTGCTGCAGGGCGCTGACCACGCGGATCGCCTCGGGCATGCGTTCGGCCAGCAGGCTGAAGAAGGCGCGGGTCAGATAGGGCGCGCGGCGGCGCACATGGTAGGTACTGGCGTAGCAGGCATAGACGAAGTCCCAGTCCGCCTCGCACAACTCAGCCCCCAGCTGCCAGCGGAAGTCGATGCCCTGCCCCGCCACCTGCTCGCGCTCCTTGCGCAGCTGCTTGCGCTTGCGCGAATTGAGCGCGTCGAGGAAATCCTGAAAGTCGCGGTAGCCGCGGTTGCGCCAGTGATACTGACAGTCTAGGCGCTGCAGCCAGCCGTCACGCGTCTGGAACAGCGCGTCGTCCTCGGCACGCAGGAAATTGACATGCAGACCGGAGAGCCCCTCGCCGGCCAGGCTTGCCGTCAGCTCGTCGAGCAAGGCGCCAGCCTGCTGCGGATCGCCCAGCAGGCGCGGCCCGCTGACCGGGCTGAAAGGTACGGCGCCGAGCAGCTTGGGGTAGTAGGCGATACCGGCACGCTGGCAGGCCTCGGCCCAGCCCATGTCGAACACGTATTCGCCGAAGGAGTGCTCTTTTATATAGGCCGGCAGTGCTGCGCGCACCTCGCCCGCCGCGTCGCGCAGCAGGCGATGTGCAGGCTGCCAGCCGGTATGCACGCCGACACTGCCGCTGTCCTCCAGCGCCGCCAGAAAGGCGTGGCGCAGGAAGGGCTGTGCCTCCGGCAGCAGGGCGTCCCAGGCGGCGGGGGCGATATCGGCGAGACGATGCAGGGTATGAAGCGACATGCCGTCAGTCTGGCGGCTGCCCGAGGCAAATAAAAGCCTGCCACTCCCCGCCCAATAAAAAAGCCCCGCAGAAGCGGGGCCAGGAAGAGGAGCGGATGAACTGCTTGTACTTAGAAAACGTACTGGGCGCGCATCACGAAGCCGTCGCCGCTGTCGTCGTTGTTGGCGTTCTTGGCGTTGTCGACCGAGGACTTGACGTAAACGCCGCTGATCTTGATCGCCTCGTTGGCGTACCAGTTCAGGCCGACGTTGTGCACCTTGCCTTCGATGTCATCGATCTTGGCAAACTTGCCGTTGTCGTCTTCAGCGCTCAGGTGGTCGTAGCGGTAGAACAGCTCCCAGGCACCGATCTGCTTGTTCGCCGGCTTGATCGCATCGAACTTGCCGAGCTTGTAGCCACGCGGCTCGCCAGTCAGGGTGTAGGCAGCCTGTACGTAGTAGCCGTCGGCATCGATATCCTCGTAACCGTCATCGTCGGCCTCCATGCTGCGCGACACGTACTCACCCTGCAGGGAGAACGGGCCCATGGCCCAGGCCGCTTCCAGGCCCCAGGCGGCATCGTCGCCATAGGCACCGGCCGGAGTGGCTTCGGCGCCGCCCAGGGTCAGGCGGTTGCCGTTGTCGCCGGCGTCCTGGCCACCATCGGTGCTCACGCCGCGCATGCCCAGACGGCTGCGGATACGGCCGTCGAACTCGGTGTCGGAAAGGTCGCGCTGGGCATAGTTGAGGCCGAAGTGCAGGACCTTGCCAGCCTCGGCCATCGGCGCGAACACGCCACGCAGGTTGAACTGGGAAGTGCTGTCGCCATCTTCGGTGGAGTTGGTCGCGTCCTTGGAGAACAGGCCGGCGGAACCGTACAGGGAGTTGCCGGCGGTGCCGGACACCTGGATACCCATGCCGCCGTTGTGGAGGTTGGCCCAGTCGACCAGGTCATAGGCAGCGGTACGCTCCTGGGCAGTCACCCACTTGGAGCTGGTGGCCTTCTCCAGACCGAATTCCGGGTCGAAGCGGCCGACCTTGATCGAAACCGGCGCGAAGCCGTTGTAGGCCAGGGAAGCTTCGTCGAAGTAGCCATCATCCTTGCGGCTGTCGCCACCGGCGTTGTGCGAGAAGTCGTAGTTAACCTGGTAGGCCCAGTCGCTGTACATCACACCGCCCAGCTCGAGGAAGGCGCGGCGGAAGTAGCCGGCGTCGGCGGTGTTGCCGTTCTTGGTGTAGAAGCCATCGAAGCGGCTGTAGTCAGCCTGGATACGGCCGCCCAGCTTGAAGCTGAATGCCTTGTCGGTGGTGCCGACTTCCAGGCCACCTTTGGTCTTGATCATGATGTCGGCGCCGTCAGTGGTGACGGTACCGGCGAAAGCCTGGGCGGAAATGGCCAGAGCCAGGGCGCTGGCAGCAAAACCGGCAAAGTGCTTCATCGAAGGATTCCCCTATTGGTCTTTAGAAAAACACTGGGCCTTGGCCCTGCGTGTTGGGGGGGGAATTTTGGCGGGGGGTTATTTCAGCTCGGTTGTAGTTATATGAAAGTTAAATTACATAGGAACTTTTTAGTTCCTTTGGAAATAAACACGCAAGCCCCGCCCCATCGGGGCTGGGGCCTCGTTCAGCGCCGGCGCAACGCCTTCGCCAGCCAGTGATCCAGACTCAACCAGCGCCCCGCTCCGCTGAAGAACAGCGCCAGCAGCATCAGCAGGTAGGTGACGGCGAACTCGATGCCGTTATTCAGCACGACGAAACGCCCGCTGGCGGTGAGCCAGGCGTAGTTGCCGTGTTCCTGCAGGATGGCGCGGGCACGCTCGAGCTTCTCCGCCGCGGCCAGTACCCGCTCGTTGGCGAAGGGCGCGGAGGGATCGGCGATGGCCTGCCAGCCGAACTCCCAGTGCACGGCGAAGATCGCCACCAGCATGGTCACCATCAGCGGGATGCTAATCCAGCGCACCGCCAGGCCGAGGAGCAGCAGCACCGCCCCGCCCGCCTCAGTGAGCGCCGCCAGCCAGGCCAGCAATGCCGGGAACGGCAGGCCCAGGCCCCAGTCGGGGTTGCCGAACCAGGCGATGGTCGACTCCATGTCCGCCAGCTTGTGCGTGCCGGCCATCCAGAAGATCGGCACCAGGTACAGGCGCAGCAGCAGCGGCGCGAGAAAGTCCAGGCGCCGGGTGGCGTCCAGGCCATCCTGAAAGCGGTTGAGCAGGTTCAGCATGATGTTCTCCCGGAGCTGGGCGACGCGCCCCGCCCCTTCAGGTAGCAGGTGGGAAACAGATGTCCTGGCGCTGCCAGTCGTCCAGCAGCGCACGGGCATGGGCAAAGTAGTGCTTGTCGGCCGCCAGCCCACTGACCTCGGCCAGATCCAGCTGGGCCTCCAGGTGAGGCTGTCCGGCCTGCAGGCGCAGGGCCAGGTGATAGGCGAAGGGCGACAGCTGCTGGAAGCGCACGCGCTCCTCACGGTCACGCCAGGCCAGCAGGCAGGTAGGCTCGGCAGGAGGCTCGGTAGGCCGGTAATCGGCGCTCAGGCGTTGTACCGGCCAGGCATAGACCAGCGGCCAGGCCAAAGGCGACCAGCCCTGCAGCGGCAGCGCGTCGGTGGCGATATCCAGCGCCAGCTCGACCCGCTCGTAATGCGCCAGTTCGGCGACAAAGGGCGGATCGCCCGGCTCCGCGCCGCCACCGCCTTGCAGCCAGTCGACGAACGCCTCGCCTATCTGCAGAAAGTAGGGCGTGGCGCTGCGTTGCTCGCAGATAAAGGCCCGCACCAGGCGGCGTCGGCGTGGCTCGCCGAGAATCCGGCAGAGCACTGGAAAGCCGCTGGTGATGAAACCGTCGAGGTTGTTGAAGAACAGCTCCTCGTACACCGCCATGCGCTCCCCGGATACCCCCGGCAACAGCGGTTCGGCCAGGGGATTGCGAATACGCGCGGCAAACGCCGCCTGATCGTGCTGGCTCATCGCGCGGCCTCCTGTTGCAGCACGCGGATATGCCCTACCTCGGCATACAGCTCGGCCAGCGGCGGGAAGTTGAAGTCGCGCTCCAGCAGGGTCGGACGCACGCCGTGCACCGCGTAGGCGTGTGCCAGCAACGCCCAGACCGGGTCGTCCACCGGCGCGCCGTGGGTGTCGATCTTCAGGTCGGCGGCCTGGTCCAGGTGCCCGGCCACATGCAGGTAGGCGATGCGCGCGCTGGGCATCGCCGCGATATAGGCGTACGGGTCGAAGCCGAAGTTATGGGCATTGACCTGCACGTTGTTGACGTCCAGCAGCAACTGGCAATCGGCCTCTTCCAGCACGGCGCGAACGAAATCCACCTCGTCCAGCTCGCCGGGCAGGCGCGCATAGGCCGACACGTTCTCGATGATCAGCGGCCGCTCCAGCACGTCTTCGACCTGACGGATGCGCGCAGCCACCCGGCGTACCGCGTCGAAGCTGAAGGGCAGCGGCATCAGATCGTACAACTGGCCGTCGTCGGCACAGGCCGACAGGTGCTCGCTGTAACCGAGGATGCCGTGCTCGTCGAGAAACACCTTGATCGCACGCAGCAGCTCAAGGTCCAGCGGCGCGTAGCCGCCCAGGTTGAGGGACAGGCCATGGCAGAGGAACGGTAGGCGCTCGCTCAGCGCGCGCAGCTGGCGGCCGAAACGCCCGCCAACGCCGACCCAGTTCTCCGGGGCGATCTCGAGAAAGTCGACCGCACCCGGGGCGCTGTCCTGCAGCGCCGCGAGCAGGCCGCGACGCAGGCCCAGGCCCGCGCCGCTGACGAAGTTGCCGTTGGCCATGTCCCGCCGCCCTTACTCGGCCTTGTCACCGCCACACTTGCCTTCATGGCCGGCCTTGGCTTCCTCGCCGCAGCTGCCCTCCTTCTTCGCCTTGTCGCCGCCGCACTTGCCTTCCTTGCTCGCCTTGTCGCCGCCGCACTTACCTTCCTCGGCCTTCATTTCGCCGCCACACTTGCCCTCGCCGCAGGCGCCTTCATGGCCCTTCTCGTGGGCGGCCAGGCTGTAGCCGCTGGAGAGCTCCTGGCTGGCGAACGGGTTGCCGCCGGCCTGGGCGACGAAGGTGGAGCCGAGCAGGGCCGCGCCCAGGGTGATGGCGATGGTATTGCGCTGTTTCTTGGAATTTCTCCGTCAGGGATCAGGGTGCGAGGGGCCGATCGGCCACCTTCGCCACACTAGACGGAGCAGTTTCGTACGCATTACAGCCGGCACGAAAAAAATTATGCGCCCTGGCGCCGCGGCCACATCAGGCTGAAACGCGCGCCGCCGAGGTAGGTGCCACGGCCGACGTAGGCACGCCCGCCGTGCCAGTAGATGATCCGCCGCACGATGGACAGCCCCAGGCCATGGCCGCCGGAGGCCCGCGTGCGGCTGTCGTCCAGGCGCAGGAACGGCGTGAACACCCGCTCCCAGGCCTCTTCCGGCACGCCCGGGCCATCGTCCTCGATGTCGATCCAGCAGCGCTCCGGATCGATCCGGTAGGTCACCCGCACGCATGACTCGGCGTGGCGCATGGCATTGCTCACCAGGTTCTGCAGGGCGCGATGCAGGTAACGCGGCTCGGCATCCACCTGCGCCGTGTCGTCCGGCCCATCCTGGCAGGGGCCACGCTCGACACGCACGGCCGCACGCAGCGGCGCCAGCTCACCGATCACCTGTTCGATCAGCGCGCTGAGGTCCACCCGCTGGAAGCTCAGCTCCGGCGAGCCCTGCTCCAGGCGGGCGTAGACCAGCATCTCGTCGACCAGCTTGTCGAGGTCCTGGATATCGCCATCCATGCCCTCCAGGTACTTGCGCCGGGCCTGGTCGGTCTCGGCGTCGGCGATCATCTCCAGGCCGAAGCGCAGCCGCGCCACCGGGGTGCGCAGCTCGTGGGACACCGCTCGCACCATCTCGCGCTGCACGCCGACCAGGCGCTGCAGCTGCTCGGCCATAGCGTTGAAGGTGCTGGCCAGGCGCCCCACCGAGTCGGCGCCCTGGGTCGGCGCGCGCGCCTCGAAGCGCCCACTGGCCAACTGCGTGGCGGCGTTTTCCAGGCCCTGCAGGCGGCGCTCCAGGCGGCGCACCAGCAGGTAGAGGATCATCCCGGTGAGCGTCAGGCCCAGCGCACCGATCAGCACCAGCAACTCGGTGGGATAGGGATTCATCTGGTCGATGGGGCCGACTTCCAGCACCCAGGGCGTGTTGACCATGCCGGCAATCACCCGGATCGAGTTGCCGTCCTTGCCCAGCGCCATCACCGTGTCGCCCTCGTCCACCCGGCGCTGCTGGTCCTCGTCCAGGTCGACCTTTTCCAGGGTGACCAGGCGCAGGTCGAAGCCGAACCCCTTCTCCTCCTTCAGTGCTGCCAGGCGCCTGGGCTGCTCGGCGATGGGCTGGCGCACCAGCTCGTCCATCAGCAGGTAGACGGTGGCACGCGCCAGTTGCTCACTGATCTGCTCGATCTCGGCGGTCAGCAGCAACTGTTCGTCGGCACTGACCAGCGCGTAGACCCGTGCCTCATGCGGCGCGCTCTGCTCCACCAGCACCTGGCCCTTGAGCAGCCGCGCGCGCGCGCGGCCATCCAGCGGGTCGGAACCCAGCGTGCGCAACTCCAGGGGTACGCCGAGCAGGCGGCTCCAGGTCACCAGGGCGCGGCGCCGGTCGACGTCGTCCATCGGTTGCAGGCTGTCGGCCATCAGGCGGAAGGTGCCGCGCGCCAGCTGCTCGCGGTACTGGTCGCTGCGCACCTCGTTGGTCAGCTGCAGGGCGCCGACGCCAAGCAGCGCCACCAGCACCAGGGCGGCGATGATGCCGCCGTAGATGCGCAGGAAGATGGTATTCATTGCAGCTCGGCAGCCGCCTCGGCGACGAACAGATAGCCCTTGCTGCGTACCGTCTTGATCAGCCGCGGGTGCATCGGGTCGTCACCGATCTTCGGCCGGATGCGCGAGATGCGCACGTCGATGGAGCGGTCCTGGCCGTCGTACTCGATGCCGCGCAGGGCGGTGAAGATTTCCTCGCGCGAGAGAATGCGCCCGGCGTTGGCCGCCAGCAGCCAGAGCAGGTCGAACTCGGCGCTGGTCAGCTCGACGCTGGCGCCGCGCAGCCAGGCCTCGCGCATCGCGCTGTCGATCACCAGCGGGCCGAACTCCAGGCGCCGCAGGTTCTCCACCGGCGCCTCGCCGCCCTCGCTGCGACGCAACAGGGCACGGATGCGCGCCAGCAGCACACGCGGGCGCACCGGCTTGCACACATAGTCGTCGGCGCCCATCTCCAGGCCGAGCACCTCGTCCATGTCGTCGGTGCGCGCGGTGAGCATCAGGATCGGCCCGGCGAACTGGCCACGCACCTTGCGGCAGATGGACAGGCCGTCCTCACCCGGCAGCATCAGGTCGAGCACCACCAGGTCCGGCTGCTCCTTGAGAATGCGCGCCGCAGCACGGGCGCCATCGGACTCGATCGCCACCTGCAGGCCATTGCTCTGCAGGTACTCCTGGGTCAGCTCCGCCAACCGCTGATCATCCTCGACGATCAGGATCTGCCAGGCCTCTTGCTCCACGACTTCTTCTCCAGCGCAGCGCCATTAGTGGCGGCATTGTAACAACCGCCACCGGTTAGCACAGCGCATGCCAGAAACACTACATCTTGTGTTAGAGTCGATAAGGTTTCAGAGCATTTCGCAACCTGCCAAAGCTGCCCGCCAGGGGCGACGAACGGTAGAAGCCAGGGTTAACGGGGCCTGCCGCGCGAGCCACCGAAACGACCCACAATTCACCCACAAGTTATCCACAGAAAGCGCGCCACCACCTCCCTTGCAAAGCCCCCGATAGCGCATTATCTTGTATCCCCATCGCGCCTCACCCCAATATCTAGTGGGTCGAACGAGGCAAGGGACACTAAGAATAAAGAATGCAGAGGGGCCCGATCCACGCGCTGCCGTTAGCATTTCCGCCCAGCCGCCGCCGCTGCGGCTGCACAGCACGGACCGCGTAGAACACTTCCCCCGCATTCACCAAACGACCGCGAAGTCGCGCCGCGTCGATCACTACAGGTTGTGGTCACGCCAAACGCCTTCACTAGTGGTCTGCAGCCAGGACGGCCCCGCGTCACCCTGTACTGCCGCAGTTTCTCGATGCCTGGCCGGACGCCGGATATCGCGATGTTTTATCAAGGGAATGAACACAAGACACCCGGCGTGTCCAAACCAATTAGAAGTGGAGAACCTCATGCACACCGACACAACTCGCGAGAACCCGCAGGCCGTGGCGCCGCAGGCCGCCGAATCCAGTCAGGATCTGGCCGCCACCGCCCCGGGCCAGCTGCGCGTGATCAAGCGCAACGGCACCGTCGTCCCCTACACCGACGACAAGATCACCGTGGCCATCACCAAGGCGTTCCTCGCAGTTGAAGGCGGCACCGCCGCTGCTTCGTCGCGTATCCATGAGACCGTCGCGCGCCTGACCGAGCAGGTCACCGCCACCTTCAAGCGCCGCATGCCGTCCGGCGGCACCATCCACATCGAAGAGATCCAGGACCAGGTCGAACTGGCCCTGATGCGCGCCGGCGAGCAGAAAGTCGCCCGCGACTACGTGATCTACCGCGAAGCCCAGGCCGCCAAGCGCAAGAACAGCGCCGACGACGTGGCCCAGCCGCACCCGAGCATCCGCGTGACCCGCGCCGACGGCAGTGTGCAGCCGCTGGACATGGGCCGCCTGCAGACCATCATCCGCGAGGCCTGCGAAGGCCTGGCCGAAGTCGACGGCGCGCTGATCGAGTCCGAGACCCTGAAGAACCTGTACGACGGCGTCGCCGAGAAGGACGTCAACACCGCCCTGGTGATGACCGCCCGTACCCTGGTCGAGCGCGAGCCGAACTACTCCTATGTCACCGCCCGCCTGCTGATGGACAACATCCGCGCCGAAGCCCTGGGCTTCCTCGGCATCGCCAGCAGCGCCACCCACCACGAGATGGTCGACCTCTACGCCAAGGCCCTGCCGGCCTATGTCGAGAAGGGCGTGGAGTTCGAGCTGCTCGATCCCAAGCTCAAGGACTACGACCTGGCCAAGCTGGGCGCCGCGCTGAACCACGAGCGCGACCAGCAGTTCACCTACCTGGGCCTGCAGACCCTGTACGACCGCTACTTCATCCACAAGGACGGCATCCGTTTCGAACTGCCGCAGGTGTTCTTCATGCGCGTGGCCATGGGCCTGGCCATCGAAGAGCCGAAGAACCGTGAAGAACGTGCCATCGAGTTCTACAACCTGCTGTCCTCGTTCGACTACATGGCGTCGACCCCGACCCTGTTCAACGCCGGCACCCTGCGTCCGCAGCTGTCGTCCTGCTACCTGACCACCGTGCCGGACGACCTGTCGGGCATCTACGGCGCCATCCACGACAACGCCATGCTGTCGAAATTCGCCGGCGGCCTGGGCAACGACTGGACCCCGGTGCGCGCGCTGGGCTCCTACATCAAGGGCACCAACGGCAAGAGCCAGGGCGTCGTGCCCTTCCTGAAAGTGGTCAACGACACCGCCGTGGCCGTCAACCAGGGCGGCAAGCGCAAGGGCGCCGTGTGCGCCTACCTGGAAACCTGGCACCTGGACATCGAGGAATTCCTCGAGCTGCGCAAGAACACCGGTGACGACCGCCGCCGTACCCACGACATGAACACCGCGAACTGGATTCCCGACCTGTTCATGAAGCGCGTGTTCGACGACGGCCAGTGGACCCTGTTCTCCCCGTCCGAAGTACCGGACCTGCACGACCTGACCGGCAAGGCCTTCGAAGAGCGCTACGAGTACTACGAAGCCCTGGCTGGCTACGGCAAGATCAAGGTTTACAAGACCATTGCCGCCAAGGACCTGTGGCGCAAGATGCTGTCCATGCTGTTCGAAACCGGCCACCCGTGGCTGACCTTCAAGGACCCGTGCAACCTGCGCAGCCCGCAGCAGCACGTGGGCGTGGTACACAGCTCCAACCTGTGCACCGAGATCACCCTGAACACCAACAAGGACGAGATCGCCGTCTGCAACCTGGGCTCGATCAACCTGGTCAACCACATCGTCGACGGCAAGCTGGACACCGAGAAGCTCGGCCGCACCGTGAAGACCGCCGTGCGCATGCTCGATAACGTCATCGACATCAACTACTACAGCGTGCCGCAGGCGAAGAACTCCAACCTCAAGCACCGTCCGGTCGGCCTCGGCCTGATGGGCTTCCAGGACGCCCTGTACCTGCAGCACATCGCCTACGGCTCCGACGCGGCCATCGAGTTCGCCGACAAGTCCATGGAAGCGATCAGCTACTACGCGATCCAGGCTTCCTGTGACCTGGCCGACGAGCGCGGCAGCTACAGCACCTTCGAAGGTTCGCTGTGGTCCAAGGGCATCCTGCCGCTGGACTCCCAGCAGATCCTGATCGAGGCCCGTGGCCAGAAGTACATCGACGTCGACCTGTCCGAGTCGCTGGACTGGGCGCCGATCCGCGAGCGCGTGAAGAAAGGCATCCGCAACTCCAACATCATGGCCATCGCGCCGACCGCGACCATCTCCAACATCATTGGCGTGTCGCAGTCGATCGAGCCGACCTACCAGAACCTGTACGTGAAATCGAACCTGTCCGGCGAATTCACCGTGATCAACCCCTACCTGGTGCGCGACCTGAAGAACCGCGGCCTGTGGGACAGCGTCATGGTCAACGACCTGAAGTACTACGACGGCTCCGTACAGCAGATCGAGCGCATCCCGCAGGACCTCAAGGACCTGTACGCCACCGCGTTCGAAGTGGAAACCAAGTGGATCGTCGACGCCGCCAGCCGCCGCCAGAAGTGGATCGACCAGGCCCAGTCGCTGAACCTGTACATCGCCGGCGCCTCGGGCAAGAAGCTGGACGTGACCTACCGCATGGCCTGGTACCGTGGCCTGAAAACCACCTACTACCTCCGTGCCCTGGCCGCCACCAGCACCGAGAAGTCCACCATCAACACCGGCAAGCTCAACGCGGTGTCCAGTGGTGCGATCGACGAGGGCAACTTCGCTGCGCCGGCCGGTCCGGCTCCGGTTCCAAAGGCATGCTCCATCGACAACCCCGACTGCGAAGCCTGCCAGTAATGGCAGGCGCGCGAATCTGAGCAGCGCCTAGCGCTCGCTCAGATTCGCGCTCGCACCGAGTGGCCTGGTAAGAGCAAAACGCCAAAGCCACTCGGACCGCTGTTTCCCTCTCCCCCCGGGGAGAGGGCCAGGGAGAGGGGGCCAGGCCCCGCCGAAGCCCTCCCCCACGCACACTCCCCTCGCCCGCCAACACGGGCCTGGGCGCCACCAGTCGGGTGGCACGGTTTTACCCTTGCGCGCTGTACGCAACGGAACATAATCAGAATTACTGGACATACATACAGGCCGCTGAATGGCGGCCGTCAGCACCAAGCAGGAGACCACCATGCTCAGCTGGGACGAATTCGATAAGGAAGATGCCACCGAAGCGGCCGCCAAGCCCGCCGCTGCCGTCGTTGGCGCCGCGCTCGATCAACTGGACAGCGACGCCGCCGGCTCCGTCGAGGAAGCCCGTGCCGTTTCGGCCGACGACTCCGACGCCGTCGCCCGCGCCAAGAAGGCCCTGAACGACCTGGACATCCAGGAAGGCCTGGACGACCTGGAAGGCGCCAGCGCCCGCGTGCACGTCGGCGACAAGCAGATGATCAACGCCCGCGCCGACCTCAACCAGCTCGTACCCTTCAAGTACGACTGGGCCTGGCAGAAGTATCTGGATGGTTGTGCCAACCACTGGATGCCGCAGGAAGTGAACATGAACGCCGACATCGCTCTGTGGAAGAGCAAGGACGGCCTTTCCGAAGACGAACGCCGCATCGTCAAGCGTTCGCTGGGCTTCTTCTCCACCGCCGACAGCCTGGTTGCCAACAACCTGGTACTGGCCGTGTACCGCCTGATCACCAACCCCGAGTGCCGCCAGTACATCCTGCGCCAGGCCTTCGAGGAAGCGATCCACACCCACGCCTACCAGTACTGCATCGAGTCGCTGGGCATGGATGAAGGCGAGATCTTCAACATGTACCACGAGATTCCTTCGGTCGCGAAGAAAGCCTCCTGGGGCCTGAAGTACACCCGCTCGATCTCCGACCCGGAATTCAAGACCGGCACCCCGGAGACCGACCGCCAGTTCCTGCGCAACCTGATCGCCTACTACTGCGTACTGGAAGGCATCTTCTTCTACTGCGGCTTCACCCAGATCCTCTCCATGGGCCGCCGCAACAAGATGACCGGCACCGCCGAGCAGTTCCAGTACATCCTGCGCGACGAGTCCATGCACCTGAACTTCGGCATCGACGTGATCAACCAGATCAAGATCGAGAACCCGCACCTGTGGGATGCCGCGATGAAGGACGAAGCGACCCAGATGATCCTGCAGGGTACCCAGCTGGAGATCGAATACGCGCGTGACACCATGCCGCGCGGCGTACTGGGCATGAACGCGGCGATGATGGAGGACTACCTGAAGTTCATCGCCAACCGTCGTCTGACGCAGATCGGCCTCAAAGAAGAGTATCCGGGCGCGACCAACCCGTTCCCGTGGATGAGCGAGATCATGGACCTGAAGAAGGAGAAGAACTTCTTCGAGACTCGCGTCATCGAGTATCAGACGGGTGGTGCTCTGAGCTGGGATTGATGCCTGGGTCTAGACCGTTAGGACAGATTAGAAAGCGCTTTGCCTGAGAATGGATGTTCGGGGTAGCGAGAGAAACTAAAAGCCCCGCCTAGTGCGGGGCTTTTTTATAGAGCAAAAAACAGCAGCAGGATGCGATTAACATAAACGCAAGGACAAATAATGCGCAACTTAATTCTTTTACTGGACTCCCTCGAAAAGCTAAAGGAGCGAGACTACGAAAAAGAACAGCAGCTCTTCTCAGAGCTTGAAAAGCTTCCAAAGGAGTCCGCCATAGAATTCCTGATCGAATACGCAAGATCTGCAAGCGAAAGGAATTTCCTGATTATCCAACATGCACTTGTAGCGTGTAACACTTCAGCAGAAAAACTGCTTCTCTTATCATCAGAAGCCTTCCCGCTTGGTGAGATTGCGAAAAATTCGCTGTTCATTACCTACACAGAAGAGGCAGTTCCAACTCTTACAAAGATTACAAAATCCAAATCATCAGATGACGCCAGCTCAGCATACAGGACACTTGGAAATATAAGCTCACCTAATGTTCAGAAAATACTTTTCCATGGACTGAAACACCGCTCGAACACCGTTCGCAGCGCAGCGATTGATAGCATCCGGATACAAGCCGACGAGAACTGGACACAAGACATCATTCAAGCCATAACCTTGCTAAGCGCTGAATCCAGGGAGAAGAAGAAGGATAACAGCGAAGCAATTAACGCACTAAGGAGTATTTTGGTTGAGTCCGTAAAACCAAAATCAAATCCCGCACTTTTGGCCGCACTAAAAAGTCAATATACCGAGGTTCTAAAAGTTGCTATTTCAGCCCTAGGGGCAACCAAGGACAAGTCTGCAACCCAGCCACTACTCGACCTAATGAAAGCCCCTAGCCAAGGGCTTGAGCGCGAGTTCTATACTCACTCAATCAGTAAAGATTTGCAGACAGACATCCTTCACGCACTTGCCAATATCGGCGATCCTGCCAGCATCTCTGATATAACGAAACTCCCTCCAAGCATGCAAACTGCACTTGCACTGGCCAAAATTCAAGCCCCTGAAGCTATTCCTGCAATAATTAAAGAACTAGAAAAATCCCGCACCCCACGAGACACCACTGACTTAACCGATGCACTAATCCAACTTAAGAATCTAGACGCCAAGTCAGAGCTAACTAAATCGCTGGAATCAGAATTCGTTAACGTTCGCCAAGCCGCCGCGTTAACGCTCTATGAAACCAACACTGATTGCATAGCCACTCTTGAAGAACTGCTAAGTGAACCAAGTGCCGACATAGTACGAATTGCAAAAACCTTGATTAAACTAGGCAACCCCAAAGGATTTCCTGCTCTGGCTGCTGCGATTGCGGACACTGATGGAATCTTCCGCAGAGGGTACTCGGTCATCAAAGCTTGTGAAGAAATACCAGGCCCTGAATCAAGGGACTTACTGTTATATCTTTTAGAGCACAGCCCACGCGATAAAATCCACTACGTCAGAGATGCTATAAAAACACAATCCAAATTAAGTGAATCTCCTAAATAGCTTTCCATTCTTTTTTGAAGTCAATCCACTAACAGAAATGGACTAATTTATTTTCTAAACCACCAGAAAAGGGGACCAGAAAAGGGGACAGATTTATTTTCTGAACCACTGCGTAAATCGAATCTTCCCCTTTTCGCCCTTACGGCGAGTCACTTTCTCTTGTTTGCCCAAGAGAAAGTAACCAAATGTATGGTCAGCCCCTCTTCTGCAACCTCCGGCACGACGACAGATAAAGCTGGCTTGCGCCAATGTATCCGGGCTCGGTTGAGCGCGCTGCATAGGCGCTCGGCCCTCGATGAGAAGCCGCGCCTCACTGTCCTGAAAAGAGAGCCAGTCTCGCAGACTGCTTTGGTTACCAGGGTCGCAGCGAGGCAGTGTGCCGTTTATCGTCATCACGTACAGACGTCGCAAAAGCCTTGGGTCTTACATTAGGTACTGCGGGTTAGAAAAAAGGGGACAGAAAAAAGGGGACAGATTTATTTTCTAAGCCGATGCGCTGAACGAATCGTCCCTTTTCGCCATTACGGCGAGTAACTTTCTCTTGCGTGCCCAAGAGAAAGTCACCAAAGAGAAGGGCACCCCGACATCCGGCCCCGCCTGCGGCGGGGTTCCCTCCTTCCGGTGCCGCTCCGGGGGCCGTCACGAAGGGACGTCCCTGTCCCTTCGTTCCTCGCTCGGCGTCCTGCCTCGCGTCCCCCTGCGCAACACCTCCACTCGGCCTCCTGACGGGGACTCGGGCTCCGAGTTGCTTGGCAGCTTTTTCTTTGCGCTTCGCGGGCTGATCGCTTCCACACTCCGTGCGCTACACCCTTCCCTCTCACTTTCAGGCAGCGCCAAACGCCCCTTCAGGAGGGTGAGCGGAATCGTTGCGTAGAGGGGTGAGCCGCATGGATGCGGCGAAAGGCGTAAAGGGGCATGGACGCCCCTTGTACGCCGACCCTCGGAGCGGCGATGGAGTGAACGAACCCGGAGCGAAGCGCAGGGCCGGATGGCGGGGCAAGCCCTTTTGGTTCCTTTTGGGGCGACTGCCAAAAGGAACCCGCCCAGCAGGGCGGAACCAATGCATCACCCAATGAGGAAACGAGCAGCAGCACGAAAACCAGCAAGTAGCCTGGATATCAGGCGGAAAGCGCTTCGCGGTTTTCCACCCTGCGCACTGGAACAAATGACCCGCACGGCAGGACAGAACCAGCGCATAAGAAAAACGCGATAACGAGCCGCAGCATGGAGCAATCAGCCCCAACCACTAAACCTTCACGCAAACAAAAATCGCATTCCCCGAAACCTGATCCCAGGGAATGATCTTCTCGTAGTCATGCTCGAACACATGCACCTCGAAGTAAGGCCGCAACACCTCCTGCAACTCGGCGAAGCTCACCGCCACCATCGGATGCTCGTCGCGCCAGACCTGCGTTTCATCGCCCGTCGCCTTTTCGATGCGCAGGCGCAACGACTGCCGCTCGCCCGCGCCCGGGTAATGCCAGCCGGAACTGAAGGTGAACTGACTGCCCTCGTGCCGCACGCTGTGCGTCACCGACAACGCGTTATCAATCCGCTCCCGGTCCACCGCGTTGAAGCAGAACACCCCCTGGCTGTTCAGCGCCGCATGCACGCTGGCCACACAGGCTTTCAGCCGCTCGATGCCGGCGCTGTAGTGAACCGAATACAAAAAGCAGGTAATCAGGTCCAGGCGCTCGGCCACGCTGAACGCGCACATGTCCTGCTGGGAGAACTGCGCCTCCGGGCAGCGAATCGCCGCCAGGTCGAGCATCGGCTGGTTGATGTCGAGGCCACTGCTGGCATAACCGGCATCGATGAAATGACGAATATGCGGGCCGGTGCCACAGGCCATGTCCAGATGGCGCACGCCGCCATTGCCGAACAGCTGCTGTAGCCGGTGAATGCAATGGCTCTGCGCCTGGTAATCGATGTCGGCACACATCAGGTCGTAGTAACCGGACAGGTCGGTATAAAGGGCGTTGACGGACATGGTGACCTGATGGTGCTAACCGGCATGAATGAGGGCGCGCATGATAGCCCAGCCGAACGACGGCATGAGCCGGGGCGCCGTCGCGGCAGACGGGCGTTACAATGGCGCCACGCAGCATGCCCGGAAGCAGACTCTCGATGTTCACCCTCACCCACCTCACCACCCCGCCGCCCGAATCGCTGAAAAGCCAGGTGCTGCAGATGGTGGTCGACTACTTCAGCGACCTCAGCCCGGCCCCGCTGACGTCGAGCAACCCGCTGTACCAGCTGTACCAGTACGTCATCGGCTACGAGGTACACCTCTACCTGCAGGCCATGGGCAGCGAGCCGGCCAGCAGCGCCCGGATGATCCTCGCCCTCGACGATGAAGACCCTTCGCGCGTACTGGGCTTCGCCCTCTACCTGCCCAGCCCGGGTGATCCCGAGGCCTGCACCCTCGTCTACAGCGCCGTACAGGCCAGCCACCGCCGCCAGGGCATCGCCCGCGCCATGCTGCAGCAGATGCAGCTGTTGCATCCGCATGCGGCGCTGGCCTGCGTGGCAGACCGGGTGCCGACCTTCGAGGCGATGGGCTTCAACGTGCTTGGCGCGCGCGGGCCGCAGGTGCTGATGAATACCCGGCGCAAAGCATCGGATGGCTGGGTGGCGGTGCAAGACCTGGCGCCGATCTTCCAGTCCAAGGAAGTGCGGCAGATCCACAGTTACCTGGTCAAACAACATGGCGAACGGGCCATGCGCGACGCCGAAAAACAACGCGACCGCCTGCTCGACCAACTGACCCGCCAGGCCGAAGCGCTGGCCGCCACGCGCCGCCTACACTGAGCCCCGATACACCATCACAGGAGCGGCACCATGCGCATGATCGCGGTCTCGGCAACGCTGCTCGCCTTCGCCCTGAGTGGCTGCACCAGCCGGCGGCGAGCATGTGCAGATGCGTCTGACCGGCACGGCCAAGAATGCCGGCCGCATCGGCCAGGCCACGCTGTCGCCGCGCGGCGAGCTGACCGACGTGTCGATCTTCGTCAGCGGCGTGCCCTTCGGCGTGACGTTGCCGGTACGCCTGTTCGCCTACGTCTACCCCGGCAGCTGCGCGGCACGAGGCGCGCAACCCAGCTACGCGTTGAACAACACGGTGCTGACCGAACACCGCGGCTCGGCCGATGGCTGGCGGCTGTCGCGCATCGCCAAGGTGACACTGGCCGAGCTGCGCACCACGCCGCACGCGCTGGTACTGCGCACGTCAGCGTCCGACGGCGGTTACGACATCTTCTGCGGCGACATCCCCTTATGATGCCTACATCGTGCAGCCGCCGGGGCGCCGGCCCGTGCAGGGTTCACAGTTGCACGCAGCGGCTCGGGGCACGAGGAACCTTTCTGCACCGCGGGGCCCTAACGCCTCTTCGCAGTCAACACAGGACCCGACCATGCACACCCTCGCCCGCCTCTGCCTGCTCAGCGCCGCCGCCCTCTCCCTCGGCGCCTGCTTCGACCAGGAGCAGAGCGAAATCCAGAGCAAGATCTGCATCTACAACACCGACCCTCAGGCCGAACGCTGCAAGGCCGGCCAGATGGCCTGGTTCCGCCCGGATGACGGCCAGCTGATCAGCGAACAGATGGCTCTGAGCGTCGCCGCCGCCTACTGCGACTTCGACCACCAGGTGATGCACAACCGAGCCGGCGTGGTGTGCGTGTTCACCAACCAGCGCCTCGGCAACGTGCAATAACACCGCCTTCCCGGCCCGCCCCACGGGCCACCCGCCGCAACCACCCGGCACCTCAGGGTGTCACCCTCCCCGCCTCCCGCTACAATGCGCGCCTTGCCGTGCCGCGCCTGATAAAGAAGAAACCACCATGTCCCTGCCCAAACACCATCTGGAACTGCTCAGCCCTGCCCGCGATGTGCACATCGCCCGTGAGGCCATCCTGCATGGGGCCGATGCCGTGTACATCGGCGGGCCGAGCTTCGGCGCGCGGCACAACGCCTGCAACGAGGTCAGCGATATCGCCGAGCTGGTGAAGTTCGCCCGCCGTTACCACGCGCGGGTGTTCACCACCCTCAACACCATCTTCCACGACGACGAGCTGGAGCAGGTGCGCACGCTGATCCACCAGCTGTACGACGCCGGCGTCGATGCGCTGATCGTGCAGGACATGGGCGTGATGGAGCTGGATATCCCGCCGATCGAGCTGCATGCCAGCACCCAGACCGATATCCGCACCCTGGACCGGGCCAAGTTCCTCGACCAGGCCGGCTTCTCCCAGCTGGTGCTAGCGCGCGAGCTGAACCTGCAGGAAATCCGCGCCATCGCCGACGCCACCGAAGCCTCCATCGAGTTCTTCATCCACGGCGCGCTGTGCGTGGCCTTCTCCGGCCAGTGCAACATCTCCCACGCGCAGACCGGGCGCAGCGCCAACCGTGGCGACTGCTCCCAGGCCTGCCGCCTGCCGTACACCCTGAAGGACGAAAAAGGCGGGGTGATCGCCTACGAGAAACACCTGCTGTCGATGAAGGACAACAACCAGAGCGCCAACCTGCGCGCCCTGGTCGAGGCCGGCGTGCGCTCGTTCAAGATCGAGGGCCGCTACAAGGACATGGGCTACGTGAAGAACATCACCGCCCACTACCGCCAGCTGCTCGACGCCATCCTCGAAGACCGCCCGGACCTGGCCCGCGCCTCCAGCGGCCGCACCGCACACTTCTTCCAGCCCGATCCGGACAAGACCTTCCACCGCGGCAGCACCGACTACTTCGTCACCGAGCGCAAGGTGGACATCGGCGCATTCGACTCGCCGACCTTCACCGGCCTGCCGGTGGGCCATGTCGAGAAGGTGGGCAAGCGCGACCTGATCGCCGTCACCAATACCCCGCTGTCCAACGGCGACGGCCTCAACGTGCTGGTCAAGCGCGAGGTGGTGGGTTTCCGCGCCAACATCGCCGAACTCAAGGGCGAATTCGAGGAAGACGGCGAGAAGCGCTACCGCTACCGCGTCGAGCCCAACGAGATGCCCGAGGGCCTGTTCCGCCTGCGCCCCAACCACCCACTGTCGCGCAACCTCGACCACAACTGGCAGCAGGCCTTGCAGAAGACCTCCGCCGAGCGCCGTATCGGTGTGAGCTGGAAGGCCGAGCTGCGCGAGGAGCAGCTCAAGCTGACCGCCACCAGCGAGGAAGGCATCAGCGCCCAGGTGGAGCTGCCTGGCCCGTTTGGCGTGGCTAACAAGCCGGAGCAGGCGCTGGATGGCCTGCGCGACCTGCTGACCCAGCTCGGCACCACCGACTACCACGCCCTGGACGTGGCGCTGGATGCCCCGCAGGCGTTCTTCGTGCCCAACTCGCAACTCAAGGCGCTGCGCCGCGAAGCCATCGAGCAGCTCACCGAAGCGCGCATCGCCGCTCATCCACGTGGCAGCCGCAAGGCCGAGACCAGCCCGCCGCCGGTGTACCCGGAGTCGCACCTGTCATTCCTGGCCAACGTCTACAACCAGAAGGCCCGCGACTTCTACCACCGCCACGGCGTGCAGCTGATCGACGCCGCCTACGAGGCCCACGAGGAAGAAGGCGAAGTGCCGGTGATGATCACCAAGCATTGCCTGCGCTTCTCCTTCAACCTGTGCCCCAAGCAGGCCAAGGGCGTCACCGGCGTGCGCACCAAGGTCGCGCCGATGCAGCTGATCCAGGGCGACGAGGTGCTGACCCTGAAGTTCGACTGCAAGCCCTGTGAGATGCACATCATCGGCAAGATGAAGGGCCATATCCTCAACCAGCCGCAACCGGGCAGCGCGGCCCACAGCAAGATGGTCGCCAGCATCAGCCCGGAAGACCTGCTCAAGACCATCCGCAACAAGCCGACCGGCTACAGCCACTGACGGCTATCGACGGCGCAGCCCCCGGCCCTCTAACCTGTCGGCACCGAACCTGAAGTTCACTTGAGGTCGCCCCATGAAAGAGATGGATATCGGCAAGGTCGCGCGCTGGTCCGGCCTGCCGGCCTCGACCCTGCGCTACTACGAGGAACGGGGGCTGATCCGCTCCATAGGCCGCAACGGCCTGAAGCGGGTGTTCGGCGAGTCGGTGCTGCAGCGCCTGGCGCTGATTGCCCTGGGGCGCACGGCCGGCTTCTCGCTGGATGACATCGCCGCGATGCTGGCCGGCCCGGAGATCGACCGCCAGTTGCTGGAGAGCAAGGCCGACGAACTGGACCAGACCATCCGGCGCCTGTCGGCCATCCGCGACGGCCTGCGCCATGCCGCGGTCTGCCCCGCCGAGAACCACCTGGCCTGCCCCAAGTTCCAGCGCCTGATGGACATCGCCGCGAAGCAGGCGGCCAAGGGCCGGCACGCTTCGCCGGAGCAGCGCTAGGCGCTGAGCATCTCGATCTCGCGGATCTCGAAGTCGCGTTGCAGGTAGTCCATTCGCCGCTCGCTGAACGCGCGCATATGCGGCAAGGCCGTGTGCTCGGCAAAGGCCTCGCGTGACGCCCACACCTCGAAGAAGATGAACTGGCTCGGATCGGCCGCATCGCGCAGCATGTGGTACTGCACGCAGCCGGGCTCGGCGCGGCTGGGCTCGACATAGGCGCGGAACAGTTGCTCGAAGGCTTCGGCCCGTTCGGGCCTGGTGTGGGCGTGAAGGATAAAGCCGTACATGGTGCGCTCCGTGGATAAGTGATGGACACACCCTAGCGCAACAGCAATACCAGCATTCATGACATATCGGCAATAATCATTTGCCCACAGGCGACTGTTTCAGGGGCGCCCGCCTGCGTAACCTGCCGGCCATTCGAGATGCCCGGAGGCTCCCATGAAAAAGATCCTGCTCCTCAACGGCGGCAAGCAGTTCGCCCATTCCGACGGCCGCTACAACGCCACCCTGCACGACGCCGCCGTCGCCTTCCTCGACCACGCCGGTTTCGACATCAGGACCACCTTTATCGACGGCGGCTACGACATCGAGGAGGAAGTGCAGAAGTTCCTCTGGGCCGACGTGGTGATCTACCAGATGCCCGGCTGGTGGATGGGCGCGCCCTGGACGGTGAAGAAGTACCTGGACGAGGTGTTCACCGCCGGCCACGGCAGCCTCTACGCCAACGACGGCCGCACCCGCGCGGACGCCTCGCAGAAGTACGGCAGCGGCGGCCTGATCCAGGGCAAACAGTACCTGCTGTCACTGACCTGGAACGCCCCGCAGCAAGCCTTCGACGACCCCAGCGACTTCTTCGAGGCCAAGGGCGTGGACGCGGTGTACTTGCCCTTCCACAAGGCCAACCAGTTCCTCGGCATGAGCGCCCTGCCGACCTTTCTCTGCACCGACGTGATGAAGAGGCCGGACATCGAGCGCGACGTGGCGCGCTACCAGCGGCACCTGGCCGAGGTATTCAACCTCGGCTGATCAGGGCGCGCCGAACAGCGCCGTCCAGTAGATGCCGGCGTCGCTCTTCGGGTCCACCGCATAGCCGGCGCCCAGTTCGCTGAACGCCGGGTTCATCAGGTTGGCGCAGTGGCCGGGGCTGGCCAGCCAGCCGGCTACCACCTTGTCGGCGGCGTCCAGGCCGGCGGCGATGTTCTCGCCGATCTGCATGCCGCTGTAGCCGGCCAGCTCGGCGCGGTCGCCAGGGGTGCGGCCGTCACGGTCGCGGTGGTCGAAGAAGTTGCCGTTGGCCATGGCGCGGCTGTGGCTCTCGGCGGTGCCGGCCAGGGTGGCGTTCCAGGCCAGCGGCGCGCTGGCGGCGAAAGACTGACCGCCACACTGGCGGGCCTGCGCGCGGGCGGCGTTGATCTGCTCCAGCAGCTTCTGCCCTTCCGCCTGCCAGTCACCCAGGCGCCCGCCCAGCAGCGGCCGCGCCAGGACGATGCGCCAGTCGCGGTCCACGCGGCTGACGCCGACATCGACGAACTGCGGATCAAGCACTACGCGGCAAAAGCTCTCGCGCAGCGCCTGCATGGCGCTCTGCGCATCGCGCGGGCCGGACAGGGTGATCGCCTGTACGTTGACCATCGGGTAGCCATTGCGCGCCAGGCTGTCCTGCAGGTCGCCGGCCACCACCGGCAGTACCAGGCGCGGATCGCTGGCCAGCGGCGGCAGCTCCGGCGACGCCAGCGCACCGCAGCGCTGTACCTGGCCGCGGTAGGCGTTGATCGCCTCGACCAGTTGCGCCTCGTCGGCAGCCAAGGCACTGCCGCCGAAACCCAGCGACAGGATGAGCAGAACGGATGAAATGGCGCGCATGGGGACCTCCCTGAAACCGATGGCCGCCATCATGCGCGATTCCACCCTTGCCTCGCCACGCCCTTGGCTCTACCGTCGGCCAGCCGAGCAAAGGAGTGCCGCCATGAACGAATCGTTCGACGTGAACCGCGCCAACTGGAACGAGCGCGCCGACCTGCATGCCGCCTCGCCGGACTATCAGGTCGAGCAATTCGTCAGCCAACCGGAGCATCTCTTCGAGGTGGTGCGCTTCGATCTGCCGCGCCTGGGCGATATCGCCGGGCTGCGCGCCGTACACCTGCAATGCCATATCGGCACCGACACCCTGTCGCTGGCGCGCCTGGGCGCGCGAGTATGCGGCCTGGACTTCTCGCCCGCCTCGCTGGCCCAGGCACGCCGCCTGGCCGAGCGCTGCGGCGCGGCCATCGACTATGTCGAAGCCTCGGTGTATGACGCCGCCAGCGTGCTGCCGACGGAGAGCTTCGATCTGGTCTACACCGGCATCGGCGCACTCAACTGGCTGCCGCGCATCGACGGCTGGGCGCGCAACGTGGCGGCCCTGCTCAAGCCCGGCGGGCGTCTGTTCCTGCGCGAGGGGCATCCGCTGCTGTTCGCCCTGGACGAGGACTGCGAGGACCAACTGGTGATCGGCTTCCCCTACTTCGAGCACACCGAGCCCACGGTATGGCAGGACGAACACACCTACGTGGAGACGGACCAGCTACTGAGCGCCATTATCACCCATGAGTGGAACCACGGACTGGGCGAAATCATTACCGCCCTGCTGCGCCACGGCATGCAGATCAGCGCGCTGGAAGAGCACGACAGCATTCCCTGGGAAGCCCTGCCCGGGCAGATGGCGCTTGGCGCGGACGGCGAGTGGCGGCTGTGCAGCGGACGCGAGCGCGTGCCGCTGAGCTACACGCTGCAGGCGATCAAACGTAGATGCTGACGCCGCCCCTGGCCTGCAGCCAGTCGCGGTAGGTGGCCAGCGAGTCGGTCTGCTGGCCGGCATTGAAGCCGACGAAGCTGCTGCTGTCACCGAGGCCCGCGTCGATCAGCTTGTCGACCTGTACCAGCAGCTTGGCCGCGTCGTCTCGGTCCATGGCGGCCACGTCGGGCAACTCGATCTTCGCCCCCGACTCACCGACCTTGTTGCCCGACAGGCTCTGGCTGATGCTCGGCTGCAGGCTGCCACCGCCATTGAGCGCGCGCAGCAGCCCGCCCTCGCTACGCGCCACCATCTGCCGGGCCAGGCTGCGCAGCTCGGCAATCGGGTCCTTGCTGCTCTCGGCCGGTTTCTCCTGGCTGCTGGCAGTGGTTGCAGTGGTGGCCTTGCCGGCGCTGGCGAGGTAGCTGGCCAGCGGCGAGCTGGTGTTGATGGTGGTCATGGCGGTGCCCTGCGAAAGTCCGTTTCAGGGTCATAAGCAGAATGCGCGCCACCTTGCCGAAAAGCCCATGCCTGCTGGGCTGTCGCCGTATCGGCAACCTCAGCCAGCGGAACGACCTTGCCGCTCGGGGCAAGGCCTTGCCACCCATCAGCCCGGATGCCCGTCGACCCGCGCCGTCCAGAACATCGCCGCATAGTGGCGCAGGAACAGACCGAAGGCCAGGCACCAGCACAGCGCCGCCAGCCACAGGCCACTGACCGCAAAGGCTGCCAGCGCGACCCGACTCAGGGCCGCCAGCTGCAGCAGGGCGAAGGCCCAGCTCATCGCCGGCGGCGGCAGCAGCGGCCGTCCGGTATGGCCGAGGCTGACCCGCGCCAGCATGGCCAGGATCAGCCCGCCCATCGCCCCGACCGCCAGCGCATGGCTGGCCAGGCTCGACTGCGTCAGCCAGCCCAGGTGCCAGGCGCCCATGCCAAGCGCGGCGATGGCCAGCCAGGCATAGGCCAGGTGCAGCGACCACAGCAGCGGCACGCGCCAGATGCCGCGTGCCCGCCAATGCCACAAGCGCAAGCCGTGCAGCACAGCCACGGCGAGGAACAGCGGCGCCAGCCAGGGGCTGGGCAGTTGGCCAAGGCCAGCGGCAATGGTCGCGGCTATCGCCAACGAGCAGCCCAGCAGACTCCACATCAGCCAGGGCCGCGCCGGCGCCTGGCTGGCCAGCCCCAGCCCGCGTGCGGTGAAGAAGGGAATCACCCGCCCGCCGATGATCGCCATCAGCGCCGCCACCAGCCACAGCGCGGCCAGCACGCCGCGCCGCTGCAGGTTATCGTCGACCAGCTGCAGGCCATACAGGTTCAACGCCTGGCAGGCACCGAGTAGCGCCAGCACCAGCACGACCGGAGCGTTATGCCATTGCCGGGACCGCAGGATCAGCCGACCGAAGGCCAGCAGCAGGGCCAGGGCGAAGGCCAGTTCGAGCGCCGCCAGCGCAGCCAGCGGCACGGGCAGGAACCAGGCCAGGCGCCCCGCCAGCCACAGGCCGAACAACGCCATCAGCGGTCGACCGGAGAGGCTGGGCAGGCCGGTCCAGGTCTGCACGGCGGTGAGCAAGAAGCCGGCAATGATCGCCAGGCCGAAGCCGAACGGCATCTCGTGGCGGTGCCAGGCCAGCCAGCCACCGAGCGGCTGCGGGGCCAGCCAGCCATTCAGTGCCGCCACCCAGGCGGCCATGGCCAACAGGGCGAACAGCGCCCCGCCGAGAAAGAACGGACGAAAGCCCAGACGCCAGAGCGGCGCGATGGCCAGGGCCTGGCTGCGCTCAAGCACTTGCACAGCAACGCTCCCAGCCAGCCTTGCGTTGCAGGTGCTGGGCCAGCAACCGCATCACATAACCGATCTTCAGCAGACTGGGGCCGAGAATCACCGCCGAATGCGCCGCCACCTGGGTACCGATGCTCAGCCGGCTGTCCAGGCCGTAAGCGACCACGACGCCGACCAGCAGCAGGGCCAGCCCAGCCAGCAGCAATTGGGTGGATACCCGCAGAAGGTTCTTCGGACAGCTCAGGTACTCGATCATGGCGGCATCTCCTTGAACTAACACAGAGGGAAGCCCCCTCTCGCTCAAGCACCATCAGGAAGCATGCCAAAATTTATTTGTTATAGATCAACAACATAGGAAGATATTGTCTTAACGACAACCAACACTCTAAGGTCATAAAGACAGCAAGTTGTGTAAATAACAACGCTAGATAGACAGAGCCGCCCCCTGCTTATCCCCCTCGGAGAGCAGTCCTTTTTCCTTGAGGAACGTCTGTATCTCCAAGCTCAACGCCTGCAGGTGCGCGTCGATCAGGCGCATGGCCTCAGGGCTGGAGACCCCATCCTCACCTGCATCAAGCGGTACCGGGACGTTCATGCTGAAACCATAGGCGCCGACATACTGCATTCTCGAGAGGTCGACCAACTCGACCTGTCCGCGCAGCAGCGCTCTCGGCACCTCGCACTCTTGATAGGTTCGATCGCACTTCAAGTAGTAGCCATAAGTGTTGAGAATGCGCCGATCGGAGCCCTCCTTGGAATCCTCATCAGCAACCATCGGCAACTGACGCAGCAAAACCAGATATTGATAGCCTGCCGCTTTCAGTGCGTCGTATTCGAGGCCGAATGCCTGTCGCAGGTTGTCCTCCAGCGAGGGGCTCGCAAATGCCAGCATGGTCGGGTTGGTCATGGCTCTGGGCAATGTGATGTAGCCCTCAACGCTACCGCCCTGCAATTGGCGCTTCATCGCCAGCCCAAGGCCTGCTATCGGGCGAACCTGATAGCGCCCAGCATCACTGGCCAGGCTCGATAGGAGCGGCTTGCCGAGCTTGTCGACTAGATTCCATCCCGGCTGCTTGGCCGTTTTGATGTTCTCGTGCATGAAAGCATTGCCAATCCATACGGTGTGACTGTGCTGATCGAAGTCGACCATCAGCGCAACTTTACTGCCGACGGGTGGGGATACGGTCTGTAGCGCACGACTGGCGGAAGAGGAACAGCCCGCAACAAGCATGGCCAGCGCGGATAGGATTAATAGACTACGAGCGAGCATTTTCAGTCCTTGAAAAAGGGAGCTATCACAGGGGGGTCGCGACTATACAACTAGGCCAGAGACCCGCCCATCCCCCAATTCAAAGGTAAACACCCGCTGTAAACACCGCCGATCTGCCATATCGCCACACTTTGCGTTAGGCTCTGCCGCCTATTCAACAGGAGGACACCCCATGCCCCGCGCCAGCGCCCGCCACATCCTGGTTTCCAGCGAAGCCAAGTGCAACGAACTGAAAGCCGCCATCGAAGCCGGCGCCGACTTCGCCCAGGTGGCCAAGGACAACTCCAGCTGCCCGTCCAGCCGCGACGGCGGCAACCTCGGCTCCTTCGGCCCCGGCCAGATGGTTCGCGAATTCGATCAGGTGGTATTCAGCGCTCCGGTCGGCGTAGTCCAGGGTCCGGTGAAGACCCAGTTCGGCTACCACCTGGTGGAAGTCACCAGCCGCCAGGACTGATCCTGCGGACAAATAAAAACGCCGGCGAATGCCGGCGTTTTTCATGGTGCGGAAATCAGGCGTTGCGCAGTTGCTGCTCGGCCAGGAAATCCTCTTCCAGCAGTTGGTCCTGGGCGGCGGCATCACCTGCCTCGACGCCATCGCGGTGGCTCGGTCCACGCTTGTTGCGCAGCTTGCCGAGCTGGTGATCGAGTGCATGCCCGAGCTTCTCGATGGCGCCATCGAGGGCAAACTCCAAGGACTCGGCCTTGTGGGTCACGGACAGCGGCTGCAACCCCTTGGGCCGCACCTCGATCTGGCAGCGCTTGTCCTGGGCACCGGCCTTGCTGCCGTTCTCGTCGTTGAAATGCACGACGACGCGAGTCAGTTCCTCGTCGTAGCGCTCCAGTTGGCTGCCGAGGGTAGCGCTGACCCAGCTGGCGAGACGGGCGCTGCCGTCGATATGGTTATCACTGTGAACCTGGATTTGCATAAAGCCTTCCTTATTCAACTTCAACCATGCGTCGCACTGAGCGACGACTTCAGCCTACGCCATTCGGCGGCCCATGGGGCACTCTGTTGCACCAGGAAACACTCTTTGCTGACCTGGGTCACGCGCGTAACGACCGCCTCGCGCCAGCTCTGGACTTTCTCGCCGGCTGGCACCTAGCATGGGCCAGATGGATGCCCGCGCGGGCTCGTTCAACACCAAGGAAGGCTGATGGAAAACCTCTACCGCACCCCGCAAGCACAACTCGTCGACGCCCCACTGGCCGGCGCCGAGGGTCACTTCTTCACCACCTCCATTCGCAAGATGAGCATCCTGTTCATCGCCACCATGGGCCTGTACATCCTCTACTGGGGCTACAAGCAGTGGGACAGCCAGCGCAGCCGCATGCTGCCGAAGAAGATCATGCCGGTGTGGCGCTCGATCTTTTCCATCTTCTACATGCACAGCCTGTCCGGCCTGATCGACGAGCAACTGCGCCAGCAGGGCAAGCCTCTGCTGGGCTCCGGCCCGGCCACGCTCTACGTGGTAGTGGCCGTCGGCAGCGCGGTGCTCGGCCAGGTGAGTTCACGCATCGAGGAGCTGCCGGTACTGCTCGACGTGTTCCTGATGCTGCTGCAGCTGTGCATTCTGCTGCCGATGATCAGCATCCAGCGCCAGGCCAACCTGGCCAGCCAGGACCCGCAAGGCAGCGGCAATGCACAGATGTCGGGAGCCAACATCGGCTTCATCGTCGCCGGCGTGCTGTTCTGGTGCCTCTATCTGGGCAGCATCGCCACCCTGCTGATCCTTGGCGTACCGGCCTGAATCAGAAACGACAATAAGGGCGGACGCCTATTGATCGGCATCCGCCAGTTCAGCCACTAGCACCGGCATTTCGGCGGTACTCGCCAGCCCAGAGCGCCCCTCCTGCGGGGGCTCCACGCACCCCGCTGTCAGGATTACCTCGCATGGATCGCCAACCCCGCTCGCTTATCAAGATCATCCTCTCCCTGCTGGCGTTTAGCGCCGCCTGCGTCATCGGCCTGGGGTTCTGGACGGCATTGCCGGCGTTCAACGATCTGTTCGCCGCCTTCGGCGCCGATCTGCCGGGGCCCACCCGCTGGGTGATGGAGAATCCCGACGGCGTGCTGCTGCTCCTGCGCAGCCTGCTGATTCACAACCTGGTCTGGCTGGTCGTCTGGCTCTGCGTACGCCAGCGCTGGGTCGGCCTGCTGCTGAGCCTGGCCACGCTGCTGGTATGGCTGGCGCTGGCAATGCTGGTCGGTGCCGCCTATCTGCCGATCTTCACGATGAGCGTCGTGGTCAGCTGAGGCGCATTGCCACGGCGGGCCATCGGCGGGATGCCGAGGCCGAAGCAACCCGTTAGAATCTGCCTCCTGAATTCGCCCCGCCCTGCGGGGCGCCGTCCCCCTCAGCCTGCGAGAACACCCCATGGGCGCCCAGTGGAAAGCCAAACCCAAAGAAGCAGCAGCCAACGCCAGAGGCAAGATCTTCGGCCGTCTGGTCAAGGAAATCATGGTCGCCGCGCGCAACGGTGCTGACCCGGACACCAACGCCAAGCTGCGTGTGGCCGTGCATGCGGCCAAGAAGGCTTCGATGCCCAAGGACACCCTGGAGCGGGCGATCAAGAAAGGCGCCGGCCTCTCCGGCGAGGTAGTCAACTACGAACGCACCCAGTACGAGGGCTTCGCCCCGCACCAGGTGCCGGTGATCGTCGAGTGCCTGACCGACAACGTGAACCGCACCGTGGCCGAGATCCGCGTGCTGTTCCGCAAGGGCCAGATGGGCGCCGCCGGCTCGGTGAGCTGGGACTTCAACCATGTCGGCATGATCGAAGCCTCCTCCGACACCGGTGCCGATCCGGAGCTGGCCGCCATCGAAGCCGGCGCCCAGGACTTCGAGCCGTCCGATGAAGGCAACACCCTGTTCGTCACCGACCTGACCGACCTCGACGCCGTGTGCAAGGCCCTGCCGGAACAGGGTTTCACCGTCAACTCGGCGAAGATCGGCTACATGCCGAAGAACCCGGTCAGCAACCTGACGCCCGAGCAGCTGGAAGAAGTCGAAGCCTTCCTCGAAGCGCTCGACAACCACGACGACGTACAGAACGTCTACGTCGGCCTGAGCGGCTGACGCCGCGCGTGAGCCGCAGCCAGTTCCACCAACAGCACGCCGCACGCGCCGAGGCCGAAGCCCGGCGCCTGCTGGATCAGCGCGCCAGCCTCGGCGCGCGCTGGTTGGACTGGGTGGCCGCCGAGCTGTACCAGCTGACCCCGCCCGAATTCGCCGCCATGGTGCGCCGCGAACTGCAGCGCCTGAACACCCCATAACCCGACTGACCATCGCGCGGCCGCCTGCTGCTGGCACGCCCTCGAGCCCCCCCGATACCGCCGATCTGGCCCACTGCTGCGCCGGCCTGTATTGCCGCGCCTGCGCCGCCGAACGGGGCTATGCTGCAATTAATGTACAGCGCAGGCTGGCTCAGCCTGGGAGGTGGTGATGACCGACGAGAACTGCCGTTGCTAACGACTCGCCATTTCCGGAGGAATGCACCATGAGCAAAGGTCTGGACCGACACAAGGAGGCGAAGAAGAAGCCCCTGAAACTGCCGAAGAAAAACGCATGGCCAAGCGCAACAGGAAGTCCGGCAATACCCTGCTGGGCAGCCATGCGCCGAATGCCTAAGCCACTCGCACCCGGCATCGCCGGGTGCCCACCCGCCACCTTGATCCAGAGCAAGACGGCCCCGCCGCCATGCTCTAGGATCGCCGGCAAAACATAACGACAGCGCCCTGCGTGCAGACCCAGCCATCAACGGAGGTTTGCATGAGCACCACTTCATCCACCATCTGCGCCGCCGCCGACGCCCTGCAGGGCCTGGTCGGCTACAACGCCAAAAGCGGCCACCATATCGTCCGTTTCAGTGAGGACTCCTTCGGCCTGGACGTCACCGAAGACAGTATCCAGCCCTGTGCCGAATTCGTCTGGCAGCCCCTCAAAGGCGCCCTGATGACCCTTAGCCGCGAGCGTCTGGGCCTGCTTCTGGAGCAGCGCATCGACGAGCGCCTGAACATCACCGAGCCCCTGCGCCTGTACCTGAAGCGCCACGACCTGCCGGAGATCATTGCCGAGCGGCGCAAGACCTGAGGACGACACGACTGGCATAATGCGCGCACCAACCTGATGCGTCTGCGCGCATCCCTACCGAATGGAAAGGATTGCCATCGATGTTCCCGCGGCACCTGCTGCTGGCCCTGCTACTGATCGCCTCGCCAGTCCTGGCCGCGGACGATGTCATGCGTTACCCCCGCGCGCCGGCCGGCGACGAATTCCGCCCACTCTACCCACTGGCCCTGTTGCAGCTGGCGCTGGACAAGGCCGCCAGTGACCTGCGCCTGGAGCCATCGGACTACCACATGGAGCAACAGCGCGCCCTGCTCAGCCTGGAGCGCGGCGAGGCAGTGGACGTGGTGTGGACCATGACCAGCATCGAGCGCGAGCAGCGCCTGCTGCCGGTGCGCATCCCCCTGGACAAGGGCCTGTATGGCTGGCGCATCGCCCTGCTACGCGCTGATCGGGCGCAGCTGCTGCGCGATGTGCACACGCTCGAAGACCTGCGCCGGCTGCGCGCCGGCCAAGGCCACGACTGGCCGGACACCGCCATCCTGCGGCACCAGGGCCTGCCGGTGGAAACCAGCTCCAGCTATGACAGCCTGTTCCTGATGCTGCGCGCCGAGCGCTTCGACTACTTTCCGAGAGCCGTGCTGGAAGCCAACGCCGAGTTGCAGCACATGCACATCGACGACCTGACACTGGACCGCCACCTGGTCCTGCACTACCCCACCGCGCTGTATTTCTTCTTCTCGCCACAGAAGCCGCAACTGGCGGACACGGTGCGCCAGGGGCTGGAACTGGCGCTGGCAGACGGCTCCTTCGACCGCCTGTTCCAGCAACACCACGCCGACGACCTCCGGCGCGCCAGGCTGGACCAGCGGCGCATCATCGAACTCGACAACCCGCTGCTGCCACCGCACACGCCGTTGCAACGGCGCGAGCTGTGGTATCACCCCTAGTTGGCCGGCAAGGTGCCTTTCAGGGCGTTGCGACTGTGCGCGCCGAAGTGGCGGAACAGCTCGACCAGCAGCTGCTCCAGCGCCGGATCGGGCATGACCGGCTGTAGCTGGTTGCTCTCGCTGAAGCCCTTGCCCGCCGCAACCTTGTGCGTCGCGACCCGTGCCATCCACTCGCCGATCAGCGCATCGAACGGATCGGCGCGGGCATGCGACTCGGCCGCCACCACCTGGGCCGCGTAGTCCACGTCGAAGGGCGGATAGTCAGCGTCCTGTTGCCGTTCGCCATAAGCCGCCAGCAGCGGATGGTCTAGCTCGCCCGCGAGGATCAGCGCCTGCATGCGATCGAACTGATACTGCTCGATGGCGGTGTGGCGGTCGGCCACGCGCTGGATAGCGGCTTCGCGATCTTCCGGGTACCCCGCCTCGGCCTTGGCCGCGATCAGCACCATGCCGCTGGTACCCACGCCCGGCAGCACGCTGGCGTGATACGGCTGGGTGAGGTCCTGCAGGTAGTGCATGGCCCAGCCGAGGAAACGATAGCCCCAGTAGGGATGGCCGCTGGCAAAGGCCAGGCGGGCCAGGCCGCTGTACTGATAGACACGCCAGTGCGGCAGCGTCTGCCCCAGGTAGGGCGCGGCGGCAAAGATCAGCGCCGACTCGTGGTAGTAGCCAATGTGGAACGGCGCCTGCGAGGAATACTCGAAGCGCGCATCGCCGAACGGCTGCGGGCCGAAGTTGTAGCGCTGCCCGGTATCCCCCGGATTGTCGCTGAACAGGTTGATGTCATGGCCGTAGTCCGGCTCGTCCGCCGCGCTGGCCAGCACCTGCAGCGCCTCCACCCGCTCGCCGTCGCGCAGCGCCAGGTAGCGCCAGTGCGTCCAGGGGCCGACCTTGTGGAACACCAATACGTCTTCGCCCTTGAGCAGCGAACGGCCGCCGCCCTCCTGCCCCGGCAGTTGCTGGATGAAGCTGGCCAGCTTGATCTGCGGGTTGATGCGCAGGGCCTGGAGGAACGCGGCGCGCCGATCGCCCTCACCAGCAGCCTGCCAGCGCAGCTCGTCCGGGCGCGCCGGGTAGTAGGAAAAGTGCTCACGGGCATAGCGCTCCTGCTCGTCCAGCAGTCGCTCGATGGCAGGCGCCTGGTCGGCGAGGAAGGCCTCCAGCGGCTCCACCTGTACCTCCTGGCGCAGCGCGGACTCCTCGCGCAGGGCCAGCAGGCTGCCCAGCGAATGGTTGGACCAGGCCAGGGCGTGCGTGGACAGGCTGGCCAGCAGGCCGGCACAGGACAGCAGAACGAGTGACTTCACGGCTACTCCGATGCGTGAGGCTAGACGGGCAAGGCTAACCTCGGCAGCCGCCCGAGGCACTGTCGGGCTACGCCAGCGGCACTCACCGATCAGGCATCAGAGCAGGAAGGCGGCCGCGGCTCCGGCAATCACCAATAGCACCGCGAGCGCCAGGCCGATGCCCAGGGCAGAGCCCGCGGGTTTGGCCGCGGGTGCCGGAGCAGCCTGGGCCTGAGCCGCCGCGCGCAACGGATTGACCGTCGGCGCCGCGCCGCTGGCCGGCCTGGGTTTGGCCTGCGGCTTGGGCAGGTCGACGGCACGCACGAACACGGTGGCGTCCTCGTTCTCGTCCGCCGCCTCCTCCTGGGCCTCGACCTTGGGCCCGATCACCAGCAGCACCACCGAGCCCATGCGCACCTGATCACCGGGCTTGAGCACTGCCGCAGCGGTTTTCTCGCCGTTGACCTGCACGCCATTGGCCGATGCCAGGTCCTTGACCTCCAGCACCTCGTCGCGCAGGAAGAACTCGCAGTGGCGGCGCGACAGCTGGGCGTCGCTGAAGCACAGCTCGCACTTGACCGAACGACCGAAGGTCATCGAGCCGCTGACATGGAACTTCTTGCCCTCGTGCTCGCCCTGGATCACCTGGAGGAACCAGCGCTGGCCGGCTTCGGCGCGCGGTGCGGCCTTGCCCGAGTCGGTCAGCTGCAACTCCACCTCGCCCAGGCGCAGACAGTCGCCCGAACGCAGCTGGTAACGGCTGGCGATGCGCTCGTCGTTGACGAAGGTGCCCAGCTCGCTGTCGCAGTCGCTGATGTAGTAGAGGCCGTTGTCCTGGCGAATCTCGGCGTGAAAAGCGCTGATCCCCGCATCGGCCAGGATCAGGTTGTTGCGCTTGTCCTGGCCCAGGGTGAAACGTTCCTCGACCAGCCAGATGGGGGCCTGGCGACTGTCCTTGAAATGCAGCTTGAGCATGGGTGCGGGTCCTACTGACCGAAGATGTTGTTCCAGGCACGTTTGATCGGATTGCTGCTGCGTTCGCGCTCCTCGCGCGCGGCGCGATCGGCGGCGGCGCGGGCATTGGCGGCCCGGGCGTCGGCCAGCAGCTGCTGGTGTTCGCCCTGCATCTGCAGCAGTTCCGGGTTCTGCGGCTCGGCCTGCAGGCCGCGCTCGATCATGGCCAGGGCGGCCGGGAAGTCGCTGCGCCGATAGGCGGCATTGGCCAGGTCACGGTACAGCAGGGCCACGCGATTGAGGCCGGCCAGGGCCTCGGCGTTGTCCGGCGACCAGCCGAGGATCTGCCGGTAGTAGTACACCGCGCTGTCCTCCTCGGGCAGCAGCAGGCGCTTGTCGGCGATGCTCTGCTCGGCCAGCGCCAGGTAGCGGGCAATGCGCGCCTGCAGCACCCTGTTCAGCCCTTCGAGGGCGCCAGGGTGCTGCGGGTCGATGGCCAGGGCCTGGCGGTAATAGAAGTCGGCGTTGTCTTCGCTCGGCTCGGTCAGCAGACCGTCGGCCAGGCGCTGCTCGGCCAGGTCGGTAAAGACCTTGATGCGCGCCTCGCGAATGCGTTGCAGGCCGGCCAGCGCCTCGCTGCTGTCGTCATCGATGGCGAGGATCTGGTTGAAGTAATGCTCGGCGCTGTCCTGCTCCGGCTCGATCAACTGGCCGGCGGCGAAGCGCTGCTCGGCCTGGAGCAGCAGCGCCTCGATCTGCCGCTGCTGCTGAATGTACAAGCCGGCGGACGTCAGGGTGCCGATCAGCACCAGCACGCTGAGCACCACCAGCAGCGGCATGGCCGAGCGACGCTGGCGCGGCACGGGCGCTGCAACCGGCGCGGCAGGTTCGGGCAGCGCCAGCGCCGGACGGATCTGGGTCTCTTCCAGATCGCTCAGCTCCACCTCGTCCAGCGCGGCAAGCAGCGCACGGCAGTCGACGAAGCGCTCGTCCGGCTTCTTCGCCAGCATACGCGCCAGCACGCTGCGGAAGGCGCCGAGGCTGTCCGGCAGCGGCGGCTCCATCTGCACATGGTTGACCACGGTCTGGGTGTAGTTGCCGCCGCGGAACGGATTGCTGCCGGTGAGCATCTCTAGCAGGATCACACCCAGGCTGTAGATGTCGCTGCGCGCATCCAGCGGCTGGCACTGGGCTTGCTCGGGGCTGCTGTAGGCCGGGCTGCCGACGGCCACGCCGAACTGGGTCAGCTCGCTGTCGATGTCCAGGTCCTTGGCCACGCCGAAGTCGGTGAGTACCGCAGTGCCATCGCCACGGAACAGCACATTGGCCGGCTTCACGTCGCGATGCACCAGGCCCTTGTCATGCACCACGGCCAGGCCGCTGGCGACCTGGCGCACGATCTGCAGGGCGCGCTCGGGGGCGAAAAGCTCGCCCTTGTGCCGCGCCAGGTCGCCGCCGGGGAGGAACTCCATCGCCAGGTAGTAGCGGCCGTCGGCCAGGCGGTCGATGTCATAGATGGTGATGATCGACGGGTGGTTGAGCGAGGCGACGATGTGCGCTTCCTTGATGAAGCGCTGGCTGAAGGTCTCGTCTTCGGCGCTGCGCAGCACCTTGATCGCCACCTTGCGGCTCAATGACTCCTGGGTGGCCAGGAATACCTCGGCCATGCCGCCCTTGCCCAGCTGGCCGTGAACCCGGTAGCCGGGGATTTCAAGCAGAGTGGTGCTCATGGATGTGCGTCGATCATTCAGTGCTTGCGGGAATGGAGCCAACGGCTGAGGAAGTTGCGCGGCCTGGCGTCGATCTCCGTCGATTCCGCCATGCTACGACCCAGCACGATGCAGGAGATATTGTCCTTGCCGCCCAGCCGATTGGCCAGCCCTATCAGCTCGTCGACCAGCTCATCGAGGGTGGCGGCACCGGCACAGACTTCCTGGATCTGCTCGTCGGTCAACTCGCCGGTCAGGCCGTCGCTGCACAGCAGCAGCAGTTCGCCGGGCGCCAGGCTGCCCTGCACACGCCCGACCTCGAGCTCCTGCTCGCCCTGCCCCAGGCACTGGGTCACGATGTTGCGCCGCGGATGCTGGCGTGCTTCGGCGAGGCTCAGCTCGCCCGCATCGATCATCGCCTGCACCCAGCTGTGGTCGCGGGTAAGGCGCTCAATGCCGTCCAGGCTGATGCGGTAGGCACGGCTATCGCCGATCCAGGCCACCTCGTAGTCGGCGTCGACGAAACGCACGGCCACCACGGTACTGCCCATGCGCCGGCCATCCTCCTCCTGCACCGCCGCGAGGATCGCCTGGTGCGCTGCGTGGATGGAGGATTCAAGACCGCTACCGGCGACGACGGACTGGCGCAACGTGTCCAGGGCCAGGGCACTGGCGACTTCACCACACTCATGCCCGCCCATACCATCGGCCACTGCCCACAGGCCGAGCTCGGGGAGGCAGAGCACGGCGTCTTCGTTATGCCCACGAACCCGGCCCGCGACGCTCTGCGCCGCGAACCCCAGGGACTGCATCGACATGGCTGCTGCTTACCTTATGAATCTGCACTGCCGTGCATGATGCTGCGCCAAGCCCCGGCTGTCAGCCCGAAGCGCGCGAACTGTTAAACAGTCGTCAGCGGCGGCGCTGCACCTCATAGCCACTCTGCCCCGGATAACGCTGCACCTCGATGCCGCCCGGATACTCGGTGCTCTGGCGGATACCGTCGCTCTGGCGCACGCTGGAACCGCCGTGGATCTGCACCTCGCGACTGCCATATCCCTGAATGGGAACGGCGTGGCCGCCATACAGGTCATGGCGCTGGCTGTAACTGGAGCCGCTGACACTGCCGGAAGCGCCGGGGCTGACGTACTCGATGGGCACGGGCCGCGAGCGCGGCGGCTCGTTCGCCAGGACCTGGCTGCCGCACAGGGTGGCCAGCAACAGCAACGGATAGCGCATAACGACTGTCTCTTCGAACATTCAGGCCATCGATGCTACGCCTGGCGCCAGCGCCCTGCCATGCTTGGCACGGGGCGCCGAGCCGGTATGATGCGGCTCTTTTTGGGATGCCGTATCCATGCCCAAGCTCCTCGCCTTGCTGCTGCTCTGCTGCGTCGCCCTACCGACGCTCGCCGAACCGCCACGCACCTTCGCCGAAGCCAAGAAGATCGCCTGGTCGCTCTATGCCCAGCAGTCGGTGGAGTTCTACTGCGGCTGCCGCTACAACGGCAATCGGGTCGACCTGAAGAGCTGCGGCTACCAGCCACGCAAGAACCCGCAACGCGCGGCGCGCATCGAGTGGGAGCATCTGGTACCGGCGTGGGTCATCGGCCATCAGCTCCGCTGCTGGCAGCAGGGCGGCCGCAAGCAGTGTGCACGCAGCGACGAAACCTTCCGCCGCGCCGAGGCGGACCTGTTCAATCTGGTGCCCAGCATCGGCGAGATCAACGGTGATCGCAGCAACCTGTCCTTCGCCTGGCTGCCCCAGCCGCCCACTCAGTACGGTGCCTGCCCGATGGTGGTCGACTTCAAGGCCGGCAAGGCGATGCCAAGGCCCAAGGTACGCGGGATGATCGCCCGCACCTACTTCTACATGAGCCAGCGTTACGGCCTGCGCCTGTCCAAGCAGGAGCGCCGTCTGTTCGAAGCCTGGAGCAGGCATTACCCGGTGGAATCCTGGGAGCGCCAGCGCAACCAGCGCATCGCCTGCGTCATGGGCTGGGGCAACCCTTTCGTCGGCTCCGTCGATCTGCGCAGCTGCGCCGGGTCATTTACCGGAAAAGGCAAAAATGATTAGGTGTTTTGGCACTTTGCCTGTAGGGTAGCGAGTACTGTGCTGCATGTGTCACCGCAAATCGACCGGTTTAGATTTCGGTCCAACCTCCCTCGGTTTCTTTACTCTTTGCACTCAGTCATGGCCTGGGCTGTTCCAGCGCTGTGTTCACTTTGTTCAAGGAGAAATCCCATGTCCGTACGTCAAACTGGCACCGTCAAGTGGTTCAACGATGAGAAAGGCTTCGGCTTCATCACTCCGGAAAGCGGCGCCGACCTGTTCGTGCACTACCGCTCCATCCAGAGCGCCGGCTTCAAAAGCCTGAAGGAAGGCCAGCAGGTCTCCTTCATCGCCGTACAAGGCCAGAAAGGCATGCAAGCCGACGAAGTCCAGGTCATCTAAGACCTGCACTGCGCCGCAAGGAACCGGCCTCAGGGCCGGTTTTTTTATCCCTGCAAGATAGAGGAATACCATGAGCGCCAAGAAGTCCACCCAGCAGCCCAAGCCGCAAGCGGCCGTGGCAACCAGTGAATCCCTTGAAGCCCAGGTGGCAGCCTTCCTCAACTCCGGCGGCGAAATCCAGCAGATCGCCAAAGGTGTCAGCGGCCAGTCCTGGAGCGCGCCGAGCCGACATATCGTGATCGGCAAGAAATAAGCAGCCCCAGCGCTACTGGCACTTTGCCTAACAGTTCCTTGCCGACACGCACAAAGCCCTGCATCCTTGATCTCATAACAACGAAAAACGCGCCACTGGCCAGAGATCTCGCTGATGTTCAAGCGACTGCGCAACGATTTCCAGCTGTCTATCATCACCCTCATGGGTGTCATTGGCGTGCTCGGCATCAGCCCCTACGCCTTTTATCGCCTGCTCCACGGCAACCTGCTGGTGGGCATCGCCGATAGCGTGATCGTGCTGTCGACACTATCCGCCGTGGCCTACGCCTGGCGCACCGGTGATACGGAAAAACCGGGCATCTACCTGGCCGCCGTGTTTTCCGTGGGCGCGACACTGATCGCCATCAACCTGGGCGTCAACGGCCTGTTCTGGATCTACCCACTGATCCTCTTCAACTTCTTCATGGTCTCGCCCGGCAAGGCCATCGTCGCCACCCTGCTGGTGCTCCTCGGCCTGGTCGCGCATGCCCTGTGGGTGCCCGGCAGCGTGTTCGAAAGCCAGTATCAGATGGTGTCCTTCCTGGTGACCAACGCCATGGCCGGCATCCTGACCTTCATCTTCGCCTACCGCACCCGCACCCAGCGCGAGCAGCTGCAGGCCCTGGCCATTCAGGACCCACTGACCGGCGCACGCAACCGCCGGGCCATGAACGAGGAACTGAAGATCGCAGTGTCCAGCAAACGCCGGCATGGCCGCAGCTATGGCGTGCTGGCCATGGACCTGGACCACTTCAAGCAGATCAATGACCAGCACGGCCACCAGGCCGGAGATCAGGTACTGATCGACTACGTAAAGCTGATCAAGGCCTGTTCACGCCAGGAAGACCGACTGTTCCGCTTCGGCGGCGAGGAGTTCCTCCTGCTCCTGCCGGATGTCGACCTGCAGGGCCTGGAGGCCGCCGCGCAGCACCTGCTGGTCTCGGTACGCGAGCAGTTGAGCGGCCCTGGCGGCGCAGTTACCGTTTCGATCGGCGGCGCCATGCTGCGCAACGACGAACCCTGGGGACAATGGCTGCAGCGTGCCGACCAGTGCCTTTACCGGGCCAAAAGCAGCGGACGCAATTGCGTCATCATCGACAGAGCAACAGGCGGCGACCTGGCACCCAGCCACTAGACCAATCGGCCGGGGCACAGCGCCCAGGCTGGTCCATAGCCCTGGACTAGAATGCCTGTGCAGCCCCCACCTCCCCGACCGCAAAGCTCTGCGCACACCATGACGATACGCCTGCTTCTGCCGCTGACCATCAGCCTGCTGCTCAGCGGCCTGGCCAGTGCCGCGCCCGTCCAGCTGGTGACCGGCGACGACTACGCACCATTCACCGACCGCGAACTGCCCCAGGGCGGCATGCTGACCGAACTGGTTCAGCAGGCGCTGCTGCAGGCCGGGCATCAGCCCAAGCTGAGCTGGCTGCCGTGGAAACGTGGCTACCAGGCCACGCTCCGCGGCCAGTTCGACGCCACCTTTCCCTACCTGAAAACGGCCGAACGAGAAGCCGACTACCTGTTCTCAGCCCCTCTCTACGAGATCACCCAACGACTGTTCAGCCGCGTCGACGATGCCCTGGAACCCGACAAACTGGAACAGCTGGCCGGCAGGCGCATCTGCGTGCCACTCGGCTGGCAGCCGGCACCCCGCGTGAGCGAACTGCTGGCGGCGGGGAAGCTGCTGGTCCATCAACCGCAGGACCTCACGGCCTGTGCTCGCCTGATCGACATGGGCCGCGACGACTTCTTCATCGCCGACAGCCTGCTGGGCGAACGCGCCATTCACCTCTCGGGAGTCAGCCACCAACGCTTCCATGTCTCCCGACAGGCAGTCGGCAGTCACACCCTGCACTTTCTGGTGCCACGCAAGCGGGCCGACGCCCAGCAGTTGCTCAACGAGTTCGACGGCGGTCTACGCCGACTGCAGGATAGCGGTGAGTACCAGCGCATCCTCGACACTCATCGCGAGCATGCGCTGCGCGCTGAATAAACCTCAGCCGCGGTTGGCGGCGGCGACTATCAGCTGCTTCATTTCCGCCACGGCACCCTTGAAGCCGACGAACAACGCATGGGCGACGATGGCGTGACCGATGTTCAACTCGTGCACCCCGGCGATTGCCGCTACCGGCTCGACGTTGTGGTAGTGCAGGCCGTGGCCGGCGTTGACGATCAGGCCATGAGCCAGGCCGCAGGCCACGCCATCACGGATGCGCGCCAGCTCACGGGCAGCCTCCTCAGGCGTGTGGGCATCGGCGTAACGTCCGGTGTGCAGCTCGATGGCCGGTGCACCAATGCGCCGGGATGCTTCGATTTGCCGCTCCTCGGCGTCGATGAACAAGGATACCTCGCAACCCAGCTTGCTCAGACGCTGTACCGCGGCCCTGATCCGCTCTTCCTGACCAGCCACGTCGAGGCCACCCTCGGTGGTCAGCTCCTGACGGGTCTCCGGCACCAGGCAGACGTGCTCGGGACGGATCTGCTCGGCGAAGTCGAGCATGAAGTCGGTCACGCCCATCTCGAAGTTCATGCGCGTCTGCAGCACGTCCTTGAGCACGCGAACATCGCGCTCCTGGATATGCCGGCGATCCTCGCGCAAGTGCACGGTGATGCCGTCGGCGCCCGCCTCTTCAGCGTCCAGCGCCGCCTTGACCGGGTCCGGGTAACGAGTGCCGCGGGCCTGGCGCAGGGTGGCGACGTGGTCGATGTTGACGCCGAGGAGAATGCGGTTGGCTTCAGTCACGAGCAGGTTCCTTGAGAGTCATGAAAAGTTCGCGGCTGACCAGCGGTCGTCCGCCCAGGTGAGGAGCCAGGGCCTGGCGCATCAGGCGCTTGGCGGCAGCCAGAGCCCCGGGAGATGACCAGTCGGCCTCGGCCATCGCCAGCAAGTCGGCGCCCTGAAACAGACCGGGCTGTAATTGTCCAACCGGCTCCAGACCGGCATCCGGCTGCAGGCGGTACAGCCCTTCAGCGGTGATGGGTCGACCGGCAATATCGATATCCAGGGCGAAACCATAGCCCAGCTCGTCCAGCAGGCGCCATTCGAAGGCGCGCAACAGCGGCTCCAGCGGAGGATTGGCGGCCAGCGCCTGCAGGGTCAGGGCATAGTGTTCGAACAGGCCAGGATGAGCATCCTCGGCGGGCAGCAGGCGCAGCAGCAGCTCATTGAGATAGAGCCCACTGTAGAGCGTCTGCCCCTGAAGCCATACCGCCAGCCCGGAAGCCTCCAGGCGCGCCACGTTCTTCAGTTCGCCGCGCCCGCGCAGCTCCAGCTCCAGAGGGGCGAAGGGCCGGGCCAGACCACCAGCCTTGCCACGCGCACCACGCAGCACCGCGCGCAGGCGCCCTTGCGGGGTAAGGAAATCGACCAGCGCGCTGGTTTCCTTATAGGGCCAGCTATGCAGGACGAAGGCCGGAAGCGCGCCGGAGAGCATAGGGATCAGAAGTCGGTGTAGCCCAGCGAGCGCAGGGCGCGCTCATCATCGGACCAGCCACCCTTCACCTTGACCCAGAGGTTGAGCATCACCTTGGAGTCGAACATGGTTTCCATGTCCTTGCGCGCATCCTGGCCGATGCGTTTGATGCGCTCACCCTTGTCGCCAATGATGATCTTCTTCTGCCCGTCGCGCTCCACCAGGATCAGGCCGTGGATATGCAGAACGCGCCCCTCCTGCTTGAACTCCTCGATTTCCACAGTGATCTGGTACGGCAGCTCGGCGCCGAGCTGGCGCATGATCTTCTCGCGAATCAGCTCGGCGGCCAGGAAACGGCTGGAACGATCGGTGATCTGGTCTTCCGGGTAGAAGTGCTCGGACTCCGGCAGATGCTCGGCAACCAGGCGCTCCAGGGTATCGAGGTTCTGCCCGTGCAGCGCGGAGATCGGCACCACTTCGGCCTGCGGCAGCTGGCTGGCCAGCCACTCCAGGTGCGGCAGCAGTTCGCTCTTGTCTTCCAGGCGATCCGCCTTGTTCACCGCCAGCAGGATCGGGCACTGCACATGCTGGACCTTCTCCAGCACCATCTGGTCCTCGTCGGTCCAGCGGGTGCGGTCGACCACGAACACCACCACGTCGACGTCCTTGAGCGCAGTCGATGCACTGCGATTCATGTAGCGGTTGAGCGCCTTGTCGTTGTGCTTGTGCAGGCCGGGCGTATCGACATAGACGGCCTGCACCTCACCCTCGGTCTTGATGCCGAGCATGTTGTGGCGGGTAGTCTGTGGCTTGCGCGAGGTGATCGCCAGCTTCTGCCCGAGAATATGGTTGAGCAGTGTCGACTTGCCCACGTTGGGGCGGCCGACGATGGCGACATAGCCACAACGGGTCACGGGTGCATCAGTCATGGCTGTTCTCCACGCCCAGGGCCACCAGCGCGGCGGCAGCAGCCACCTGCTCGGCGATGCGCCGGCTGGCGCCCTGCCCCTGGGTCTTGTCGGTCAGCAGGGCGATTTCGCACTGCACGAAGAAGGTCCGGCAATGCGGCTCGCCCTGGATATCCACCACCTCATAGCGCGGCAGCTCGACGGCACGCGACTGCAGGAACTCCTGCAGGCGGGTCTTGGGGTCCTTGTTGGTATCCACCAGGGTCAGGCCGTCCAGCTCGTTGGTCAACCAGTCGAGGACACGGGCACGCGCCACATCCATGCCGGCATCCAGGTAGATGGCGCCGATCAGCGCTTCCAGTGCATCGGCCAGAATCGACTCGCGACGAAAACCACCGCTCTTCAATTCCCCTGACCCCAGGCGCAGGTACTCACCCAGCTCGAAGCCTCGGGCCAGCACAGCCAGGGTTTCACCCTTGACTAGGCGCGCGCGCAGTCGCGACAGCTGCCCCTCGCGTGCCTGCGGGAAGCGCTCGAACAGCGCCTCACCGGCAACGAAGTTGAGGATGGCATCACCGAGGAATTCCAGACGCTCATTGTTGCGCCCGGCGAAACTGCGGTGCGTCAGCGCTAGGAGCATCAACTCCTGATTCTGGAAGGTATGGCCGAGCCGACGCTCGAGACGGGAAAGAGATTGGCTCACTGGGCTCGGATTCGGAATTCTTTGTCGAAGTTGGCAACCAGATCGAGATTTTCGATCAGGTGCTCGCGCTTCTCATACTTGAGATGAACGAGGAACTCGTTATTTTCCAGCTTGATCTCGATAGCATCCTCAAGCTTGAGGTCACGGATACCATTAACCGTCATCCCCTTCTCGATGTGCTCGTAAAAATCACGAACGGTGCGAACATCAAGGCTGGGCTCAGTCTCGACTTTAGTGATCATACTTTCCAGCGCCATGAAATCCATGTAATGCGGAAACATCTTGAAGGCCGTACTGGCAAAAAAAGCCACCAGTGCCAATACAGTCATCCAGCCCAGCATGGACATGCCTTTCTGCGAACGCGCAAGTTTCATGGTCGACCCCAAATTCAATGTTGTTGTGATGGTGATGACTATATCTAAGCAGGCGCTGCCAGGTTGAACAGCGCCTCGCAAAACCAGGCGATCAGCGAATCAGACCGACCCGGGAAAAGTTCGGCAGGCTGCGCAGCTTTGGCTCGGACCAGGTCATCCAGACGGCGAACGCCTTGCCCACGATATTGCGGTCGGGGACCATGCCCCAGTCTTCCTTGGCAATATGCGCGTCCTGCCAGTAGCGGCTGTCGTTGGAGTCGTCGCGGTTGTCACCCATCATGAAGTAATGCCCTTGCGGCACTACCCACTCGTCGCCCGGCCGGACATTGCGATGTAGCTGCTTGCGGATCATGTGCTCCGCCTCACCCAGCTTCTCCTTGTACAGCAGGGTGCGCCCCAGAGAACCGGGCTCCTCGCCGAGCAGCGTCTCGGCTACCAGCTGGCCGTTGACCAGCAGATGCTTGTCTGCCGTGTAGGCGATGCGATCCCCCGGCAGGCCGACCACACGCTTGATGTAGTTGATGCTCGGGTTGCTCGGGTAGCGGAAGACCATGACATCGCCACGCTGCGGATCACCGACTTCGATGATCTTGGTATCGATCACCGGCAGGCGGATGCCATAGGCAAACTTGTTGACCAGAATGAAGTCGCCCACTTCCAGAGTCGGTTTCATCGAGCCGGAGGGAATCTGGAACGGCTCCAGCAGGAAGGAGCGCAGCACCAGGACGATGGCCAGCACCGGAAAGAACGACTTTCCGTACTCAACCAGCAACGGCTCCTTGTTCAGACGCTGCAGAACCTGTTCGTCCGGCTCGCTGACCTGGCCCTCGTAGGTCGCGATGGCCGCCCGGCGCCGCGGCGCCAGCAGCAGCAGATCCAGCAGAGCGAGAGCGCCGCACACAGCGACGGCGATGACCAGAATCAGCGGGAAGTTGAACGACATGGGAGTTAACTATCCACCTTGAGTACGGCGAGGAAGGCTTCCTGCGGGATTTCCACGCTGCCGACCTGCTTCATCCTTTTCTTACCGGCCTTCTGCTTCTCCAGCAGCTTCTTCTTACGGCTGACGTCACCGCCGTAGCACTTGGCCAATACGTTCTTGCGCAATGCCTTGACCGTGGTCCGGGCGATGATCTGGCCGCCAATGGCCGCCTGGATCGCCACGTCGAACATCTGCCGCGGGATCAGTTCTTTCATCTTCTCGGTCAGCACCCGGCCTTTCTGGTGAGCACGATCACGGTGCACGATCAGCGCCAGAGCGTCGACCTTCTCGCCGTTGATCATCACGTCCAGACGCACCAGGTTGGCCGACTGGAAGCGATCGAAGCTGTAGTCCAGCGAGGCGTAACCGCGGCTCACCGACTTGAGGCGGTCGAAGAAGTCCAGCACCACCTCGTTCATCGGCAGGTCGTAGGAGACCTGCACCTGGCTGCTGAGGAACTGCAGGTCGCGCTGCACGCCGCGCTTCTCGATGCACAGGGTGATGACGTTGCCCAGGTGCTCCTGCGGCACCAGGATATTGGCGCGCACGATCGGCTCGCGCATATCGAGAATGCCGGCCGGATCGGGGAGCTTGGACGGGTTGTCGACGTAGATCGTCTCGCCGTTCTTCATCTCCACTTCGAAGATCACGGTCGGCGCGGTGGTGATCAGGTCCAGGTCATACTCGCGCTCCAGGCGCTCCTGGATGATCTCCATGTGCAGCATACCGAGGAAGCCGATGCGGAAACCGAAGCCCAGGGCGTCAGAACTTTCCGGCTCGTACTGCAGGGCAGCGTCGTTCAGGGTCAGCTTCTGCAGGGCTTCGCGGAAGTCCTCGAAATCATCGGAACTGACCGGGAACAGGCCAGCGTAGACCTGCGGCTTGACCCGCTTGAAGCCCGGCAGCACATCGACGTCCGGGGTAGTGGACAGGGTCAGGGTATCGCCCACCGGCGCGCCGTGAATGTCCTTGATGCCGGCGATGATGAAGCCCACCTCGCCCGCCTTGAGGTCGGGGGTCTCGGTGTGCTTCGGAGTGAACACGCCGACGCTGTCGACCTGGTGCATCTTGCCGGTCGACTTGACCAGGATCTTGTCGCCCTTCTTTACCCGACCGTGCTTGACCCGCACCAGCGAGACCACGCCCAGGTAGTTGTCGAACCAGGAGTCGATGATCAGTGCCTGCAGCGGCGCGTCGAGTTCGCCCTCTGGCGGCGGAATCACCTTGACCAGGTGTTCCAGCACGTCGATCACGCCCATGCCGCTCTTGGCACTGCAGGGCACGGCGTCGGTCGCATCGATGCCGATGATGTGCTCGATCTCGTCCTTGACCCGCTCCGGCTCGGCCTGCGGCAGGTCCATCTTGTTCAGCACCGGCATGACCTCAAGGCCCTGCTCGATGGCGGTGTAGCAGTTGGCGACCGACTGTGCCTCCACGCCCTGGCCGGCATCCACCACCAGGATCGCGCCCTCACAGGCGGCCAGCGAGCGGCTGACTTCATAGGTGAAGTCGACGTGGCCGGGAGTGTCGATGAAGTTCAGCTGGTAGGTCTTACCGTCCTGCGCCGGGTAGTGCAGGGTCACACTGTGCGCCTTGATGGTGATGCCGCGCTCACGCTCCAGGTCCATGGAGTCCAGGACCTGGGCTTCCATCTCGCGGTCGGACAAGCCGCCACAGATCTGGATGAAGCGGTCGGCCAGGGTCGACTTGCCATGATCGATGTGGGCGATGATGGAAAAATTGCGGATATGACTCAGGTCACTCACGGATCAACACTCGAAAAAGCCGCAGGCAGGCTGCCCGCCGAAAAATAGCCGGGGATTCTACCCGATCGGCGACCGGGCCGTCACGGGCAGGCATGAAAAGGGCGGCCGAAGCCGCCCTTTTCACTCGCCAGCCGGCTTATTCGGCCAACTTGAAGGTAATGAAGCTGGCGCGCCCCTGACGCAGCACGCGCATGGACACCGAGCGGTTGACCGGTAGCGCCTTGGCCACTTCGGCAAACTGCTTGGCAGAAGTGATGGCCTGATTGTTCAGGTGCGTGATGATATCGCCGGGGCGCAGACCGATCAGCGCTGCCGGGCCGTTCTGCACGTCCTTGATGACCACGCCACCGCGCAGGTCGAGCGCTTTCTTCTGCTCGCCACTCAGCTCCACCACCGAGACGCCCAGCCGATTGCTGCTGCGCTCGACACCCTCGGCAGCGCCCAGCGCGACTTCCTCACCCTCTTCGGGGAGAGCGCCGATGGCCAGCTTGATGGTCTTGCGCTCGCCCTCGCGCACCACTTCCAGAGCGGCCTGCTCGCCAGGCTTGAGCGCCCCGACCAGGTGCGGCAGATCGGCCGACATGACGATCGGCTGGCCGTTGAGGCTGAGGATCACATCGCCGACCTGCAGGCCACCCTTGGCTGCGGGGCCCTCCTCGAGCACCTGGGCCACCAGGGCGCCGGCCGGCTTGTCCAGCCCGAAGGACTCGGCCAGATCCTTGTTGACCTCCTGGATCACCACACCCAGCCAGCCACGGTTGACCTTGCCCGCGCTCTTCAGCTGATTGGCCACATCCATCGCCACATCGATCGGGATGGCGAAAGACAGCCCCATGAAGCCGCCGGAGCGGGTGAAGATCTGCGAGTTGATGCCGACCACTTCGCCGTCCAGATTGAACAGCGGGCCGCCGGAGTTACCCGGATTGATCGCCACGTCGGTCTGAATGAAGGGCACGTAGTTCTCGTTGGGCAGGCTGCGCCCTTTGGCGGAGACGATGCCGGCGGTCACCGAGTGATCGAAGCCGAACGGCGAACCGATGGCCAGCACCCACTCGCCCACCTTGAGCGCATCCGACTTGCCCAGCTTGACCGTAGGCAGGTCCTTGCCGTCGACCTTGAGCAGCGCCACGTCGGTGCGCGGATCGGCGCCGATCAGCTTGGCTTCCAGCTCACTGCGGTCCGAAAGACGTACGATGATCTCGTCGGCGTCAGCCACCACGTGATTGTTGGTCAGCACATAGCCATCATCGGAGATGATGAACCCCGAGCCCAGCGACTGCGCCTCGCGCTGCCGGCCGCCTGGGCCACGCGGCATCTGCGGGACATTGCGCTCGAAGAACTCGCGAAACATCGGCGGCAGCCCTTCGAGATCCGGCATCTGCCCCTGGATCGCCACTTCGCGCTGCGGCAGCTTCTGTCGGGTACTGATATTCACCACGGCAGGCGAAGCATCCTGCACCAGCTCGGTGAACTCGGGGAGTTCCGCCTGCGCCAGGGATACCTGGCCCAGCAGCAGCAGGGCACAAAGGCCGGAAAACGAGGATTTCAGGCTACGCATGGACATCAGCTCCATCCACTCGGAAGACAGGACAAATTCGCACCCGCTCGGGGCGCATGACGCACCCGGCGGTCGCGACCATCGAAATTCACTGCGCGCTCTTGGCGTCACCACCCTGCATCGACAGCGCCACACGCTCGGCGGTGCCCAGGGGAATCTCCCCCACCACGGTAACCATCACGTCACCTTCGGCAGTGCTCATGCGCCGGGATACCACGGCCGTCGGCCCAAACTGGCTGCGCGCGTCTTCGGCGGCAGCGCCCTGCAGCGGCTCGAGAAAAATACTGAAACGCGCCAGACCGTCACCGTAGAGCAGGTAGGCCACCGGCTCGGGAGACAGCGGGCTGGTTCTCTCCAGCGCCTGGGTCAACTCGAAACCAGGCGGCACCCAGCCGGCCTGCCAGGACTGCGAAAGACCATCGGGCGACTTGTCGAAGCTGACCGGCTTGCAGGCAGCGCTCGGCTGCAGCGCATTTTCATTCTCGAAAGACGCCAGGCTGATGAACTGGAAGCGCTCCAGCAACTGCCCCTTCTCGTTGATCAGCAACGACTTCAGTGGCAGCGCCGTCTCGTCATCCAGATGCAGCTCGAAGGCGTAGCGATGGCGATCGCGGGGAATCAGCGCCAGCACGGTAGCGGCGCGACCGGCGACCCGCGAACTGCCCAGCACGCGCAGGTCGTAATGCTGCTGCAGCTGCGCCGCGTTCAGCTCACGAGCCGGCCACTGCGCCTCGACCGCCTGCCCAGCCAGGGCGTCGGTCATGCACTGCGGTCGGCCGTCGACCCGCAAGACTTCCTGAGCCGGACCATCGAGCTGCAGCAGCCGCTCGCTGATCCTCTCATCACCACCCTTGTGCCAGACGGCATGGGTGGAGAAGCTGCCGTTACGCTCGTAGATGAAAGTACCCTGAAAACTCTGATGCTCGGCCTGGGTCAGGCGCTGCAGCCAGCTCTCGGCTGCCTGGACGGGCTGAACCAGACAGCTGCCGAGCATGGCGAGAAGGACGACGCGCATAGAGGCTCTCAGCGGTTTTCCAGGCTGGCGGCACGGGCATAGGGCAGGACCGAATCATTCCCGCTGGCAGCCGCCTGTTGCGCATGCTGGCGCAGGTAGTTCGGCAGACGCTGCTCATACCAGCCGGAGGCAGGCTGCTGCACGTTCTGCCGCACCGGCGCGGCGGACTCGGTATAGCCTGCCAGCACCGCCGGCCCCTGCACCTGCGGCAGGGTCAGACTCGGCTGACCGGCCTGCTGGGCCAACTGAGCACCGGACAGCTCGTCCTGATTGTAGAAACGCACACCGGCCAGAACCGCCAGGGTCACGGAGGCGGCTACCGCCACGCGCCCGAGGGTGCGCCAGGAGCGCGTTGCGGCAGGCGCAGGCAGCGCCTCTTCGGCCAGCGCGGCGGAAACCGCCGCAGCGATATCCAGGCGCGGCTCCAGCAGCTCCTTGTGCATCACCGCGCGGGCAAGCTGGTAGCGCGACCAGGTGCCTCGCAACTCGGCATCGTCGCCGGCGGCAGCCAGCACTCGACGCAGCTCCAGTTCGTCCGCTTCGTTATCCATCACCGCGGACAGCGATTCCTGCAGGGCTTCACGACTCATGGCGTTTCCTCTCTTGGCTGTCGCCGCTGTCTCAGGCTTCCTGCAGCAACGGCTGCAGGGCTTTATCGATGGCCTCGCGAGCACGGAAGATCCGTGACCTCACGGTGCCAACCGGACACTGCATCACATTGGCAATGTCCTCGTAACTCAGACCGTCGAACTCGCGCAGGGTCAGTGCCGTACGCAGGTCTTCCGGCAACTGCTGGATGGTTCGATGCACGGTGGCCTCGATCTCATCCCGCAACATGGCGCGCTCCGGCGACTCGATGTCCTTCAGGGCGTGGTCGCCCTCGTAGAACTCGGCATCCTCGGCGCTGACATCACTGTCCGGCGGTCGGCGACCGCGCGAAACCAGATAGTTCTTCGCCGTGTTGATGGCGATGCGGTACAGCCAGGTGTAGAACGCACTGTCACCACGGAAGTTGCCCAACGCCCGGTAGGCCTTGATGAACGCTTCCTGGGCGACATCCTGCGCCTCATGACTGTCATGTACGAAACGCACCACCAGACCGAGAATCTTGTGCTGGTACTTGAGCACCAGCAGGTCGAAGGCTCGTTTGTCGCCCCGCTGCACACGCTCGACCAGCTGCTGATCGTCTTCCTGGGCTAGCATGAATACTCCTCGTTCGTCTCGGAGGGGGTCAGCATCGTCCAGTCTGTCGGTCTGCCAAGATAGACTCGGGCGCTGTGCAAAAGTTCTCCCCTCCGAACAAGCTTCGCGAGGCCGTCGAGGCCTACGCAAAACGGAGCAGTGGCTGGGTCCAGCCACTGCCTGAATGATCCTTGCAGCCGACCCACTGACCGCCCATGAAGGGTAGCCATGATGTCGACAACTTCCTTTGGAACCTGAGTGACTAAGAAAGTTCCGATTCGCATTATTGCGTCATAAGCCTGGCTATTGTGCGCATCACCCCCTCTATATACTAGGTGACGCCATTTCGACTCCCCCGCGGAACCAGCAGTAGATGAGCCAACACTATCAGCATGACGTCCTGGTCATCGGCAGCGGCGCTGCCGGCCTAACCCTGGCCCTGACCCTGCCCGCGCACCTGCGTATCGCCGTGCTGAGCAAGGGCGACCTGGCCAACGGCTCCACCTACTGGGCCCAGGGCGGCGTGGCGGCCGTGCTGGATGACGCCGACACCGTCGAATCCCATGTCGCCGACACCCTCAACGCCGGTGGCGGCCTGTGCCGCGAGGATGCCGTACGCTTCACCGTCGAGCACAGCCGCGAAGCCATCCAGTGGCTGATCGAACAGGGCGTGCCCTTCACCCGTGACGACGAGCAGGAGCGCGAGGACGGCGGTTTCGAGTTCCACCTCACCCGCGAGGGCGGCCATAGCCACCGGCGCATCATCCACGCCGCCGATGCCACGGGCGCCGCGATCTTCAACACCCTGCTGCAGCAGACCCGCCAGCGCGCCAATATCGAACTGCAGGAACAGCGGGTGGCGGTCGACCTGATCACCGAGCGCAAGCTCGGCCTGCCCGGTCAGCGCTGCGTCGGCGCCTATGTGCTCAACCGCACCAGCGGCGAAGTCGATACCTACCACGCGCGCTTCGTCATCCTCGCCACCGGCGGCGCGGCCAAGGTCTACCTCTATACCAGCAACCCGGACGGCGCCAGCGGCGACGGCATCGCCATGGCCTGGCGCGCCGGCTGCCGGGTCGGCAACCTGGAATTCAACCAGTTCCACCCGACCTGCCTGTACCACCCGCAGGCCAAGAGCTTCCTGGTCACCGAGGCCCTGCGCGGCGAAGGCGCGCACCTCAAGCTGCCCAACGGCGAACGCTTCATGGAGCGCTTCGACCCGCGCGCCGAGCTGGCTCCGCGCGACATCGTCGCCCGCGCCATCGACCACGAGATGAAGCGCCTAGGTATCGACTGCGTGTACCTCGACATCAGCCACAAGCCGGCCGAATTCGTGAAGTCGCACTTCCCCACCGTCTATGAGCGCTGCCTGACGTTCGGCATCGACATCACCCGCCAGCCCATTCCGGTGGTGCCGGCGGCGCACTACACCTGCGGCGGCGTGGTCGTCGACCAGCACGGCCACACCGACGTGCCCGGCCTGTACGCCATCGGCGAGACCAGCTTCACCGGCCTGCATGGCGCCAACCGCATGGCCAGCAACTCGCTGCTCGAATGCTTCGTCTACGCCCGCTCGGCCGCCCAGGACATCGTCGCGCAGCTGGACCGCGTGCCGATGCTGCAGGAGCTGCCGACCTGGGACGCCAGCCAGGTAACCGACTCTGATGAGGACGTGATCATCGCGCACAACTGGGACGAGCTGCGGCGCTTCATGTGGGACTATGTCGGCATCGTGCGCACCAACAAGCGTCTGCAGCGCGCCCAGCACCGGGTGCGCCTGCTGCTCGACGAGATCGACGAGTTCTATTCCAACTACAAGGTCAGCCGCGATCTGATCGAGCTGCGCAACCTGGCCCAGGTCGCCGAGCTGATGATCGAGTCGGCCATGCTGCGCCGCGAGAGCCGCGGCCTGCATTACACCCTGGACTATCCGGACCTGCTGCCCGAGGCCCGCGACACTATCCTGGCGCCGCCCACCTACGCCGGCTGAACTTCAGCCGCACGCGCAGGCGCCGGTGCGCCTCGCGGGTCAGCGCATCACGCGGGATACACAAGCCGCGCACGCGGCGCTCACCGACCAGGCGAAAACGCAGCACCACGGCGAGCGGCAGCGCCAGGCTGTCCGGCCGCAGCTGCACCGGCTGCCAACCATTGCGCGCGCTGAACAGCTGCCAGCCCTCCTCGTCCCGGCGCAGACCGGTGAAGGCCGACGGGTGACGCAGCAGAATCTGCCGCGGCAACGTCCAGGCCGCATGCGCCACGCAGGCGAGCACGCCGAGCGCAGCGGCCCAGGCAGGCAGATCGATGACCAGCAGGGTGAACAGCGCCAGGCCCAGCGCCGCCAGGTAGAGCGTCAGCAGCAGGCACGAGGCCTGCCAGTGACATTCGAAGTGCTTACTTGGGCTGGACACGGTCCAGGATCATGCGAACCATGCGGCGCAGATCGGCATCCTCGGGCTCGCCACGCTGCATGAACCAGCCGAACATGTCCTGATCCTCGCACTCCAGCAGCTTGCGGTAGCGCGCCTGATCCTCGGCATCCAGGCTGGGGTAGACCTCCTTGACAAAGGGCACCAGCAGCACATCCAGCTCCAGCATGCCGCGGCGGCTATGCCAGAAGAGTCGGTTCAGTTCGGTCGCGTCGGCCATACGCCAGGCTCCTGTGCAAAGGGGCGCAGTATAACGGCGCACGGCGCGCTCGGCACCCGCTGACAAGGCGCCGGACGGCCTCTATGATGACGACCTGACTTATTGACCAGCGATCGCCCATGGCCGACTCCGCCTTCTTCACCCCGCTCAACCACGAAGCCCTGCTCGCCGTACGCGGCCCGGACGCTGCCAAGTTCCTCCAGGGCCAGCTCACCTGCAACCTCAACTATCTCGACGAACGGACCTCCAGCCTGGGGGCTCGCTGCACGCCCAAGGGCCGCATGATCTCCAGCTTCCGCATCGTCCAGGAAGGCGACGGCTACCTGCTGGCGCTGGCCAGCGAACTGCTCGAAGCGCAACTGACGGATTTGAAGAAATACGCGGTGTTCTCCAAGTCCAGCCTGGCCGACGAATCCGCCGTCTGGGCCCGCTTCGGCCTCAGCGGCGGCGATGGTGCGCTGGTGAGTCTCGGCCTGGACCTGCCGCAGCAGCCTGACGCGGTGGCCCGCGCCAACGGCCTGATCGCCATCCGCCTGCCCGGCGGCCGTGCCGAACTGTGGGCCCCGGCCGCCCAGGCCGACAGCCTGCAGGCTCGCCTGGCCGCCCAGCTGCCGGAAGCCCCGCTCAACGACTGGCTGCTCGGCCAGGTGCGCGCCGGCATCGGCCAGGTATTCGGCGCAACCCGCGAGCTGTTCATCCCGCAGATGATCAACCTGCAGGCGGTCGGTGGCGTCAGCTTCAAGAAGGGCTGCTACACCGGCCAGGAAATCGTCGCGCGCATGCAGTACCTCGGCAAGCTCAAGCGCCGCCTGCAGCGGCTGAGCCTGGCCCAGGGCGAACTGCCGGCCGTGGGCAGCGAACTGTTCTCGCCAGTGCACGGCTCCAGCGTCGGTGAAGTGGTGCTGGCGGCGGGTAACGGTGACGGCGCCGAGCTGCTGGCGGTACTCCAGGAAGATGCCGTCGCCAATGGCCGTATCCACCTGGGCAGTCCCGAGGGCCCGAGCCTCGACCTGCTGGAACTGCCCTACCAGCTGGACGCAGATCGCGAAATCCAGCGCTAAACGAAAAAGCTGATGCATGATCCCGGGCAAACGCGGTACAACCCGGACAGACCCGAACACAGTCCGCCTCAGCGCCTAAACTGAGGCGGTCGAGCGACCCGAGAAGCGAAATGAGCAAGCTTGCCGAGAAAGTCCAGGAAGAACTGATCCAGGCCATCGAGAACGATGAGCTGGTGCTGCCGACCCTGCCCGAAGTGGCGCTCAAGGTACGCGAGGCGGCGGAAGACCCGAACATCAGCATCCCGACCCTGAGCAAGGTGATCGGTAACGACGCGGCCCTCACCGCGCGCATCATCAAGGTGGTGAACAGTCCGCTGCTGCGCACCAGCAAGGAAATCACCGACATCCAGATGGCCGTCAGCCGCCTGGGCATCAACTACACCTGCAACCTGGCCACCGGCCTGGCCATGGAGCAGATGTTCCAGGCCACCAGCGATGTGGTCGACCGCAAGATGCGCGAGGTGTGGAACAAAAGCACCGAGATCGCCGGCATCTGCCACGTCCTGTGCCGCCACTACACCAAGCTGATGCCCGACCAGGCCACCCTGGCCGGCCTGGTGCACCAGATCGGCGTGCTGCCGATCCTCACCTATGCCGAAGAGAACAACGCGCTGCTGGCCGACTCGATCAGCCTCAACCACGTGATCGAGAAGATCCACCCGATCATCGGCGACCGCATCCTGCGTGCCTGGGAGTTCCCCGAGCCGATCGCCATCGTGCCCAGCCAGCACCTGAACTTCAGCCGCAACTCGGCCAAGGCCGACTACGTGGATATCGTCCAGGTCGCCACCTTGCAGAGCTACCTGGGCAGCGAGCACCCCTACACCCAGCTGGACTGGAGCCAGATTCCGGCCTTTGCCAAGCTCGGCCTTGACCCGAATGTCGACATGCAGGCCGACGAAGATCTCTCCGCCGCCATGGAAGCGGCCACCAGCATGCTGCAGTGAGACCGGGGCGACCCTCCGTCGCCCACCCCACCCCACCCCGGCAAGGCTGATCCTGACTAGACTGCAAGCAAGCCCGGCGTGCGCCGGGCGGCGTCAACGGAAGTACGCCACGGCCCCAAAGGAATCGGGGTCGCAATGCTGGGTTCTGGGTAAGGGAATATCTCATGCGCCTGCTGCCACTGCTGTTCGCCCTGCTCCTGCCCCTGGCCGCCACGGCCAACGAAGTCCGCCTGACCAACGGCGAATGGAGCCCCTACCTCGGCCAGAATCTGCCCCACCACGGCGTTGCCTCGCGCATCGTCGAAGAGGCCTTCGCCCTGGAAGGCATCCGGGTCAGGTGGGAGTTTTACCCCTGGGCCCGCGCCCTACGCAGCGCCGAGCGCGGCAAGAGCGACGGCAGCGCCGTGTGGCTGCGCAGCCCCGAACGCGAGCAAGCCTTCTACATCAGTGACCCGGTGGTGGAGAGCGGCTACTACCTGTTCCACCGCAAGGACCGCCCCTTCGACTGGCAACAGGTCGCCGACCTCGCGCCGCTGCGTCTCGGCGGCGCCATCGACTATGACTACGGCCAGGCCTTCCAGCAGGCCGAGCGCGACAGCGTGCTCAAGGTCAAGCGCCTGAGCAGCGAGGAACAGGGCCTGCGCATGCTGCTGGCCGGTCGCCTGGATGCCTTCCCGATGGACAAGGTGGTGGCCTTCGACATGCTGCACAGCCAGTTCCGCCGCGAGGAGCGCCTGCAGCTGTCCTTCCACCCGCTGCCGCTACGCAGCGACAGCCTGCACCTGCTGCTGTCGAAGCAGGTGCCCGGCAACGCCGAGCGCATGGCGCGCTTCAATCGCGGCCTCAAGGCCCTGCAGGACAGCGGCAAGGTCAGCCAGTACCTGCTGGAAATCCAGCAACCACTGAGCCTGACGTACTAATAGGCCGGCGGAAAGCTCACCCGCACCAGCAAGCCGCCCAGCGCGCCCTGCCCCAGCTCGATCTCGGCGCGGTGGGCGCGGCAGATCTCGCCGACAATCGCCAGCCCCAGCCCGGCCCCGCCGACATGTGGATTGCGCCGGTAGAAGCGCTCGAACACCCGCTCGCGCTCCTCCGGCGGAATGCCGGGGCCATCATCCTCCACCTCCAGCAGCGCCGGCGCCAACACACGCACCACCACGTTACCGCCCGGCGTGTGGGCCAGCGCGTTGTCCACCAGGTTGTAGATCAGCTCGTGCAGCAGCATCGGCTCGCCGCGCAGCCACACCTCGGTATCGGCTTCCAGCGCCAGGGCGATGCCACGCTGGTGCGCCAGGGGCGCCAGGGCCATGCCCAGCTCGCGGGCCAGTTGGGCAAGTTCGACCCGCTCGGCGCCGCCCTCGGAAACGGCGCGGGCAGCACGTTCGATACGCGCCAGCGACAGCAGCTGGTTGGCCAGGTGGGTCAGGCGGTCGGTGCTCTGCGCCGCCTTTTCCAGGGTGCTGCGCCACAGCGCCGGCTCGCGCTCGCGCAGGCCCAGCTCGATGCGCGCCTTGAGCGCCGCCAGCGGCGTGCGCAGCTCGTGGGAGGCGTCGGTAATGAACTGTGCCTGGCGCTCGAACTGCTGGCGCAGGCGCTCGGTGAAGTGGTTGAGCGAGGCCACCAGCGGGCGCAACTCGTCCTGCACCTGGACCATCGGCAGCGGCTCCAGGTCGTCCGGCTGGCGCTCTTCCACCGCCGCGCGCAGGCGCTCCAGCGGGCGCAGCGCGGCACTCACCGCCAGCCCCACCAGGGCCAGGGTGATCAGCGCCAGCAGGCCCATGCGCCACAGGGTATCGAGCAGCAGGCCACGGGCCATGCGCACGCGGGCGACGTCGGTCTCGGCCACGCGGATTTCCGCCATGCCGTTCATCCCCGGCTCGGAAACCGGCTGCAGCAGGCTGACCAGGCGCACGCCGACGCCGTCGAATTCACCGTCATAGAAGCGCGCCAGCGCCGGGTAGTCATCGGTACGCGGCGTGCCCTGCGGCGGCGCCGGCAGACCGTCGTAGCCGGACACCACGCGCCCCTCGAGGTCGCTGACCTGGTAGAAGATGCGCCCCTCCAGGTCATAGGCGAAGGGGTCCAGCGCCACGTAGGGTACGTCGGCGCGCAGCTTGCCATCCTCGGTGTAGAGCCCGTCGGCGATGGCCCGCGCCGAGGCCAGCAGGGTGCGGTCATAGGCCGCGTCGGCGGCATGGCGGCCATTCCAGTAGGCGCTGAGGCTGCCGATCAGCAGCGGAATGGCCAGCAGGATGGCCAGCCGGCGCAACAGCCGGCCACGCAGGCTGCCCGCCGCCAGCTCAGTCACCGGTGGCTTCCAGCAGGTAGCCCAGGCCGCGGAAGGTGACGATGCGCACCGCATCGCCTTCCAGCTTCTTGCGCAGGCGATGCACGTAGATCTCGATGGCATCGGCGCTGGCGTCCTCGTCCAGGCCGAACACCTGGTCGGCCAGCTGCTCCTTGCTCATCACCCGCCCGGGGCGGGCGATCAGCGCTTCCAGCACGGCCTGCTCGCGCGAGGTCAGGTTGAGCAACTGCGCGCCCAGGGTGAAGCGCCGGGTGCCCAGGTCGTAGACCAGCTCGCCACAGCGCTGCTGCTGCTCGCCGCCGAGCACGCTGCGACGCAGCAGGGCCTTGACCCGCGCCTCCAGCTCGGTGAGTTCGAAGGGCTTGGCCAGGTAGTCATCGGCGCCCAGGTTGAGGCCATGCACGCGGTCCTTGACCTCGCCGCGCGCGGTGAGCATCAGCACCGGCAGGGTCTTGCCGCGCCCGCGCACGCGCGCCAGCACCTCGAAACCGTCGAGCCGCGGCAGGCCCACATCGAGCACCGCCAGAGCGTAGTCCTCGCTGGCCAGGGCATGTTCGGCGGCCACCCCGTCGTGCAGCACATCGACGGTCAGCCCGGCGCCGCGCAGGGCCTGGGCCACGCTCTCGGCCAGGGGCAGATGGTCCTCGACCAGCAGGATTCGCACGGCAGCACACTCCGAAGTCTTGTCGTTATGCGCCGAGTTTAACCAGCGCGGGCGGCCTGTGAAGGGCGCCGCAGGTTTCTTTCACCCTGAAAGCCTGGCGAAAGTTTCGCCCCCTAGGATCGCGACCAAGGTGGCTCGATCCACCCGTAAAACGCCGGGAGCGTGGTTGCCCCGGTGTGACAAGAACAACAATCGGAGACCACATGATGCGATCTGCCCATCGGCAGGCCTCGGCGCCTGTTCGTCGCTTCAGCCTCACCCTGCTCGCCTGCGCCCTGGCGCCCGCCGCGCATGCCGCCTTCATCGAAGACAGCAGCGCCACCCTGACCACCACCAACATCTACCTCAACCGCGACTTCCGTGAAGGCGATGGCCAGAACAAGCGCGAGGAATGGGGCCAGGGCTTCCTGCTCGACGTCCGCTCCGGCTACACCGAAGGCACCGTCGGCTTCGGCCTCGACGCCCTCGGCATGCTCGGCCTCAAGCTCGACTCCGGCAAGGGTCGCACCGGCACCGACCTGCTGCCGGTGCAGGACGACGGCGGCACCCCGGACCAGTTCGGTCGCCTCGGTCTGACCGCCAAGGTCAGGCTCGCCGAAAGCGAGCTCCGCTACGGCTCGCATATCCCCGAGCTGCCGGTGGTCAAGGCCAGCGACAGCCGCCTGCTACCGCAGGTGTTCGAGGGCGGCCTGCTGACCTCCAGTGACATCGACAACCTGAGCTTCACCGGCGGGCGCCTGGACAAGGTGATCGACCGCGCCTCGACCAACTCCGAGGACCTCATCCTCAACAGCAAGAACAGCCGCTTCGCCAGCGGCGTGACGGCCGAGCACATGGACCTGGCCGGCTTCGATTACAGCTTCGCCAAGGGCCTGACCGGGCGCTACTACTACGCCGACGTCGAGGACATCTACCGCCAGCACTTCCTCGGCCTGCTCGCCAGCCAGTCTCTGGGCGGCGGTACCCTGAGCGCCGACCTGCGCGTCTCGATCAGCGACGACAGTGGCTCGGCCCAGGCCGGCAAGGTCGACAACAACGCCTGGAACGGCCTGGTCTCCTACGCCCACAGCGGCCACAAGGTCGGCCTTGGCTACCAGCACCTGACCGGCGACACCGGCTTCGCCTACCTCGATGGCAGCGACCCCTTCCTGGTCAACTTCGTGCAGATCAACGACTTCGCCAACGCCGACGAGCGCTCCTGGCAGGCCCGCTACGACTTCGACTTCGCCGGCCTCGGCGTGCCCGGCCTGAGCTTCATGACCCGCTACATCAAGGGCGACAACGCCCAGGTCAGCGGCAGTGATGAAGAAGGCCGCGAGTGGGAACGCAACATCGAGTTCAAGTACGTGGTGCAGAGCGGTCCGCTCAAGGACCTCTACGTGCGCCTGCGCAACGCCAGCTTCCGTTCCAGCTTCGCCCGCGACGCGGACGAAAACCGTCTGATCGTCGGCTACAGCCTGCCGATCTGGTAAGCCACAATAAAACTCCACAGGAGAAAGATCATGAAGACTGCCTTGTCGCATATCGCCCTGGCCCTCGGTGCCCTCGCCCTCAGCAGCCAGCTGCTGGCCGAGCCCAAGCGCCCCGAGTGCATCGCCCCGGCCAAGCCCGGCGGCGGTTTCGACCTGACCTGCAAACTGGCCCAGAGCGGCCTGAAGGACAACGGCCTGCTCCAGGCGCCGATGCGCGTCACCTACATGCCCGGCGGCGTCGGTGCGGTGGCCTACAACGCCGTGGTGGCGCAGCGGCCGAAGGACGCCGGCACCATCACCGCGTTCTCCTCCGGCTCCCTGCTCAACCTGGCCCAAGGCAAGTTCGGCCGTTACGACGAGAACGCCGTGCGCTGGCTGGCCGGCATCGGCACCGACTACGGCGCCATCAGCGTGCGCGCCGACTCGCCCTACCAGACCCTCGACGACCTGGTGCAGGCGCTGAAGAAGGACCCGGGCAGCATCGTCTTCGGCGCCGGCGCCACCATCGGCGGCCAGGACTGGATGCAGACCGCGCTGATCGCCCGCGCCGCCGGCATCGATCCGAAGGCGCTGCGCTACGTGGCCTTCGAAGGCGGCGGCGAAACCCTCACCGCCATGCTTGGCGGCCATGTCCAGGTCACCTCCAGCGGCCTCGGCGAAGTCACCCCGCAACTGGCGGCGAACAAGATCCGCGTCATCGCCGTGCTCTCCGACCAGCGCCTGCCGGGCAAGCTGGCCAACCTGCCGACCGCCAAGGAGCAGGACTACGACATCACCTGGCCGGTGATCCGTGGCTTCTACATGGGCCCGGAAGTCAGCGATGCGGACTACGCCTGGTGGAAGGGCCAGTTCGACACCCTGCTGGCCAGCCCCGAGTTCGCCAAGCTGCGCGAGCAGCGCGACCTGTTCCCCCTGAGCATGACCGGCGACGAGCTGAAGGCCTACGTGTTCAAGCAGGTGCAGGACTACAAGGCCCTGGCCGGCGAGTTCGGCCTGGTCCAGTAGGGAAGCTGCTGCGCTAGGAAAGGCTGTGTTGGAAGGCGGCTCGGTTCGGTCATTGGGTTGACCCAACTCCCTCCCCTCGCCGCCTTCCGCCTTGCCTTTCCGTCGCTCGCGACGCTTCCCGCCTCCCCCTATCACGAGGAACTCCTCATGTACGTCCGCCTGTTCGCTGCGGTGTGGCTGCTCGTCTGCGCCTTTCTCGCCGTGGTCGCCTGGGGCTTCCAGGCGCCCTTTTCCTACGACCCGGTCGGCCCGCGTGCCTACCCCCTGCTGTTGCTGACCCTGATGGCCGCCGCCGCCCTGTGGCTACTGTGCAAGCCGAGCGGCGAGCCGACCCTGCCGATCTCCTGGGTGCTGGCGCGCAAGGTCGGCCTGTGCGTCGGCGCCCTGCTGGCCTACGCCCTGCTGTTCGAGCCACTGGGCTTCGTACTCAGCACCGCCCTGGCCGGCTTCGGCCTAGGCCTGCTGTTCGGCGGCCGCCTGCTGCCCAGCGCCCTCAGCGGCCTGCTGATGGGCACGCTGCTGTATGGCCTGTTCGATTACCTGCTGGACGTGCCGCTGCCGCTCGGCCTGTTCGCCGCCTTCGTGGAGAGCTGAAATGGAAACGCTGAATTTCTTGATGCAGGGCTTCGACGTGGCCACCCGGCCGGTCAACCTGCTGGTGGCGCTGTTCGGCGCCTTCGTCGGCACCGTGGTCGGCCTGCTGCCGGGCCTGGGCCCGATCAACGGCGTGGCGATCCTGCTACCGCTGGCCTTCGCCCTTGGCCTGCCGCCGGAGACCGCGCTGATCCTGCTGGCCGCCGTGTACCTGGGCTGTGAGTACGGCGGGCGCATCTCGGCCATCCTGCTCAACGTGCCGGGCGACGCCGCAGCCATCATGACCACCCTCGACGGCTACCCGCTGGCGCGCCAGGGTAAGGGCGGCATCGCCCTGTCGCTGTCGGCCATGAGCTCGTTCATCGGCAGCACCATCGCCACCATCGGCGTCGTCCTGTTCGCGCCGATCCTGGCCAACTGGGCGGTGGCCTTCGGCCCGGCCGAGTACTTCGTGCTGATGGTGTTCGCCATCGCCTGCCTGGGCGGCATGGTCGGCGACAAGCCGGTGAAGACCCTGCTCGCCGCGCTGATCGGCCTGGGCCTGGCCACGGTCGGGGTGGACGCCACCACCGGGGTGTACCGCTTCACCTTCGACAGCGTCGGCCTGTCCGACGGCATCCAGTTCGTCATCGTGGTAATCGGCCTGTTCAGCGTCAGCGAGGTGCTGCTGATGCTCGAACACACCACCAGCGGGCAGAAGGCGGTCAAGGCCAGCGGGCGCATGCTGTTCAACTTCAAGGAGTTCGCTTCAGTCTGGTGGACCACCCTGCGCAGCTCGCTGGCCGGCTTCGTCATCGGCGTGCTGCCGGGCGCCGGCGCAACCATCGCCAGCGCCATCACCTACATGAGCGAAAAGCGCATGGCCGGCACCAACGGCCGCTTCGGCGACGGCGACCTGCGCGGCGTGGCGGCACCGGAGGCGGCCAACAACGCCTCGGCCTGCGGCTCGCTGATCCCCATGCTGACCCTCGGCGTGCCGGGCTCGGGCACCACCGCGGTGATGATCGGCGCCCTGACCCTGTACAACATCACCCCCGGCCCGCTGCTGTTCGAGCAGCAGCCGGACGTGGTCTGGGGCCTGATCGCCTCGCTGTTCATCGGCAACGTCATCCTGCTGGCGATGAACATCCCGCTGGTCGGCCTGTTCGCCCGCATGCTCAGCGTGCCGAGCTGGATCCTGGTTCCGGCGATCACCATCGTCAGCCTGGTCGGCGTGTACGCTGTGCACAGCACCACCTTCGACCTGGTGCTGATGATCGGCCTCGGCGTGTTCGGCTACCTGCTGCGCAAGATGGACTTCCCGCTGTCGGCGCTGATCCTCGGCTTCGTCCTCGGCGAGCTGATGGAATCCAACCTGCGCCGCGCCCTGTCGATCAGCAACGGTGACCTGGCGATCCTCTGGTCCAGCCCGATCACCGTGGCGCTGTGGGGCCTGGCCCTGCTGATGCTGGCCCTGCCCGGCCTGCGTTGGCTGCGCAAGCGCCGCTCGCTGCGTGCCGCGCATGCCTAAGTGGTGGCTCACGCCGCTGGCCGGTGCGGCCGGCGGTACCCTGGCCAGCCTGATCGGCTGGCCTTTGCCGTGGATGGTCGGCTCCCTGCTGGCGGTGATCCTGCTGCGCTGCCTGGGCGGCCTGGACCTGCGCGAAGTGCCCGGCGCACGCAAGGGCGGGCAGTGGCTGGTCGGCACCGGCATCGGCCTGCACTTCAGCCCGGCGGTGCTGGAGCAGGTGCTGACCCACGGCGGCCTGTTGCTGGCCGGCGCCCTGCTCACCAGCCTCACCAGCCTGATCGGCATCGCCCTGCTGCGCGCCGCCGGCCACGACCGCGCCACTGCCTTCTTCGCCAGCATGCCCGGCGGCGCCAGCGAGATGGTCAACCTCGGCCAGCGCAACGGTGCCCAGGCCGGCGAGGTCGCGGCCGGGCAGAGCCTGCGCCTGCTCCTGGTCGTGCTGCTGGTACCGGCGCTGTTCCAGTGGTGGCTGGGCGCCGCGCCGGCCCTGGCGCAAACGCATGGCCACAGCCAGCCCCTGGCGCTGGCCGCGCTGCTGGCCGGTGGTGCACTGCTGGCCCTGCTCGGCCAGCGCCTGCGCCAGCCCAACCCCTGGCTGCTCGGACCGATCCTGTTCGCCGCCGCCGGCGCGGTCTGGCTGGACCAGCCACTGAGCCTGCCACCCGGGACCAGCGAGCTGGGCCAGTGGCTGATCGGCAGCGCCCTGGGCTGCCACTTCAGCCGCGAGTTCTTCCGCCGCGCACCGCGCTTCCTCGCCCTGGTACTGGGCGCCACGCTGCTGGCCATGTGCGCCGCCGCCCTGGCCGCCGAGGCCCTCGGCTGGCTGGGCGCGCTGGATCAGCGCTCGCTGATGCTGGGCATGATGCCCGGCGGTATCGCCGAGCTGAGCCTGACCGCCGAGGCCCTGGCGCTGTCGGTGCCGCTGATCACCGGGCTGCAGGTGCTGCGCCTGATGTGCGTGCTGTTCCTCGCCGAACCGGCCTTCCGCCTGTGGCAGAGACAGCGCTGAACCGTCTGTCGGCACCCCGCAAAAAAGCCTGTTGACCTCAAGTCAACTTGAACTCGTAGAGTCGTTTCAACCCCCTGAACGACTCCTGCGAGGTTCCCATGCACGACATCCTGCTGCTCACCGCCATCGGCGCCGGCGCCACCCTGGTGATGGACGCCTGGCTGCTGCTTTTGAACAAATGCGGCATCCCCACCCTCAACTTCGCCTTTATCGGCCGCTGGGTCGGCCATCTGCCACGCGGCCAGGTGATGCACGCGGCCATTGCCCGCTCCGCGCCCATCCGTGGCGAACGGGCCCTCGGCTGGGCGATGCACTACGCCACTGGCATCGCCTTCGCCGCCCTGCTGCTGGCCCTCACCGGCCCGTCCTGGGCGGCCGCCCCCAGCCTGCTGCCGGCACTGGCCCTGGGCATCGCCACCGTCGCCGTGCCGCTGCTGCTGATCCAGCCGGCCATGGGCGCCGGCATCGCCTCGTCGAAAACCCCAACGCCGCTGCGCAACTGCCTGCGCAGCATCGCCAACCACGGCGTGTTCGGCCTCGGCCTGTACCTGAGCGCCGCGCTGATCGCCGCCCTGTAAACGGAGTCATCGTCATGCACCGCATCGCCATCCTGTACCACAGCGCCCACGGCCACACCGAACACATCGCCCGCTGCATCGGTGACGGCATCCAGCAGGTCGCCGGCCTACAGACCGACCTGTTGCAGGCCCAGGACCTGCTCGCGCGTCCCGAAGACCTGCTTGCCTACGACGGCCTGATCCTCGGCTCGCCCACCTACCTCGGCGGCGTCTCGGCACCGCTCAAGGCGCTGATGGACGCCACCGGCGGCCTGTGGCGCCAGCAGCGCCTGCGCGGCAAGCTGGCGGCCGGCTTCACCGTGTCGGCGCTGCCGGCCGGCGACAAGCAGTCCACCCTGCTGTCGATGTTCACCTTCTGTATGCAGCACGGCATGCTCTGGGTCGGCAACCCGATCCTGCCCGAGCAGCACCAGGGCGTGCCCTATGACGAAGCGGCCAACCGCCTGGGCTCCTGGTCCGGGCTGATGGCCCAGGCGGACAAGGCCTCGCCCGGCCACGCCTTCGCCCCCGGCGATATCAAGACGGCGCGCCTGTTCGGCCAGCACTTCGCCCACACCCTGCTGCGCCTGCACGCCGGCACCAGCCTGGAGCGCGCCGGATGATCCCGCCCAGGTACGCCCCGCAGCTGTTCGCCCTGATCCTCTCCGGCCTGATGTCGTTGCTGGTCTCGGCTATCGCCACCCTGCGCGCCAGCGGGCTGGGGCCGCCGTTCATCGACATCTGGCTGGGCGCCTGGCTGACGGCCTGGCTGTTCGCCTTCCCGACCGTGCTGCTGGTAGCGCCGCTGACCCAGCGCCTGGTGCGGTTGCTGGTGCGCCAGGGCTGAAGCCGATGGCACGCTACCGCGTGCCACAGCCTTTCAGCGCAGGGTGTAACCCTTGTCCACCACCCAGTCCTGGCCATACACGCCACGGGCGCCCTGGGACAGCTGGAACAGCACCACCTCGGCCACCACCGCGGCGCTGAGGAACTCGCCATCCACCAGGCGCGCATTGACCTCGCTGGCCACACCGGCCAGCGCCTCATCCGGCAGGCCCAGGCTGTTCCAGATCGGCGTGGCCGTCGGCCCCGGCGACACCAGGTTCAGGCGCACACCTTCGCCGGCATGCTCCAGCGCCAGGCTGCGCACCAGCGCGGACAGCGCCGCCTTGCTGGCGATGTAGGCGCCCAGGCCGACGAAGCCGAGCTGGCGCAGGAAGGTGCTGATGAACACCACCGACGCCGGCTGTGCCAGCTGCGCCTTCAATGCGTAGAAGGTGTTCACCGCGCCGGCACCGTTGACCCGCCACTGCGCCTCGAACGCCTGCAGATCACTGCCCGGCGCCAACCGGGCGATGCCCGCATTGGGCACCAGATAGTGCACCTCGCCCAGCTCGGCGGCACGCGCCGCCAGGGCGTGTAGCGACGCCTCGCGGGTCACGTCGCCCTCCAGCCAGTGCAGATGCTGGGGATAGCGCTGCAGCAGCAGCGCCAGTTCGCCCAGGCTGCGCGACATGGCCAGCACCCCTGCGCCACGCTCAAGCAACTGCTCACACACGGCCAGACCGATACCGGAACTGGCGCCCGTCACCACCGCCAGGCGCTGTTCAAATTCATTGTTCATCACTTACCTCGAAAACCGGGAAGAAGGGGCCGCTCCGGGCCTGGCCCGGAGCGCCGTCAGGATCAATGGGGATAGAGCCGGCCCTGGCGCAGGTCGACCTGCTGACCACGCTCGAAGCGCCGCTGCGGCGAGCGCACCCAGCGCTCCTCACCCGCCTCGTCACGCACCCGGTAGGCGGTGCCACTCTGCCCGCTGGCGCGCTGCACCTGCGCCCCGGACCAGCCACCCACCGCTACACCCACCAGAGCGCCGACCGGCCCACCGGCCGCAGCGCCGACCATCAGCCCGGTCAGCCCACCGAAACCGGTGCCGACCGCGTTTTCTTCCCGCTCCGCCACCACCTCGGCGGCCTGGAGGGATTGCATGGCCAACAGGCCGGTTGTGATAGCAAGCAAGGCAAGGCGTTTCATCTGAGTACTCCTGAGTTGGGCATTGCGCCTGGAGTTACTCAGCTTTCGTGCCAGATATTTTCCTATTTAATTTCAATGACTTGATGAAATAACAAGTCGTCATGACAACGATGATTCGTGGTCGATAAGACATTCGGCGAGGTCGAAGTGACAGCGATGTGGCAGTGAGGGGCACCGATGCAAAAGGGATGTTTTGGCCCCTTACGAGTTCAGGTTCGACAGCGCCTTGGCCTCCTCGAACTTCCCAGGCCATTCGGCATTCCCCGCGTTATGTCTTAAGATGGCGGGCTGCCGAAAGAACCGTCATGGCCGTAGCCATGAAGGGCTTTCATTCTTTACAGACACGTGTGGTGAAGATGAACAAGCCTTTCATTTCGCTGTGCCCTGAAATTACTCGGGCACACGCGCTGAAGCTGATGGACTGGTTGGAAGATGAGCGCGTCACCTGCTACCTGAGCGATTCGCGTCATACCTCCCGCTTCATCGAGCAAGCCATCGATCGTACTCAGCTACCGATCCTGACTCATCTGTTCAACCGCGGCGGCCGATTCTTCATGGCCTACGACCGACATGACGCTCCGGTGGGCTTTGTCCGTCTGATCAAGACCGGCGCACAGTGCGAAATCGTCCTGGTCATCGGAGACAGCGACACATGGGGCCGCAACCTTGGCACCAGCACCCTCCGCGAAGGCATGAAACTGGCGTTTCTCGACATGCGGGCCGAAAAGCTAATCGCCAAGATCCACCCGGATAACGTGCGCTCGCTCAAAGCCTTTCTGCGCAGCGGCTTTCTGCTTGAGAGCGAATCGCCTGCATTGAAGTCATTTTCCATGACGGCAGGGCGCTATCTCGAGCTCTTGCGCGAGGGTGCCGCTGGCGACTCCGGCAGGATCTACATCACTGAAATCGACAAATCCAGGCTCGAGAGCCTGATCGCACTCGAGCAGGGCCCGGCCGTTGTTGAGCTCGAACACGAGCTTGAACGGGCCATTGTCGTCAAGCCGCAGCAGGTGGCGCGCAATGTCGTTACGATGAACTCCAGGGCCTTGCTGCAGCTGGACGAAGAAGAGCTCGAAGTGGCCTTGGTCTACCCGGAAGACGCGGACACCAACGCCGGGAAGCATTCCGTGTGTTCCGACATCGGTGCTGCCATCCTCGGCTATCAGGAAGGGGACGCCATCGACTGGCGTATTGCTGATCGGACCTGCCGGATTGCCATCAGAAAAGTGCTTTACCAGCCGGAGGCTGCAGGCCATTTCCACCTCTGATTGCACTCTTGGCTCGCGCTCAGAACCAATTGGGGACAGACCACGCTTTATCCGAAGCGAAGGCTCTAGGTCGCAACACTTTCCTCGGCTGAAGCTACAGGTTTCGCCCTGCACGGCGAGTCACTTTCTCTTTGCGCGCGCAAAGAGAAAGTAACCAAAGAGAAAGCGCGCCCGGCATCCGGGTCTGGCCTGCGGCCAGACTTCCCTCGCTCCGGTGCTGCTCCGGGGGCCGGCTTACAAGGGCCATCCTTGGCCCTTTAAGCCTCTCGCCGCATACCTGCGGCTCGTCCCCCTGCGCAACCCCTCCACTCGGCCTCCTGACGGGGTTCGGGCTCCGAGTTGCCTGATGGCTTTTACTGGCGCTGCGCGCATTGATCGTTCCCATGCCCCGCGTCCATTCGTTGTTTTGTACGGGCCGGCAGCTCTGTGACGAGGAGCGTACGGGATTAGCTCCCACGCAGAGCGTGGGAGCTGGAGAAGACACATGACTGTCAGGCAGCTCCAAACGCCCCTTCAGGAGGGTGAGCGGAATCGTTGCGTAGAGGGGTGAGCCGCATGGATGCGGCGAAAGGCTTAAAGGGCCAGGGACGGCCCTTGTAAGCCGACCCTCGGAGTGACGATGGAGTGAACGAACCCGGAGCAAAGCGTAGGGCCGGATGGCGGGGCAAGCCCTTTTGGTTCCTTTTGGGGCGACTGCCAAAAGGAACCCGCCCAGCAGGGCGGAACTGAAGCATCAAGCAACGCGAGAATCAGCAGCGGCACGAAACCAGAGCCCCTCTCCCCTACGCGGGCCGCCCCGCCCCTCTCCCGTAAACGGGAGAGGGGAGTTACAGTGCCCCGCTCCAACTCCCCCGCCAGCCCTGAGCAAAAAAACGATGAGCAACGACCCTCTCCATGGCCTGACCCTGAAAGCCATCCTCCAGGCCCTGGTCGACAAACACGGCTGGGAGCGCCTCGGCCAGCTCATCGCCATCCGCTGCTTCACCCACGACCCCAGCATCGAATCCAGCCTCAAGTTCCTGCGCAAAACGCCCTGGGCGCGGGAAAAGGTGGAAGCGCTCTATATCAAGGACATCGCCCGCTAGCGACGCGCTCAGCGCTGCAGGTAGCGCGCCCGAATACGCGCATAGTGGCCCTCGGCGATCTGTCGGCGCAGGGCATCGGCATAGCGCTGGACGAACTCGGCAGACACGCTCTTCTTGCTGAAAGCGACCTCCGCCCCCTCGCTGGACACCACCACCGGCGTCGCCCGGATCAGTTCGCTCAGGCCCAGCGCCACCAGCTCCTGCTGGCCGGTGTGCTCGTCGGCGATCACACCATCGAGGCGGCCCTTGCCCAGCATGCGCCAGAGGCTGGCGCGGTTCGCGCTGAACTCCATGCGCTCATGGAAGGCAGGCTCCTGGAGCAGTACCTGGTAGCCGGGCCCGTAGGACACATCGATCTGTGCGCCCAGGCGGAATGGCGTGTCGCGCAGCTGCAGCAGTTCGGTGACCGGCCAGCGCGCGGCCGCCTGCCGGCTCATGAACAGGATGTTGCGCGCGGGCTCTTCGATGACACCGGAAAAGTACGCATAGACCTCGCGCTCGGGCTTGCGGAAAGTACCGGTGAGCACATCCAGGCGCCCTTGCTCCAGTTCGCGCAGCGCCCTGGCCCAGGGCAGGCGAACCAGATGGACCTCACAACCCAGCTCATGCAGCACAGTGCGGGCGCTGTCGACGGAGATGCCGCCGATGGCGCCATCGGCCAGCTGCATGCTGTAGGGCGGGTCGTTGTCCCAGCGCAGCGATACCACGCAGGCGGCGCCGGCCAGGCCGGGAGCGAGCAGCGATGCGCCAATCAGGAGGCGCAGGAGCAAACGCATAAGGGGCATCGAAGTGCTCGCGAAGTGACTGCAGCCGACTCTAAGAGAAAGCCCCTGCGCCGGTAAAGCTCGCTCGACTCAAGCTTTGTGGCGCTTCACCGCCTCCAGCCAGGCCAGGTCGAGGCGTTTCTGCTCGGTGTCCAGGCCGCGCTGCTCCATGGCCTCGCGGTGCGCGTCGATCTCGCGGGTCATCTGGCTCAGCTCGCTGCTGTTGCCATCGAGCTGGTGCATCTGAGCCACCCCCAAGTGGTAGAAGCGCAGCAGCTTCATGGCCGTCTCGTCACCGGCGGCCACGCCAGCCCTGACGTGGTGCATGACGTTGGTGACACGCATCAGGCTGCGCTTGAGCGCCCAGCCGTAGGCGGCGGCGGCCATGAACGGGCGATGCCAGAGCTGCTGGCGCACCACGGCCACGGTCAGGGCCAGGCCGCTGAGTACGCCGAGCAGGTTCCACTTGAAGTTGTCACCGGGCGGACCGCCGAACAGCTGGGTGCTGGCGGTGGCGCAGAGCATGGCCAGCACCAGGAAGATGGCGATGACCACGAAGGTGCTGCGGCGGGTCTGCTGGCGGTAGAGCTCGGGGCTCATGGACTGGATTTCGAACATGGTCTACCTGGGTGAATGGCGAGGGAGCGCCACCTTGCCTGAACGCCCGGCGAGGGTCGAGCCCCGGTGGGTGACAAAGCGCTTCACAACACTTCGATGCGGTCGCGGCCGTTGGCCTTGGCCCGGTACAACGCGCGGTCGGCACGGTCGAGCATGCTCTGCGGGTTCTCGTCGCCGTGGTAATGGGTAACGCCGAAGCTGGCGGTCTTGCGCACCACGGTGTCGAAGTCGAACTGGCGGATGCGCTCCTGCAGGGTGCGCGCGGCGGCCTGGGCCTGGGATGCATCGATCTCCGGCAGGATGATGAGGAACTCCTCGCCACCCAGGCGGCCGACCTTGTCGACACTGCGCACGTTGTCGCGCAGCAGCGCGGCGAACTGGCGCAGCACGCTGTCGCCCACCGTGTGGCCGTGGTCATCGTTGACGTGCTTGAAGTGGTCGATATCCAGCAGGATCACCGAGAACGGTGTGCCGTACCGGCGCGCACGGGCGAACTCCTCGACGAACAGCTGGTCGATGCGCGCGCGGTTCCACAGCCCGGTAAGCCCGTCGAGGCTGGCGCTCAGGGCCAGCCGGCTCTGGTGCAGGAACATGGTCTTGTAGGCTTTCTCGAGCATGAAGGCGCACAACGCGCCGAACGACAGCGATGCCAGCACCCAGATGCAGTGCAGGCGCTGCACACCCGGTTGCAGGGCATCCGGCAGGGTGACCAGGAGCAGCACCAGGGTCGAGGCCGATGCGGTCAGCGTGGCCTGGCGCAAGGTCAGGCCGGACACGGTGAAGGTCCACATCAGGTTGAGGTAGATCTCCGGTACGAAGTAGGCGAAATCCGGCTTGCCGTAGTTGAACGCCAGGTTGGCGGCCACCGAGCCCACCGACGCCACGCAGAGGATGGCCAGCATCCAGCGGTGCCAGGCCTCGAAGTAGCTCAGCACGCCCACGGCGAGCAGCGCCAGCGGCACCAGCAGGCCATGCGCGAGCAGCCGCAGGCCGAGCTGATCCTGCGCCACGTTCTGCTCGATCAGTGCGTAGACCAGGTACAGCGCCATGGTCAGGAAGGCGAGCTGGCGTACCTGTGGCAGCTTGATCTGGCGATACCAGCAGGCAAAATCCTGGCGCGTCGCGCTCGGCAAGCCGTGCAACGGGTCCAGCGTCCGTGTCAGCCTGTGGATCAAGGTCACCTGGGCGCTCCTGTCCAGTGCATGCCGCACTGCAGCGGCTCACTTATGTCGGCAGTGGCGCCGCCGACATGAGCTCAGAATGCCATCAAGCCTCTACCTGACTCCACTGCTTGGCCAGGCGCTTGTCGGATACTGCCATTTTCGTGCCCAGTTGCTGAGCGAACAGCGATACCCGGTACTCCTCCAGCATCCAGCGATACAGCACCAGCTCGGGATCGCGTTTGCCTTCCTGGGCATGCTTGGCGGCACGCGCCTGGAACTGCTGCCAGGCGGCCGTCAGCTCGCCGGTCCACACGCGGTCGCGCTGCACTTGGCTGCCGACCTTGTCCAGGCGCTGTTCGATGGCCTTGAGGTAGCGCGGGATCTCCTTCAGCCACTCGCCGGGCGTCTCGCGCACGAAGCTGGGGTAGACCAGGTTGGCCAGCTGCTGCTTGATGTCGTTGAGGGCCATGGCCTGGGCCAGGTCGATCTTGCCCTTGAAGCGCTTCTGCAAGCCGTGGGTCAGCTTGAGGATGTCCAGCACCAGCCTGGCGATGCGCTCGGCGTGGCCGGTCCAGTCGCCGCGCTTTTTCTCGGCCAGGGCGGCCAGCGCTGCTCCGTCGCGCGGCAGGGTCGTTTCTCCGTCGAGCACGCAGGCATCGAGGCTGGCCAGCAGGATGTCCTCGACCAGCGCCTCGGGGCGGCCCATTTCGCGGTACAGCAGGCCCAGCTCGGTAAGCCCCGGCAGCTTGCCGCGCAGGTACTTGGCCGGTTCGGCCAGTTGTTGCAGCAACAGTTTCTGCAGTGCGCGGCGGTGCTGGAAGTCGGCCTCGGCCTGGGTCGGGAAGCGCCCTTCCTTGACCACCCCACCCTCTTCCACCAGGGCCGGGAACACGGTCATGGAGAGGCCGGCGATCTTCTGCTGGGTCTTCTCGGCGACCTGGGCGAAGGCCTTGGCCTCGACCGGCTTCTGTTCCTGCTTCTGCTGCGGGATGGCCAAGGCGGCCTGGCTGGCTTCGGCGAAGCGCGCGCACAGCTCGGCCAGGTCGCGGCCTTCACCAAGGAACTTGCCGCGCGCATCGACCACCTCGATGTTCATCTTCAGGTGGTGTTCCAGCTGCTGCGCCGACTCATCCCAGGCCTCTTCGGGCACGCGTGCACCGGTCATGCGGGTCAGCTCGCGACCGAGCGACTCGGGCAGCGAGCCCTGGCCGAAGGCGATCTTCGACAGGGCCGCGCCGACGAAGTCCGGCACCGGCACGAAGTTCTTGCGCAGCGCCTTGGGCAGGCCGCGCACCAGGGCGATGGCCTTGGCCTCGATCAGGCCCGGCACCAGCCACTCCAGGCGATCCGCCGGCAGTTGCGGCAGCAGCGGCGCCGGCACGCGCAGGGTCACGCCGTCACGCGGATGGTTGGGCTCGAAGTGGTAGGTCAGCGGCAGTTGCAGCTCACCGAGCTGGAGAATATCCGGGTACTGGGCGGCGGTGACCTCCTTGGCATCGCGCGCCAGCACGTCTTCCTCGCGCATGATCAGCAGCTGCGGGTGCTTCGCGCCCTCGCTCTTGTACCAGTGCTCGAAGGTCGCGGCCTGGTGGATCTCCGCCGGGATGCGCGCCTCGTAGTAGGCGTAGAGGGTTTCCTCGTCGGCCAGGATGTCGCGGCGGCGGGCCTTGGCTTCCAGCTCGTCGAGGCGCTCCAGCAGCTCGCGGTTGGCCGTAAGGCACCTGGCGCGGCTGTTGATCTCGCCGCGCACCAGGCCTTCACGGATGAACAGCTCGCGCGAGGCGACCGGATCGACCGGGCCGAAATGCACCGGGCGGCGACCGACCACGATCAGCCCGTACAGGGTGACCTGCTCAAAGGCCACCACCTGGCCACGGCGCTTCTCCCAGTGCGGCTCGAAGTGGTTCTTCTTGATCAGGTGGCCGGCCAGCGGCTCGATCCAGTCCGGCTCGATCTTGGCGACCATGCGGGCGAACAGCTTGGTGGTTTCCACCAGTTCGGCGGTCATCACCCAGGCCGGCTTCTTGCGCCCGATCACCGACGAGGGGTGAATCCAGAAGCGCCGCTGGCGCGCGCCGAGGTAGTCGCCGTCCTCGCTCTTCTGGCCGATCTGGCTGAGCAGGCCGGACAGGATCGCCTTGTGCACCGCGGCGTAGCTCTTGGCGCGCTGCGCCGCCTCGCTGGCCTCGGCCTGCTCGCGGACGATGACATTGACCTTGGTATCGCTGGTGGGCTGCGGCGCGCTTTTGTGAGAGCGGCCTTGGCTGCGATCAGCTGCCGGAGAATTTACATCGCGGCCAAGGCCGCTCCCACGCCTACTCTCCGATTGGCTCGCCGACAGCTGCAGCTCGCGGGCAATAAGCACCAGCTGGCGGTGCGCATCGCGCCATTCGCGCAGACGCAGGTAGTTGAGGAAATTCTTCTTGCACCAGTTGCGCAGGGGATTGCTGCCCAGCTCCTGGCGTTTCTCCTCGAAGCCACGCCACAGGTTGATCAGCGCAGCGAAGTCGGAATCCACGTCCTTCCACTGCGCATGCGCCTGGTCGGCGGCCTGCTGGCGATCCATCGGCCGCTCGCGTGGGTCCTGCACCGACAGCGCCGAAGCAACGATGAGGATCTCGTCCAGGCTGCCGAGCTTGGCCGCCTCCAGCACCATGCGCCCCAGGCGCGGGTCGATGGGCAGGCGCGCCAGTTGGCGCCCCAGCGGCGTGAGCTGGCCCTCGCGGTTGACCGCCGAGAGTTCCTGCAGCAGGTTGAAGCCGTCGCTGATGGCCTTGCCATCTGGCGGCTCGATAAAGGGGAAGTCTTCGATGCTGCCCAGGCGCAGGTGCAGCATCTGCAGGATCACCGCCGCCAGGTTGGTACGCAGGATTTCCGGATCGGTGAATTCGGGGCGGGCGAGGAAGTCCTCCTCGCTGTACAGGCGGATGCAGATGCCCGGTTCGACCCGGCCGCAGCGCCCCTTACGCTGGTTGGCGCTGGCCTGGGAAATGGCCTCGATGGGCAGGCGCTGCACCTTGGCGCGGTAGCTGTAGCGGCTGATCCTGGCCGTACCCGAGTCGATCACATAACGGATGCCCGGCACGGTCAACGAGGTTTCCGCGACGTTGGTGGCCAGCACGATCTTGCGCGCGCCCATCGGCGCGAAGATCTTCTGCTGCTCGGCCGGGGTCAGCCGCGCGTACAGCGGCAGCACCTCGGTCAGGCGCAGGTTGGCTTTGCGCAGCACCTCGGCGGCCTCGCGAATCTCGCGCTCGCCGGGGAGGAACACCAGCACGTCGCCCGGGCGCTTGCCCTCAGCGCGCTCATGGGCAGCGATCTCGTCCAGCGCGGCGAGGATGCCTTGGTCGACGGTCAGGTCGTCGAGCAGGCTCTCGCCCTCCTCGTCCACCTCGGCGGCCAGCGGGCGGTACCAGGTGTCCACCGGATAGGTACGCCCGGAGACTTCGATGATCGGCGCATCCGGAAGGCCGGCCCCGCCGAAGTGCTTGCTGAAGCGCTCCAGGTCGATGGTTGCCGAGGTGATGATCAGCTTGAGGTCGGGGCGGCGCGGCAACAGGGTCTTCAGGTAGCCGAGCAGGAAGTCGATGTTCAGCGAGCGCTCATGGGCCTCGTCGACGATGATGGTGTCGTACTTTTCCAGGAAGCGGTCGTGCTGGGTTTCGGCCAGCAGGATGCCGTCGGTCATCAACTTGATCAGGCTGGCGTCGCCGGAATGGTCCTCGAAGCGCACCTGGTAGCCGACCAGCTCGCCCAGCGGCGTGCCGATCTCCTCGGCCACGCGGGTCGCCACGCTGCGCGCGGCCAGGCGGCGTGGCTGGGTGTGGCCGATCAGGCCGTACACGCCACGGCCCAGCTCCAGGCAGATTTTCGGCAGCTGGGTGGTCTTGCCCGAGCCGGTCTCGCCGGCGATCACCAGCACCTGGTGCTCCTGCAGCGCCTTCTTGATCTCGTCGCGCTTGGCGGCGATCGGCAGGGCGTCGTCGTAGCGGATCGCCGGGATGCTCTGCCGGCGCGCCTCGACCTTGGCCACGGACGCCTGGAAGCGCTCCAGCCACTGCGCCAGCTTGGCCTCGTCCTGCGGCGTCTGCTTCTGCAGTTCGTGCAGCTGGCGGCGCAGGCGGTGGCGGTCGGCCTGCATGGCCTGGTCGAGGTTCTTCTGCAAGGTGTGGAAGTCGGTCATTGCAACGCGGCGGTCTGGCGAGGGCGGGCGGCGATTGTCGCAGATTGCGCGACCCGGCGTGAAACCGCGCGGCTCAGCGCCCGGCTGGCGGCAGGCCGGCGAGCAGCTTGCCGAGCAGGTCGAACAGCTGGGTTTGCTCGGCTTCATCCAGCCCTATCAGCAGGCGGCGCATGTTGGCCACATGTTCGACCAGAATCCCGTCGATCAGGGCGAAGCCGGCGTCGGTCAGCGCCACCAGCACGCCGCGCCGGTCGCTCGGGTGCTTGCGCCGCTCGATCAGCCCGGCCTTCTCCAGGCGGTCGATGCGGCTGGTCATGCCGCCGGAGGAGATCATCGCCGCCTCGTACAGTGCGGTGGGCATCAGCGCATAGGGCTCGCCGGCACGGCGCAGGGTGGCCAGCAGGTCGAACTCGCCCGGTTGCAGGCCATGGGTGGTGCAAAACGGCAGCAGGTGATCGCGGCTGATCAGCTGGCTCAGCTCGCTCAGGCGCCCCAGCAGGGCCATGGGCGCGGGATCGAGGTCGGGACGCTGCTGGCGCCACTGGTCGGCGGCGGTTTGCGCGCGGTCATGCATGGCTGGCTCCATTTATCTTGCCATCAAGATACTTATCATCAAGAATGCAGCCATCCTAACCCGAGGAGACAGCCATGTCGCGCCCCTGGCTTTCCCTGTTCCTGCTGCTGGCCGTGGGCGGTCTGCTCGGCCTGATCGGCAATGTCGCCAAACTCGCCGCCGCCAGCGGTTGGCCACCGGTGGCCCTGCTGCTGTGGAGCCTGCTCGGCGCCGGTGGCCTGCTCTGCCTGCTAGCGCTTGCCCGCGGTGAGGCGCCCAGCCTGCGTCGCCCTTACCTGCGCTACTACCTGATCTCCGGGCTGGTCAGCATCAGCCTGCCCAACGCCCTGCTGTTCAGCGCCATTCCCCATGTCGGCGCCGGCTTCGCCTCGCTGTGCCTGGCCTTCCCGCCGCTGCTGACCTACGTGCTGGCCCTGGCGCTGCGCATGGAGGGTCTGCAGCGCCTGCGCCTGCTCGGCATCCTGATCGGCCTGGCGGGCAGCCTGATCCTCGCCCTGGGCAAACTCGGCAGCGGCGACAGCCCGCTGCTCTGGGTACTGGCGACGCTGGTGATGCCGGTGTTCCTGGCCATCGGCAACGTCTACCGCTCACGCCACTGGCCGGAAGGCGCGCGCCCGCTGCAACTGGCGCCCGGCATGCTGCTGGCCGGCGCCCTGCTGCTGTTGCCGCTGGGGCTGTTCGGCGTGGAGCTGCGCCCGGCCTGGGAGCAGGCCGCGGGGGCCTGGTGGCTGGCCGCCGAGGTGGCGCTATTCGCCGGCATGTATGCGCTCTACTTCGTGCTGCAGAAGGTGGCCGGCGCGGTATACCTGAGCCAGATCGGCTCGGTCACGGCGATTACCGGCGCGGCGGTGGCGATCTTCCTGCTCGGCGAGCAGGGTTCGGCCTCCATGCTGCTGGCGGCCCTGTGCACCACGGTCGGCGTGACCTTGGTAGCGTTGCGTCCGGCGCGCTAAAGATCGCCTAATCTCAACCGCTATAAAGAGCAGCGGCGGCTCTCTTGACCCGGATCAAGCGGGGACGAAATGCCGCATGCATGATAGCGGCCTTGTGCCATCCCATCAGTCGATGAAGAAGTTCGCCATGGATGCGTGGATTCGCGATCTCTCCCTGAAATACAAGTTCTGGGCCGTCAACCTGGTGGCCTTCTTCACCACGCTGTTGCTGGTGTTGTTCGCCATGCAGCAGGAACAGGCCGGTCGCGCCGACGCCGCGCGCGAGGCTGCCCAGGCACGCGCGCAACTGCTGGACGCCTGGCCGGCGGACGTGCCGCTGCCGCGTGACGCGCAACTACTGCCCTTCCCCGCCAGCGGCCAGCCGCCGCTGGGCTTGTCGTCGTCTGCCCGCGGCTGGACGGAGCTGGAACACGACGCGCTGTGGGGCGACTCGCCGGTGATCGGCGCCTGGGTCCAGGAAGTCGCCGGCCAGCGCGTGGCAGTGACCGCGCAGGCGCCGAGCCTGTGGCAGGTGTTCGAGGACCGGGCCGGTGCCTATGCGGTTAGCGTCTTCGTGCTGATGCTGCTCCTGCTGGCGGCCTCGCAACTGCTGATCCATTTCATCCTCAGCCACCTGAACCAGTTGAAAGACGTGATGCTGCACGTGGAGCGCAGCGGCGACCTGTCCGCCCGCGCCGAACTGAACAGCGGCGACGAGGTGGGCCAGATGGCCAATGCCTTCAACGCCATGCAGGCCGGCTACCAGCGCGTGGTCGGCACCGTGGCCCAGGCCGCCGCCAGCCTCGACGAAGGCGCAAGGCGCCTGGCCAGCAGCATGGAGCAGGTACGCAGCGGCATGCTCGGCCAGCAGAGCGAGACCGACCAGGCCGCCACCGCGATCAACGAAATGTCCACCACCGTGCACCATATCGCCCAGCACGCCGCCGATACCCGCGACCAGTCCACCGAGGCGGATCGCCTCAGCGGCGTCGGCCAGCAGGTGGTGGCACGCGCCGGTTCGGCCATCGCCAACCTGTCGCAAGGCGTGCAGCAGACGGCCGAGATGATCCAGAAGCTGGCCGACGACAGCCGCACCATCGGCGGCATGGTCGAGACCATCCACGGCATTGCAGAACAGACCAACCTGCTGGCGCTCAACGCCGCCATCGAAGCGGCGCGTGCCGGTGAAATGGGCCGCGGCTTCGCCGTGGTGGCCGACGAGGTACGCAACCTGGCCAAGCGCGTGCAGGACTCCACCGACGAGATCACCCGCATGATCGGCACCCTGCAGGCGGCCAGCCGCGATGCCGTGGAGTTCATGCAGGAAAGCTCGATCAAGGCCGACCACTGCGTGCAGGAGGCCAATGCCGCCGGCGCGGCCCTGGGCGATATCGCCCGCGCCGTGGCGCTGATGCGCGAGAGCAACACGCAGATCGCCGTGGCCGCCGAGCAGCAGAGCCAGGTCGCCGAGGAGATGACCCGCTCGGTGGTGGGCATCCGCGACGTCACCGAGCAGACCGTGCAGCAGACCCTGGCCTCGGCCAGCACCAGCGGTGAGCTGGTGGGGCTGGCCGAAGAGCTGGGCAAGGCGATTCGCAAGCTCAGACTGTAAGAGGCCCCGGCGCGCGAGCCATTGTCGTGCGCCGGACCGCCGGATCACCCCATCGGCAGTCGGGTTATGATCGGCGCACTCCCCCAGCGATTCAGCCAGGCGCGCGCCGTCATGCCCTTCATTACCACCCGCACCATTCTGTTTGGCGACTGCGACCCCGCTGGGATCGTCTACACGCCGCGCATCGCCTACTTCGTCATCGAGGCGATCCACGACTTTCTCTCTGATCGCCTCGACGGCGAGGGCCTGCGCAAGGTCTTCGCCATGGGCATCCTGCCGCCGGCGCGAGCGCTGTCGATCGAATTCCTCTCGCCCATGACCTGGGACGAGGTGATCAGTATCGAGGTAGGTAGCGAAGCGCCCGGCACCACCTCGTTCGGCTTCGTCGTGGAAGGCCGCCAGGCCTCGGGCGAGGTGACCTTCCGCGCCTCGATGACCCAGGTGTGCATCTGCCCCGAGAGCAAGCAGCCGACCGCCCTGCCCGAGGCCTTGCGCCAGGCGCTACTGCCCGAATAAGAGAACCGCAGAAACGAAAAAGCCCCGCCTAGGCGGGGCTTTTTCATAGCGGAGAAGATCAGGCCGTGGCGGCCAGCTTCTTCAGCTCCTGGTCGCGCAGCTCGCGGCGCAGGATCTTGCCGACGTTGGTGGTCGGCAGGCTGTCGCGGAACTCGACGAAACGCGGCACCTTGTAGCCGGTGACGTTGGAGCGCATGTGCTCCATCACCTGCTCCTTGGTCAGGCTCTCGCCCGGGCGCACCACGATGAAGACCTTGATCGCCTCGCCCGACTTCTCGTCCGGCACGCCGATGGCGGCGCACTGCAGCACGCCCGGCAGGGTGGCGAGCACGTCTTCCAGCTCGTTCGGGTACACGTTGAAGCCGGACACCAGGATCATGTCCTTCTTGCGGTCGACGATGCGCATGTAGCCGTCGTCCTGGATCACCGCGATGTCGCCGGTCTTCAGCCAGCCGTTGGCATCGAGCATCTCGTCGGTGGCGTCCTGGCGCTGCCAGTAGCCCTTCATCACCTGCGGACCCTTGACGCACAGCTCGCCACGCTCGCCCATGGCGAGATCGTTGCCTTCGTCATCGATGACCTTGCACAGGGTAGAAGGCACCGGAATGCCGATGGTGCCAACCTGGATGTTCTGGTACGGGTTGACCGACACCACCGGGCTGGTTTCGGTCATGCCGTAACCTTCACAGATGGAGCAGCCAGTGACTTCCTTCCAGCGCTCGGCGGTGGCCAGTTGCAGAGCCATGCCACCGGACAGGGTCAGCTTCAGGCTGGACAGGTCCAGACGGCGGAAGTCCTCGTTGTTGCACAGGGCGACGAACAGGGTGTTGAGACCGACGAAGGCGGTGAACTTCCACTTGCCCAGTTCCTTCACGGTGCCCGGCAGGTCGCGCGGGTTGGTGATGAGGATGTTGTGGTTGCCGGTCAGCATCATCGCCATGCAATGGAAGGTGAAGGCGTAGATGTGATAGAGCGGCAGCGGACAGATCACGGTCTCGCAGCCTTCACCGAGGTTGGAGCCCATCAGCGCCTTGGACTGCAACATGTTGGCCACCAGGTTGCGGTGGGTCAGCATGGCGCCCTTGGCAACGCCGGTGGTGCCGCCGGTGTACTGCAGCACGGCGATGTCGCCATTGCTCGGGCTGGCTTCGCTGACCGGCTTGCCACGGCCCAGGGCCAGGGCCTTGGTCAGCTTGACGGCCTGCGGCAGGTTGAAGGCCGGGACCATCTTCTTCACGTGCTTGACCACGGTGTTGACCAGCAGGCGCTTGAGCGGCGGCAGCAGGTCACCCACTTCGGTGACGATGACGTGCTTGATGCCGGTCTTGGGCAGCACTTCCTCGGCCAGGTGAGCCATGTTGGCCAGGCACACCAGCGCCTTGGCACCGGAGTCGTTGAACTGGTGTTCCATCTCCCGAGCGGTGTACAGCGGGTTGGTGTTGACCACGATCATGCCGGCGCGCAGGGCACCGAATACCACGACGGGGTATTGCAGGACGTTGGGCAACTGCACGGCGATGCGATCGCCGGCCTTGAGGTCGGTATGGTTCTGCAGGTAGGCGGCGAAGACGCCGGAGAGCTCGTACAGCTCGCCGTAGGTCAGGGTCTTGCCCATGTTGCTGAAAGCAGGCTTATCGGCAAAACGTTGGCAGGACTCTTTCAGTACGGCCTGGATATTGGGGTACTGGTCGGCATCGATTTCGGCAGCGATTCCGACAGGATATTTGTCCTTCCAGAAGTTATCGGTCATGGAAGCCTACTCCTGAGCAACAGCTTGTCTACACCGCGCGTAATGGCGGTTGTTTGTTGTGATGATTGACCTTGACGCGAGGTGGGGACTGGCGCAAAGCGTGCCGAGAGTAGCAGCTTTGCCGGGGAGCGCCTAGCACCAAACATGGCCCCGGCGGTCAGAAAAATGACCGATCATATTCGATCGGTCATTTCCTGATGGAGCAGATGGGAACCGCTTGAGGACGGGGCCTCAGGCGATGTCGCGCAACTCGCGACGGAGAATCTTGCCGACCGGCGTCATCGGCAGGGCATCCTTCAGCACGATGTGCTTGGGCACCTTGTAGCCGGTGAAGTTCTCCTTGCAGTAGGCCTTGATCTCCTCGACGGTGACGCCGCCCTCGCGGGCCACCACGAACAGCTTGACCGCCTCGCCGGACCTCTCGTCCGGTACGCCGATGGCCGCGCAGCTGGCCACCTTCGGGTGGGCCATGACCACGTCCTCGATCTCGTTCGGATACACGTTGAAGCCGGAGACGATGATCATGTCCTTCTTGCGGTCGACGATGCGCACATGGCCATCTGGGTCGATCACGGCGATGTCGCCGGTCTTGAACCAGCCCTCCTCGTCCAGCACCTCGGCGGTCGCCTCGGGACGCTGCCAGTAGCCCTTCATCACCTGCGGGCCCTTGATGCACAGCTCGCCACGCTCGCCCAGCGGCTGCTCGACGCCGTTGTCGTCGATCACCTTGAGCGTAGTGCCAGCCACCGGAATGCCCACCGAGCCCAGGCGCGCCAGCTTGCCGTAGCAGTTGGTGGTGGCCACCGGCGAGGTCTCGGTGAGGCCGTAGCCCTCGACGATGGTGCAGCCGGTCATCTGCTGCCAGCGCTCGGCGGTGGCCTTGACCAGCGCGGTACCGCCGGAGTTGGTCAGCTTGAGACGGGAGAAATCGAGGTTCTTGAAGTCCGGGTGGTCCATCAGCGCGACGAACAGGGTGTTCAGCCCCAGCAGCGCGGAGAACTGCCACTTGCCCAGTTCCTTGACGAAGCCGGGGATGTCGCGCGGGTTGGTGATCAGCACGTTGTGGTTGCCGCTGACCATCATGCACATGCAGTTCGCGGTGAAGGCATAGATATGGTAGAGCGGCAGCGGCGCGATCATGATCTCGCCGCCTTCACGCATCAGCGGCTGGCCGTCGTCACCCGCCTGCTGCAGGCAGTTGTGCACCTGCAGCATGTTAGCCACCAGGTTGCCGTGGGTGAGCATGGCCCCCTTGGCCACCCCGGTGGTGCCGCCGGTGTATTGCAGCACGGCGATATCGTCCAGCCCCTGCTTGGCCGGCTGGAAGGCATGGCCCTTGCCTTCGCGCAGCACCTGCTTGAAGGAGATGGCCTGCGGCAGCTGGTAATCCGGCACCATCTTCTTCACGTGCTTGACCAGGGTGTTCACCAGCCAGCCCTTGAGGCTCGGCAGCATGTCGCCCAGGCGCGCCTCGATCAGGTACTCGATCTGGGTATCGGGCAGCACTTCCTGCACCGACTTGCCGAAGGTATTGAGGTAGACCAGGGCACGCACACCGGCGTCGTTGAACTGGTGGCGCATCTCGCGCACGGTGTACAGCGGGTTGGTGTTGACCACGATCAGCCCGGCACGCATGGCGCCGAACACGGCGATCGGGTACTGCAGCACGTTGGGCATCTGCACGGCGATGCGGTCGCCCGGCTTGAGGTCGGTGTTCTTCTGCAGCCAGGCGGCGAAGGCCGCGGAATGGCGCTCCAGCTCGGCGTAGCTGAGGGTTACCCCGAGGTTGCTGAACGCCGGGCGATCAGCGAATTTCTTGCAGGACCGTTCGAAGACCTCGACCACCGAACGATAGGAAGCGAAGTCGAGCTGGTTGGCGACACCGGCAGGGCGTTTGTCGTCCCAGAAATCAGGTTGCATTGTTGTTATTCCCCTAGACCTGAAGATGCGGGCCAGCCACCTGGGTCGCGGCCGGGCTGATCAGGAACTTAACAGCTCCATCCGCGCCGGCATATCCCCCGATGGCGCTCATTGACCACGTGAATCTTTACCATGCTTTTCAGCGATTCCCCGCGCACTGGTCTATAGCTAGAAGGCGCCCCCTGTCTGGCACCCACCATGTATCGCCCCCTGCTGCTCGCCACCCTTGCCCTGCTCTGCCTGCCGCTGGCGGCCGAACCGCGCCTGGCTACCCTGGAATACCCTCCCTACAGCTCGCAGACCCAGGCGGCCGGCGGCAGCATCGTCGAACTGACCCGCAGCGCCTTCGCCACCCAGGGCTACACCCCGAGCATCGACTTCATGCCCTGGGCGCGGGTGCGCGCCGAGCTGCGTTCCGGCCGCTACCAGGGGGCACTGGCGCTGTGGCCCCAGGAAATCCGGGAAGAGCGGCTGCACGCCTCACGCCGCTGTTCTACAGCCAGCTCGGGTTCTTCGTGCGGCGCGACACGCCCGTGCACTTCACCGACCTGAGCGAACTGCACGGCCGGCGGGTGGGCATCGTGCGCGGCTACGGCTACCCGCCGCGCATCCTCGGCTCCGGCATCGTCACCGAGGAAGCGGTGGACGACATCAGCAACCTGCGCAAGCTGGCCGCCCGACGCTTCGACCTGGTGTTGCTGGAGCGCCTGGTCGGCGAGCACCTGATGACCGGCGACAGCGAGCTGCGCGGCCAGCTGATCTGGCAGGAGCCGGCGCTGGAACGCATCCCGCTGGTGGTCGGCTTCAGCGCCCCGCAAGCCGGCCAACCGGACTGGGCCGCGATCTTCGAGCGCGGCCTGCGCGAGCTGCACGCCAGCGGCGAGTACCTGCGCATCCTCAAACGCCACAGCGAGTGGCGCTAGCGGCCCTTTGCGCAGGTGCCCCGGCCATGCACAATGCCGCCAATAACCGGGCACAAGGATCGCCATGCACCCACAAGACTTCCGGATCGGCGCCAGTGACGGCACCGCCCTGCGCGTACTCCACTGGCCGACCGAGACACCGCCCAAGGCGCTGCTGATGATTGCCCACGGCATGGCCGAACATGCCGAGCGCTATGCGCGCCTGGCCGAGGTGTTCACCGCCGCCGGCTATGGTGTGTACGCCATGGATCAGCGCGGTCACGGCCGCACGGCGGACCAGGGCATGCTCGGCCACTACGCCGACGCGGACGGCTGGAACAAGGTGGTCGGTGACCTGGCCACGCTCAATCACCACATTCGCAAACAGCACCCGCAGGCGCCGATCTTCCTCCTCGGCCACAGCATGGGCAGCTACATCGGCATGGCCTACCTGATGCAGCACAGCTGCAGCCTGCAGGGCGCCATCCTGTCCGGCTCGAACTACCAGCCACTGCCGGTCTACCAGGCCGCCAGCCTGATCACCCGTTTCGAGCGCTGGCGCCTGGGCCCGACCGGACGCAGCCGGCTGATCGACTTCCTGTCCTTCGGCTCGTTCAACAAGGCCTTCAAGCCCAACCGCACCGGCTTCGACTGGCTCAGTCGCGACCCGGCGGAAGTGGACAAGTACGTGACCGACCCGCTGTGCGGCTTCGTCTGTACCACCCAGCTGTGGTGCGACCTGATGGGCGGCCTGCAACAGATCACCCCGGTGGAGAACCTGGCACAGATCGACGCCGATCTGCCGCTGCTGGTGATCGGCGGCGACCACGACCCGGTCAGCCAGGGCAAGCGCCTCGGCGACCTGGCCGGCGCCCTGCGCACTGCCGGTCTGCACAACGTGGAGCTGAAGATCTATCCCGAGGCGCGCCACGAGCTGCTCAACGAGAGCAACCGCGACGAAGTCACCACCTACCTGCGCGACTGGCTGGACCGGGCCCTGGCCCGCAGCCGCGCGTGCACCCACCCCATCGAGGAACCCGTATGACCCTGGTCACCAACATCCCCTACGACAACCTTGAAGTCGGCCAGCAGGCCAGCCTGGAAAGGACCGTCGAGGAACGCGACATCCAGCTGTTCGCCGCCGTCTCCGGCGACAACAACCCGGTGCACCTGGATGCCGCCTTCGCTGCCGAGACGATGTTCAAGGAGCGCATCGCCCACGGCATGTTCAGCGGCGCCCTGATCAGCGCGGCCATCGCCTGCCGCCTGCCCGGCCCGGGCACCATCTACCTCGGCCAGCAGCTCAAGTTCACCCGTCCGGTGAAACTCGGTGACACCCTGACCGTGCAACTGGAAGTGCTGGAGAAACTGCCCAAGGGCCGCGTACGCCTGGCCACCCGCGTGTTCAACCAGAACCAGGAGCAGGTGGTCGACGGCGAGGCCGAAGTGCTGGCGCCGCGCGCAGAGCAGACGCTGAATATGCCGGAGATGCCGATGGTCACGGTTGGCTGAGGCTCGATCTGAAAGCCAGCCGGGCACCCAGCCCGGCTGGCTTTTTTCATACCTAGAACTGTAGAGATCGCTGGAAATGGAATTCTGGAAACCGAGTGTTCGTAAGCTGGCAACCACTGCGCTTCTCGTCGCGCTGTATCTCATCAATTCCGTCTCATCTGCAGCGATCGATGAGCTCTACAAAAAGCAGATGCTCAATCTCTATGAGCAAGCCGTTGAGAAGCACTCTGTTATCACAAGCAGAAGCCCCCTCAGTGACGACGCTTACGAGGCAGTGGGGACGTTCGTCAAAAGCGCCGAGTATCAGCAGTTCATGCAAATGGGCTACATAAAATGGGCTATACAAGCCGCCATCGGCATCTTTCTGGCCTACTTCGCTGCCTGCCTGATCCATCGCAAAAAAAGCTAGGGCATGCGCCCGAAGCCGCTGCCAACCCTCTTAATCCTGTTCCATAACCCTCACGCTCGCCGTCATCCCCGCACTCAGCAACAGCTCCTTGGGCAGCTCGTCCAGCTCGATGCGTACCGGAATGCGCTGGGCCAGGCGCACCCAGTTGAAGGTCGGCTCGACATCGGCCAGCAGCTGCGCGTCCGCGGCGGCGTTGCGGTCGGTGATGCCGCGGCTGATGCTCTGCACCTTGCCCTGCAGCGGCTCGCCGCCGCTCATCAGGATCACCTCGGCCGGCGCGCCTACGCGGATGCCGGGCAGCTTGGTTTCCTCGAAGTAGGCCTGCACGTAGAAGGAATCATCCGCTACCAGCGCCATCACCGCCTGGCCGGCCTGCACGTAATTGCCCTGGGCCAGGTGCAGGTTGGTGATCTGCCCCGCGCGCGGCGCGCGCACCTCGCTGCGCGCGAGGTTGAGCTCGGCCAGCTTGACCTCGGCCTCGGCCTGCTGGAACTCGGCGCGGGCGATCTCGGCGTTGATCTGCGCGTTTTCGCGCAGCTCGGCACTGATCGCCTGCGGCCCCAGGTGGACACGGCGCGAGGCCTCGTGCTGGCGCAGATTGAGCTGCTGGCGGCGCGTTTCGGCGAGCGCCCGGGCCTTGTCCAGCGCCGCCTGGTAGCGCTCGCGGTCGATGCTCATGAGCAGGTCGCCAGCCTTTACCTGCTGGTTGTCGCGCACTTTCAGCTCGACCACCCAGCCGGACACGTCCGGGGCGATGGTGACCACATCGGCGCGCACCCGCGCGTCGCGAGTCCAGGGCGCGATCATGTAGAAGTGCCACAGCCACCAGCCGGCCAGCAGGGCCAGCAGGACCACGGCGAGGGTCACGACAATACGGGGGATGCTTTGCATTTCAGGCTCCTCACCAGGTAGCGAACAGCGCCAGCAACCCGGCCAGCACACAGACATACAGGGCACAATCGAACAGCGCTTCGTGCCAGATCCAGCGCGCCAGGCCGGCGCGCTGCAGGCCCAGGCGCAGCACGCCGGTCAGCAGCAGCGCCAGCAGCGCGTACAGCAGCATGGGGCTGAGCAGCACGCCACCCAGCGCCCATTCACGCAATTCCATGGGGGTCTCCTTGGCGGTCGCACCAGTGGCGCCAGCTATGGGTCAGTTGCAACAATGCCGCCTCGGCCAGGCGTAGTTCGATGGCCGCAGGCTGATCACGCAGGGCCCGCACCAGGGCCTCGACCGGCGGTTGCAGCTGCTCGCCGCCACCCGCCACCGGGCCCTGGCGCAGCAGATCCTGCACCTGCTCGAAGAAGCGCTGCTCGGCCTGGCGCGGTGCACTCTGCGCCGCCGCCAGGCAGGCCCGCAGGTGCAGCAGTTCATCGCCCAGATCGAGGCCGTCGATACCGTCGTCCCAGCGGCTGCGGCCACCCTGCGGCAGCTGCGGATAATGGCGCGCCAGCTGCAGCAGGCGGTCGGCCATGCGCCCGCCGAACCAGTTCTCCGCCCCCTCGAGGCTGCGCGAACACAGGCGCGCCAGGTCGTCGAGGGTCGCCCGCAGCAGGCGCCGGCCATGCCACAGTGGATTGCGCAGCACGATCAGGCGCAGCGCCAGCACCGCGCAACCGACGCCGATCAGCATGGCCAGGGCCTCGTTGAGGAAGAAGGCGACGTCGTAGACCATGTCATTGCGCGGCGCACAGAGCACGATGAAGTGCAGGCAGAACGAGGTGGCAGCGCCCGCCAGCGCCGGTCGCGCCATCGCCAGCAGGCCGAACAGCAGCGGCACACCCAGCGCCAGGCAGAGCAGCGGAAAACCATTCCATTGCGGCAGCAGCAACTGGCCGACCACGAAGGCCACCGGCAGGGCGTAGAAGATGCCGCGCAGAAAGGCCATGCCGATCAGGTCGGCGTTCTCGCGGCTGGCAAACAGGCTGCACACCACCGACGCCAGCAGCAGCGCGCCGCTGGCGGCCGGCCAGCCGGTGGCCAGCCAGAAAGCCGACAGCACCAACAGCGTCAGGCAGCTGCGCAGGCCGTAGACGGCCGCCGTCTGCAGGTCGCGGTGCCAGGACAGCGGCGGCGGCGCGTCCTGCGGTGCCTCGCCACGCTGGATCGACGCCAGCGCCACCTGCGCGTAGCCCAACTGGCGCACCACCAGGGCCAGCCGCCCCAGGCAGTACTGCCGCGCCAGAGCCTGTTCGGGCGCCTGCGACTGTTCCAGCAGACGCCGGTAGAGCGCCTCCTGGCGCGCCCCGTCCGGCTCGGCCAGCAGCGCCTGCACCTCGTCCAGCCAGGGTCCCAGCGCGTGCATGTCGGCTTCGTCCAGTTGCTGCCACTGCCGTGCCACGCCACGAGCCAGGCGCAGCAGGCCAAGCAGCTCGCGGGTCAGCACTCGCAGGCCACGGGCGCGCTGACGGCCGAGCTGGCCCTCGAACCAGGCGTGCTCGCGCTGGGCATCCACCGCGACGATGCGCCCGAGCGTCTCCAGCAGCCCCTGGCGCCCCGCCGCCCGCCCCTGCAGCGCGGCGGAGGCCGCCTGCACCCCGCCCTGCCAGGCGGCGCGTGCCTGCTGCACCACCACCTGCTCGACCCGCTGCGGCCAGAGCACGGCGCTGACCGCCATGGAGCAGAGGATGCCGAGGCAGATCTCGGTGCATCGCGCCACCGCCTCGTCGAACACCAGCAGCGGTTTGCCGATGATCGGCAGGCAGATGATCGCCACCGTGTAGCCCGCCAGCACGAAGGCGTAGGCCCAGGCGCTGCGCAACAGGGTCGAGGCAGCCGTGCACAGACCCAGCCACAGCGCCATCACCAGCAGGAAAAGCCAGGGCGCCTGCGCGAACAGGCCCATGAACAGTACCGACAGCGCCGTACCGACCAGCGTCCCGAGCAGCCGCGCCAACCCCTTCTGCACCACCATGCCCGCCAGCGGCTGGGCCACGATGAAGGCTGTCATCAGCGCCCATTGCGGCTGGTCGAGGTCGAAGCGGAAGGCGCACCACAGCGCCAGGCCACCGCTGAGCAGGGTCTTGCCGGCGAACTGCAGCGCCGCAAGGCTGGGGGTCAGGAAGGCCGACAGGGAATCACGCACGGGTCTGCTACCGATGGAGGCATTGGCAATCAAGGTAGCCGCCCACGCCCCGAGCAGCTAAACCATCAGAGCTAATTATTAGCCAGCTAACAGTATTCGTCCAGAGTATGGAAAGACGAACGGCGGTTGCCATAAATTAATTACACGCTTAATTATTAACCCATGAACAAACCCGCCAAGACTCCACGCGCCCCCGGGCGCCCGACTGCCGCTGCCACGGTGCAGCGCGAGCAGCTGCTCAGCATCGCCACAGACCTGTTCGCCCAGCAGGGCATCCAGGCCACCCGCCTGCGCGCCATCGCCGAGCGCGCCGGGGTGACCCCGGCCTTGCTCAACTATTACTTCGGCAGCAAGGAGCGGCTGGTCGAGGCCATGGTCGAGGAGCGTTTCCTGCCCCTGGTCGCGCGCGCGGCCGCACAGCTGCAGCAGGCCGGCGACGATCCGCTCGCGCTGGTCGAAGCCTTTATCCGCGACATGGTGCGCAACGTCACCGAGCAGCCGTGGCTGTCCCAACTCTGGGTACGCGAAATCCTCTGCGAGGGCGGCGTGCTGCGCGAGCGCCTGATGCACCGCGTCGCGCCCATGGTGCCGTTGCTGCTGGCGCAGAAGTTCGCCGCCGCCCAGGCCCGAGGCGCCCTCAACCCCGGACTCGACCCGCGCCTGCTGGTGGTCTCGCTGATCGGCCTGACCCTGCTGCCCTACGCCGCCGCGCCGATCTGGCGTGGCGTGTTCGCCAACCCGGAGATCGGCGACGACGCGCTGATCACCCACACCCTGGCCCTGCTCAAGGGCGGGATGGAGCCCTGAGATGCGCCGCCTGTTGCTGTCCGCCCTGATGCTCGGCGCCCTGACGGGTTGCACTGATGCCGACAAGCCGCTGCTCGGCACCCTGGAATGGGACCGTGTCAGCCTGCCCGCCGAAGCCTCTGAGGTCCTGCTGCGGATCGCCGTGGCCGAAGGCGAGCGGGTCGAGGCCGGCCAGCTGCTGCTGGAGCTCGATCCGCGTCGCCAGGACGCACGCATCGCCCAGGCCCGCGCGGAGGTGGAACAGGCCGCCGCGCACCTGGCCGAGCTGAGCAATGGCGCGCGCAGCGAAACCATCGACGCGGCGCGTGCCGACCTGGCGCGCAACCGTGCCGAGCTGACCGATGCTGAGCGCAGCTTCAGCCGCATCGCCGAGCTGTACCAGCGTAAGCAGGTGGCCATCGCCGAACTGGACCGCGCCCGCGCCGCCCGCGATCAGGCCAGCGCCGCCACCCGCAGCGCCGAGGCGCAGCTGCGCGAGCTGACCAACGGCACCCGCCCGGAGCAGCTGGAACAGGCCGCCGCCGCCCTGGAGGCCGCCCGCGGCAACCTGGCCCAGCTGCAAGTCGGCCGCGAGCACCTCAGCCTGCGCGCGCCCCGCTCCGGACTGGTCGACGCCCTGCCCTTCAAGGTCGGCGACCAACCGCCGGCCGGTGCCGAGCTGGTCAGCCTGCTGGTCGGTGAGCAGCCCTATGCACGGGTGTTTATCCCGGCCAGCATCAGGGCGCAGGTCAGCGTCGGCGACCTCATGCGCGTGTTCGTCGAAGGCGTCGAGCAGCCGTTCCAGGCCCGCGTGCGCAGCATCCGCAGCGAGGCCGCCTTCACCCCCTACTACGCGCTGACCGGCGATGACGCCAGCCGCCTGATGTACCGCGCCGAGCTGGTACTGCAGGGCGAAGCCGCACGCCAGCTGCCGGCCGGCCTGCCCCTGCGTGCGGAGCGCGGCGATGCACGACCCTGACCTGGTGATCCGCGCCCGCGGCCTGAGCAAGCGCTTCGGCCAGCTCAACGCGGTGGACGGCCTCGACCTGTCGGTGGCGCGCGCCGAAGTGTTCGGCTTCCTCGGCCCCAACGGCTGCGGCAAGTCCACCACCATCCGCATGCTCTGCGGCCTGCTGCTGCCCAGCGCGGGCGAGGTGGAAGTGCTCGGCTACCAGATCCCGCGTGATGCCGAAGCGCTGAAGCGGCGCATCGGCTACATGACGCAGAAGTTCTCGCTGTACGAAGACCTCACGGTGCAGGAAAACCTGGAGTTCCTCGCCGCCGTGCAGGGCATCGGCCGGCGCGGCACGCGCCAGCGCATCGACGAACTGCTGGAGCGCTACTGGCTCGCCGACCGTCGCACGCAGATGGCCGGCACCCTCAGCGGTGGGCAGAAGCAGCGCCTGGCCCTGGCCGGCGCGGTGTTGCACAAGCCTGACCTGCTGCTGCTCGACGAGCCGACCAGCGCCGTCGACCCGCAGTCGCGCCGCGAATTCTGGGATTCGCTGTTCGAGCTGGCCGAGCAGGGCACCACCCTGCTGGTGTCCACCCACTATATGGACGAGGCCGAGCGCTGTACCCGCCTGGGGATTCTCGACGCCGGTCGCCTGGTGGCCGATGGCAGCCCGCGCGAACTGATGGACGCCCTGCCCGGCCACCCGCTGCTGGTCGACTACGCCCAGCCGCGCGAAGCCCAGCGCGCCCTGCAGGGGCACCCCGAGGTGCTGGCGATGGCGCAGATCGGCGCCACCCTGCGCGTACTCTGCGCCGCCAACGGTGCCCGTGACGACATCGCCGCCAGCCTGCGCCGCGCCGGCATCGACGCGCAGCTGCGCGACGGCGAGGCCAACCTGGAAGACGTGTTCGTCGCCGTCACCCGCAAGCCGCTGCAGGCGCGGACATGAACCTGCGTCGCCTCGGCGCCATCGTGCTCAAGGAACTGCGCCAGCTGCGCCGCGACAAGCTGACCTTCGCCATGATCGCCGGCATTCCGCTGCTGGAGCTGGTGCTGTTCGGCTACGCCATCAACATGGACGTGCGCGGCATCGAGGCCGCCGTGCTGGACCAGGCGAACACCGCGCAATCGCGCGAGGCGGTGGCGGAAATCGTTTCCAGCCAGGTGATCGACATCCAGTACCACCTGCACGACCCGCAGCAGATCGATCAGTTGCTGCGCCAGGGCAAGATCAGCGCCGCCCTGGTGGTGCCGCGCGACTTCGAGGCGCGCCTGCAGCGCCAGGACCGCCCGCCGCTGCAGCTGGTGGTGGATGGCTCCGACCAGAGCGTGCAGGCCTCGGCGCGCCAGCTGGCCGCCTACCCGCTGCCCGGCTGGGAAAGTCGCCAGGGCGTGGAGGTGGTGAACTTCTACAACCCGGAACGCCTGGCGCCGCTGAACACCGTGCCCGGCCTGCTCGGGGTGATTCTGACCATGACCATGGTGCTGTTCACCGCCGTGGCGCTGGTGCGCGAGCGCGAGCACGGCAACCTGGAACTGCTGATCGCCACGCCGGTGTCGCCCTGGGAGCTGACCATCGGCAAGGTGCTGCCCTTCATCGGCATAGGCCTGATCCAGGTGACGGTGATCCTGGTGGTCGGCCACTGGCTGTTCGGCGTGCCAGTGCGTGGCGCGATCCTTGACCTGTACGGCGCGTCGCTGCTGTTCATCGTCGCCAGCCTGGCCCTCGGCGTGTGGCTGTCGACCCTGGCCAGCACGCAGTTCCAGGCCATGCAGATGGCCTTCTTCACTTTCCTGCCGCAGATCCTGCTGTCCGGCTTCATGTTCCCCTTCGCCGGCATGCCCCGCGCGGCGCAGTGGATCGCCGAGTTCATGCCGCTGACCCACTACCTGCGCCTGTCGCGCGGGATCATGCTGCGTGGCGCCGGTGTCGAGGAACTGTGGCGGGAGATCCTGATCCTAGGAGTGTTCTGCATCGTGCTGCTGGGCCTGGCCGTGATGCGCATCCACAAGCGCCTGGACTAGGCTGACGCAGCAACGCCCCCGGAGGCTGCCATGCGACGACCGCTGCGTCTGCTCACCCTGCTGGCCTGTCTGGCGCTGCTCGGCGCCTGCAGCCGTTTCGACCTGGCCTACCGCAACCTCGACTGGCTGCTGGCCTGGCGCATCGAACGCTACCTCGACCTGAATGCCGAGCAGAAGGCCTGGCTCGAACCGCGCCTGGACCAGCACCTGACCTGGCACTGCAGCACACAGCTGCCACAGCTGACCCACTGGCTGGACCAGGACCGCGCCACCCTCGCCGCCGGCGAATTGGACGCGCCCCAGCTGCGCGCCCGCCTGGGCGAACTGCGCGCTGCGCTCGAACAGATTCCCGGCGAGGTCAGCCCGACCGTCGCCGGCCTGCTGCAGCAGCTCAGCCCGCTGCAGGTGCAGCAGTTGCGCGAACAGATGGCCAAGGAAAATGCCGAGCTGCGCCGCGAATTCGTCGCCCCACCGCTGGAGCAGCAGATCGCGCTACGCGCGCAGAACACGGAAAAGCGCCTGCAGCCCTGGTTTGGCGAGCTCAACGCAGCGCAACAGGCCCTGGTGCGCCACTGGGCCGAGCAGCGCGGCGAGCAGAACCGCCTGTGGCTGGACAGCCGCGAGCGCTGGCAGGCAGCGTTGCTGCAGGAGCTGGAAGGCCGCCGCAGTGCCGACTTCGCCGCGCGCATCGAGCGTCTGCTGCGCGAACGGCAGAGCTACTGGAGTGATGCCTACCGGCAGTCGTTCGAGCAGAGCGAAAGCGACCTGGCCGAGCTGCTCGGCCAGCTGATTGCCAGCGCCGACAACACTCAGCGCCAGCGTCTGTATGACCGTCTCGGCGCCCTGCGTGAGGACATCGCCGGGCTGGAGTGCGTCACGCCGGCAGCGGCGGCAGTCGCCAGTCGATCGGAGTAAGGCCGCACTGCTTGAGGTACTGGTTGGTGCGGCTGAAGTGGCCGTTGCCAAGGAAGCCCCGGTAGGCCGACAGCGGCGAGGGATGCGCCGACTTCAGCACCAGATGGCGGGTGGTGTCGATCAGCTTCTGCTTGCTCTGCGCGTGCGAGCCCCAGAGCAGGAACACCAGGTTGCCGGGGCGCGCATTGACCACCTCGATCACCTTGTCGGTGAACGGCTGCCAGCCCTTGTCGGCGTGCGAGCCGGCGCTGGCCTGCTGCACGGTGAGTGAAGTGTTGAGCAGCAGCACGCCCTGCTCCGCCCAGCTCTGCAGATAGCCGTGCGCGGGGATGTCGATGTTCAGGTCGCGCTTGAGCTCCTTGAAGATGTTCACCAGCGAGGGCGGCGCCGGCACGCCCGGCTGTACCGAGAAGCACAGGCCATGGGCCTGGCCCGGACCGTGGTAGGGGTCCTGGCCGATGATCACCACCTTGACCTGGTCCAGCGGCGTGGAATTGAGCGCATTGAAGATCAGCGGCCCGGGCGGGTAGATCACCTTGCCGGCCGCCTTCTCGGTGCGCAGGAACTCGCTCAACACCTTCATGTAGGGCTTGTCGAACTCCTCGCGCAGGGCTTCTTTCCAGCCCGGTTCGAGTTTGATGCGGTCGTCGGCGCTCATGCGGCTTTCCTGCGGAAAAAACGAAAGCGGCACGCTAGGCAAGGCACCGGGGCAAGTCAAGGCTGATGCCGCGCCATCACGCCGCTGGATGCGTGTGGCGGCGCCGCGCAAGCCGACCAAGACTACTGGCTCCCACTGCCGAGGAGCATGGATCATGACAACCGGCATCAGCCGCGAACGCCTGGAGCAGGCACTGCAACACTCCACCTTCGCCCAGCTGCTGGGCGCCGAGCTGCTCGACTTCGAGCCCGGCCGCGTCAGCCTGCAGGTACGCAGCCGGCCCGACCTGTGCCAGCACCACGGCTACCTGCACGGCGCCGTGGTCGGCTTCATGGTCGACAGCGGCTGCGCCTGGGCGGCGGCCTCGCTGTGCGGCGACGTGGTCACCAGCGAGTACAAGCTCAACCTGCTGGCCCCCGCCATCGGCGAGCGCCTGCTGTGCCGCAGCGAAGTGCTCAAGGCTGGCCAGCGCCAGGCGGTGTGCCGGGCCGATGTGTTTGCGCTGAAGAATGGCCTGGAGAAGCTGGTCGCCACCGGGCTGGCGACCATTGCCCGGGTCTAGTTCAGGCGGTTTCCAGCGGCCGGTGCTCGCGGCAGATCAGCTCGGCCTCGTTCGGCGCCAGTGGCTCCTGGGTCAGGCCGCAGAACGGCCGGCCATCGCGTTGCTGATGGAAGCGGCAGATGCGACACAGGCCGAAGCCCGGCACGTCCTGGCTGCGCTGGATCTGCAGTAGCAGGTCGGCGAAGGCCGCCTCCAGCACCTGAGCGCGCTCGCCCATCTGCTCCACGGCTGTGAGCAGAAACTCCGGCGGGTTGATCGCCGCCACCAGCGCCTGCGCCGCTGCACTCAGGCGCAGGTGCACGCTGCGCCGGTCGCGCGCGTCCGCCACTTTCTCGATCAGGCCCCTGGCCTCCAGCGCCTTGAGCGACTGCGACACCGTGCCCTTGGTCAGCCCCAGGTACTCGGTCACCGCCAGCGGAGTGTCCGAGTAGCGGTTGCAGCGCGACAGGTAGATCAGCGCACTGACCTGAATCGGCTGCAGCTCCGCCAGCAGCGGGTGCTGGCGGTTCCAGATGCGCATCAGGCTGGTCAGGCGCTCGATCAGGTCGAAGAGAGTCGTGGCGGTCATATCATCATTTTGATCGAAAATTAGTATCGAGTAAAAACTATATAAGCAGAACGAGCGCCGGCGTAGCCTTCCAATCAGTATCGATTCGATACTAAAACAACTCAAGGAGACTCGAAATGACCCACGCACGTTTCTACCATGCCGGCTGCCCCGTCTGCGTCTCGGCCGAACAGACCCTGCTCGGCCTGCTTGCCCCACAGGTCAAGGTCGAGGTCGTTCACCTCGGCGACCAGCCGCAGCGGCTGAGCGAAGCCGAGCAGGCCGGCGTCAAGTCGGTGCCGGCGCTGGTGGTCGAAGGCCAGGTGCTGCACCTGAACTTCGGCGCCGCCCTCGACGACCTCAAGTAAGGAGCCCGGCGGTGAACGTTCAGGTATTCGACACCCACGTACGCACGCTCGAAGGGGCTTACCTACACTTCGACGTGCTCATCGAGGGTCAGGACCAGGCGCTTGCCGCCCGCCATGCCCGCGACTGGCTCGCCAGCCGCGGCGTGATGGCGGAGGACGTGGCGCAAAGCCGTTGCCAGTTCTGCCACAGCGAGCCGGCCCACCCCGAGGTGGCCGCCGCGATTGCCCGGCAGGGTTATTTCATCATCCCGCTGCAGGGTTGCTAGGAGGTCAGCATGAACACGTACCAGCCCCTGAACTGCGACCTGTACGACTACCTGGAGATCGCCTGCATGCACGGCTATCGCCTGCAGGTCGAGCTGGTCGACGGCCCCGGCTTCGTAGCCAGGGCGCTGGATACCCACACGGCGGCGAGCAAGGAGGAGTTCCTCGTGCTGCAGACCGACGAGGGCCGGCAGGAGGTGCGTCTGGATCGCCTGCTGGCCATCACCCCGCTCGACCCAGGCGCCAGTTTCGGCCGGGTGGAGCTGGCCGGCAGGGTCTGCTCAATCTGATTGCTCGCGCGGGCCGTTCACCCGGCCCTTCATGCGTCGGCGCCTGCAATTTGCTAGCATCGCCAGCCCTTTTCCCCTTGTCGTCGTCACTATGTCGCAGTCCGCCAATGCCGTGCGTTTCGCCCTGCTCACCCGCTTTCTCAAGGGTGAAGCCAAGGTGCCACAGATGCCGGAAGCCGCCCTGCGCATTCGCCGTCTGCTGGAGGACCCACGCACCTCGCTGGAACAGTTGGCACGGGTGATCAACAGCGATCCGCCGCTGGCGGCCTACCTGATGCAGTTCGCCGACAGCCCGCTGCTGCGCGGCGGCCGCCAGGGCATGTCCATGCGCGACCTGCTGGCGCGGCTGGGCACCCGCCAACTCAATGACCTGGTGCTGGGCTTCACCGTGCGCCACCTGTTCGCCAGCCGCGAAACCATCCTGCAACAGGCCTTTGCCCTGCGCTGGCGGCGTGCGCGGGAGCGCGCCGCCTACTGCGCGGCACTGGCCCAGCGCTGCAGCCTGGCGCTGGATGACGCCATGCTCGCCGGCCTGCTGCAGGACATCGGCAGCCTGCCGCTGCTGGACGAGCTGCAGCACTGGCCGGACTTCCCGCGCGAGATGGCGGCGCTGGACGAGTTGTGCGACCAGCTCTCCGCCGACATCGGCGCACTGGTGCTGACCCGCTGGCAACTGCCCGCTGCCGTCATCGAATGCGCGCGCCAGCGCGGCCAGTGGCAGCGCCAGCACGAGGGCGCGGCAGACCTCACCGACCTGGTCCTGGTCGCCAGCGCCTTGCAGGCCGACGCGGCCGCCCTGGTCGAGCCCTTGCCGGCGCAACAGCGCCTCGGCCTGCAACAGCCGCTAGCTGAGCTGCGCGAGGCGCTGCGCCCCGAGCTGCAGCTGTGGCTGCGCCTGCTCGCCTGATCAGCCGCGATGCAGCGCTCGGTAATGGCTGGGCGCCATGCCCACCACCTTCCGGAACAGCCGTGAGAAGTAGTAGGGGTCGTCGTAGCCCAGTTGCTCGGCGATCTGCCGCACTTCCAGGGTGCCCTGGTCGAGCAGGCGACAGGCCTGGGCCATCTTCAGCTGGATGAAGTCCTGGATTGGCGCGTGGCCGGTCAGGGCACGGTAGGTCTTGGCGAAGTGGAAGCGCGACAGCTTGAACTGCGCGGCCAGCTCGTCGAGGTTGAGGCTGCCGTGCAGGTGGCTGCGCATCACCGCCTGCACCGCGTCCACGTCCAGCACCCGTCCGGACTTCAGTGTGGTGCGGATCGGCAGCACGGCCAGCGAGCTGAGCAGCGCCTGCAGCTGGTGGGCGGCGTGGATGAAGTGCGCCGGGTTGAGGCCACGGCGATGCAGGCCAAGCAACGCCTCGAAGTCGGTCAGCAGGCGTGGCTGCACACCGATACGACGCACACCGGGCTTGCCCAGCAGGCGCAGGAAGTCGTCGCACAGGGCGCCGTCGAAATGCACCCAGTGGATGGTCCAGGGCCGCTGCGGGTCGGCACCGTAGGTGTGCGCCAGGCCCTTGGGCAACAACAGCAGGTCACCGCCACCCACCTCCAATCGTCCATCCACGCTGTCCAGCCAGCCGCGCCCGGCACGGCAGTAGATGAGCAGGTGGTCATCCGGTAGCGGCCGCTGCATGCGGTGCCCGGCGGCCTCCGGGTAGAAGCCCAGAGCCAGCGGATAGCAGCCTGCCGAGAGCGGGTGACGGGCCAGTACACGCCTCAGCCGAGGCGGCACGATAAAGCGCAGGCCGTTGGCCGGCAGTGGCCAGTTGGAGGTTTCCACCGAGGCGTTCATGGCGCCCTCATTGTTGTTCGAATGCCAAGATCGTCCATCCCCCGAGCAAGATCGTCAATCCACAGGGGGTTCGGCTGCGGCTATAACAGGGGCACACAAGAACAATCAGGAGGCCCTCGATGCCCCAGGTGATCCCCCAGCTGATCAACGGCCAATGGCAGGCCAGCAACGCCCGCGAACTGATCGAGGTGACCGACCCGGCCACCCAGGAAGTCCTGGCCCTGGCGCCCAAGGCCACCCACGAGGAAATCGAGGCGGCCATCGCCGGCGCCAAGCAGGCCTTCTTCAGCTGGCGCGAAGTCCCGGTGCCGGAACGTGCTCGGCTGATGCTGCGTTACCAGCACCTGCTCAAGGAGCACCACGACGAGCTGGCCGAGATTCTCGCCGGCGAGACCGGCAAGACCTTCGCCGATGCCAAGGGCGACGTCTGGCGCGGTATCGAGGTGGCCGAGCATGCGGCCAACATCTGCAGCTTGATGATGGGCGAGACGGTGGAGAACGTCGCCCGCGAGATCGACACCGCCAGCTATATCCAGCCGCTCGGCGTGTGCGTCGGCATCACCCCGTTCAACTTCCCGGCGATGATCCCGCTATGGATGTTCCCGCTGGCCATCGCCTGCGGCAACACCTTCATCCTCAAGCCCTCCGAGCAGGACCCGCTGACCCCCAACCGCCTGGCCGAGCTGTTCCTCGAGGCCGGCGCGCCGGCCGGCGTGCTGCAGGTGCTGCACGGCGGCCGCGAGGTGGTCGACGCCCTGCTCACCCACGAGGACATCCGCGCCATCTCCTTCGTCGGCTCGGTGCCGGTGGGCCAGCATATCTACCGCACGGGCACACAACACCTGAAGCGCGTGCAGGCCTTCGCCGGCGCCAAGAACCACATGGTGATCATGCCCGACGCGCCCAAGGACCAGGTGCTCAGCAACCTGGTGGGCGCCAGCTGCGGTGCCGCCGGCCAGCGCTGCATGGCGATCAGCGTGGCGGTGTTCGTCGGCGAGTCGAAACAGTGGATTGCCGAACTGGCCGCGCAGATGGCCGAGCTGCGCCCCGGCTACTGGAAGGACAGCGGCGCCGCCTATGGTCCGCTGATCAGCCAGCAGGCCAAGCAGCGCGTGCAGAAACTGATCGCCGAGGGCAAGGCGGAAGGCGCCGAGTGCCTGCTCGACGGCAGCCACTGCGAGGTGCCGGGCTATCCTGACGGCAACTGGCTGGGCCCGACTCTGTTCCGCAACGTCAAGCCGAACATGTCGATCTACCGCGAGGAGATCTTCGGCCCGGTGCTGGTGTGCATGGAGGTCGACACCCTTGAGGAGGCCATCGAACTGGTCAACGCCAGCCCGTTCGGCAACGGCACCAGCATCTTTACACGCTCCGGCGGCGCCGCGCGGCATTACCAGCATGCGGTGGAAGTCGGCCAGGTGGGCATCAACGTGCCGATCCCGGTGCCGCTGCCATTCTTCTCCTTCACCGGCTGGAAGGGCTCCTTCTACGGCGACCTGCACGCCTACGGCAAGCAGGCGGTGCGCTTCTACACCGAGACCAAGACCGTCACCAGCAGGTGGTTCGATGACACTCCGGTCTCTGGCCCGAATATGACCATCCAACTGAAGTGAGACCTGACTCACCTCAATAAGCGACGACTACGACGAAAAGACAATGCCTCCGCGTTCGCCAGGGCTGCACAGTCGGCCCTGGCATAACAACAACAGGGAGCATTGCATGAAACGACTGACTGCCTGTCTGGCCCTCTGGGCCGGACTCACCGCCGCCGCGCAGGCGGCCGAGCCGATCACCCTCGGCCTCAGCTACCCGCGCACCGGCAGCTACAAGGAAGAAGGACTGGCACAGATGCGTGGAGCCCTGCTGGCCATCGATGAGCTGAACGCCAAGGGCGGCGTACTCGGCCGCCCGCTGCGCCTGTCCAGCCTGGACGACGCCTCGCGCCCCGAGAAGGCCGCGCGCAACGTCGACAAGCTGGCCGGCGAAGGCGCCGCCATGCTCTTCGGTGGTGCCTCCAGCGCCGCCGCGATCGCCGCCGGCAAGCGCGCCAAGGAACACGGCCTGCTGTACTTCGGCACCCTCACCTACTCCAACGACACCACCGGCAAGGACGGCCACCGCTACCTGTTCCGCGAGTGCAACAGCGCCTGGATGAGCGCCCGCGTGCTCGGCCAGTACCTGGCCAAGCAGCTGCCGGACAAGCGCTACTTCTACGTCACCGCCGACTACACCTGGGGCAACACCACCGAGAGTTCGCTGCGCGAAACCACCGGCACCCAGGATGGCGCGCGCAATCCCGGCCTCAAGGTGCCCTTCCCTGGCGCGCGCATGGCCGACTACCAGAACGCCCTGACCCAGGCCGCGCAGAGCGACGCCGAGGTGCTGGTACTGGTGCTGTTCGGCGAGGACCTGGTGCGCGCCATGCGCGTGGCCGAGAAACTCGGCCTGACCCGCAAGGTGCAGATCGTCGCGCCCAATCTGACCCAGGGCATCGTCGAGCAGGCCGGCCCCGGCCTGATGGAAGGCGTGGTGGGCACCGAGCCCTGGACCTGGCGCGTGCCGGAGCTGGAAGGCAGCCAGGCCGGCCAGGCCTTCGTCAGCCACTTCACCGAGCGCTACGAGGTCTACCCCTCCAGCGCCGCCGCCTCGGCCTACAGCATCGTCCGCCAGTGGGCGGAGGCCGCCGGCCGCGCCAAGAGCCTGGACAGCGAGGCGCTGATCAAGGCCCTGGAAGGCCACCGCTACAGCCTGCTCAAGGGCCCGCAGGAGTGGCGCGCCTTCGATCACCAGAATGTGCAGACGGTGTACGCGGTACGGGTCAAGAGCCGCGCCGAGGTGATGGCCTCGCCACGGCACCAGGATTACTTCGAGATCGTCCACCGCCTGGACGGTGACAAGGCCGCGCCCAGCCTGGCCGAATGGCAGGCCGAGCGGCGCGCCGCCGGCCAGCCCACGACATTGCAGTGAGAGCCTATGGACTTTGAGCTGAACGAAGAACAACGCCTGCTGGTCGACAGCGCCCGCGCCTTCGCCACGCGGGAGCTGGCGCCGCATGCCGCCGACTGGGACCGCGAGCAGTACTTCCCGCTGGAGGTGATCCGCCGCGCCGCCGAGCAGGGCTACCTGGCCCTGTACATCGGCGAGGACGACGGCGGCCTGGGCCTGTCGCGCCTGACCAGTTCGCTGATCTTCGAACAGCTCGCCGCCGGCTGCGTGGCCACCACGGCCTACCTGACCATCCACAATATGGCCACCTGGATGCTGGCCAGTTTCGCTGATGAAGCCCTGAAAGCGCAGTACCTGCCAGGGCTGACCAGCGGCGAGCTGCTGGCTTCCTACTGCCTGACCGAGCCGGACGCCGGCTCCGACGCCGCCCACCTGCGTACCCGTGCCCGCCGCGAGGGCGACGAGTACCTGCTGGACGGCAGCAAGTGCTTTATCTCCGGTGCGGGCAGCACGGATGTCTTGATCGTCATGGCCCGCACCGGCGAGGACGGCGCCAGGGGCATCTCCTGCTTCCTGGTGCCGGCGGGTGCCGAGGGCGTGAAGTACGGACGCAACGAGGACAAGATGGGCTGGAAGGCGCAACCAACCCGCACCATCAGCTTCGAGGGCGTGCGCATCCCCGCCGGCAACCGCATCGGCCCCGAGGGCCAGGGCTTCGTCTACGCCATGAAGGGCCTGGACGGCGGCCGCCTGAACATCGCCAGCTGCTCGCTCGGCGCGGCCCAGGCAGCGCTGGAGCAGAGCCTGCGCTATGTCGAGGAGCGCAAGCAGTTCGGCAAGCCACTGGCCGAGTTCCAGGCCCTGCAGTTCAAGCTGGCCGATATGCTCACCGATTTAACAGCGAGTAGGCAGATGGTGCGCCTGGCCGCGCACAAGCTGGACAACCGCCACGCCGAGGCCGCGCTGTACTGCGCCATGGCCAAGCGCTTCGCCACCGACCACTGCTTCGCCCTGTGCAACGAAGCGCTGCAACTGCACGGCGGCTACGGTTACCTGAACGACTACCCGCTGGAGCGCTGGGTGCGCGACAGTCGCGTACACCAGATACTGGAAGGCACCAACGAGATCATGCGGGTGATCATCGCCCGCCGCCTGCTGGACCAGGGCGGCATGCTCGATCGCCTGCTGTAGTTTTGGCTTTTAGTCCCCTCTCCCCTCGGGGAGAGGGTCAGGGAGAGGGGGCCGATCAACCTCCCTCTCCCCCTGCCCCTCTCCCATGAATGGGAGAGGGGAGTAATCCGACGAGGACCGTTATGAGCACCGCCATCGAACCCTACAACCCCGGCATGTTCGACCTGACCCACAAGCTGACCGTGGAGAAGCACGGCCATACCGCGCTGATCACCATTAACCACCCGCCGGCCAACACCTGGGACCGCGACTCGCTGATCGGCCTCAAGCAGGTGGTCGAGCACCTCAACCGCGACGACGATGTCTACGCTCTGGTGGTGACCGGCCAGGGCAGCAAGTTCTTCAGCGCCGGCGCCGACCTCAACCTGTTCGCCGACGGCGACAAGGCCCGCGCCCGCGAGATGGCGCGGCGCTTCGGCGAGGCCTTCGAGACCCTGCGCGACTTCCGCGGCGTGTCCATCGCTGCGATCAACGGCTACGCCATGGGCGGGGGCCTGGAGTGCGCCCTGGCCTGCGATATCCGCATCGCCGAGCGCCAGGCGCAGATGGCCCTGCCGGAAGCGACGGTCGGCCTGCTGCCCTGCGCCGGCGGCACCCAGGCCCTGCCCTGGCTGGTCGGCGAAGGCTGGGCCAAGCGCATGATCCTCTGCGGCGAGCGCATCGACGCCGAAACCGCCCTGCGCATCGGTCTGGTCGAGCAGGTGGTGGACAGCGGCGAAGCGCGCGGCACCGCCCTGCTGCTGGCAGCCAAGGTGGCGCGGCAGAGCCCGGTGGCGGTGCGCACCATCAAGCCGCTGATCCAGGGCGCCCGCGAACGTGGGCCGAACACCTGGCTGTCCGAGGAGCGCGAGCGCTTCGTCGACCTGTTCGACGCCGACGATACCCGCGAGGGCGTCAACGCCTTCCTCGAGAAGCGCGACGCCCAGTGGCGCAACAAGTGATCCGTAGGGTGGAAAACGACCGCAGGTCTTTTCCACCAACCTTCCCTTCGGTGGATAACGCTACGCGCTTATCCACCCTACGATGGCCCGCCTGATGAACATGCATTTCGAAGAACGCGCCGCCCAGCATGGCTACCGCATCGGCATCGCCAGCCTGGACGCCGAGAAGAGCCTCAACGCCCTGACCCTGCCGATGATCGAGGCGCTGGACGCCAAGCTGCGCCAGTGGGCCGAGGACGAGCGTATCGCCTGCGTGCTGCTGCGCGGTAACGGGCCCAAGGCCTTCTGCGCCGGCGGCGACGTGGTGCAGCTGGTGCAGCAGTGCCGCGAGCATCCGGGTGAAGTGCCGCCGCTGGCGCGACGCTTCTTCGCCGACGAATACCGCCTCGATCACCGCATCCACACCTACCCGAAACCGCTGATCTGCTGGGCCCATGGCCACGTGCTGGGCGGCGGCATGGGCCTGATGCAGGGTGCGACGATCCGCATCGTCACCCCGAGCAGCCGCCTGGGCATGCCGGAGATCAACATCGGCCTGTACCCGGATGTGGGCGGCAGCTGGTTCCTCGCTCGCCTGCCGGGCAGGCTCGGCCTGTTCCTCGGCCTCACCGCCGCCGGCATCAATGCCCGCGACGCGCTGGACCTGAACCTGGCCGACCGCTTCCTGCGCGACGAGCAGCAGGACGCGCTGCTCGACGGCCTGGCGCAGCTCAACTGGCAGCAGCAGGCGCCCGAGCAGCTCAACAGCCTGCTGCGCGCCCTGGAGCACGAGGCCCGTTCCGAGCTGCCGCAGGCCCAGTGGCTGCCACGCCGCGAGCGCATCGACGCACTGCTCGACGTGGCCGACCTGCCCGCCGCCTGGCGCGCCCTCGCCGCCCTGCAGGGCGACGACGACCTGCTGCTGGCGCGCGCCGCCAAGACCCTGGCCGCCGGCTGCCCGCTGACCGCACACCTGGTCTGGCAGCAGATCCGCCGCGCCCGCCATCTGTCGCTGGCCGAGGTGTTCCGCATGGAGTACGCCATGAGCCTTAACTGCTGCCGCCACCCGGAATTCCCCGAGGGTGTGCGCGCCCGCCTGATCGACAAGGACCAGGCGCCGAAGTGGCACTGGCCCGACCCGGCGACCATTCCGACGGCGGTGATCGCGGCGCACTTCGCGCCGGTCTGGGACGGGGCGCATCCGCTGGCGGATTTGTAGGAACGAGCCGTGCCCGGATGAAATCAGGGAGGGCTGCGAAACCGCGACCCGGATTGCATCCGGGCTACGTGCCGACACTCCCCTCTCCGTTCGCGGCAGAGGGTGCGGGGCAACCCGCGTAGGGAGAGGGTCATGCAGGCGACGCCGAGTCGCCCCCCTCTCTCTAACCCTCTCCCCCAGGGGAGAGGGAAGAACAAGGCCCTGCACGGCCACACCATCACCGGGACTGTAAAAGGAGAACAACAATGACCCAGATCGCCTTTATCGGCCTCGGCCACATGGGCCTGCCGATGGCCCGCAACCTGCTCAAGGCCGGCTTTGCCGTCACCGCCTTCGACCTGGCGCAGGAGGCGCTGGACGCCTTCGCGCGGGACGGTGGCAAGCGCGCTGCCAATGCTGCCGAGGCCGTGCGCGACGCCCAGGTGGTGGTCAGCATGCTGCCCGCCAGCCGCCATGTGGAGGGTCTGTACCTGGGCGATGACGGCCTGCTGCAGAAGATCACCCCCGGCAGCCTGGTGCTGGAATGCTCGACCATCGCCCCGGACTCCGCGCGCAAGGTGCATGCGGCCGCCGCCGCGCGTGGCATCGCCCTGCTCGATGCGCCCGTGTCCGGCGGTACCGCCGGCGCCGCCGCCGGCACCCTGACCTTCATGGTCGGCGGCAAGGCCGAGGCGCTGGAATGCGCGCGCACCGTGCTCGCCGCGATGGGCAAGAACATCTTCCACGCCGGCCCCGACGGTGCCGGCCAGGTGGCCAAGGTGTGCAACAACCAGCTGCTCGCCGTGCACATGATCGGCACCGCCGAGGCCATGGCCCTGGGCGTGGCCAGCGGCCTGGACCCGGCCGTGCTGGCCGAGATCATGCGCCAGAGTTCGGGCGGCAACTGGAGCCTGGAGAAGTACAACCCCTGGCCGGGACTGATGGACAACGTGCCGGCGTCGAAAGGCTACAGCGGTGGCTTCATGGCCGAGCTGATGGCCAAGGACCTCGGCCTCGCCCAGGAAGCCGCACAGGCTACCGGCAGCAGCACACCGATGGGCGCGCTGGCACTGCAGCTGTATCGCCTGCTGCTCAAGCAGGGCAACGGCAAGCTGGACTTCTCGGCGGTACAGAAACTGTTCGTCGAATGAACGGCTGAGCAGGCAAACGGCGAAGGACCTGCATCCTTCGCCGTGCCCTAGTCAGTAGGCGCGGCGCATACCGCCAACGCCCTCGCGATGTTGCGAGTGGCGCCTGCCATCATGCTCGCGACTGCCGTCGTGCCGGCGTGGGTAGCCGTCATAGCGCTGTCCGCCATGTTGCTGCTGCCAGGACGACCGGTCGCGGCGGTCATGGCCGCGATAGCGCTGGTCCCAGCCATGGCGCGGTGGCTGGTAGCCGCGGTCATGCTCGCGGTAGCGCTCGTGGCGCCTGCCATCCTGCCATTGGTAACGACCGTCATAACCCGGCGCGTAGTAGGAGTGGCGACGCTCCTGATAACGGTCGCGGTGCCAGCGGTGATAGCTGCGATCGTCGTCGTAGTAATAGATGCGGGTGGAGGGATAACTCTCGTAGTAGCGCACGCTGGGGCCGGGATAACCGTAGTCACCACCGTACACGGCGCAACCGCTGAGGCTCAGGGCCAGAACTGCAAGGACAAGGGCTAGACGGGACATGGCGGCCTCCTTCGACCGCGGGGAAGGCGCCGGCGAGTGCCGGCTCCGGGACTGCTCCCACTGCATCTGACCGCGTCACCGGGGCAAGCGCATACCGGGCCCCGGGCGAACTTTCATTACAAGTTGTTACAGCGCCGACAGCTCGATGTCGTCCTTGTAGGGCGACTGCAGGTCGCGCTCGGGAATCTCCCAGATCAGCAGCTGCGGTGGCGTTTCGCGGAAAGCCGGGCTGGCGAAATAGTCCCTGGCGGCGCCGGAGAACTCGCCGCCGTCCTTGGCGAAGTTGCCCAGGCTGGCCCCCAGGGCCTGCTCGAGGAAGGCCACGAAGTTGGAGTTGCGCGAGAAGGAGGTACCGATCAGCGCGACGTTGGGCAGCTGACTGTCACCGAACAGGTCGTCCTCGCTGGTCGCCTCGGCCTGCTCGACCTTGCTGAAGCGCGACTCGGCCACCCGCTCGCCGGCCGGCTGCAGGCCTTCCGGCAGCCAGTCGAGGCCGGCCAGACGCACCAGATCACCGGGACGCGGCGCCTCCGCCTGCAGCTCGCGCTTGAGCTGCTGAGCCGGCGTCGGGGTCACACCGAGCACGCCGACCTGCGGCGCCAACGCCAGTGCGGCGGCCTGCGCCCCTGCTTCGCTCCAGTGGGTGTCGCTGCGCAGGTAGGCCGAGCTGCCCAGCGCCTGCAGGGTCGGCGCCAGGTCCAGCACGGCCACGCCGGCCTGCTGCAGCTGCGCCTGCCAGCGCTGCGCGCGATCGGCCAGCTGGGCGGAACGGCTGATGCCGCACAGCTGGTCAGCGGCGATCCGGCTCTTGTCCGGCACCAGCGCCACCAGCAGACGGATATTGCGCGTCGCCAGCCAGTCGCGCACGGCGAGCACCTTCTGCGCACGCGCCTGGGCATTGGCCTCGGCACGCGGGTGGATGCGGTTCTCGTCGGCCAGGAACAGCCAGCCCGGACAGCCCTGGCGCACGCGCGCGCCGGTGTCGCCGATCAGCAGCCAGCTGGCGGCGCGCTCCAGGTCGGCCGCCTTCCTGGCCAGCGTCACATGGGACAGTTCCTTGGCGATATGGTGGGTGATCTCGCCTTCGCTGATGGCGGCCCAGCCGTGCTCCTTGGGCAGCAGGTCTACCTTGCCGCTGACGAACATGGCCCACAGGCAGCTGAGCAGGCCGGCCAGCAGGAATACGAACATCACCACTCCGGCCACCGGGCTGAGCAGAATGGTCATCGCACTCGGCGGCACCGGAGCGAGGGAAGCGTCTTTTTTCGACATGAGGACGTCCCCTTAGAACTGGAAGTACAGGAAAGGTACGGTTTCACGGCTGGCGATCAGGGCGAACGACAGCAGGAAACCGGCGACCGGCCACAGGGCGCCAACCGCACGGAAGCTCAGGCTGTGACCGAAGCGCGCCTCGGCACGGGCCTGCAGCAACGGCAGCAGCAGGCACACCACGCCGAGGGCGGCGGCGATGCCGTGAGCCGGGCGCAGGGTCGCCGCCAGGGCATCGCCGAGGGCGAAGCCGTTGAAGCCGAACTGGCCGGCATACATGCCCAGCGCCGTGGCGAAGTCCGGCGAGCGGAACAGGGTCCAGGCCAGGCAGACGAACAGCAGCGTCACCGTGTGCGCCAGCGGCGCCGGCAGGTCCGGCAGGCCGGCGCGGCTCCAGGCACGGTCGATGCACAGGGCGATACCGTGGGCGGCGCCCCAGAGCACGTAGTTCCAGCTGTCGCCGCCATGCCATAGACCGCCGATGGCCATGATCAGGAACAGGTTGCGGTAGGTCTTCCAGGTGCCGAAGCGGTTGCCGCCCAGGCCGATGTACAGGTAGTCGCGCAGCCAGCTGGACAGCGAGATGTGCCAGCGCCGCCAGAAGTCCTGGATATTGCGCGCCCAGTACGGCCGGTTGAAGTTCTCCGGGAAGTGGAAGCCGAGCATCAGGCCCAGGCCGATGGCCATGGCGCTGTAGCCGGCGAAGTCGAAGAACAGCTGCAGCGAGTAGGCCAGGCAGCCGATCCAGGCATCGACGAAGGACGGGTTGGTCTGATGGAACGCCACATCTACCAGCGGCGACAGGCTGTCGGCGACCAGCACCTTCATGCTCATGCCGATCATGAAGCGGCGCGCGCCGAGGGCGAAGTTCAGCGGGTTGAAGTAGCGCTGCACCAGCTCGCGACGCACCCAGTCGTAACGGATGATCGGGCCGGCGATGGAGTGGCCGAACATCGCCAGGTAGGTGGCGAAGTTGGCGAAGCTGCGCTCCACCGGCACCACCTTGCGATGCACGTCGACCAGGTAGGAAATCACCTGCAGCACGATGAACGACAGGCCCGCCGGCAGCGCCACTTTCTGCCACTCGAACGGCATGGAGCCGTGCGCGGTGAGCAACTCGTTGAAGGTCGCGGCAAGGATGTTGGCGTACTTGTACCAGCACAGCACCAGCACGTTGGCCACGATCAGCAGCGTCAGCAGTCGGTAGCGCCGCCGCGACTGCGGATCGGTCAGCTCCACCAGCAGGCCGCCGACCCAGCCCACCACCGTCAGCACCACGTGCAGCAGGAGGAAGGCCGGGCTCAGCCAGCCGTAGAAGATCCAGCTGCCGATCAGCAGCACATGGTTGCGCCCCCCCGGCCGGACCAGGGCATACACCAGCATGAAGGTGGGCAGGAACAGCAGGAGAAACTCGAGGGAGGCGAAAACCATGTCGGGATCTTAATTGGCCAGGTTGTCGACGGCCTGGAACAGGCGCGGACCCTGGGCCGAGGGCACCAGGAACAGGGTGTAGCGCTGACCGGCGGCCAGCTGGCCGAGGTCCAGCGGCTGGCCGACGGCGGCACCGCCGCAACGCAGCTGCACGGACAGCTTCAGCGGGTTGATCGAACGCCGCTGCAGGCTGCCTTCGGCGACATCCTTGAAAATGTCGACATTGCGCCCGGCGGCCTGCAGGCCGGCGTTGGCGCAGCTGCCATCGAGGCTGTAGAAGGCCAGCGAAGCTTTCAGGGCGTTGAAGTCGTCCGGCTGCTCGCGCAGGGTCACCAGGCGCAGTTCCTTGCCGTTACCAAGGCCGACCACGGTGGCGAACTCACCCGGCTCGACACTGACATCCAGCGCCTGCTGCGCGTCGCCCTGCTTCAGGCTGCCCTGGATCGGCTTGCCGGCCGGCACGGTGAGGAAATCGGAGGCACGCTGCTCGCCTTCCAGGCGCAGGCTGGCGCCGTTGGCGGCGTTCAGCTCCAGGGGCGCCTCGCCGGCGTTGAAGAAGCGCAGGAAGGCCGAATCTTCGCTGGGGCCGGTGGGGTACAGCGGAATCTCCGCCGCCAGGGCCTGGCCCAGCGGCAGCAAAGCGAACAGACCGAGCAGTGCGCGCTTCATCACTTGCCTCCTTTCAGGCTGGCGGCCGGCAGCTTGCTCATCGCTTCGGCAATGGCATTGCCCCAGGCCTTGTAGCCGGCCACGGTGAAGTGCTGGCCATCGGTGGTCACCCACTGCCCCGGCTTGGACATCTTCAGCGAGTCGACATAGGTGCAGGGCGCCACGTTGGCGGCGAGGAACTGCGACATGAACTGGGTGCGCGGGTCGTTCTTCTTGTACTTGCCACCGACCTTGCCCCAGGCCGGGCCGACCCACACGCACTTGGTGCCAGTGGCGGCGATGGCCTTGGTCAGGTTGGTCACGCTCTGCCAGGCCCAGGCCTTGGGAAAGGCCGGCTTGTCGTAGGAGGCCATGGTGTCGCCGATGACCAGCACCACCACATCCGGCTTCTGCTGCGCGATCAGCTCCTTGATCGGCGTGGTGGTGGCGCCACTGCCCTTGAGCACCAGCTTGCCGTTGTTGTCCTGCACGGCACCGCAGTCGACCTTCTTGGTCACCAGCCAGTCGGCCGCGCTGGCACCGCAGGCGCCGATGGAGTGCACGTTGGCGCCTTTGGCCACCAGCGCCGCATTGAGCGGCTCGGTCAGGTGGTTCTGCAGGCTCATGTGGCTTTCGCCGAGCACCAGAAGGGTCAGGCCGGCCAGTACGGAAGAAGACATCTGAAACTCCTTGAATCGTTCACTGCGTAAAGAGGAATACCGGGCTTACTGGGCGGCGCCCTTGCGCACTTTCTCCAGCTCGGCGCTGATGGCCGCGCCCCACTTCTGGTAGCCCTGCACGTTGAGGTGCTGACCGTCGGTGGTGGCCCACTCGCCCGGCTTGGAGAATTTCAGCGAGTCGACGTAGCTGCACGGCGCCACGTTGGCGGCGAGGAAGGCCGACATCTGCTTCACCTTGGCGTAGGTCTTGCCGTATTTGCCGCCCTCGGTGCCCCAGTTCGGCCCGACCCAGGTGCACTGGGTGCCGGTGGCGCCGATGGCCTTGGTCAGGCTGGTGGTCTGCTGCCAGATCCAGGCCTTGGGGAAGGACGGCTTGTCGTAGCCGGCCATGGTGTCGCCGATCACGATCAGCACCAGGTCTGGCTTGTCCTTGGCGATCAGCTCCTTGATCGGCGTGGTGCTGGCCTTGCCGCGCAGCACCTGGGCCGGCTCCTTGCCACGGCGCTCGGCCGCACCGCAGCCGCCGCCCGGGGAGACTTTCAGCCAGTCGCCGGCGTTGGCCCCGCAGATACCGATGGAATGGACGTTGGCACCCTTGCGGATGAGGTCGTCGTGCAGGCCGCCGATCAGGTAGTTGGGAGTGGCCATATGGCTGTCGCCAATGATCAGGATCGACAGGCCGGCAAGCAGGGAGGAAGCCATCGGATAAATGCCTTTCTAGTTCGCGTAGGGAGATTGATAGGGAGAAACGGGCAAGCTCATCGGGCCAGTCATTTCTTCAAGCATGTAGCGCAGGTACAGGCTGCCATTTACCTGCTCGTAGTCTTGGGCGTTGTCCACGCCAAGCTGGCCACCAAGGAAGAAATGATCGCCAAGTCGGAACTCAGCAGCGGCGCTCAGGTTGTAGCCGATGCCGGTTTCGCTCGACCCTTCGAATCCGGTGGGGATGTAGAGGGTGCTGACGGCGGCATCAGCCTCGAGCTGGCGCTGCATGCCGCCATCGTCGACGAAGAACGGCACATCGTCCTGTTTGAAGTGCTGGATACCCACGGAGCTGCGAACCCTGTATGTCCAGCGCTCACCGCGATGGGCCCAGTTGACCGGAACTGCAAGTGAATAGAACTGCTGCGGGCTGAAGTAGCCACCACTGCCGTAGGTGAAGTTGCCCTGGTTGTTCTCGTAGCCGATGCCGGTGGCGCCAAGCCCGACGGTCAGCATGCTGCGCTCGTCATTGAGCAGGTACCAGTAGACGCCACTGCCCAGCTCAGCACGAGTGTTGGATTTGACATTGTTGCCCAGCAGCGCATGGGCCGAACCGTAGCCATAGGCGCCGATCTCGCCGTCGTCGTAGGACAGCTGAGCGCGCAAGCCGTTGGCCGTGACGCCCCCCCACTCCTCGCCCGAACGCTCGTCGCGCGAGCCGGCGAAGGAAGTCAGGCTATCGGTCACCGCGCGGCGCGACAGGCTCAGGCCGTAGTGCAGGTTCGGATGACCGGCGAACGAGCGCTCCAGGCTGATGCCGCCCACCGCGGTGCTGTAGAGGAAGCCCAGCGGGCTGACGCCGAGATCGGCCTTGAGGCCGTGCGGCTCGCTCTCCCAGGCCACCGCCAGGCCCACCCCGCTGTCCTTCTGCCGACCCATATCGACGGCGGACGCGCCGTCGGCAAGGCCGGTGCCGTAACGCTTGCTGGCCTCGGTATCCAGCTTGCCGGCGTCCAGGTGCACCGGGGTGACGCGCAGGGCCAGGCGCTGGTCGCCCACCGGCATGCTGGCCTCGATCGGCGTCTGGATGTCGGTCATCTTGCTCAGACCGTCCTCGCTGTCGTTGCGCCGCACCGTCACGCCCTGCACCACATAAGCGCTGCGCTGCTGCAGGATATCGTCCAGGGCGCGGGCCGCCTCGCTCATGCCGGCACGCGGGTCCGGCTCTTCCTCGGCACCCGGCAGGAAGGGATTGGTCGAGACCGGCTCGGCGGCGGCCAAGGTGGTCGTCGGTGCCGGCGCGGGTTCCAGGGCCAGCAGGCTGTCGCGCGTGGTGCTCACCGGCAGCTCGGTGCGGGCCGAGGCACGCGGCTGGCTGCTCGCCGGAGCTGGAATATCGTCCAGCGCGAGAGTCGGACGCTCGACCGGCGCCGGCAGGGTCGATACCGGGTCGGGAATCGCGGCGGGTGCTGCGGCCAGGCTGCCAACACCGGCGAAGGGGTTGGCCGGCGCACTGGCCGGACGGGTGCTGGCGGCGTAGCTCGGGGTCTGTTCGCGTTTCTCCTGGGCCACCACCTTGCCCAGCAGCTCGGCGGCGGTACCGGTGCGACCGAGGTAGCGGTAGACGCGGGCGGCGGTGGTAAGGATATCGACATCGTTGGGCGCCAGCTTCAGCGCCTGCTCCAGACGTTCCTCGGCGTAGCCGTTTTCGGCCTGCTGGGCGGCCATGTCGGCGGCACCGACCTGCAGGTTGGCGTCCTGTGGGTGACGCTGCACCAGCGGCTTGAACAGCTCCAGGGCCTTGGCGGTGTTGCCGTTGGCGCCGTACATGCGCGCCAGCGCCGAAACCGCCAGCGGGTCCTGCGGACGCTGCGCCAACGCCGGCGCCAGGGTGTCGTAGGCGGCGGCCAGCTCACCGCGCAGGCGCAGCTGCTCGGCCTGGCGCACGCGGTAGTGGAACAGCAGATCGTCGTACTGCTTGCGCTGCTCCACCGTCATGCTGCGGCCCTGCAGGTCGCGCAGAATGGCGGCCACCTCGGTGTCCTGCTCGGCGCGCAACAGCACGCCGGCGTAGCTCAGGGTCAGCGACAGATCGTTGCGCGGGCTGCGCGCCAGCAGGTCGCGCATGATGACCATGGCACGCTGCGGGTCGTCGGCATCGGCATAGGCCGAAGCCATGCTGGCCAGGCGCGCCGGCTTGCCCTGGGCCAGCGGTTCGATGCGACCAAGGAAGGCGCGCGCCTCGGCGCGCCGACCGCTGCGGTTGAGGCGCTCGATTTCCTGCATCTGCAGGTTGAAATCCACTTCCGCCACCAGCCGGCTGACGTCCGAATTGCGCGCGTCGCGCGGGATGCGCGCGAGGGTCGCCTGGGCCTTGCGCCAGTCGCCCAGCTGCATGGACAACAGGGCGCTGGTGTACAGCGCGTCGCGGTCGTTCGGCTGGGTCTGCAACAGGCCATCGACCAGGCTGCGCGCCTCGTCCACGGCGCCCAGATCGACGTACAGGCGGGCCAGGGCAAAACGTGCCCAGGCATTGTTCGGATCGTCGCGCAGGGCGTTTTCCAGCTCGCGGCGCATGCCGGCGCTGTCGCCACGCTGTTCGGCGGCGCGGGCGCGCTGCAGCGCCTGCTCGGCACGCAGCTGGCTGAGGCTGCCGATCTTCTCGCGCTCGGCCTTGGGCAACTTGTCCAGCTCGCGCAGGGCCTCGTCGGCCTTGCCCTGGCCACCCAGCACCTGCACCAGGCCGCGCAGGGCGCGTGCCTGCTGCTGCCCCAGCTGCAATGCCTGGCGATAGCCGGCTTCGGCGGCCGCGAGTTCGCCCTGCTGGGCCTGCAGCTCGGCCAGGCTCAGTACCGCCTCGGCATCCTTGGGCTTGAGCCGGCGCGCCTGTTCCAGTTGCTGGCGGGCATCGGCATTGCGCGCGTTGGCGATGTTGTCGCGCGCACGCTGCAACAGCGACCAGTAGCGCACATCGTCCAGCGCGCTCTGCCAGGCACGGCCACCACCGCCCTTCACGGCACGGGTGAGCAGCAGCTCGGCATCCTCGAAACGCTCCTGGCGCTGGCGCAGGATGCCCAGCCCGCCGAGGGCATCGGGGTCCTTGGGGTGCTTCTCCAGGTAGGCGCTCAGCTCGCGCTCGGCCACCTGCAGTTCGCCTTTCTCCAAGGCCTTGAGGCCACGGTCGAGCTGCGGGTCACGGCGCCAGGCCGCCGCTGCGCTGGCGGGCTGAGTGCGGCCCTTGACCAGCAGCGCGCGGATTTCCTCGTCGTCCGGATGGGTCTTGAGGAACTGTTCGAACAGCGGCTGCTGCGCCTTGTTGGGCGGGCCGATCCAGGTCAGCGCCAGGCGCCAGCTCTCGTCGGCGTCGCCACCGATATCCTCGCGCTCGGCCAGCTTGGCCAGGGCACGGATGCCCTCCTCGCGCGCGCCCTGGTTGCGCGCCAGGTGCTTGGCCAGGAACAGCGCGGCGTAGGGGTCGTCCGGGTACTCGCGGCGGATACGCTCCATGCCGCTGCGGGCCTCGGCCCAGTGCGCGTCGACGTAGCCCAGGTTGTTGTAGAACTCCAGGCCGATCTGCCCCTGCGCAGGCTTGCCACCCAGCGCACGGCGATAGATCTCGGCGGCCTTCGCGCGCTGGTCACTCTCGACCAGCAGGCGAGCCTCGTCGAGCAGCTTCTGGTTGGCCGGATCGGCCAGGCGGATGTCCTGCTCCAGCAGCAATGCCTGACGCGGCAGCGGCTGGATGGCCTGCAGGCGCTGCAGATAGCCGCCAGCGCTGGCCAGGTCGCCGTCCTTGACCGCGATGAAGCCCAGGCCATAGAGCGCATCCGGCTGCGCCGCATCGATCAGCAGCAGCTTCTGCCAGACCTCACCGGCACGCTTGGGCTTGTCCTGCGCCTGCCAGAAATGTCCCTGCTCGATCAGCAGGCGCTGGGCATCGCTGCCCTCGGCCTGGGCGCCGCCATGGGCCAGGGCGGCGAGCAGCGCCAGAGTCAGCGGGCGGTAGCGGAACATGGAGACTCCCAAAGCGGTAGCAAACGGCCATCGGCCGCGAAGCGGTAGTACTTGTCCGCCCAGCCGAGACCGAACAGGCTGAGCATGTAGTCGTAATAGAACGGCGCAGGACCCGTGCCGGCGATCCACTGGTCGATGGCGCCGCGCGCGCGCTGATCCTGCAGCTCTTCCAGCCAGGGCTGGCCCTTGGCGCGGAAGTACGGCACCAGCGCGCCGGAGAAGCCGCTCGGGCTCTGCCCCGAGGTGGTGCCCGTGCGCACGTCGACCTTTTCCGGCGGCAGGCCGCTGGAGGCGGTGGCGCGGGCCATGCCGAACAGGCTGTCGAGCAGCGGCTTGGCCAGCGGGTCGGCGGGGTCGGTCATGCCGGCCCAGAGGTAGACGCGAATGGCGTCGTAGCTGCCGCTGTCGCCCTTCATCGGGTCGCTGGCGAACAGCCCGGCGCGCTCGGAAACGGCGCGGTAGCCGATCCAGTCGGCGGCGAAGCCATGCGGCCCGGCCTGTTCCTGCAACACCGCGCTGTGCCGGGCGATGGCGTTCCACGGCCCCTTGGGGTCGACGGCGGCGAGGCGGCGCAGCAGCGGCAACGGCTGGTAGCTGGGGTTGATGCGCCACAGATGGCCGATATGAGAGAAGCCGATCGGACCCGGCAGCAACACGGGGCCCAGGCCTGGCAGCTCGGTGGTTTCACGGGCCTTGATCTGCGCCAGCAGGGCCAGCGCATCGGCGCGGTATTCGGGCTTGCGCCACAGGCGGTCGGCTTCCAGCAGGGCGTAGACGAACCACAGGTCGGCGTCGGAGGCGGAGTTGGGGTCCTGCACCTGCCACTGGCCGTCCTTGCCCTGCCCCCACAGCCAGGCCGGCAGGATGTTCTGCGGATCGTTGCCGGCGAGGTTCTCGCGGCTCCAGCGCCAGATGCGCTCGAAACGCGCCTGGTCATTGGCCACCAGGGCGAAGAACAGCGCGTAGGACTGCCCTTCCGAGGTGCTGTGGTTCTTCTCCAGACTGGACTCCAGGACGCGGCCGTCCGGCTGGATCCAGTGCTCGGCGAAGCGCTGCCAGTGCGGCCACTGGACCGGGCAGGCAGCCTGCGCGGCGCTGCCGAGCATGAGGCTCAGCAGGCCGGCGCAGAGAGTCGGATACAGACGCCGCATGGCCGACCTCAGCCGTTCAGGCGGGCACGGGCCCGCGCACGCAGGCTGACGAACAGCAGCAGGCTGATCAGGCCGACGCCCAGCGCGGTGAGCAGCAGCATCCAGCCCAGGTTGTGCGCCAGCAGCCACTGCAGGTAGCGGAACCAGCCCAGGTCGCCGACATGGTATTGCTCGTCGGCCACCAGCGAGTTGATGCGCGTGCCGTTGACCACCGCCAGGCTGCCCTGCAGGGACTGCTCGTAGTCCTCGCCGCCACGCAGGGCCGCGCTGACTTCGCCCAGCCGCTCCGCAGCGCTGGCGGCGATCACCACCACGCTGCGCTCGCTGGTCAGCGGCGACTCGAAGCCGGTCACGTAGGCGCCGGCCGCACCACCGTCGAGGATCAGGTTGCTGCGCGCCGGGCGCAGGTTGGCGCGGCTGTCGCTGTCCACCCAGTGGCGCACGCGATGGACCAGGTCGGACAGCTCGAAGCGGGCGCGACCGTTGATCTGCGCCGGCAGCCAGTCGGCCCAGCGCTCCAGCAGCGGCTGGTTGCTGCCGGTGGCCAGCACCAGCAGGTCCTTGTCCTCCAGCTCGGCATCGTTGTCGCCCTGGGTCACGCTGACGCCGCTGGCCGGCAGGCCGGTGGATTCACCGAAGCGACCGAGCAGATCGAGCAGCAGGGAGATTTCTTCGGCACTGGCGCCGGCCGGGATCACCACGGCGGTCTCGGCCAGGTCGGCCATGCGGGTGAACGGGAAGCCGCTGCTCTGGAACACGCCCAGGTTGGGCATGGCGATGAAATGCTCGTAGCCGCTCAGGTCCAGGGTCGAATCCGGCTCGATGGTGCCGCGCATGTTGTCGATGATGATGTCGCGACAATCACCCTGCTTGATGTAGTCGTACATGAAGCGCAGCTGCAGGGCCGACTGCAGCGGCAGGCTGTCCAGCGGCAACATCAGCTTGGCCTCACGCAACAGGCTGTCATCCTGCAGCTTGGCCAGCAGGGACTTGTCGAGGTTCTCCTGCGACGGCAGCGGCAGCGACTTGATGAACTTGCCGCCGACACTGATCAGCAGCGACGAGTTGGTCGACACCGGCTGTGGCGTATAGCGGTACTTGAGGTGCAGCGGTACGCCCGGCTGGCGCCAGTTGAACAGGTCCGGCGGCAGGCGCATGGGCAGGTTGATGGTGCCCGGATCATAGCCGGAAACGCTCAGGCGCTTGGCATCGGCCAGCTCGCCGAGGCGCACCGGGCGATCGCTGGGCAGCCAGTTCGGCGCGTCATAGGGTTCGCGCGGCGCCAGGCTGTCGATGCGCTCGATGCGGGCGTGGGCGCCGGACAGTACCTGGCTGCCGGTGACCAGCGCCAGGGCGGCCTGCTTGAGTTGTTCGCTGTCGTCACCACGCAGGATCAGCAGCTTGCCAAAGGGATCGGCGGGATGCGCCATCAGGGTCAGACTGGGGCCCTTGTCGGTTGCCTCGGGCACACCGTCGACACTGGCCGCACCGCTGAGCAGGACAATGGCGTTGCCCTTCTCCGGCAGCTGGCCGAGGCTCACCGGGAAACGCGCACCGCGATAGCTGGCCAGCGCGCCGAACCACGAGGACACCATGCCGGCGGCCTCCAGGCTGCGGTTGTCCGGCGCACCGGCAAACACGAAGGGCAGCTCCAGCAAACGCGAATCGCGGCTGTCGAAGAACGGCAGCGGCAGCTTGGCCAGGTCGTCCGGCAGGGCGATCTGGGTGGTCTCCAGCTGCAGTTCGCTGGTGTTGCTGACCTTGGCCCACAGGCTGGAATGCAGTGGGTCCTCGCACATCATGGTGTAGTGGCCGATCAGCTGCAGGGTCAGGCGGTTGAATTCGGTGATCAGGTGCGGCGGGATATCCAGTACCTGCTGCTGCAGAGTCCCGGCGGTTTCCTTGGGCACCGGCAGGCTGGCCGCCACCTGGTCGTTGACCATCAGGTTGATCTGCGACAGGTCGGGCAGCAGCGCCGGCGAGTAGCTGTACTCCAGTTTGACCCGCGCCTTGCTCACCACCTGGTCGGCACGCACGTCGAAGCTGACGCTGTCACTGCCCTCGATGCCGCGCAGGTGCATGGTGTAGTTGGCGCCCAGCTGCTTGAGCGTGGCGCTGTAGGTCGGCACGAACTCGACCGGCACGGCCTCCGCCGGTACCTCACCACCTTCGACGGCAGCGCCCTCGACGGCGACGGCGCTCTCCTCGACCGGCTCCTCGGCCCAGGTGGATGCCGCCAGCAGCGGCAGGGTCAATGCGAGACACAGGGACGACAGTCCATTGCGTTTCTGGCTCATGGGTTCCTCGGGGTGGAGCGAAGGTGGAAAGACGGGATGCGCAAGCGCACACGCAATTCGGCGAAGGTGGCGCGTGACAGCAGACGAATGCCGCGCCAGCCAATGCTGGAGACTTCAGCCAGGGCGCCCAGCGGTGTATCGACAGCACCCTGGCCCCAGGTGGCGGCCCAGGTGTCGGCACGCGAGAAGGTCATGCGAGTCAGTTCGCGCTGCTGCTCAAGGTTCAATTCGAGGAAGTTCAGGCCCAGCACGCCGTCGCGGGAGAACATCACCACGGCGGGGAACACGCACTCCTCGTTGTCGCGGAACAGCGATACCAGCAGCTGCTCACCACGCTCGACATGTGCCCCTTCCGGCAGGGCGATGCCGATGCCGCGCTGGGAGAAGTCGTTGGTCCGGCAGACGATGGTCTTGCCGTTGGCCAGGCTCAGGGTGGCCGGCAGCTCGGCGTACACCCGCGGCTCGGCACGAATCTGCCGGGCTTCGGCGGCCACCGCGACCGACGCGGCGCTGATGACGATGTTGTAGAAGGTCCAGGTCAGGTTGATCAGCACGGTGGCCACGCTGACCTCGGGATCGAAGCCCAGCTTCCACAGGCCGGCCAGCACGCCCAGCACGTTCAGCGCCAGCACCACGATGTAGGGGCGCGCCATCTTCCAGTCGAAGTAGCTCTGGTCGATCACCCCGCCCTTGGCCGTCACGTTGAACTTGCCGAGCTTGGGGTTGACCATCGCCAGCAGCACCGGACGCATGATGTACCAGGCCAACACCGACTCGTAGACCTCGTTCCAGAAGGAATGGCGGAAGCGCCCCTGGATGGTCGAGTTGGTGACGCTGGCGATGAGGATGTGCGGCAGCGCATAGGCCATGATCAGCAGGGCCTCGGCCTGGAAGATCTGCGCACCGAAGAACAGGTAGGCCAGCGGCGCGGTGAGGAACACCAGGCGCGGCAGGCCGTAGAAAAAGTGCAGCATGGCGTTGAGGTAGCACAGCCGCTGGCCGAGCTTGAGCCCCTTGCCCAGCAAGGGGTTGTCGGTGCGGAAGATCTGCGCCATGCCGCGCGCCCAGCGGATGCGCTGGCCGATATGCCCGGACAGGCTCTCGGTGGCCAGGCCGGCGGCCTGCGGCAGCGCCAGGTAGGCGGTGTTGTAGCCCAGACGGTTGAGCTTGAGGGCGGTGTGGGCGTCCTCGGTGACGGTCTCCACGGCGATGCCGCCGACTTCCTCCAGCGGGCCGCGCTTGATGATGGCGCAGGAGCCGCAGAAGAAGGTGGCGTTCCACAGGTCGTTGCCGTCCTGCACCAGACCATAGAACAGCTCGCCCTCGTTGGGCACCGAACGGAAGGTGTCGAGGTTCTTCTCGAAGGGGTCCGGCGAGAAGAAGAAGTGCGGCGTCTGCAGCATCGCCAGCTTGGGGTCGCGCAGGAACCAGCCCATGCCGACCTGGAGGAAGGAGCGGGTCGGCACGTGGTCGGCGTCGAAGATGGCGATGTAGTCGCCGTGGGTCAGCTTCAGCGCGTGGTTGAGGTTGCCAGCCTTGGCGTGGAAGTTGTCCGGGCGAATGATGTAGCCGATCCCAGCCTCGGCGCAGAAAGCACGAAACTCCTCGCGGCGGCCGTCATCGAGCACGTAGACGTTGAGCTTGTCCTTCGGCCAGTCGATGGCCTGGGCGGCGAAGGCGGTGAGCTTGATGATCTCCAGCGGCTCGTTGTAGGTGGGGATGTACACATCCACCGTGGGCCACAGGGCGGTGTCGCGCGGCAGCGGGTAGGGCTTGCGCTGCAGCGGCCAGGCCGTTTGCAGGTAACCCAGCAGCAGCACCAGCAGGGCATACAGCTCGGCCAGCACCAGGCCGTAGCCGAACAGCATGTCCAACGGCTTTTCGAAACCTAGGGAGCTGGTCAGACGCCAGTACATGTAGCGCAGCGAGGCGATCACCGACAGCGTGATCATCGCCAGCATCGCCAGGCGATTGGCACGCCGGCGCAATAACAACGCCGCCGCCATACAGGCGGCGGTAAACAGCATCTGCTGCTCCAGGTCGAGCGGCGCGGCGATGACGATGATCATCAGCCCCAGGGCCACCAGCGTCAGCAGGTTCTGTCCCAGGGGCCTGGATAACAGCCGCGTGAGCCCTCCGGCCGGTGCCAGCGCACCGGCCAGCGCATTGCGCCAGGTCATGCCGGCTGCTCGACCTGCGCAGCGCTCGCCAGGCGTTCCACCAGGGCCTGGGCACAGTCGAGAATGTCGTGGCAGCCGCGACCCTGCGGATCGTAATCCAGCACGTTGCGGTTGTAGGCCAGGGCTTCGGTGATCGACTGATCACGATGGACGGTACCGATCACCTGCTGGCCCAGCAGGCCCTGCATGATCTGGGTGATGTCGCGACTCAGCTGGCGCGAGTTGTCGACCTGGTTGATCAGGTAGCTGGTGCCGACGAAGCTCTTGCGCCCGACCGTGTGGGTCTTGATCAGGCTGTCGATCATCGGCAGCGCGGTGTAGGACGCGGCGTCGGCCAGGCTCACCACCAGGGCCAGATTGGCCACGCTCAGGGCCTGCTGCAGATAGACGGACGGGCCGGGCGGCGTATCGATGATCACCAGCGCGCCCTCGGCCAGCTGCAGGTCGCTGAGGTGGCGCGCCAGCCATTGCGGATCGTCGTGCAGCTGCGTTTCGAAGTCGCGACGCTGCGCTTCCTCGACCAGGCCATGCGGCAGCACGAACACGCCTTCGGCGCTGGACATGCCCTGCTCGCGCCAGTCCTGATCGAAATGGGCGATACCGCGCTGACCGAGCGCCTGCTGCTCGTCAACCGAGAGGAAGTGATGATGCAGGGCGTTCTGCGGGTCCATATCGAGCGCCAGCACCGGCCGGCCGGCCCGCTGCAGCGCCGCGGCCAGGTTGGCCGCCAGGGTACTCTTGCCGACCCCGCCCTTGGCGGAGACCACGGCCAGAATGCGGATGTGATCGAGCTTGGGCGCCGCAGCAACGGGTACCACCGGCTCCTCGACCGGCGTGCGAGCCTCCTGTCCCAGCTTGGCCAGCAGGCTGCGCAGCCCGGCAGCAGACCAGGCGGACACGGCCTCCGGCTCGGCAGGCGCGGCGACGGGCGCACTGGCCTGGACAGGGGCCTGCACGGACTCAGCCACCGGCTCGACGGGTGCCGCAGCCGGCTGCGTCATGGGCGCAGGCGCGGGCTCACCACCAGACAGCACCGGCCAGCGGCGCTGGGAAGCGGTCTCGCTGCCCTCCTGGGAGATTTCCTGGTACTGGTCTGCACGACCGCCGAACAGCTTGAAAAGACTGGAGATATCGCTCGAGGCACTCATAACTTCACACTGAGAGTTCCGGTTTTCGGCAGCAACCCAAGCGGGCGTGACAGAAAAACAACGTCAAAAAAACATCTTGTTTTTATGATTTTTTTGAATTGCGTCAATTCTACAGCGTAATAAATGATTGATGTCAAGATGATATTGCAGTAAGCGCAGGCCGATCCCGGGCAGAGCCTCGACCTAGAGCATCCATGCGCCTGCGCAAAAAATCGCCAGCCCGGCGAGCGCACCGCAGCGATGCGCACCGCACCGATTTGACGCACAAGACCGCGCCCCACACCCCCGCAACATCCGCGCAATCGCCAACCGGCCGCTCTGGCACGGCATTCGCTAGCAACTTCCGCGCAGGATGACCACCCCTACGGGTCGGTCGCCGACACATTCATCGCAATGGCCGACTAGGGTTCCGGCTCGCCCACCAGGGCGAGCGACTGGTCCGAGAGTGGGCAACCTCGACAGAGGTCACACGGAGGGACAAAAGCCCGGGAGAACACGCGGCACGGCGACCGCCATCCTGCCTCCCGTCCACTGTTCCGAGGTTGTCATGCTGACTCGCCTGCTGTCCTGCTCACTGCTCGCCCTGCTGCTCCTGCAGCCCGCTCACGCCACACCGCAAGAAATACGCCCGTTCAAGGTCTGCTGGTCGATCTACGCAGGCTGGATGCTGTGGGGCTACATGGCCGAGGAAGGCATCATCGACAAGTGGGCAAAGAAGTACGGCATCGAGATTCAGGTCCAGCAGGTACCGGACTACGTGGCCTCGATCGAGCAATACACCGCCGGCCAATACGATGCCTGCGCCATGACCAACATGGACGCCCTGACCATTCCGGCCGCCGCCGGCGTGGACTCCACCGCGCTGATCGTCGGCGATTTCTCTGCAGGCGCCGACGGCATCCTGGTGCGTGGCGGCAGCAAAGACCTGAAGGACCTCAAGGGCAAGACCATCCTGCTGGTGGAGAACTCGGTATCCCATTACCTGCTCAGCCGCGCCCTGGAATGGGCTCACCTGCAGCCTTCCGACGTCACCATCGAGAACGTCTCGGACAAGGACCTGGCCCAGGTCTGGCGCAGCGGCAAGGGCGACGCGGTGGTGACCTGGAATCCGATCCTCGCCGACCTGCGCCAGGACGGCGACAGCGTGCAGGTGTTCAGCTCGCACCATGTGCCCGGGGAAATCCTCGACCTGCTGGTGATCAACAGCCAGACCCTGACCCAGCACCCGGAGCTCGGCCGCGCCCTCACCGGCGCCTGGTTCGAAGGCATGCGCCTGATGGGCCTGCCCAACGCCGCGGGCGCGGCCGCCCGCGCTAGCATGGCCAGAGCGGCGGACACCACCCCGGAAGACTTCGACGAACAGCTGCGCACCATCCGCTCCTTCTATGCACCGCGCTCGGCGGCCGCCTTTGCCAGTGGCGAGAAAATGCCGGACCTGATGCAGCGCGTCGCCAACTTCGCCGATGCGCAGCAACTGCTCGGTGATGGACCGGGTCTGCAGCGCCTGGGCATTTCCTTCAGCGACAACCGCGTGCTGGGCAACCCCGCGCAGATCATGCTGCGCTTCAACCCGGCCTATATGCAGCTGGCTGCCGACAATCAGCTGTAAGCACCAATAGCGAACACCCTGCACCAGCATCGCGCAGGGCGTTGCCAGTGCAAGGCGCACGCTGCAGCGCGAGGCCCGCAGCCTGGGCCTCGCACATAGCTGGCACGATGTTCGCTTAATCCAGACCATGCAGAAGCACCCCGCAAGGGGCGCGGCACTACAACTTGCAATGGCCGACTAGGGTTCCGGCTCGCCAAGCCCGGCGAGCGACTGGTCCGAGAGTGGGCGACCTCGACAGGGGTTACACGGCGGGACAAAAGCCCGGGAGAACGCGCACAGGCCAGTGCCGCGCCGCTCCTGCCCGTATCCCTGGAACTGGAGGTCTACCCATGCGCAAGTCCCCGCTGCTCGCCCTGCTTTCCGCCGGCCTCGCCGCCGCCCTCGCCTTCCCCGCCCACGCCGAAAAGAAAGAGCAGTTCGACGTCTGCTGGACCATCTACGCCGGCTGGATGCCGTGGGAGTACGGCGCCACCCAGGGCATCGTCGACAAGTGGGCGCAGAAGTACGGGATTGAGATCAAGGTCACCCAACTCAACGACTACGTCGAGTCGATCAACCAGTACACCGCAGGCCAGTTCGACGGCTGCACCATGACCAACATGGACGCCCTGACCATTCCCGCCGCGGGCGGCGTGGACAGCACCGCGCTGATCGTCGGCGACTTCTCCAACGGCAACGACGGCATCGTGCTCAAGGGCGAGAAGAAGACCCTCGGCGACCTCAAGGGCATGGACGTCAACCTGGTCGAGCTGTCCGTCTCCCACTACCTGCTGGCCCGCGGCCTGGAACGTGCCGGCCTGAGCGAAAAGGACCTGAAGGTGGTCAACACCTCCGACGCCGACCTGGTCGCCGCCTTCGCCACCGACGACGTACAGGCCGTGGCCACCTGGAACCCGCTGCTGGCCGAGATCGAAGCCACCCCGGGCGTGACCAAGGTGTTCGACTCCAGCCAGATCCCCGGTGAAATCATCGACCTGATGGTGGTCAACAGCGACACCCTCAAGGACAACCCGGAACTGGGCAAGGCGCTGACCGGCGCCTGGTACGAAATCATGGCCACCATGAGCGCCGACTCGGGTGCCGGCAAGGCGGCCCGCGAACACATGGCCAAGGCTTCCGGCACCGACCTGGCCGGCTACGAGGCACAGCTCGCCGCGACCAAGATGTTCTACGCGGCCAAGGATGCCGTGGCCTTCGCCAATAGCCCGAAGCTGCCGGCGACCATGACCAAAGTGGCCGAGTTCTCCTTCTCCCACGGCCTGCTCGGCGAAGGTGCGCAGAGCGCCGACGCGGTAGGCATGGCCTTCGCCAAGGACGTGATCACCGGCGACAAGGGCAACGTCAAGCTGCGCTTCGACCCGAGCTACATGCAGATGGCGGCCGACGGCAAGCTCTGACAGCCCGACGGGGCGCTAAGCGCCCCACTCCATCCGAGGGAGCGCCATGCGCCTGATCAACCGACACCCGGACCGCGGCGGCCGCCTGCTGCTGATCCTGCTGCCCTTCGCCCTGCTGCTGTTCGCCTACTTCACCGGTTCGGCGGCGCGCCTGGCGGAGAACCCCAACGACAAGCTGCTGCCCGGCGCGGCGCAGATGGTCGATGCGGTGCAGCGCCTGGCCTTCACCGAGGACAAGCGCAGTGGCGGCTATCTGTTCTGGCAGGACACCGCCTCCAGTCTGGGCCGCCTGGGTATGGGCATCGGTATCGCGGCACTGTCCGGCCTGTGCCTGGGCATCGCTGCCGGCACCCTGCCGCTGCTGCGCGCGCCTTTATCGCCGCTGCTGACCGTGCTGTCGATGATCCCGCCGCTGGCGATTCTGCCGATCCTGTTTATCGTCTTCGGCCTGGGTGAACTGTCCAAGGTGATGCTGATCGTGATCGGCATCACCCCGATCCTGGCCCGCGACATGGAGCAGCGCGCCCGGGAAATCCCGGCCGAGCTGCTGATCAAGGCGCAGACCCTCGGCGCCAACACCTGGACCCTGATCCTGCGCGTGGTCCTGCCGCAGCTGCTGCCGCGCCTGCTGATCGCCTTGCGCCTGGTACTGGGTTCGGCCTGGCTGTTCCTTATCGCCGCCGAAGCCATCGCCTCCACTGACGGCCTGGGCTACCGCATCTTCCTGGTACGCCGCTACCTGGCCATGGACGTGATCCTGCCTTACGTGGTGTGGATCACCCTGCTCGCCTGGCTGATGGACCTGGGCCTGCGCCAGCTCGCCCGCCTGTGCTTCCCCTGGTACGAAGGAGCCAAGGCATGAGCTTCATTCAGGTCAAGAATGTCTGGCAGGAATACGGCGATCAGGTGGTGCTGGAGCGCCTCAACCTGATCGTCCGCGAAGGCGAATTCTGCGCGCTGGTCGGTGCCTCCGGCTGCGGCAAGTCGACTTTCCTGCGCCTGCTGCTGGGCCAGGAGCGGCCGAGCAAGGGCGAGATCCTGCTGGCTGGCCAGCCGCTGGTGGCCGAGCCGGATGCCAGCCGCGGCGTGGTATTCCAGCGCTACTCGGTGTTCCCGCACCTGTCGGTGCTGGACAACGTCGCCATCGGCCTGGAGCTGCCGCGTTCACCCCTGCTCGGCCGCCTGTTCGGCAATGCCAAACGCGAGGCGCGCGAGCGCGCCGCCGAGCTGCTGCGCACGGTCGGCCTGGGCCACGCCCTGGACAAGTACCCCAGCGCACTGTCCGGTGGCATGCAGCAGCGCCTGGCCATCGCCCAGGCGCTGATCACCAAGCCACGCGTGCTGCTGCTGGACGAACCCTTCGGCGCGCTGGACCCGGGCATCCGCAAGGACATGCACGCCCTGCTGCTGGAGCTGTGGCGCGAGACCGGGCTGACCGTGTTCATGGTCACTCATGATCTGAGTGAAGGCTTCAGCCTCGGCACCCGCCTGCTGGTATTCGACAAGGTGCGTGTCGACCCGCATGCGCCCAATGCCTTCGGCGCGCGCATCACCTACGACATTCCGCTCAACAGCGAACGCCGCGCCGCGCTGCCCGTGCAGCTGACCGAGCGTCTGCAATCGCAACTTCAAGGAGCCTGAGCATGACTGCCTCTCTCGCCCTGCGCCCGACCCTCTATGAGGAGACCGTCCCCGGTGGCGGCCACACCTCCTTCGTCCTCAAGCGCGGCCAGCTGCTGCGAATCACCGATATCGAAGGTGGCGCCAACGTCAGCCTGCTGCTGCTCAATGCCCACGAGAAAAGCGAGCGGCTGAACCTGCCGGACACCCTCAAGTGCCAGCACACCGCCAGGCTCACCGCCGGCCACTGCCTGTACTCGGATATGGGCAGAATCCTCGCCGCCATCACCGCCGACACCTGCGGCTGGCATGACAGCATGGGCGGCCTGCTGAACGCGGCAGAAGTGGCCGAGAAGTACGGCCAGGGCCGCTATCAGGAGCTGCGCAACGGCTTCTTCCGCAACGGCATGGACAACCTGCTGGTGGAGCTGGGCAAGTGGGACCTTGGCCTCGCCGACCTTCTGATGAACCTCAACCTGTTCAGCAAGGTCACGGTCGATCGCGACGGCTGCTTCCACTTCGAAGCCGGCAACTCCAAAGCCGGCGACTACCTCGAGCTGTATGCGCCGATGGACACCCTGGTGGTGCTTACCGCCCTGCAACACCCGATGGACCCGAATCCGCAGTACGCACCCAAGCCGGTGCAGCTCAGCTGGCAGCAGGTGCAGAGCGATGGCATCAGCGTGCTCTGCCGCACCTCGCGTCCGGAAAACGGCCGAGGCTTCCACAACACCGAACGTCTGTATATCTGAGGGCTGATGCCATGAGCCTGATCGAAAGCACCCTGCACCCCGAAGCCGCCGCGTTCCGCCATGTGATCCCGGCCGGCGAGCCCTACCTGTTCGAGGTCAAGGCCGGGCAGACCCTGCGCCTGCTCGACCTGGAAGGCAACCAGGCCGTCGATACCCTGTTCTTCTCGGCCCGTAACCCGCGCGAGCGCTACGACCCGCAGCGCACCCTGCGTAAGCAGAACAGCGTGTACCTGACCACCGGCACCGTGCTCTGGTCCAACCTCGGCAACCCGCTGCTGACCATCACAGCCGACACCTGCGGACGCCACGACACCCTCGGCGGCGCCTGCGCTCAGGAGAGCAACACCATCCGCTATGCCCTGGACAAGCGCTACATGCACAGCTGCCGCGACAACTTCCTGCGCGGCGCGCTGCACGACGGCCGGCTGACCAAGCGCGACCTCGGTGCCAATATCAACTTCTTCATGAACGTGCCCGTCACTCCAGAGGGCGGCCTGACCTTCGAGGACGGTCTCTCGGCGCCAGGCAAGTACGTGGAACTCAAGGCGCACATGGACGTGATCGTGCTGATCTCCAACTGCCCGCAACTGAACAACCCCTGCAACGCCTACAACCCCACCCCGGCCGAGGTGCTGGTATGGGACTGAAAGGATTGCGCCTGTGGTTGTTCCGCCTGTGCCAGAGCCGCTCGGGGCAGTGCCTGGAGCCAACCAAACAGTCCACTCGGACAACCCCCTCTCCCTCCGGGAGAGGGCTGGGGTGAGGGAAATCAGCTCCGGCGACCACGAGGCACCCTCACCCTAACCCTCTCCCACGGGGAGAGGGAACCAAGAGCAGCGCGGACCTTACCTCCGCAAATCACCCCGGACGACCGTGGTGCAGACCGAATAGCGGCGGGACGACCCGCCACCCTTCGAGGGCTCCTCGAATGTTCGACAAACTCCTGATCGCCAACCGCGGCGCCATTGCCTGCCGCATCCTGCGCACCCTGCGCCAGCTCGACGTCAAGGGTGTGGCCGTGTACTCCGAGGCCGACGCCGCCAGCCTGCACCTGCAGCAGGCCGACGAGGCCCATAGCCTGGGCGAAGGCCCGGCGGCCCAGACCTATCTGGTGGTCGACAAGATTCTGCAGATCGCCAAGCGCAGCGGCGCCCGAGCCATCCACCCCGGCTACGGCTTCCTCTCCGAAAACGCCGCCTTCGCCGAAGCCTGCGAGGCCGCCGGCATCGCCTTTGTCGGCCCCACCCCGGAGCAGCTGCGCGTCTTCGGCCTGAAGCACACCGCCAGGGCCCTCGCGAAACAGCACGGCGTACCGATGCTGGAAGGCACCGAGCTGCTGGAAAACCTCGACGCCGCGCTCAAGGCCGGTGAAGAAGTCGGCTACCCGGTGATGCTGAAAAGCACCGCCGGCGGTGGCGGCATCGGCATGCGCGTGTGCAACAGCGCGGCCGAGCTCTCCGACGCTTTCGACGCGGTCAAGCGCCTCGGGCAGAACAACTTCAGCGACAGCGGCGTATTTATCGAGAAGTACATCCAGCGCGCCCGCCATCTGGAAGTGCAGGTATTTGGCGACGGCCAGGGCGAAGTCCTCGCCCTCGGCGTGCGCGACTGCTCCGTACAGCGCCGTAACCAGAAAGTGCTGGAAGAAACCCCGGCACCGAACCTGCCGGCCGGCATGGCCGAGGAACTCTGCGCGGCGGCGATCAAGCTGGCCAAGGCGGTCAGCTACCGCAGCGCCGGCACCGTGGAGTTCGTCTACGACAGCGCAGCCGAGCGCTTCTACTTTTTAGAGGTGAACACCCGCCTGCAGGTCGAACACGGCGTCACCGAACAGGTGTGGGGCGTCGACCTGGTGCGCTGGATGATCGAACTGGCGGCCGGCGACCTCGCCCCGCTAAGCGAACTGGCGCAGAACCTGAAACCCAGCGGCCATGCCATCCAGGCGCGCCTGTATGCCGAAGACCCGGGCCGCGACTTCCAGCCGAGCCCCGGCCTGCTCACCGCCGTGCATTTCCCGGCGGCCGATGGCAAGAGCCTGCGCATCGACACCTGGGTCGAAGCCGGTTGCGAGATTCCACCCTACTTCGACCCGATGATCGCCAAAGTCATCACCTGGCAACCGACCCGCGAGCAAGCCAGCGCCGCACTCAGCCAGGCACTGGCCGATACCCTGCTGTACGGCGTGGAAACCAACAGCCAGTACCTGCGGCAGATCCTGGTCGACGCGCCGTTCGCCGAAGGCAATCCCTGGACCCGTTGCCTGGAAGGCCTGACCTACCAGGCCAACACTTTCGAGGTGCTCTCCGCCGGCACCCAGACCACCGTGCAGGACTTCCCCGGCCGCCTCGGCTACTGGGCCGTCGGCGTGCCGCCGTCCGGGCCGATGGATGACCGTGCGCTGCGCCTGGGCAACCGCCTGCTCGGCAATGCCGAAGGCGCCGCCGGCCTGGAAATCACCATGAGCGGCCCGCTGCTGCGCTTCAACACCGATGCGGTGGTAGCGGTGACCGGCGCGGAAATCCCCGTCACCCTGGACGGCGTGGCACAACCGCTGAACACCGCCCTGCTGATCAAGGCCGGCAGTACCCTGAGCCTGGGCACCATCGCCGGCTCCGGCGCACGCTCCTATCTGTGCCTGCGCGGCGGCCTGCAGGTGCCGGAATACCTGGGCTCGAAAAGCACCTTCACCCTCGGCCAGTTCGGCGGCCACGGCGGCCGCGCCCTGCGTGCCGGCGATGTGCTGCATATCCCCGTATTGAGCGATGCGGACAACGGCGCGCAGCTGCCCGAAGAACTGTGCACCACCCTGCCCGCCGTGCGTGAAATCCGCGTGATCTACGGCCCGCATGGCGCACCGGAATACTTCACCCCGGCCTATATCGACACCTTCCTCGCCACCGACTGGGAAGTGCACTTCAACTCCAGCCGTACCGGCGTGCGCCTGATCGGCCCGAAACCGGAGTGGGTGCGCGACAGCGGCGGCGAGGCCGGCCTGCATCCGTCGAATATCCACGACAACCCGTATGCCATCGGCGCCGTCGATTTTACCGGCGATATGCCGGTGATCCTCGGCCCGGACGGCCCGAGCCTGGGCGGCTTCGTCTGCCCGGTGACCATCATCGAGGCCGACCTGTGGCAGCTCGGCCAGCTCAAGGCCGGCGACAAGCTGCGCTTCGTGCCGGTCAACATCGACACCGCGCGCCAGCTGGCCAAGGCACGCAAAGCGGAAATCGCCGGGCTGGAAGCGGTGGCGGTGAACTGGAAGCCGATCCCGCTGGAGCCGCCGGTGATCCTCGACATCGGCAGCCAGGACAAGCGCCTGGTCGCCCGCCTCTCCGGCGACACCCACCTGCTGCTGGAGATCGGCCAGGCCGAGCTGGACCTGGTGCTGCGCTTCCGCGGCCACGCACTGATGCAGGCGCTGGAAGCGAAGAACCTCAACGGCGTGATCGACCTGACGCCGGGCATCCGTTCGCTGCAGGTGCACTACCAGCCGGAAACCCTGTCGCTGGCCAACCTGCTGGCGGTGGTAATCGGCGAGTGGGATGCGGTGTGCAACGCCCAGGACCTCAAGGTGCCGTCGCGCATCGTCCACCTGCCGCTGTCGTGGGACGACCCGGCCTGCCAACTGGCCATCGACAAGTACATGACCACGGTGCGCAAGGACGCGCCCTGGTGCCCGAGCAACCTGGAATTTATCCGCCGCATCAACGACCTGCCCAATCTCGACGAGGTCTACAAGACCGTGTTCGACGCCAGCTACCTGGTGATGGGCCTGGGCGACGTCTACCTCGGCGCGCCGGTGGCCACCCCGCTCGACCCGCGCCATCGCCTGGTCACCACCAAGTACAACCCGGCGCGCACCTGGACCGCCGAGAACTCGGTGGGCATCGGCGGCGCCTACATGTGCGTGTACGGCATGGAAGGCCCCGGCGGTTACCAGTTCGTCGGCCGCACCCTGCAGATGTGGAACCGCTACCGCGAAGTCGCCGCCTTCCACGGCAAACCCTGGCTGCTGCGCTTCTTCGACCAGATTCGCTTCTACCCGGTGGGGGCCGAGGAGCTGCTGCAGATTCGCCGTGACTTCCCGCTCGGTCGCTATGAACTGCGCATCGAAGACAGCGAACTGGCCCTGGCCGACTACCAGGACTTCCTCAGCGAGGAAGCCGCGGGCATCGACGCCTTCCGCAGCCAGCAACGCGCCGCCTTCGACGCCGAGCGCCAGCGCTGGATAGCCTCCGGCCAGGCCCACTTCGAAAGCGAGGAAGCGGTCGCCGACCTGGGCGACGACGCCCCGCTGGCGGCCGGCCAGCACAGCATCGACAGCCACATCGCCGGCAACCTCTGGCAGGTGCAGGTCGAGGAAGGCAACACGGTAAAAGCCGGCGACGTGCTGGTGATCCTCGAGTCGATGAAGATGGAAATCCCCCTCACCGCCCCGCGCGACGGCGTGGTGCGCGAGGTGCGCGTGCAACCCGGCTCGCCGGTACGCGCGGGCCAGCGGGTAGTGGTGCTGGAAGAGGCTTAAGGGATACAGTCGCGGGCAGCGCATCCACAGGGAAGAACCATGCCGCTGACCCGCGACCAGGCCCAGCAACGAGCCGACGATATCCAGGCGTTTCGCCGTGAGGCCCAGCGCCTGCGTGGCGAGAATGCTCTGGCGCTGGAGGAAGAGCCGCTCGCGCGCATCGCCGCCCACCACGACCAGCTACTGGCGCAGTACCGCAGCCATTTCGACATCGATCACGACCAACAGACCAAGCGCCTGTCGCTGAGCATGCGTGTGGTCTCGTTGCTCGGTGCGCTAGCCCTGGCGGCCAGCCTGCTGTTCTTCTTCTATCAGTTCTGGGGCCTGTTCGGCGAAGCGCTGCAGGTCGGCATCCTGATCGGTTTCTCGCTCGGCAGCCTGCTGCTGACCTTCGCCCTGCAGCAACGCGACGCCTCCGGCTACTTCGCCAAGCTGGCCGGCGTGCTGGCCCTGGCTTGCTTCGTGCTGAACATCCACATGCTCGGGCAGATCTTCAATATCACCCCCTCGGACAACGCCCTGCTCTGCTGGGCCGCCTATGCCCTGCTGCTGGCCTATGCCTGCAACGCGCGCCTGCTGCTGGCCGCCGGCCTGATCTGCCTGCTGGCCTATAGCGGCACGCGCCTCAGCCAATGGTGCGGCTGGCTTTGGCTGGAGGCCGCCGAACGACCGGAGCACTTCCTGCCCGGCGGCCTGCTGGTGTTCGTGTTGCCGGCGCTGCTGTCCCAGGCACGCTTCAGCGGCTTCGCCGCCACCTACCGCATCGTCGGCATGCTGGCCCTGCTGGTGCCGATGCTGGTCCTGGCCAACTGGGGGCGCGGCAGCTACCTGCCGTTCGACTACGCCAGCATCGAGAAGAGTTACCAGCTGCTCGGCTTCGTAGTATCGGCCCTGTTCATCTGGCTCGGCATCCGCCGCGACTGGTCCGAGGTCAGCCTGATCGGCCAGCTGTCCTTCCTGCTGTTCCTGTTCATCAAGATGGTCGACTGGTGGTGGGACGTGCTGCCCAAGTACCTGTTCTTCCTGATCCTCGGCCTGACCGCCATCCTCGCCCTGCTGGTACTCGGGCGCCTGCGCCGCAGCCACAAGGGAGGTGACCACGCATGATCGCCCTCAAGCCCCGCCACGGCCTGCTGGCCGGCCTCGGCCTGATCCTGCTGAGCAACGCCGTGGCCCTTGCCGGCGTCTGGTACAACCGCCAGGGCGAGCCGGAGAGCCGGCTGCTGTTGTCCGAGAGGGAGCTGCATCGCGACTGGGACGGCCCGCGCCGCGAGAACAGTGGCCTGAGCCTGCGTCTGGACTGGCGCATGCCCGTGCGCACCAACCCGGCCGACAAGGATCGCTGCCACAGCGAATACGGCCTTACGCCAGCGCAGCTGCAGGCCGTAGGCCTACCCAGCAGCGGCCCCGAACCGCGCCAGGACACCCGCCAGGCCTGGGCGATTCTCGGGCTGGACGGCCCGCTCTATCAGCAAGCGCTACAACAGGCCGAGCGCCATCTGCACAAGGCCAGCGCCAAACTGCAGGAGCTGCCGAACGACAAGGAGCGGCAGCAGCAGGAGAACGCCGCGCGCGAGGCCCTGGCCAACGAACGCGACAAGGAGAGTCGGCTGTTCCTTGCCGATGTCGGCCTGGACCCCGCAGCCCTGCGCCAGCGCTATCCGGATCGCGCTCACTACCTGCTGCTGCGCGGCAACGTGCGGGTCTGGCGACGCTGCTACAACGACGCCGACACCACGCTCAGCGGCTCGTTCTCCCCCAGCAACGCCAGCATCAACGTGCCTCACGCCTGGCGCCAGCTGTTGGCCGAACATCTGCCGGAATACTACGGCAACGCCAACCAGCCCTTCAGCGCCGAAGTCAGCTTCGGCCAACGGCTGGAACCCTGGCTCAGTGACGTACGAATCGCCGATAAAAAACCCTAATCGCGATGACGAACACGGCGCACCGCGCTAGCATTGCGCCACGTCCTAAAGGCCTCAGTCCCATGCCGCTCAGCACGTCCCGCAAGGCCCAGATTTCCCTGCTGCTGCTCCTGACCATCCTCCTGCTGGGCGGCTTTCTCGCCACCAGCCTGGTCAGCTATTACGTCTCCCGCGACAGTATCCGCGACAACATCGTCAACACCGAGCTGCCGCTGACCTCCGACAACATCTACTCGGAAATCCAAAAGGACCTGATCCGCCCCACGCAGATCGCCTCGATGATGTCGCGCGACACCTTCCTGCGCGACTGGGCGCTGAATGGAGAGCAGGATACCGGGCCGATGACCCGCTACCTGCGCGAAATCCAGGACCACTACGGCACCTTCACCAGCTTCTTCATCTCCGAGAAGACCCGCACCTACTACCAGGCCAAGGGCATCCTCAAGCAGGTCAAGGAAGACGAGCCGCGCGATGTCTGGTACTTCCGCGTGCGCAACATGGCCGAGCCCTACGAGATCAGCGTCGACCCGGACATGGCCAACAGTGATCGGCTGACCTTCTTCATCAACTTCAAGGTGTTCGACTACCAGGAACAGTTCATCGGCGTGGCCGGTGTCGGCCTGACCGTGGACGCGGTGGTCAAGCTGGTCGACGACTACCAGCGCCGCTACGACCGCACCATCTACTTCACCGACCGCAACGGCCGCCTGGTACTGACCAGCGCCGACGGCGGGCCGATGGGTGCTCATCGCGGCCAGCTGCTCAGCGAAGTGGCCGGTCTGGAACCGCTGCTGGCGGTGCTGCCACAGCCCAAGAGCGGCCGCTTCGACTATCGGGAAGGTGGACGCGGCCACTTCCTCAACGTGCGCTACATCCCCGAACTGGACTGGTTCCTGTTCGTCGACAAGCACGAGGAAGGCGCCCTGGCCGGCATCCGCCACAGCCTCTATCTCAACCTGCTGATCTGCACCCTGATCAGCCTGCTGGTGCTGTTCCTGGTCTACCTGGCCACGCGCCGCTACCAGCTGCGCATTGCCGCCCTGGCCACCACCGACGTGCTCACCGGCCTGCCCAATCGCCGTGGCTTCGACCTGCTGGCCGCCCAGGCCCTGCAGGAAGCCATCCGCGGGCAGAGCCCGCTGAGCGCCCTGCTGATCGACCTGGACCACTTCAAGCAACTCAACGACACCCACGGCCACCTGGCCGGCGACCAGGTGCTGCGCGGCTTCGCCCATGCCCTGCAGGGCAATCTGCGGCAGTCCGACATCATCTGTCGCTGGGGCGGCGAGGAATTCATTCTGCTGCTCAAGGACACCGGCAGCAGCACCGCACGCCAGCTGGCAGAGAAGATCCGCCAGCAGACCGAGGAAGCCGTGTTCCCCTTCAATGGTGTCAACCTGCGCGTCACCACCAGCATCGGTGTTACCGAACTGCAGGGCGACGACAGCATGGACCGCCTGATCGGCCGCGCCGACCGCGCCCTGTACCGGGCCAAGCAGTCCGGGCGCAACCGCGTGTGCGAAGACGTCAGCGGGCTGCAGCAGTGAACAGCGCGCGCTGCCCGCGTTGCGGCCAGGCCAACGCCTGCGCCCAGGCGGGCCAGGACGAACCGGTGCAGGACTGCTGGTGCTTCCATGTGCCGATCGCGCCGCAGGTGCTGGAAGCCCTGCCCGCCGAAGCACGCGACCAGGCCTGCCTGTGCCCCCGTTGCGCCAGCGCACAGGGCGCCGACGCCAAGCCCGACTAGCGATGCGCCTCGACCGCTTCCTCAGCAACCTGCCGCGCTTCAGCCGCGCCGACGCCCGTCTGCTGCTCGCCGCCGGGCGCCTGCGCGTGGACGGCGCCACGGTGCGCGACGGCCGCCACGAGATCCGCGAGTTCAGCCGTATCGAACTGGACGACGAGCTGCTGCAGGCCGGCAAGCCGGCGCGCTACTTCATGCTCAACAAGCCGGCCGGCGTGGTCAGCGCCACCGAACATGCCGAGCACCGCACCGTGCTCGACCTGCTCGACGAGCCGGACAAGCAAGAGCTGCACATCGGCGGGCGCCTCGACCTGAACACCACCGGCCTGCTGCTCGTCACCAACGACGGCCTCTGGTCGCGCCGCCTCACCGAGCCGCGCAGCCGCCTGGGCAAGGTCTACCGGGTCAGCACCGAACAGCCGATCACCGCCGAATACATCGAGGTGTTCGCCCGCGGCCTGTACTTCGCCTACGAAAACCTCACCACCCTGCCCGCCGAGCTGCAGATACTCGATGCGCATACCGCCCTACTGACCCTGCACGAGGGGCGCTACCACCAGGTCAAGCGCATGTTCGGCCACTTCCAGAACAAGGTCATCGGCCTGCACCGCGAATGCATGGGCCCGCTGCAACTCGATCCGGCCCTGGCCCCAGGCCACTACCGCCCGCTCACAAGCGCCGAGATAGAGGCCGTCTGAACACAGTTCGCCCGACCAATGGCAGGGCCAATTTCATCGGCATGACTTGCATCGGTAACACGAGGCTGCTTGAATCCAGTCAACGGTCCGTTAGTGACCGAACAGTCACAACAAACATCTAAACGCCTTTTCCGCCAATCACGGGCTGCCCATCGAGTTGTCGATCCCGGACGGAAAATGCACCCGCCGCCAACAATAAATCCCGGCCAGCCTTTTGAGCCGACCAGGCCCCGTTTCCCAGGCCCATGCCTACCTGCCATGAAGCTCGCGCAGCCGCGATGTGCCGCTGTGCGTCCGCAACGCCGCATGTCAGGGGCATGACCATGAAAGCTGAAACCGCTGTGCTGGATATCCAGGGGCAATACCGGGTCTACACGGAGTTCTACCGCGCCGACTGCGCCGAGCGGACCATCATCCTGGTCAACGGCTCGCTGTCGACCACCGCATCCTTCGCGCAGACGCTTCGCTACCTCCACCCGCACTTCAACGTAGTGCTGTTCGACCTGCCCTACGCCGGCCAGTCACGTGCGCACAACTTGCATGAGCGCTTTCTCAGCCGCGAGGAAGAAGCCGACATCCTTCTGGAGCTGGTCGAACACTTCGCCTGCGACAGCGTGCTGTCCTTCTCCTGGGGCGGCATCGCCACGCTCCAGGCGCTGGCCCGGCGTCCGTCACGAATCGAGCGCGCGGTGATCAACTCCTTCTCGCCGATCGTCAACAGCGCCATGCTCGGCTACCTGCGCGCCGGCCTGGTGGTGATGCGCGAATGCGACCGCGAGAGCATCGGCATGGTGCTCAACGGCACCATCGGCAAGCACCTGCCCTCGCTGTTCAAGCGCTACAACCATCGACACGTCACCGGCCTGGAACGCTACGAATACGAGCAGATGAGCCACCACGTGGAAACCGTGCTGAACAACGGCGGGCGCTCCTGCGTCAGCTTCGCCGGGCAGATCGAGATACCGCTGCTGTTCGTCAACGGCGAGTGGGACGAGTACACAACGCCGGCTGACGCGCGCCTGTTCACCCAGTACGTGCGCCACTGCGAGTTCCGCACCATCGCCCAGGCCGGCCACTTCCTCGACATGGAACACAAGGCCGCCTGGATGCAGACCCGCGATGCCCTGCTGGCCTTCCTGCTGGCCCCCACGCAGGGCCATGCACGCAGCGTGGAACGAGAGCCACGGGCCGTGGCGCTATGAAGCGCCCGGCAATAAAACGGGCGCAAGACGCGCGCCCGGCTTCACCTTCCCGGGCGATTCTGGTAAAAAGTCAGCCGCCCGAGCGGGCGTCGTATAATGGCATTACCTGAGCTTCCCAAGCTCATGACGAGGGTTCGATTCCCTTCGCCCGCTCCAGAACATCAACGTCAAGGCCCTGTTTTTACAGGGCTTTTTCGTATCCGGCAGATGAACGTGTCGAAAAAGTGTCGACTAGAGAAGGAGACTCTATGGCTACCGGCGTTGTATTTGGAAAATCGAATGCAGAAAGGCTCACTGACGAGGAACTGAAAACTCTTCTGACGTCACTGGTAGAAAGTGGCTTCTGCTCCCTTACAGACTTCCGAGCAACCTGTGATTCCCTTTTCATCTCGGAAATCTCTGGAAAATCGCGCTCCGATGAAGAGCAAGGGATTGCAGATGCCTATGAGGAGCAAGACTCCACGCTTAGCGAACTGAGCTTCGAAAGCGTTGATAAGGTAGTGCAGCACCTCCGCTCATACCCTCATGCTCAGGTCAACATTAAGCAAGAACTCTACGACTGGACTACCCGTGGGGGGGAGTATGGATATCCCCTCGTCCCCGCAGTAGGAACGCTGAATCGCCTGTTTTTAGAGTCGCTGATAGACGCCGCAATGATCGGATACAAGGCAATTGGTTGGGAGAACGCTCCATTTCCAGATGTTTGGAGCTTTTCTGTCAGCTACTTCGGCCTGGATGTAAGCATTGAACGCTGCCCACCCGACATGCGAACTGGGCTCCAGGCAATATCCAAATTTGAAGTACCTAATGCATTTCTGAGTAAGGCTCTCAATCCGAACTACGAAATCCTTACTATGTCTGTCGCCTGATCACCGCCGTCAGACTTCAATTATGCGTAAGCGATAGCGTGATACCTGACAGCGGGCCAAGCCTGATCGCGTCATGCAGGTGCTCCGGCGCCAAGTGGGCATAGCGCATCGTCATACTCAGCGAGGCATGCCCCAGGATCTCCTTCAGCGTGACGATGTGGCCACCGCCCATGATGAAGTGAGCGGCGAAGGTGTGGCGCAGGGTGTGGCTCGACTGCCCCTTGGGGGGCTTGATAGAGGCTTCGAGCAGCACCTTGCGGAACACGCACAGACAGTTGGTGAACGGGCCATGCGTGCTCCAGTGCTTGCGGATGGCATCCACCGGGACGGATGCACCGGAACCGCCCTCACCCGCTTCGACTTGGTATTGGCAAAGGTCACGACACCTGCGCCAAGCCGCTCCGGGGTCAGTGCCTGGGCCTTACCCCAGCGCCCCCCGTAAAAAGGCAGATCACCACCACCATGAGAGTATGCGGGCGACTCACCTTTTTGTCTCGAACTAACCAAATTTAACGGAGTTGATTCCGCATACCTTCTGCTACAAATGATGACCCAAACTTGCTCAAGTGAGCATCGTCTGAATACAACGGCTTCCCATCCTTCATTCCATAACAATACCGCTCATCGCACAAAACCAGAGCCGGATCGAGCTGTTTAACTTGAGGAAACTTACTAAGCACCTCATCAACTAGCCGTCGATGTCCAGCATTTCGCTTTATAAAAGCCTCTTTGCTGACAGCACACGGAAACCTTAATAATCCCCACTTGCTCGTTGAACGCTTTTGAATGGTGCACGCCACCCGCACGCCTGCACAAGCAAAGGCTTGGATCGAAGCCCAAGGAAAGTCCGTCAAGGATTTCGCCGAAGAGCACCACCTCGATTTGCACACCGCTTATCAAGTTCTAGCCGGCACAAAGAAGGGCAAGGGCGGCGAAGCCCACCGCTCCGCCGTTCTGCTCGGCATCAAAGAGGGCACGGTTGCACAGTGGTGCGGTCGGCCCATGGGGAAACGAGAAGATGAAACGCCCGACTATTGATAGCCGCCGGCCGGCAGTCATGACCGATGTCGCCGCCTTCCCGGGTGGCCGCGAGTGTGCAGCTGCCAACCAGGGGCTGGACCTCATGCAGTTCGACAACAAGCTGTACGAGAACACCGGCCACCACCCACTCTCCGACGAGTAGGTCCGCCAGCTGGAGCGCGTCGCCGGCACCACCTACCTAGACCCCGCTTACCACTCCCGGTCTTCGAGCTTGCTCTGCGGTGCATCACGAAGCAGCGCGCAAAGTTCCTGACTTAGAGCGAGATAGCGCTCATAGAGAGCCGAGTCGGTGACCAGAACGGGCCGGAACGCCCAGCCGGACATGCCCTGCAAAAGAAACAGATTGCGCGTACGGGCACTGACAACCCACAGCGGCCAACCATAGCGCTGACTCGCCCAAGGCTCCGCCGTGTGCGAAAAGTCCGGCTGATCGATGAGTTGCCGGGGCTCGTAACAGAGCAGGCCGCAATACCCTGATGGAAAATCGGGCAGCGCACCGGCAACAGCGGCAGGCAGGATAGCTTCTGTAACGAGCTGCCGAACATTCGAAAAAGGGGCCCGGGAGCTGGTCTGAAGAACAGGCTCAGAAGCCAGCCCTGTCAGCCCGGCCTGTCGAAATGCCTCGAGCACATCCTCGCCGGCCAAGTACGCTCCGGTCCATTCGCCAATGCCTGCGACCGAGTTTGGCTTGAGGCTTGCCTTGCTCAGGCAGAAGCCACGCGCAAGGCGAATCGATGCGCCGGCTCCGCTTGCGATCTGTGGAGACGCCTGACACATGTCGTAGTTGCGCTTGTAGGCAGCATCGCTCTCCGGAACGGTCAGACGACATACGACGGAGAAATGGGACAGCGACGCCAGCTCGGCCTCTGTCAGTCGCCACTCAGCCGAAACGCCCAACCCGCCAAGCCGCTCACCCGAGGCAATTGCCGCACGCAAGGCGGGCTGGTCGATCTCCATGGCAAAGCCACCCGACGCATGCCGAGTGCAACCCGCGACTGAGGCGGCTATGACGGCTTCGGCACCGGGTTGCCTGGGGATAAGGTGAACAATGAGTTTCACTGCATTCGCCTCGGGTACCTGATGGCCTGAGCCCTGGAGCCAAAATCAGAGACGCAGGGGCACGACAGCCTTTTCAATCAATGAAAGAAGCCCCTGCAACTCCGCTTTCAGCGCGATTGAGTTGCTGCTGCAGCCCGCGCCGCATGCAGCTTCTTGTAGCTGTCGATCAGACGCAGGTGCTTATCCAGCCCTTCCAGCTTCAGGCTGGTGGGCGTCAGGCCATAGAAGCGCACGCTGCCTTCCACCGAGCCGATGGCCGCGTCCATCCGCTCGTTGCCGAACATGCGGCGGAAGTTGGCCTCGTAGTCGGCAAGCTCCAGGTCGTCGTCCAGCTGCACTTCCAGCACCACGTTGAGCGCCTGGTAGAACAGGCCGCGCTCGACGGTGTTGTCGTTGTACTGCAGGAAGGCCTCGGTCAGCGCCTTGGCCTCGTCGTACTTCTTCAGGGCGAGGTAGATCAGCAGCTTGAGTTCGAGGATGGTCAGCTGGCCCCACACGGTGTTGTCGTCGAACTCGATGCCGATCAGCGTGGTGATGTCGGTGTAGTCATCGACTTCGCACTGCTCCAGGCTCTTGAGCAGGCTCTTCAGGCGCAGGTCGCTGAGGCTGTGCAGGTTGAGGATGTCGGAGCGGAAGATCAGCGCCTTGTTGGTGTTGTCCCAGATCAGGTCCTCGACCGGGTAGATCTCCGAGTAGCCCGGCACCAGGATGCGGCAGGCGTTGGCGCCGAGGTCGTCGTACACGGCCATGTACACCTCCTTGCCCATGTCCTCGAGGATGCCGAACAGGGTCGCGGCCTCCTGGGCATTGGAGTCTTCGCCATGGCCGGAGAAGTCCCACTCGACGAACTCGTGGTCGGCCTTGGCGCTGAAGAAGCGCCACGACACCACGCCGCTCGAATCGATGAAGTGCTCGACGAAGTTGTTCGGCTCGGTCAGCGCCTGGCTCTCGAAGGTCGGCGCCGGCAGGTCGTTGAGGCCCTCGAAGCTGCGGCCCTGCAGCAGCTCGGTGAGGCTGCGCTCCAGCGCCACTTCGAAGCTCGGGTGGGCGCCGAAGGAAGCGAACACGCCGCCGGTGCGCGGGTTCATCAGGGTCACGCACATCACCGGGAATTCGCCGCCGAGCGAGGCGTCCTTGACCAGCACCGGGAAGCCCTGTTCCTCCAGGCCCTTGATCCCGGCGACGATGCCGGGGTACTTGGCCAGCACTTCCTGCGGCACGTCCGGCAGGGCCAGCTCGTTCTCCAGGATTTCGCGCTTGACCGCGCGCTCGAAGATTTCCGACAGGCACTGCACCTGCGCCTCGGCCAATGTGTTGCCGGCGCTCATGCCGTTGGACAGGTACAGGTTCTCGATCAGGTTGGACGGGAAGTACACCACCTCGCCGTCGGACTGGCGCACGAAGGGCAGCGAGCAGATGCCGCGCGCCTTGTTGCCGGAGTTGGTGTCGTACAGGTGCGAGCCGCGCAGCTCGCCGTCCGGGTTGTAGATGGCCAGGCAGTGCTCGTCGAGGATCTCTTCCGGCAGCGCGTCCTTCGGCCCCGGCTTGAACCAGCGCTCGTTGGGGTAATGAACGAAATCGGCATTGGCGATTTCCTCGCCCCAGAACTGGTCGTTGTAGAAGAAGTTGCAGTTCAGCCGCTCAATGAACTCGCCCAGCGCCGAGGCCAGCGCGCTCTCCTTGGTCGCGCCCTTGCCGTTGGTGAAGCACAGCGGCGACTGGGCGTCGCGCACATGCAGCGACCAGACGTTGGGCACGATGTTGCGCCAGGAGGCGATCTCGATCTTCATGCCCAGGCCAGCGAGGATGGCCGACATGTTGGCGATGGTCTGTTCCAGCGGCAGATCCTTGCCGAGGATGCGCGTGCCCTCGCCCGCGGTCAGCGCCGGGATCAGCAGGGCCTGGGCGTCGGCGTCGAGGTTGGCGACTTCCTCGATGACGAAATCGGGGCCGGTCTGCACCACCTTCTTCACCGTGCAGCGGTCGATGGAGCGCAGGATGCCCTGGCGGTCCTTGTCGGAGATGTCCGCCGGCAGCTCGACCTGGATCTTGAAGATCTGCTTATAGCGGTCTTCCGGGTCGACGATGTTGTTCTGCGCCAGCCGGATATTGTCGGTGGGGATGTTGCGCGTCTGGCAGTACAGCTTGACGAAGTAGGCCGCGCACAGTGCCGAGGACGCCAGGAAGTAGTCGAACGGCCCCGGCGCCGAGCCATCGCCCTTGTAGCGGATGGGCTGGTCGGCAATCACCGTGAAGTCATCGAACTTGGCTTCGAGACGGAGGTTGTCGAGAAAATTGACCTTGATTTCCATGCGGGATTACCAGAATGCGTGCGAGGCGAAATGGCCGGCATTATCCGTCATTCGGCCCCGACATGGCGCACAGGCATAACGCCATCACAAAATGTGATGCACGACACATTTAACACCACACAGAAATGTCGACATCATCACAAAGCTTGGTAGGCTCTCGGCAACCTCAATACAGGAGCTTTCCGATGAAGGAACAACGGAAATACCTCGCGTTGCGTGCACATATCGAAACCCTGCTCCAGGACGGAGCCCAGATTGTCAGCCGCGCCCCCTTCACCCTGCGCATCAGCGGGCATCTGTTCCGCGTGCAGCACGGCATGCTGATCGGCAACTCGGTAGCCGCCTAGCCGCCCCAAAACCTCGCAAAGCCCGGGTCAGTCATGGCCCGGGCTTTTGCTTTTCTGCCTTGCGCACGTGCAAACGGTCGGAGCGGGCTTGCCTCGTCAGCGCGGGTCACGCACCATTAACTGTATATAAAACCAGTTAACTGCCATGCCTGCCGCACTCGACCCCAGCCTCTATTACCTCGCCAACTTCCGCACCGCGCTGGCCTGGATCGGCGAACGCTACAGCGATCTGCTGGACGCCGAGGAAGCGGCCTTCCTGCAAGGCTTCAGCACATTGCCGCAGTCGTCGCAGGCGCTGCTGGTGCGTCTGGTGATGCGCAAGGGGCCGCATTTTCGCGCGAGCAAGCTGAGCTACGACGAGATTGGCGACGTCGGCGCCGCCGCCGAGCCGCTGCTGCATCTGGGCTGGCTGACCGAGGATGCCGAGCTGACGCTGACCGAGCTGTTCGCCCTGCTGCGCAAGGACGAGCTGCTCGCCTGCTTCACGGAACTCGCCCCCCTGCGCGGGCTGAAAAAGGACGAGCAGCTGCAGGCCCTGCTGGCTCGTTACCCGGACGCGCGTACCTTCCGCCACTGGTGCCCGCCACTCGACCGCCTCTACAGCCTGACCATCGGCCCGCTGTGCGACCGTCTGCGCCTGCTGTTCTTCGGCAACCTGGCACAGGACTGGTCCGAGTTCGTGCTCGCCGAGCTGGGCATCTTCCGCTACGAGGCGGTCCCGATCAGCCGCGAGTCACGCGGTTTCCGCAGCCGCCGCGATGTCGACGACTACCTGCACCTGCGCCGCTGCCGGGAGCAGTTCGAGGCGGGCCAGCCGGTCGCCGAGGTGCTCGCCGAGCTGGGCGATTTCAGCAGCGCGAACCCGCACCTGAGCCGCCGCCACGCCAAGCTGCTGTTCCACCTCGGCCAGGCCGAGGAACGCGCGGGCGAGCTGGCCCAGGCGGCCGCGCTCTATGCCGCCAGTAGCCACGCCGAAGCGCGCCAGCGGCAAGTGCGGGTACTGGAAAAGCTTGGCGACTTGCAGCAGGCCCACGACCTCGCCACTGCCTCCCTGCTCGCCCCACGCAACGATGCCGAGGCCCAGGCACTGGAGCGCGCCCTGCCCCGCCTGCAGCGCCAGCTCGGCCTGCCCAGGCAACCGCGCCCCGCTGCGGCCGAGGCCGGCTTGATCGAACTGGAACTGCCCAGGCCCGAGGCGTCGAGCGTGGAGTGGGCAGTACAGCAGCACCTGCACGACGAACAGGCGCCAGTCTTCTATGTGGAGAACACCCTGGTCTGCGGGCTGTTCGGCCTGCTGTGCTGGGAGGCGATCTTCGCCCCGCTGCCCGGAGCGTTCTTCCACCCCTTCCACAGCGGCCCGGTGGACCTGCACGACAGCGACTTCCGCAGCCGCCGCGCCGCGCTGTTCGAGCGCTGCCTGGGCATGCTGGATGAGGGCAGCCACGCCGAGGCGATTCGCGCCACCTACGCCGCCAAGCACGGCATCGTCTCGCCCTTCGTGCACTGGGCCGTGCTGACGCCCGAGCTGCTGGAAACCGCCCTGCACTGCCTGCCGCCGGCACACCTGCGCGCCTGGTTCGAGCGCCTGCTCGGCGACATCCGCGCCAACCGCGCCGGCATGCCGGACCTGATCCAGTTCTGGCCGGCCGAGCGACGCTACCGGATGATCGAGGTGAAGGGCCCCGGCGACCGCCTGCAGGACAACCAGAAGCGCTGGCTGGCGTTCTGCGCCCAGCACGGCATGCCGGTGGACGTTTGCTACGTGCGCTGGAGCGAGGCGTGAGCTACGCCGTGGCCGTGCGCGCGCTGTGCGAGTTCACCGCCAAGGAAGGTGACCTCGACCTGCGCTTCACCCCCGCGCCCACCGCCGCCGAGGGTATGGCCGGACACAGCACGGTGGTCGGCCGGCGTGGCGCCGGCTATGTCGCCGAGCTGCCGCTGACCGGGGCCTATCCGGGCCTGCTGGTCAGCGGCCGCGCCGACGGCTACGACCCGGCGCAGAACCTGCTGGAGGAGATCAAGACCCATCGCGGCGACGTGGCACGCATCCCGGCCAACCACCGCCTGCTGCACTGGGCTCAGGTCAAGGTCTATGGCTGGCTGCTGTGCGACAGCCTGGGCCTGGAGGAGATCGACCTGGCGGTGGTGTACTTCAACGTCCTGTCGCAGAAGGAAACGGTGTTTCGCGAGCGCTTCGCGGCCACCGAGCTGCGGACCTTCTTCGAACTGCAGTGCGCGCGCTTCGTCGCCTGGGCCGAGCAGGAAACGGCGCACCGCCTGGCACGCAACGCCAGCCTGGAAACGCTGCGCTTCCCCTACCCGAGCTTCCGCCGCGGTCAGCGCCAGCTCGCCGAGTCCGTATACCGTGCCGCCCGCGATGGCGACTTCCTGCTGGCCCAGGCCACCACCGGTATCGGCAAGACCCTGGCCACCCTGTTCCCGCAGCTCAAGGCGTTTCCCGGCCAGGACCTGGATCGCCTGTTCTTCCTAACCGCCAAGACACCCGGCCGGCGCCTGGCGCTGGACGCCCTGGCCAGCCTGCGCGAGCAGGAGCAGAACATGCCGCTGCGGGTGCTGGAGCACGTGGCCCGCGACAAGGCCTGCGAGTACCCGGACAAGGCCTGCCACGGCGACTCCTGCCCGCTGGCCAAGGGCTTCTACGACCGTCTGCCGGCCGCCCGTGCCGCCGCCCTGGAACACCGCTGGCTGACCCAGGAGGCCGTGCGCGAGGTCGCCCTGGCGCACCAGGTCTGCCCCTACTACCTGTCCCAGGAGCTGTGCCGCTGGAGCGACGTGGTGGTCGGCGACTACAACTACTACTTCGACATGACCGCCCTTCTGCACGGGCTGACCGTGGTCAATGGCTGGAAAGTCACCCTGCTGGTGGACGAGGCGCACAACCTGATCGACCGCGCCCGCGGCATGTACAGTGCCGAGCTGGACCAGGCCGAATTCAACGCCCTGCGCAAAGTCGCCCCGGCCGGCCTCAAGGGCGTACTGGAGCGGGTCGGCCGGCACTGGAACCAGCTGCACCGCGATCAGGAAGTGCCCTACCAGATCTACCCGACCATCGCCGACCTGTTCATCGCCGCCCTGCAGAAGGCGGTGAGTGCGATCACCGACCACCTCACCGACCAGCCCGAGGGCAACCAGGCCGCGCTGCTGCGCTTCTACCTAGACGCCATGCTGTTCTGCCGCCTGGCCGAGGCGTTCGGCCCGCACTCGCTGTTCGATATCACCCGCCATGACACGCGCAGCCTGTCGACCCTGTGCCTGCGCAACATCGTGCCGGCACGTTTCCTCGCCGAGCGTTTCGCCAATGCGCACAGCGCCACGCTGTTCTCCGCCACCCTCAGCCCCGGCCACTACCACGCCGACCTGCTCGGCCTGCCACGCGACTGGCAGTGGCTGGAAGTGCAGTCGCCGTTCAACGCCGAGCAGCTCAGGGTGCAGGCGCTGGCCAACCTGTCGACCCGCTACCAGCATCGCGAGACCAGCCTGGCGCCCATCACCGATCTGATGGCGCGCCAGTTCCACCAGCAGCCGGGCAACTACCTGGCCTTCTTCAGCAGCTACGCCTACCTGGAACAGGCCCTGGACAACTTCCGCCGCGCGCACCCGGATATCCCGGTGTGGGCACAGTCGCGCAGCATGAACGAGGCCGAGCGCCAGGACTTTCTCGAGCGCTTTACCGAGCATTCCCGCGGGGTCGGCTTCGCCGTGCTCGGCGGCGCCTTCGGCGAGGGCATCGACCTGCCCGGCAAGCGCCTGATCGGTGCCTTTATCGCCAGCCTCGGCCTGCCGCAGGTCAACCCGGTCAACGAGGAAGTGAAGGCGCGCATGCAGCAGATGTTCGGCAACGGCTACGACTACGCCTACCTCTACCCCGGGCTACAGAAGGTGGTGCAGGCGGCCGGCCGGGTGATCCGCACCACCTCGGATCAGGGCGTGGTCTACCTGCTCGACGACCGCTTCACCCGCCGCGAGGTGCGCCAGTTGCTGCCGAGTTGGTGGCAGGTCGAACGGGCAATACATACTTTGCAAAAACCCGGTGCTTGAGACGCTCTGGATTTTCCTTATCCTCCGCACCGTGACGCCGGGCCCCTCTGACGGTTTGCAGCCGCCATGTCGGAGTCATAGTTGGTACAACTACGACTGAAAGGAGGGGCTCATGAGCACCCTAGAAACGTTTCTCCTCGCCGACTTCCTCGGCACCGCCACCTGGCTGTGGCTCTCGTTCTTCGCTGTAGTAATCGCCCTGCTGGCCTTCGACCTCGGGGTGCTGCATCGCGATGAGCGCGAAATCGGCGTCAAGGAAAGCTTGATGCTGTCCGCCGGCTACATCTCCATGGGTCTGCTGTTCTCCGTCTGGGTGTTCTTCCAGAAAGGCGGCGACGCCAGCATGGATTACCTCACCGGCTTCCTGATCGAGAAATCGTTGTCCATGGACAACGTCTTCGTGATCGCCCTGATCTTCAGCTTCCTGGCCATCCCGCGCCGCTATCAGCACCGCGTGCTGTTCTGGGGCATTCTGGGTGTGATCGTCCTGCGCGCGATCATGATCGGCCTGGGTGCCGCGCTGATCAGCGAGTTCGACTGGATCCTCTACGTGTTCGGCGCCTTCCTGCTGCTGACCGGCGTGAAGATGCTGTTCTCCAAGGTCGACGACGAGCCGGACCTGTCGAAGAACCGCTTCGTCAACTGGCTGCGCAACCACCTGCCGGTGACCGACCGCCTGCACGAACAGCGCTTCTTCGTGCGCCAGCCGGATGCCAGCGGCAAGCTCAAGCTGTGGGTGACGCCGCTGTTCCTGGCGCTGATCCTGATCGAGCTGGCCGACTTGGTGTTCGCCGTGGACAGCGTGCCGGCGATCTTCGCCATCACCCAGGACCCGTTCATCGTCTACACCTCGAACATCTTCGCCATTCTCGGCCTGCGCGCCCTGTACTTCGCCCTGGCCGCGATGATCCACCGCTTCACCTACCTGAAGTACGCCCTGGCCCTGGTGCTGGTGTTCATCGGCGGCAAGATCTTCCTGCACGACATCGTCGGCAAGATCCCCGCCGAGATATCGCTGAGCGTGACCGTGGGCCTGCTGGCCGGTGGTGTGCTGCTGTCGCTGTGGAAGACCCGCAACCAGCCCGCTCACAAGCTCGAATCCTGATCGGAGGACCGCATATGAATGCTTACCAACCTATGCTGCTGGGCCTGGGCATGCTTGCTCTGGCCGGCTGCGACAGCGCCGAACAGGCCGCCGAGAGCTTCACCAAGAAGGTCGAGGAAGCCGCCGTGGAAACCGCTCGCGAGAGCCTGGGCGAGACCCTCAAGGAGTTCGACCAGCAGGTCGAGCAGCTCAACGAGAAGGTCGACAAGGCTCAGGAAAGCACTCGCCAGTTCATGGACCAGGCGCAGCCGAAGCCCGAGCAGGAAGCGCCGGCACAAGGCGCGGAACAGCCTGGCCAGACCACGGTAGAAACCTGATCAGCCAGCAAACGCCGCATGCAACAGGTGCGGCAGCACCACTCCGGCAGCCCCCAGAACGCTATGTTCTCGGGGGCTGTTGCTGATCACTGGCTGCGGGTTGATGTGCACCACCTGAGCGCTGTTGCACAGAGCGATCTGCGGCACCTGCGCGGCGGGATAGACCAACCCCGAGGTGCCGACCGACAGCAGCAGGTCGCATTCCGCCGCGGCCGCGAAGGCGCGCTGTAACGCCAGCTGCGGTAGCGCCTCACCAAACCACACCACACCCGGACGCACTCGCCCGCCACAGACCCCGCAATGTGGAGGTGGCAGGCGCCGGCCCTGTTCCGGCTCGCTCAACTCCGTGTCCAGCCCCGCGTAAGGCGCCGCGCAATCGAAGCAGCGCGGCGCATGCAGGCTGCCGTGCAGATGAATCACCGCCTGGCTGCCGGCACGCTCGTGCAGGTCGTCGACATTCTGGGTCACCAGGGTCAGCCGCGGCACCCGCCTCGCCAGCTCGGCAATCGCCCGGTGCGCCGCATTCGGCGCGGCCCGCAACACCTGCTGGCGACGCCACTCGTACCAGCCCCAGACCAGCTCGGGGTCGGCCACGAACGCCTCGGGCGTGGCCAGCCGCGCCGGATCGAAGCGCGCCCACAGGCCGGTCAGCGCATCACGGAAGGTGGCAATGCCGCTTTCGGCGGATACGCCGGCACCGCTGAACACCAGCAGGTGACGACAATTGCGCAGTGCTTCGGCGATCATGGCAGGCTCGCGGTAAAAGTCAGCCTGCATTGTCGCCATGCCAGCCGCATTTTGCAGCACTGGCCCAGCCCTCCAGAATCCTGCACCGCCCCGGAGCCAGCATGTCCCCCTCCCTGAGCCGCAATGCGGCAACCCTGTGCGGCCTTATGGCCATCGTGCTGTGGAGCACCATCGTCGGGCTGATCCGCGGCGTCAGCGAACACTTCGGCGCCGTCGGCGGCGCAGCGCTGATCTACACGGTCGGCGCCATCCTGCTCACGCTGCTGCTCGGGCGCCCGCGCCTGCGCGGCTTCCCGCGCGCCTATCTGCTGCTCGGCAGCCTGCTGTTCGTCGCCTATGAGTGGTGCCTGGCGCTGTCGCTGGGCTTTGCCGACAACCGCATGCAGGCCATCGAGCTGAGCGTGATCAACTACCTGTGGCCATGCTTCACCATCCTCCTGGCCATCGCCATGAACGGCCAGCGGGCCCGCTGGCCGATCGTGCCGGGCATTGCCCTGGCATTGCTCGGCATCGTCTGGGTGGCCAGCGGCGAGCAGTCGATTTCCCTGCAGCAGACGCTGACCAACGCCGCCAGCAATCCGCTCGCCTACGCCCTGGCATTCTCCGGCGCGGTGCTCTGGGGGCTGTACTGCAACGTGACCAAGCGCTATGCCGAGGGCAGTAACGGCGTGGTGCTGTTCTTCATCCTGGTGGCGGCCTCGCTGTGGCTCAAGTACCTGGCCGGCGAACGGGCACCGCTGGTTTTCAGCCTGCCGGCCAGCCTGGAACTGCTCGCGGCCGGGGCAGCCATGGCGGGCGGCTATGCGCTGTGGAACCTGGGCATCCTGCGCGGCAACCTGACGCTGATGGCCAGCGCCTCGTACTTCACCCCGGTGCTCTCGGCGCTGTTCGCCATGCTCTGGCTGGCAACGCCGCTGGGCGTCTCGTTCTGGCAGGGGGTGGCGATGGTGATCGGCGGTTCGCTGCTGTGCTGGCTGGCGACCCGCGAGAGCGGCGCCGCGGCGTCCGACTGAAGCGCCCGCCCGCTCAGCCGGCCAGCGCCACCGGCGGCGAACGGTGCAGGCGATACAGCCCCTCGTCATCGCGCGTCACCAGCCCACAGGCCAGCAGACGGCTGAGCACCTGGCGCACGCTGAGCACGGAGATCTGCTCATCGGCCAGGCGCAGCCGCTCATGCAGCTCCCGCGAGCGCAGCCCCCGCTCACTGCGCTGCAGCACGTCGAGAATCTTCAGCCGTACCAGGCTCACCTTCAGTCCGGCTCCCTGCAACAGTTTGCGCAATTGCCGGCGCTCGTTTGCGTCCATGCCACTCTCCCTGTGCACTTGATTCGCGTCTTGTCGGCAAGACCTGCTTATCAAGACGAACGAAGACCGGAAAACTGCAAGAAAAATGCAACTTTTTTGTCTCGCACACGACCCACCCTTTGTGCTATTTCTCGACCCCCGGCCTTACTGCCAGACAGGGTGCAAGCAGCGACTCGACACAAAGAGCTGCACCACCGCCGGAGCCATTGCAAGGGGTGGCGGCATTGCCGCCGATAACAGACAAGCCCGTGGGGAAAGAGATGAAAAGGCTTGTACTGCTGATGATCACGCTGGCGCTGGTCGCCGGTTGTTCCGCAACTGCCAAGACGTACGAAAAGAAGGGCCGCAAGGGCCTCAACATCAACTGCTCGGGACTCACCTCCAGCTGGCAGCAGTGCGAAGACAAGGCCGCGCGCGCCTGCGGCCCCAAGGGCTACAAGGTGATCGCCAAGGCGGGCCAGGACCAGAGCGCCGAGGACGACCCGGCAGACTTCGCCTTCGGCCTCAACCCGGCCGGCTTTTCCAGCCGGACCATGATCGTCCTCTGTCGCTGATCGGCGCCGGGCTTTTGCCCTCATGAACAGCAGGGTCTAGTCTTCAGGACATCCGCACCAGCCGAGAAGTGCCGGAATGTCCGATACCGTGAGCAAAGCCAAGGAAACCAGGCTGTTCCTGTTCCTGGTGATCTTCCTGTTCCCCATCCTCTCCGTCGCCATCGTCGGCGGCTACGGCTTCCTGGTCTGGATCATTCAGATCTTCGCCGGGCCGCCGGGGCCACCCGGTTAGCCGGGGCGTGGCCATGGACGACGTCCTGCACATCGCCAGCCTGCTGGTGCACTGCCATCCGGATCAGCTGGCCGCCCTGCGTGCCAACCTGGCGCGCCTGCCCGACCTCGAACTGCACCAGAGCAGCCCCAGCGGCAAGCTGGTGGTGGTCGTCGAGGCGCAGGACGAGGCGACCGTGCTCGAGCGCCTGCATGCCATCCAGCAGCTGCCGGGCGTGCTCGGCGCCGCGCTGATCTATCACGAACGCCTCGACGCTGAAGGAGAAGCCCGATGAAGCTGACCCGCCGCGAATTCGCCAAGGCCCAGGCGGCCGCCATCGCCGCCCTGGCCGCCGGTATGCCGCTGACCAGCGCGGCGAGCAACCTGCTCACCGACGCCGACCTCACCTCCCTCGACTGGAACAAGGCGCCGTGCCGCTTCTGCGGCACCGGCTGCGGCGTGATGGTGGCGACCCGCGACGGCCGCGTGGTGGCGACCCACGGCGACATCAAGGCCGAGGTCAACCGCGGGCTGAACTGCGCCAAGGGCTACTTCCTGTCGAAGATCATGTATGGCAGCGACCGCCTGACCCAGCCGCTGCTGCGCATGAAGAACGGCCAGTACGACAAGCAGGGCGAGTTCCAGCCGGTGAGCTGGGAGCAGGCCTTCAGCATCATGGCCGAGAAGACCAAGGCCGCGCTCAAGGCGCACGGCCCAGAAGCCGTCGGCATGTTCGGCTCCGGGCAGTGGACGGTGTGGGAAGGCTACGCCGCCAACAAGCTGATGAAGGCCGGCCTGCGCTGCAACAACATCGACCCCAACGCCCGCCACTGCATGGCCTCGGCGGTGATGGGCTTCATGCGCAGCTTCGGCATGGACGAACCGATGGGCTGCTACGACGACATCGAGGCCACCGACAGCTTCGTGCTGTGGGGCTCGAACATGGCCGAGATGCACCCGATCCTGTGGAGCCGGGTCACTGACCGCCGTCTCAGCCAGCCGCAGGTCAAGGTGGCGGTGCTGTCGACCTTCGAGCACCGCAGCTTCGACCTGGCCGACATCCCCATGGTGTTCAAGCCTCAGACCGACCTGATCATCCTCAACTACATCGCCAACCACATCATCCAGTCCGGCGCGGTGAACCAGGATTTCGTCAACCGCCACACCCGCTTCGCCAAGGGCGCCGACGACATCGGCTACGGCCTGCGCCCCACCGACCCGCTGGAGCAGAAGGCGAAGAACGCCGCCAATGCCAATACCTGGAGCGACATCTCCTTCGAGCAGTTCGCCGCCTTCGTCAAACCCTACAGCCTGGAGCGCGCCGCCGAGGAATCCGGAGTGCCGGCCGAGCGCCTCAAGGCGCTGGCCGAGCTGTATGCCGACCCCAAGCGCAAGGTGGTGTCGTTCTGGACCATGGGCTTCAACCAGCACACCCGCGGCGTGTGGGCCAACAACCTGATCTACAACATCCATCTGCTCACCGGGAAGATCAGCGAGCCGGGCAACAGCCCCTTCTCGCTCACCGGTCAGCCTTCGGCCTGCGGCACCGCGCGCGAGGTCGGCACCTTCTCCCACCGCCTGCCGGCGGACATGCTGGTGGCCAACCCCAAGCACCGCGCCACCGCCGAGAAGATCTGGAAAGTGCCCGCCGGCACCATTCAGGAGAAGCCCGGTTTCCATGCCGTGCAGCAGAGCCGCATGCTCAAGGATGGCGTGCTCAAGGTGTACTGGACCCAGGTCTGCAACAACATGCAGGCCGGCCCCAACATCATGCAGGAGGTACTGCCGGGCTGGCGCAACCCGGAGGCCTTCGTCATCGTCTCCGACGTCTACCCCACCGTCTCGGCCCAGGCCGCCGATCTGATCCTGCCCAGCGCCATGTGGGTGGAGAAGGAAGGCGCCTATGGCAACGCCGAACGGCGTACCCAGTTCTGGCACCAACTGGTCAAGGCGCCCGGTGATGCCCGCTCGGACCTGTGGCAACTGGTGGAGTTCGCCAAATACTTCACCACCGACGAGGTCTGGCCCGCCGAGCTGTTGGCCAAGGCGCCGCAGCTCAAGGGCAAGACACTGTTCGAGGTGCTATTCAGGAACGGCCAGGTCGACCAGTTCCCCAGCAGCGATCTGGCCGCCGGCTACGCCAACGACGAGGCAGCGGCCTTCGGCTTCTACCTACAGAAGGGCCTGTTCGAGGAATACGCCGCGTTCGGCCGCGGCCATGGTCACGACCTGGCGCCCTTCGACACCTACCACGAGGCCCGCGGCCTGCGCTGGCCGGTGGTGGATGGCCAGGAAACCCGCTGGCGCTACCGCGAGGGGCACGATCCCTACGTGGAAAAAGGCAGCGGCGTGCAGTTCTACGGCTACCCGGACAAGAAGGCGATCATCTTCGCCCTGCCCTATGAGCCGCCGGCCGAGGCACCGGACAAGGACTTCCCGTTCTGGCTCAGCACCGGCCGGGTGCTGGAGCACTGGCACACCGGCAGCATGACCCAGCGCGTCGACGAGCTGTACCGCGCCGTGCCGGATGCCCTGGTGTACATGCATCCGGACGACGCCCGTGAGCTCAAGGCGCGGCGCGGCAGCGAGGTGAAGGTGATCAGCCGACGCGGCGAAATGCGCGCGCGCATCGAGACGCGCGGGCGCAACAAGCCACCGCGCGGGCTGGTGTTCGTGCCCTTCTTCGATGCCAACAAGCTGATCAACAAGGTCACCCTGGACGCCACCGACCCTATCTCCAAGCAGACCGACTACAAGAAGTGCGCGGTGCGCATCGAACTGGTCAGCCTGGCCTGAGGAGCCCGATCATGAGAAGCCTGCCCCTGCTGCTGGTGTTCCTGGCGAGCCTCGCCCAGGCCGCCGACTACCCGCTGGACGCCCCCGCACCCGATGGCCGCCGCCCCGGCGGCACGATCAGCCAGGAACTGCCGGCGCCGCCGCTGGCTGAGGACGAGAACAAGGACATCAAGCGCGAGCGCAACTACCCCGAACAGCCACCGACCATTCCCCACGCCATCCGTGGCTACCAGGTCGACAAGAACGGCAACAAGTGCCTGACCTGCCACAGCCGCGCGGGCAGCGCCAAGACCCAGGCGCCGATGATCAGCATCACCCACTACATGGACCGCGACGGCCAACCCCTGGCCGCCGTCTCGCCACGGCGCTACTTCTGCACCCAGTGCCACGTGCCGCAGAAGGAGGTGAAGCCGCTGGTGGGCAACGACTTCCGCACCATCGACCAGCTGCTGCAGGACGAAGTGCAGCGCGCCGGCCAGACCCAGTGAGGTGTCCATGAAAGCCCTGTTTGCCTGGCTCAGCGGTTACTGGCACATCCTGCGCCACCCCAGCGTGCACTACAGCCTGGGGTTCCTCACCCTTGGCGGATTCATCGCCGGCATCGTCTTCTGGGGCGGCTTCAACACCGCCCTGGAAGCGACCAACACCGAGCAGTTCTGCATCTCCTGCCATGAAATGGAAAGCAACGTGTACGTCGAGCTGCAGGACACCATCCACTACAGCAACCGCTCGGGCGTGCGCGCCACCTGCCCGGACTGCCACGTGCCGCACCAGTGGACGGACAAGATCGCGCGCAAGATGCAGGCGTCCAAGGAGGTCTGGGGCAAGATCTTCGGCACCATCAACACCCGCGACAAGTTCCTGCAGAAGCGCCGCGAACTGGCCGAGCACGAATGGGCGCGGCTCAAGGCCAACGACTCGCTGGAATGCCGCAACTGCCACGGCTTCGACTTCATGGACTTCACCCGGCAGAGCCCGCGGGCACGCGAGATGCACTCCACCGCCCTGGCCAGCGGCCAGGCCACCTGCATCGACTGCCACAAGGGCATCGCCCACAAGCTGCCGGACATGAGCGGCGTGCCTGGCTGGTAGCACTCAGCGGCGGCGATCGAGCAGGTTCACCACCAGGCGGTCCAGCCAGCCCCACAGGCGCTGCTGGATGCGCTTGAGCAGCGGTCGGCGCTGCCAGTCTTCGAGGGTGATCTCGCGGCTCTGCTGGAAGTCGGCAATGAAGCTGTCCGCCACTGCGCTGGTCAGCTGTGCATCGAGGGCTTCCAGGTTGGCTTCCAGGTTGAAGCGCAGGTTCCAGTGATCGAAATTGCACGAACCGACGCTGACCCAGTCATCCACCAGCACCATCTTCAGATGCAGGAAGCGCGGCTGGTATTCGAAGATACGCACCCCGGCCTTGAGCAGGCGCGGATAGTAGCGCTGACCGGCATAGCGCACCGGCGGGTGATCGGTGTTGCGCCCGGTCAGCAGCAGGCGCACCTCCACCCCGCGCGCCGCAGCCCGCATCAGGAAGCGCCGCACCTTGCGGCTGGGCAGGAAGTAGGGCGTGGCCAGCCATACCCGCTGCTTGGCATGGCCGATGCTGCGCAGCAGCGACTGGACGATGTCCAGGTGCTGGCTGGAGTCGGCGTATGCCACCCGGCCCATGCCGACGCCGGCCGGCGGACAGGGCGGCAGGTGCGCCAGGCCTTGGGCATGGCCAGGCTTCCAGGGGCTGCGGCCCTCGCAGGCCAGCCACTGGTGCTCGAACAGCAGGCGCCAGTGCGCCACCAGCACGCCTTCGATGCGCACCATCACCTCGTGCCAGTAATCGCCGGGCGCGGGCGTCCAGAACTGATCGGTGGCACCGGTGCCGCCGACATAGGCACAGCGTTCATCGACCACCAGCAGCTTGCGGTGATCGCGGTACAGGTTGTGCAGCCCCCGGCGCCAGCGCAGCGGGTTGTACTGGCGCAGCTGCACCCCGGCCAAGGCCAGGCGCTCACGCGAGGCACGGCTGAAACCCAGGCTGCCGAAGCCGTCGAACAGGCAGCAGACCTGGACCCCACGGCCGGCGGCGGCGCACAGCGCCTCCACCAGCGCCGCCGTGCACAACCCATCCTCCACCAGATACAGCTCGAGCAGCACCAGGCGCTCGGCCGCGTCGATGTCGGCGAGCATGGCCGGCATGAAGGCCGGACCATCCACCAACAGCTCGAAGCGGTTGGCCGCCTTCCAGGGGAAGATGGTGCCGCTCATCGCGAGGTGAAAATCATCACCGCGCCGACCGGGACCGACAGGCTGATGTTGGACAACCTGGCGACCTTGCGCAGCGCCTCGACGCCCTCCTCCAGACCAAAATGCTCGGCATGCAGCACCAGCGGCGCCAGGGTCACCACCTGGAAGCGCCGGTCATCCAGACGGGTGGCGAGCAGTTCGGCCATGTAGGCGTGTTTGCGCCCGCGAATCTCCACCTGTACCGGCAGGCTGATTTCCAGCTGGGCACCCGGGGCCAGGTCGGTAATCGGCGCCAGGTTGAGCTGGGCCATGATGTGTGCGTCAGGAAATTCCTTCGTCTTGAACAGCAGGCTGCGCAGACGCTCGTCGCGCACCGGAATGCCGGTGCTCACCGACTCCATTTCGACGCGCAGGCGCGCAGCGCCCTTGGCGTCGATACGGCCATGCAGGGTGAGGAAGCGATGCACCTCGGAGAGGTTGCCGGCCTTGGTGGAGATGAAGGACAGGCGCGAGGACTCGTTGTCCAGATACCAGTCGGCCTGCGCCGGCAGGCTCATGCAGGCGGCCAGCAGCACGCCGCTGAAAAGGGAAAGAGGCTTGACCATGGGCTCACTTGTATTGCGGTTTGAGCGCAACGATAGCGGCCCACGGCAGCCTTGCCAAACAGCGGACGGTTGCAGCGTGTGGCAGGCGCTATCAGAGCGGATCGGCCTGGCTCTGCAGCTGGCAGCCCTGGCGCGCATCCAGCCAGGCGGAGGTCTGGCTGCTGCCCAGGCCCCTGGCGGTCACCCGCTTGCGCTCGGCGTCGTCATGGAAGGCGCTAAGCGGCAGGTACAGCTTGACGTAGCCGGCGCAGTACTCGGCCGGGTTGCCGCTGACATAGCGGCAGGAGCAGTACTCCTTGGCCGAGTAGCCACCGACGATGCCGGGGAAGGAAGCCAGATGCACGCGGTTGCTCCAGGCCAGCAGGGCAAGGCCGACCAGCAGCAGGAGAAAGGCCGAAAGGAAAGGACGACGGCGGATCATGGCTGTTCTCCGAAGGCATTCAGCACGCGCTTGAGCAGTTCGTTGTGGCTGTAGCTGCCGTCACGGTCATCGGCATAGCGCACCACCACCAGTTTCTGCGTCGGCAGCACGTAGAGCCCCTGCCCCCAGTGGCCGAGCGCGGCAAAGGCATCGTCCGGCACGTCCGGCCAGGGACTGGCCGAGCCCTCCAGCGTCGCGTTGAGCCACCACTGGCCACCCGGCACGGCCTCGCCCGGCTTCTGCGGGTCGGGCCGGTAGTTGGCGAACGGCGTGCGGTTGAACGCCACCCAGCTCGGCGGCAGCAGCTGGCGCTCGCCCCAGCGGCCGTCGCGCTGCATCAGCAGGCCGACACGGCCCAGGTCGCGGGCATTCAGGTAGGCATAGGAAGAGGCGACGAACGTGCCGCTGGCATCGCGCTCCCACACGGCCGAAGTGATGCCCAGCGGCTCGAACAGCGCGCTCCAGGGATAGTTCGCATAGGCCTGCTCGCCGACCATCGACTTCAGGCTGGCGCCGAGCACGTTGCTGTCACCGCTGGAATAGCGAAAGCGCGTGCCGGGGATGGCGCCCAGCGCATGCTCGGCGGTGAAGGCCGCCATGTCGCCACGGCCACGGGTGTAGAGCATGGCCACCACCGAGGACCTCAGCGGTGCGTATTCGTAGTCCTCCTGCCAGTCCAGGCCCGATGCCCAGTTGAGCAGGTGGCCGAGCTTCACGTCGGGGTGCGCGGCGAACGGCGGATAGTGTTTGGCCACCGTATCGTCCAGCTTGAAGCGTCCTTCGCCATAGGCGACGCCGAGCACGCTGGCGAACAGGCTCTTGCTGATCGACCAGGTCAGATGCGGGGTCTGCGCGGTCGTCGGCGCGGCGTAACGTTCGTAGACGATCACGCCATCCTTGATCACCAGCAGCGCATCGCTGCGCACACCGGCGCGGGTGGCATCGTCGCGCGCCGGAAAGGCATAGGCCTCGAGGGCCTGCAGGGCGGGGGTGACGGCGCTGGGCTGGCTGTTCCACTCGGGCATCGGCCAGCTCTGCGCAGCCAGGGGGCCGGCGGCCAGCAGGCAGCCGGCGACCAGGGTGCGACGCAACAGGGCAAGGGGCATCGGGCTCGCTCACATTTCGGAGAGGAGCCGACGCTAGCACGGCGGGGGTGACGAACAACAGCGTCGCGGGCGCTGCGCTCAATCCGGCAGGCGGTAGTCCTGCTGGGTCATCAGGTCCAGGCCACACTCCAGCTGCTCGATCCAGTCGAGGAAGGCATTGATCATCTGGGGACCGACAAAGGGCCGGCCGTGCTGCGGCACGATCATCGCCACGTCCATCTCGCGCACCATCTGCGCCCAGAAGCGGCAGGCCTTGTTGCTGGCCATGTAGCGCCGATGGAAACCGGCCATGCTGGGGACGTGGGCGGCGAAGTCCTGGACCGGGCTGGCGTCGTCGACCATCGAGGCGCCCATGTCGCCGGAGAAGAGGATCTTGCTCACCGGGTCGTACAGCTGGAAGTTGCCCACCGAGTGCAGGAAATGCGCCGGCACGGCCTTCAGCTGGCAGTTGCCGAGCGGGATCGACTGGCCGCGATCGGGCAGCGCGATGATGCGGTCGTAGGTGCAGATGCCGTGGCTGAGGGCCAGGTAGTTGGCCGTCAGGTGCGGCAGGAAACGCGCCCACAACTTGGAGCAGATCACCCGCGCCCGGGTGTGCAGCAGCCACTTGTCCAGCGAGGCGATGATGTCCGGGTCCTGGTGCGAGGCGAAGATGTAGGTCAGTGCCTGCACCGGGATGTGCTTGGACAGCTCCAGCGACAGTGGGGTGTAGGTCAGGTCGCCGCCCGGATCGAGCAGCAGGTACTGCTCGTGGTCGGTGATCAGGAACTGGTTGGACTGCACACCCTCGCCGCTGACCAGGTCATCGAACATCAGGCATTGGTGGGTACCGTTGTCGAACAGCACGATGGGCTCGCGGCGCATGGAAACCTCGGGATAACAGAGCGACGCGAGCTTAGGCGCAGGCAGCGACAAACATACTGACCTGGATCAAACGAGAGTGAGTGGCGACTGCGCGACAGCTCTAGGGCCTGGCTTGCGGACCACGAACAGGCCCTAGAAGCCCAGCGCGGCGGCCGCCTTCTCCAGGCGCTTGTCGCGCGCCGAGCGGGCCACCGCCAGCAGGTTGCAATCGCGCGTCCACAGCGCGGCCCAGGACTCCGCTCCGGCGCCGATGGCGGCGTCCACTTCCGGCCGCAGCGCCTCGAACTGGGCGAACAAGCCGGCCAGCAGCAGATGGGTGACCGGCTCGCTGGCGCTGTGTCGCGCCACTTCGGCGCAACCACCGATCAGTGCCAGCAGGCGCAGGCGCAGCGCCGCCGGCCAGCCGCCATCGCGCCCGATGCCGTACAGCCAGGCGGTGATCGCGGCCAGCACATGCAGGTCCTCGATGCTGCGGAAGGGTTTGACGTAACTGTCCCAGCCATCGCCCGGCAACAGTTCGCACAACACATTGTCCAGGTGCAGGCGGGCATGGCCGATGTCCGGCATCAGGGCCAGCGCCGGCAGTGGCTCGATGCGCGCGCCCGGCGCACCGCTGCGCACCACGCCCACGGCCAGACGCGGGGCGCCCTGCTCCTCGCTGCGCGCCGCCACCAGCAACCAGTCGGCGGCCTCGGCGGCGGTGACGAAGTCCTTGCGCCCGGACAGGTGCAGCCCGTCCAGGCGGGTGTGCAGATCGGCCGGACGCGAGCTGCGGTTCTCGGTGACGCACAGCGCGCCGAGGCTGCGCGGCGCCGCCGGCCACAACGCGCGCAAGGCGCCCTGGTAACCGGCCAGGAAGGCCAGCCCCGGCGTGGCCGCCAGGCAGCCGCCGAGCACCGCCAGGGCAAACGGGCTGCTATCGCCCGCCCGCCCCAGCAGCGCGGCATACCAGTCATCCAGGGGCCCGGCCGGCAGGCGGTCACGGGTTTCCAGCAGAGATTGCCAGGGCATCACAAAAGTCCTCGTCGTCTGTCACGCAAGCATCACCAAATGTTCATGGAGGTGACACCGGGTGTTCCTAGCCTGAGCTTGCCCAACAACATCGACCGGCCGCAACCCATAGCAGGCTGGCTCACGGAGGCTAATCGATGACCCAGATCGCCCGAACTGCCGAACGCCGCCTGCATGCCGAGCGCCTGATCGGCCCGGATGCGCTGCGCGAGGCCCAGACCCTGCGCTACGCCGTGTTCAGCAGCGAATTCGATGCAAAGCTGAAAGGCGCCGAGCTGGGCCTGGACATGGATGACTACGACCCGCACTGCCGCCACATCGGCGTGCGCGATCTGAACAGCGGCAAGCTGGTGGCCACCACCCGCCTGCTCGACCATCAGGCCGCCGCCAGCCTCGGCCGTTTCTACAGCGAGGAAGAGTTCAGCCTGCATGGCCTGGCCCACCTCGAAGGGCCGCTGCTGGAGATCGGCCGCACCTGCGTCGACCCGGCCTACCGCAACGGCGGCACCATCGCGGTGCTGTGGAGCGAGCTGGCCGACGTGCTCAACGAAGGCGGCTACCGCTACCTGATGGGCTGCGCCAGCATCCCCATGCAGGACGGCGGCGTCCAGGCCCAGGCGATCATGCAGCGCCTGCGCGAACGCCACCTGTGCACCGAGAACCTGCGCGCCGAACCGCGCACCCCGCTGCCGGCCATGGACCTGCCGGGCAACGTCATCGCCGAGATGCCGCCGCTGCTCAAGGCCTACATGCGCCTGGGCGCCAAGGTCTGTGGTGAACCGTGCTGGGACCGCGACTTCCAGGTGGCCGACGTGTTCATCCTGCTCAAGCGCGACGAGCTGTGTCCGCGCTACGCCCGTCACTTCAAGGCCGCCGTGTGAAACCTGTCTCGGATCTCTTGATCGTCGGCCATGCTGCGTTGAAATGGTGCTCGGGCTGCTCATTTACAGCTCGTAAACTCCGCGCCCTCGCCCCATTTCGCCTTGCCTGGCTCTAGCTCAAGAGCCCGAAACAGGTTTCCGGCTCTTGTTCCCTCACACGAGAGCAATAATGAACCGACTTCGTCTCTACTTGCGCCTGGCCCGGCTGGCAGCGGTGCTGCTGCTGGGCATGGCCCTGGCCAGCGTTGTGGCCGTCGCCGAGCGCCTGTATCGGCACGACCTGATGGCGCTGCGCCAGCGCCTGACCCGCTGGTTCCTCGCCCGCTTGAGCGGCGCCCTGCCCTTCGACGTCGAAGTACGCGGCGAGCTGCCACAGGGCCCGCACCTTTGGGTCGGCAACCATGTGTCGTGGACCGACATCCCGCTGCTCGGCCAGCTGCTGCCGATCTCCTTCCTGTCCAAGGCCGAAGTGCGTACCTGGCCGCTGGCCGGCTGGCTGGCGCACAAGGCTGGCACCCTGTTTATCCGCAGAGGCTCGGGCGACAGCACACTGCTGGCGCGCCAGCTGCACCGTCACCTGGAAGCCGGGCGCCAGTTGCTGATCTTCCCCGAGGGCACCACCACTGACGGCCAGCAGGTACGCACCTTCCACGGCCGCCTGCTGACCGGTGCCATCGAGGCCGGCGTGCCGCTGCAGCCGGTGGCGATCCGCTACCGGCGCGATGACGAGATCGACCTCATCGCCCCCTTTATCGGCGACGACGACCTGCCCTCGCACCTGCTACGGCTTTTTCGTGCCGAGCGCGCGGTGGTCGAAATCCAGCTGCTTACCCCGATCGCCAGTCACGGCCAGGAGCGCAACGCCCTGGCTCGCCAGGCGCAGCGGGCGGTGCAGGTGGCGCTGTTTGGCGAGCCGCAGGAGCAGTCGCAGGCGGCCTGATGGCGTGCGGTTTACTGCCGCCGTAGGGTGGATCACGCTTCACCGATCCACCGGGCGGCGTAAGGGTGCGTCATCCACCCTAGGATCTGGCAAACACCTGCAACTGCGGATAGAACTCGCGGAAGTCATCGCTGAGCGGCTGGTACAGCCGCTCCAGTTCCTGCATGGCGCCGGCCAGCAGCTGCGGCCGCGACAGGCGCCGGCTCATGCCACCGATCACCTGCTCAAGCACGGCGAACTCGCGGTAACTGCCCAGCCAGTCCTGCGCCGCCATGCGCGGGGCGATGAAGGCCAGGCGCTCGGGCAGTTCGCGCTGGGCCGCCAGCACCTCATAGACCCGGCCAGTGAACTGCGGCAGTGGTTCAGCGTGGTAGTCCGCCCAGTCGCGCGCCAGGCAATGGTCGAAGAACAGGTCCAGCAGGATGCCCGAAGTGCGCCGCCGTTCGGCGGGAAAGCGCGCCCGCGCCTGCTCGACCAGCGGGTGGCGGTCGGTGAAGGCGTCGATCTGCCGGTGCAGGCGGATGGCCGCTTCGAGATCGGCCGGAAAGCGCCCCGCCAGCGGCCCCTTGACGAAGTCGCCGTACAGGCTGCCAAGCAGCTGCGCCGGGCTGTCGCCGCCCAGGTGCAGGTGCGCCAGGTAGTTCATGCGGCCGCCCTGCGCCAGGCATTGGGGGTCATGCCCAGCCAGCGGCGGAAGGTGCGGCTGAAGTTGCTGGTGTCGCGATAACCCAAGCGCTCGGCCACCGCCTCGACGCTCAGCTCGGTGTTCTGCAGCAGCCAGCAGGCCAGCTCCTGGCGCACCTCGTCGAGCAGCAGCTGGTAGTGCGCGCCCTCCTCGCGCAGGCGGCGGATCAGGGTACGCTCGGACAGGTGGAACTCCTCGGCCAGCTGCTCCAGGGTCGGGTAGCTGCCGCTGCAGGCCAGCAGGCGCAGCTGCACCTTGCTGGTCCAGTCGCCGCCGTGGCGGGTGCCGAGCAGCTGATGCTCGCAGTCGCGCAGGGCGATGCGCGCGGCCTGGGCATCGGCGCTCAGGCTCGGCCGGTCGAGCCAGGCCAGCGGCAGGCAGACGCTGCACGCCTCAGCGGCAAAGCTCACGTGCGGCCCCAGCAGCTCGCGGTAGCGCGCCCCCCAGGGCGGCTCGGCGAAGGGAAAGGCGAACTCCAGGCGGCCTTCCGGCAGGCCGCCGCACACCGCCTCCAGCAGGCGCAGGCAGACCCCGGCCAGGCTGGTGAGGATGTGCTCGCGCACATCGCCCAGGTCGAACAGCTCATCGACGCGAATGCGGTAGCGCTCGCCCTCCACGCCACCGGACAGGCGCAGGCTGGACAGGCGCAGCACGCTGAAGCGCTCCAGCACCTGCAGCACGCCACGCAGGTCCGGGCACAGCGCCGCGGCGTAGCCCACCGGGCCATGGGCCGATACCGGCGTGGCGCAGCCCACCTCCAGGCCCAGCCAGGGACAGTCGGTGAGTACGATGGCACGGCGCACCAGGCGCTGCACCTGGGCGAAGTTGAGCGGGCGGTTGTCGCGGTGCAGGTGTTGCCAGTCCAGCCCGGTACCGCTGAGGATGTCGTCCTCGGTGAAGCCGCGCTGGCGCAGCGCCGCGCACAGCAGACGGGCGTAGATCGGGTGCAGGCAGGGTTGCAGCGGGACGAGGCTGGGTTCCATGGCGGCTTCCGGCGCGATGCTCAGCTGTCACCATAAGACGATTTTCTGCCCATCTCAACGGTTCTGCGCAACACCAATGCGGTCCATGCTGGCCACAGGTCGTAGAACCTCGGAGAGAACAACATGGAAATCGCCCTGCCCTACCGTGACCACAAGCGCCCGTTGTGGCTGCTGTCGCTGTTCGTTCCCATCCTCGGGCTGATCGGCCCGGCGCTGTACCTGCTGGTGTCGCCCAGCGAATTCTGGCTGTGGCTGTCGCCGCTGTTCTTCTATTTCGGCATCCCGCTGCTGGACGCGCTGATCGGCGAGGACCCGAGCAACCCGCCGGAGTCCGAAGTGCCGGCGCTGGAAGCCGATCCCTACTACCGCTGGATCACCTACCTGCTGGTGCCGGTGCTGTGGGCCTCGTTCATCGCCATCTGCGTATTCGTCGCCAGCCAGCCGCTGAGCGCAACCGGCCTGCTGGCGATGATCATCAACACCGGTGGCGGCCTGGGTTTCGCCATCAACCTGGGCCACGAGATGGGCCACAAGAAGAGCACCCTGGAGCGTTGGCTGGCCAAGCTGGCGCTGGCGCCGGCCTGCTACGGGCACTTCTACATCGAACACAACCGCGGTCATCACCGCGATGTGGCGACGCCGGTCGACCCGGCCTCGTCGCGCATGGGCGAGTCGATCTACCGTTTCGTCCTGCGCGAAATGCCGGGCGGCTTCCGCCGTGCCTGGCAGCTGGAGCGCGAACGCCTGGCGCGCTGCGGCAAGAGTCCCTGGAGCCTGGACAACGAAGTGCTGCAGCCGGCGCTGATCAGCCTGGCGCTGTACGGCGCGCTGGTGGCCGCGCTGGGCTGGCAGATCCTGCCGTTCCTGCTGCTCAGCGCCTTCTGGGGCGCCTTCCAGCTGACCTCGGCCAACTACCTGGAGCACTACGGCCTGCTGCGGCGCAAGCTGGAAAATGGCCGCTACGAGGTGTGCCAGCCGCACCATTCGTGGAACAGCAACCACCTGTTCTCCAACTGGGCGCTGTTCCACCTGCAGCGCCATTCCGACCACCACGCCCACCCGACCCGGCGCTACCAGTCGCTGCGCAACTTCCCCGACCTGCCGCGCCTGCCCAGCGGCTACTTCGGCATGTACCTGCTGGCCTACGTGCCGCCCCTGTGGTTCCGCCTGATGAACCCGCGGCTGATCGCGGCAGTGCAGGGCGATGCGGCGCGCATCAACTTCCAGCCGGGCCTGCGCGAGCGCCTGATGCGCCGCTACGGCCTGCAGGAGCACGCCGCATGAGCCGCTACCGTTGCCCGGAATGCGGCTACTGCTACGACGAAGCCCGCGGCGAGCCGCACCAGGGCTACCCGGCCGGCACGCCGTGGGACGCCCTGCCGGACGACTTCGCCTGCCCGGACTGCGCGATCCGGGTGAAGGACGAGTTCGAGCCGCTGGCCGAATGACCCACCCCGGCCGCGAGCCACGCGCAGGCTCGCGGCCTGCCCATCAGCAGCGTCGATAGTCGCTATCGGAACAAACGATCTGCGTATCGGGAAAGCCCGATATACAGTTCGCCTCAATCCGATACGCGCAGTCCGCCGCCATGTCCGACTCCATCGACCTCGACGAAATCATCAAAGCCCTGGCCCACCCGGTGCGCCGCGAAATCCTGCAGTGGCTGAAGGAGCCGGAAAAGCACTTCGCCGACCAGGACCACCCGCTGGAACTGGGCGTGTGCGCCGGCAAGTTCGAGCGCTGCGGCCTGTCCCAGTCGAGCGTCTCGGCGCACCTGGCAACGCTGCAGCGCGCCGGCCTGGTGACCTGTCGCAAGGTCGGCCAGTGGAGCTTCTTCAAGCGTAACGAGGCCGTCATCCAGGCCTTCCTGAGAAGCCTCGACCAACAACTCTGAGCCCACGGGCCCTTCCATCACCGATTCGTTTCAGGAGCCGGCCCCATGCCGTTACCGCTTCTCGTCCTCGCTTTGTCCGCGTTTGCCATCGGCACCACGGAATTCGTCATCATGGGCCTGCTGCCCGAGGTGGCCGCTGACCTCGGCGTATCCATCCCCGGCGCCGGCTGGCTGGTGACCGGCTACGCGCTGGGCGTGGCCCTGGGCGCGCCGTTCATGGCCCTGGTCACCGCCAACTGGCCACGCAAGCTGGCCCTGCTCGGCCTGATGGGCATCTTCGTCATCGGCAACCTGCTGTGCGCCACTGCCGCCGACTACGAGCTGCTGATGGTCGCACGGGTGGTCACCGCGCTCTGCCACGGCGCCTTCTTCGGCATCGGCTCGGTGGTCGCCGCCAGCCTGGTGCCGGAGAACCGCAAGGCCTCGGCCGTGGCCCTGATGTTCACCGGCCTGACCCTGGCCAATGTGCTCGGCGTGCCGCTGGGTACCGCGCTGGGCCAGTACGCCGGCTGGCGCTCGACCTTCTGGGCGGTGACCGCGATCGGCGTGATCGCCTTTATCGGCCTGTGGCGCGTGCTGCCGAACAATCAGCAGCAGGAGCCGGCCGACCTGCGCGGCGAGCTGGCCGCCATGCGCGGCGCCGGGCTTTGGCTGGCGCTGAGCACCACCGTGCTGTTCTCCGCCGCCGTGTTCGCTCTGTTCACCTACATCGCCCCGCTGCTCGGCGAGGTCACCGGCGTGTCGCCGCGCGGCATCACCTGGACCTTGCTGCTGATCGGCGTCGGCCTGACCCTGGGCAACCTGATCGGTGGCCGCCTGGCCGACTGGAACCTGGCCACCGCGCTGGCCGGCATCCTGCTGACCCTGGCCCTGCTCTCCTCGCTGGTGCGCTGGAGCAGCCCGCTGCTGGTTCCGCTGGAGATCAATCTGCTGCTCTGGGCCATGGCCGCCTTCGCCGCCGTGCCGGCCCTGCAGGTCAACGTGATGAACTTCGGCCAGGCCGCCCCCAACCTGGTGGCCACCCTCAACATCGGCGCCTTCAACCTGGGCAACGCCCTCGGTGCCTGGGTCGGCGGCCTGGTGATCGGCCAGGGCCTGGGCCTTACCAGTGTGCCCCTGGCCGCTGCCGCGCTGGCCGCCCTGGCCCTGCTCGCCGCCCTGCTCACGACTTCCCTCGGCAGCACCCCAGCCGCCGAACCCCTGCTGGACTGACCCACTGGAGACCGCACCATGACCACCCTGTTCGATCCGCTCAAGCTTGGCAGCCTGCAACTGCCCAACCGCATCATCATGGCCCCGCTGACCCGCTGCCGCGCCGACGCAGGACGCGTGCCCAACGCCCTGATGGCCGAGTACTACGTGCAGCGCGCCTCGGCCGGCCTGATCCTCAGCGAAGCCACCTCGGTGACCCCGATGGGCGTCGGCTACCCGGACACCCCCGGCATCTGGTCCGAGGACCAGGTGCGCGGCTGGCTCAACATCACCCGCGCCGTGCACGCCAACGGCGGGCGCATCTTCCTGCAGCTGTGGCACGTCGGCCGGGTCTCCGACCCCGTCTACCTGAACGGCGAGCTGCCAGTGGCGCCCAGCGCCGTCAAGCCGGCCGGGCATGTCAGCCTGGTGCGCCCGATCAAGGAATTCGTCACCCCGCGTGCCCTGGAAACCGAGGAGATCGCCGAGATCGTCGAGGCCTACCGCCACGGCGCCGAGAATGCCAAGGCCGCCGGCTTCGACGGCGTGGAGATCCACGGCGCCAACGGCTACCTGCTCGACCAGTTCCTGCAGAGCAGCACCAACCAGCGCAACGACCAGTACGGCGGCTCCGTGGAGAACCGCGCGCGCCTGCTGCTGGAAGTCACCGATGCCGCCATCTCCGTGTGGGGCGCCGACCGCGTCGGCGTGCACCTGGCGCCGCGCCAGGACGCCCACGACATGGGCGACGCCAACCCGCGCGAGACCTTCGGCTATGTGGCCCGCGAGCTGGGCAAGCGCGGCGTGGCCTTCATCTGCACCCGCGAGCGGGAAGGCGAAGACAGCCTGACGCCCTACCTCAAGGAGCAGTTCGGCGGCCTGGTGATCGCCAACGAGCGCTTCACCAAGGCGCAGGCCAACGCCTGGCTGGCCGCAGGCAAGGCCGACGCCGTGGCCTTCGGCATCCCCTTCATCGCCAACCCCGACCTGGTCGAACGCCTGGCTCAGGACGCCCCGCTCAACGAGCCGCGCCCCGAGCTGTTCTACGCCCAGGGCCCGGTCGGCTACATCGACTACCCGCGCCTGTAAGCCGGCTGCCATGGAAAGCCCCGCGATCGGGGCTTTCCATTGGTTTCGCCAAGCGCATCCCTCGCCATCGGCGGCTTATCGCGCCGGGCCTCGGCGAGCCGCTCACTCAACTCCTTCAGGGCCGGTCCCTGCGGCCGCACTGGCCATGAGCCGGACCAACACGGAGAACACCATGCACAACGTACTGATAGCCGGCGCCTCGCGCGGCATCGGCCTGGGCCTCACCCGCGCCTGCCTGGCACGCGGCGACAAGGTTTACGCCGTCGCGCGCCGCGCGGGCAACGCAGCCCTCGACCAACTGCAACAGCAACATCCCGAACGCCTGGTGCTGATCACCTGCGACCTGACCCGCCCGGATGCCGCGCAGCACATCGCGGCGGCGTTGCCGGCCCAGCCGCTGGATATCCTGCTGCTCAATGCCGGCATCCTCGGGCCAGAGCATCAGGACGTGGCGCAGATCAGCGCCGATGAGGTCGCCACCCTGTTTCTCACCAATGCCGTCGCGCCGATCCGCCTGGCCAGGCAACTGGCGCATCGGCTACGCGCCGGTGGCGTGATCGCCTGCATGAGTTCGCAGATGGGCAGCGTCGCCCTGGCCCGCTCTGCCGAAATGCCGCTATATGGCGCCAGCAAGGCCGCGCTGAACAGCCTGCTGCAGAGTTGGCACCGCTCCAGCGAACGCCCCCAGGCCTGCCTGCTGGCCCTGCACCCCGGCTGGGTGCGCACCGAGATGGGCGGCGACCAGGCGGCGCTGGAGGTCGAAACCAGCGTCGCCGGCCTGCTCGCCACCATCGAGGCGCATCTCGATGCCGACGGCTGCCACTTTCTCGACTACCAGCAGCTGCCGCTGCCCTGGTAGACAAGGCGGCACCGGTTCGTCAGCCGGCTCTTGTCGGAAAGCACCCCGACCTGGCTATGATCACACCCCATGATCAACCCGCCTCCACTACGCCCACCCTGCCCGCCCGGCGCCTGTGACTGCAGCCGCGACCAGCTGCTGGAAACGCCCGGCGCGGACCTGCGCATCCTGCTGCTCAACCGCAGCGAGGAGAAGCGCCTGCTGGAGCGCCTGGAGAACCTGCGCGACCTCGACGACCTGCGCCACCTGCAGCAGCGCATGCAGCAGCAACTGGGCATTCGCGTGGAGGTGGCACCGGGCTTCAACGAAGTGCGCAGCATGCGCGGCATCGCCATCCAGATCGCCGAGCACCCGGGCCTGTGCCGCAAGACCCGCCAGGCTATCCCCGCCGCCATTCGCCGCGGCCTGGAGCGCCAGCCGGAGATCGCCTACCGCTTGCTCGACTCCTACGACCTGCTGGGCGGCCTCTGACACGAACAAGCCCCGCATGGCGGGGCTTGTTCATGCAGACGCACGACTTACAGCGAGTCGAGGTAGCGCTCCACATCCAGCGCCGCCATGCAGCCGGCACCGGCCGAGGTGATGGCCTGGCGGTATACCGAGTCGGCCACGTCGCCAGCGGCGAAGACACCGGGGATGCTGGTGGCGGTGGCATTGCCGTCGCGGCCGCCGTTGACCACCAGGTAGCCATCCCGCAGCGCCAGCTGGCCCTCGAACAGCGAGGTGTTGGGCGTGTGGCCAATGGCGACGAACAGGCCATCGACCTGCAGCTCGCTGGCGTTGCCGTCGCGGTGGCGCAGGCGCACACCGGTCACGCCAGCCGAGTCGCCGAGAACCTCGTCCACCTCGGCATTCAGGCGCAGCTCGATCTTGCCTTCGGCAATGCGCGCCTGCAGCTTGTCCTGCAGGATCTTCTCGGCGCGGAACGTTTCGCGGCGGTGCACCAGGGTCACCTTGCTGGCGATATTGGCCAGGTACAGAGCCTCCTCCACCGCGGTGTTTCCGCCGCCGACCACCGCCACCTCGCGGTTGCGGTAGAAGAAGCCATCGCAGGTGGCGCAGGCGGAAACTCCCTTGCCCATGAACGCCTCTTCCGACGGCAAGCCGAGGTAACGGGCGCTGGCGCCGGTGGCGATGATCAGCGCGTCGGCCGTATAGGTGCCGTTGTCACCGACCAGGGTAAAGGGCTTGCCGGCCAGATCCACGGCATTGATGTGGTCATAGACGACTTCGGTCTCGAAGCGCTCGGCATGTTCCTGCATGCGCTGCATCAGCGCCGGGCCGGTCAGGCCATGGGGGTCGCCGGGCCAGTTGTCGACTTCGGTGGTGGTGGTCAGCTGGCCGCCGGCTTGGATGCCGGTGATCAGCAGCGGCTTGAGATTGGCGCGTGCGGCGTATACGGCGGCGCTGTAGCCGGCCGGGCCGGAACCCAGAATGATGACGCGAGCGTGGCGGTTGGCGGACATGACCGGCTCCTGAAGAAAAAGGGGCCGGCCGAAAGCACTTGGGGAAGGCTTGAAGGTACGGCAGGCCCCGCTAAGGGTGATTGCCGGCAAGGCTACCCAGCGGCCTGGCAGGGTGAAAATGTCCATTATCAATACGGCCGATAGCCCTGGCCTATCCGCCCGGGTGCCGTGCGGGCCTTGGCTATACTCGGCTCAATCCCTGCCTCCGGGTGTCAATCGCATGACCCTGCGCAAACGACTGTTCTGGCTGTTCGCCCCCCTGCTGCTGTTCGCCTTGGGCTTCGCCTACCTGCTGTCACAGAGCCTGATTCTCAGCCGCTTCGACCGCCAGGACACGGCCCAGCTCACGGCCGAGGCCGAACGCCTGCGCGCGCTGCTGGACAACAGCCTGAAACGCAATCTCGACCTGCTGCTGAGCTACGCCCAGTGGGACGACAGCTATGAATTCATGCGCGGCAACCACCCGGACTTCACTCGCCGCAACATGGACCCGGAAGCGCTGCGCCAGATGAACTTCGACTTCATGGTGTTTCTCGACCTCGACGGCGAGGTGCGCGCCGAGCAGTGGCTGCCGCCCGACCTGCCGGACCTGCTGGTGCTGGGCAGCGACCGGCCACGCAGCCATGCCTCGCTGCGCCACAACATCCTGGCGCTGGCCGAGCGGCTGCGCCAATCCACCAGTGGCGGGCCACGCGGCCAACTGGTCGAGGTGCAGGGCGTACCCCTGATCCTGGTGATGAGCGAGATCAGCAACAACCAGAACAGCCTGCCCAGCGTCGGCACCCTGCTGGCCGGCCACTTCATCGACGGCGAGCGCGCCGAACACCTGCAGACCCAGCTCAATGGCGCCCTGCGCCTGCTGCCACCGAGCGACATGCTGGCCCGTTGGCGCGACCTGCCCGCCACCGGTCAGAGTGGCCTCAACGAGATCGAGATCAGCCCCAGGCGGGTGCTCGACGACCAGCACCAGCAGATCGCCCTGCTGTTCAGCAACAGTCTGGGCGAGCCGGAAGTGATGCTCGAACTGACCCGCGAGCGCAGCCTGTACCGCGAAGGCCGCCAGGCCATCACCATCTTCCTGGCCCAGGCCGGTGGCGTCGGCCTGGCCGCCTGGTTGCTGATCTATCTGGGCCTGGAGTTCGGCATCCTGCGCCGGGTCTCGCGCATGCATGGGGAAATCGCCGCCATCGGCCCGGGCTCGGTGCGGCAGCGCATTGGCGACCGCGGCAATGACGAGCTCGGCCGCCTGGCGCTGGAAATCAACCGCATGCTCGAACGCCTGGAGCAGAGTGAAACGCGCGACCGCGAGATACTCGACGCCATCCAGGACGGCTACTTCGAGCTGAGCCCTGACGGCATCGTGCGGGCGGTCAACCGCGCGCTGTGCAGGATGCTCGGCTACCCCAGCGAGGCATTGCTCGAGCACTCCTACGAGACCATGCTGGAGCACGAGGACATCGAGCGCGCGCGCATCCTCTTCGGCCGCGCCCTGGAGAGCGGCGAGAACGTCAGCTTCGCCGCCCCGTTCCGGCGCCGCGACGGCAGCCAGGGCTACTACGAGGCCCGCCTGTCGCTGATCCATGATGGCCAGGGCAACTTCACCGGCTACCGCGGCATATTGCGCGACATCAGCGACCAGGTGGCCTACCAGAACCGCCTGTTGGACATGGCCTACCGTGACCCGCTGACCGGCCTGGGCAACCGCAAGGCCTTCGCCGAGCAGCTGCGCCAGGCGATGGAGAAGCACCGCTCGCTGGCCCTGCTGTTTCTCGATCTGGACCGCTTCAAGGAGGTCAATGACCGCTTCGGCCACGACGTTGGCGACGATCTTCTGCGGCAGATCGCCGAACGCCTGCGCAACGCCCTGCGCCAACCCGACCGGGTCTATCGCCTGGGGGGCGACGAGTTCACCCTGATCCTCGCCGAGAGCGATGCCGAGGGCGCGCAGAAGCTCGCCGAACGCCTGCGCCAGGCGCTGCACGAACCGATCCGGATCGGCTCACTGAACATCGATTTTGTTACCCCGAGTATCGGCATCGCCCTCTACCCGCAGCATGCCGACGATGCGGAAAATCTGCTCAAGGCCGCCGACAGCGCCATGTACGAGGCCAAGCGCGAGCGCAACCGCGCCTGCCTGTACCAGCCGCAACCGCTTTCCTCCTCCCCGCAAACTGGTTAAGGTCGGCGCGTTTTCAGCGCTGCGGAGATCAGCATGCTCGCCCCTACCCTGACCGGCCCCCAATACCTCGCTCAAGGCCTGAAACTGGTGCTCAGCCCGGGCCTGCGCCTGTTCGTGCTGCTGCCCCTGGCCGTGAACACCCTGCTGTTCATCGGCATGATCGTGCTGGCCATGCAGCAGTTCGGCGGCTGGGTCGACACCTTCATGCCCGGCCTGCCGAGCTGGCTGAGCTTCCTCGAATACGTCCTCTGGCCTCTGTTCGTCGTGCTGGTGCTGGTGATCATGTTCTTCAGCTTCACCCTGCTGGCCAACATCATCGCCGCCCCGTTCAACGGCTTCCTCGCCGAAAAGGTGGAAGTGGTGCTGCGCGGTCGTGACGACTTCCCGCCCTTCAGCTGGGCCGAGCTGACGGCCATGGTGCCGCGCACCGTCGGCCGCGAGCTGCGCAAGCTGGCCTACTTCCTGCCGCGCGCCATCCCACTGCTGATCCTCACCTTCGTGCCGGTGCTGAACCTGCTTGCCGCGCCGCTGTGGATTCTCTTCGGCATCTGGATGATGGCCGTGCAGTACATCGACTACCCCTGCGACAACAACAAGGTCAGCTGGGACGACATGCTCGCCTGGCTGCGCGAGAAGCGCTGGCAGAGCCTGGGCTTCGGCGGCACCGTGTACCTGTCGCTGCTGATCCCCTTCGTCAACATCCTGGTGATGCCCGCCGCCGTGGCCGGTGCCACCCTGTTCTGGGTGCGCGAGCGCGACGTCACCGCGCAGTAACCCGAACGTCACAGCCCGTTCATGGTGCCGCTCCAGACTGGCGCCATGAATGTCACAAGCCTGCATATCGCCCTGGTCAGCGAAACCTTCCCGCCGGAAGTCAACGGCGTGGCCAACACCCTCGGCCGCCTGTGCCAGGGCCTACGCGAGCGTGGCCACCGGCTGCAGCTGGTGCGCCCGCGCCAGGCCGATGACACCGCCCCCAACGACGACCAGCTGCTGCTCACCCGCGGCTGGCCGCTGCCGGGCTACGCCGGCCTGCAATGGGGCCAGTCGTCGCTGCATAAGCTGCTGCGCCGCTGGCAGCGCAACCGGCCGGACGTGCTGTACATCGCCACCGAAGGGCCGCTCGGCCTGTCCGCCCTGCGCGCCGCGCGGCGCCTGGGCATCCCGGTGGTGAGCGGCTTCCACACCAATTTCCAGCAGTACAGCGACCACTACGGTTTCGGCCTGCTCACGCGCCTGCTCACCGGCTACCTGCGCTGGTTCCACAACCGCTCGCGGCTGACCCTGGTGCCCAGCCCGAGCCAGCGCCTGGAGCTGCAGCGGCGTGGCTTCGAGCGCCTGGAGCTGCTGGCGCGCGGCGTCGATGGCCAGCTGTTCCACCCAGCCCGGCGCTCGGCCGCCCTGCGTGCCGAGTGGGGCCTGGGCGAGGACGAGATCGCCGTGCTGCACGTCGGCCGCCTGGCTGCGGAGAAAAACCTGCAGCTGCTGACCCGCGCCTTTCGCCAACTGCAGCGCGACCTGCCACAGCAGCGCCTGCGCCTGGTACTGGTCGGCGACGGCCCGCTGCGCGCCCAGCTGCAGGCCGAGCTGCCCGAAGCACTGTTCTGCGGTGTGCAGCGGGGCGAGGCACTGGCTGCGCACTACGCCAGCGGCGATCTGTTCCTCTTTCCCAGCCTCTCCGAAACCTTTGGCAACGTGGTGCTCGAAGCCCTGGCCTCGGGCCTGGCGGTAGTCGCCTTCGATCAGGCCGCCGCCGCCCAGCACATCCGCCATGGGCACAACGGCGCCCTGGCCACGCCCGGCGACGAGGTGGCCTTCATCGAGTCGGCCCGCTGGCTGCTGGAAGACCCGGAGAGCCTGCGCCGGGTGCGCCTGAATGCGCGCCAGCACGCCGGCAAGCAGGGCTGGCCGGCCATCGTCGAGCGCTTCGAGAGCCTGCTGCACGCGGCGCGCGACGCGCAGGCATAAAAAAGCCCCGGTGTGCCGGGGCTGGAAGGGGTGCCCCGCAGCGCGGCGCACCTGGGGTAAAGCGAAGGATCAGACCAGCTGCTTGAGCGCCTCGCGGCTGAACGGCAGGATGTCGCTCTCGCGGCCATCGCGCACCTTCACCGCCCAGTCCGGGTCGACCAGCAGGGCACGGCCCACGGCCACCAGGTCGAACTCCTGCTTGCTCAGGCGCTCCAGCAGGTTCTCCAGGCTGGCCGGCTCGGCCACCTTGTCGGTGTTAACCATGAACTGCAGGAACTCGCCGTCCAGGCCGACGCTGCCGACGGTGATGGTCGGCTTGCCGGTGAGCTGGCGGGTCCAGCCGGCCAGGTTGAGGTCGCTGCCTTCGAACTCCGGCTCCCAGAAGCGGCGGGTCGAGCAGTGGAAGATATCCACGCCGGCGTCGGACAGCGGCTTGAGGAAGGCCCCCAGTTCTTCCGGGGTCTGTACCAGGCGTGCGGTGTAGTCCTGCTGCTTCCACTGGGAGAAGCGGAAGATGATCGGGAAGTCCGGGCCAACGGCGGCGCGCACGGCCTGGATCAGCTCAATGGCGAAGCGCGAGCGCTGGGCCAGGTCGCCGCCGTACTCGTCGGTGCGCTTGTTGCTGCCTTCCCAGAAGAACTGGTCGATCAGGTAGCCGTGGGCGCCGTGGATCTCCACGCCGTCCATGCCGATGGCCTTGGCGTCGCGGGCGGCCTGGGCGAAGGCGGCGATCACCTCCTGGATGTCGTCCTTGGTCATGCCATGCACGACCACGGTGCCGTCCTTGACCTTCTCCGACGGGCCGTAACCCGGCACGCTGGCATCCGGCTCGGTGCCGGCCTTGCGCACGTTACCCACGTGCCACAGCTGCGGGACGATCTTGCCGCCTTCGGCGTGCACGGCATCGACCACCTGCTTCCAGCCGGCCAGGGCATCCTCGCCGTAGAAGCGCGGCACGTGCGGATAGCCGTTGGCGGCCTTGTGGCCAACGGTGGTGCCCTCGGTGACGATCAGGCCGACGCCGGCGGCGGCACGGCGGCGGTAGTACTCGACCACCTGGGCATTGGGCACGCCGCCCGGCGAGAAGGAACGGGTCATCGGCGCCATCACCACGCGGGTGGGCAGCTCCAGGTTACCCAGGCGGAAGGGCGCGAACAGGGCTTGAACAGGTGCGGTCATGGGATCTCCTTGGGCCGGCCAGCTGACCGGTCGTCTCGTCGATGGGCAAAAAAATGCGTCAGGGCTGCAGCAGCAGCTCCAGACGCTGAATGAAGGCTTCCAGCGGTTGCAGGCTGCGGCCGACCTTGAGCCGCGCCAGCACGCCCTGCCAGGCGTTGGCGATGAAGGTCGCCAGGTTGTCGCAGTCTTCGTCCGCGCCCAGCTCGCCGGCCGCGCGCGCCTGCTCCAGACAGTCGCGCAGGATGTCCACCGAGGCCTGCTGGATGCGCTCGACCTCGGCGCCGATGGCCGGCAGCACATCGCTCATCTCGAAGCTCAGGCTGCCGATGAAGCAGTGGTACTCGGGCTGTTCCTGGCGCGAGAAATGCGCTAGCAGCTCGCGGTAGTAAGCGAGGATGCGCGCACGCGGGCTCAGCGCCGCATTGCCCAGGGCCTCGGCATAGCGCATCAGGCGCGGCCGGTAGACGAAGTCCAGGGCCTGCAGGGCGAAGTCTTCCTTGCTGGCGAAGTAGTGATAGAAGCTGCCCTTGGGAATGCCGGCGGCCTGGACGATCTCCATCACCCCGGTGCCGTGGTAGCCACGCCGGGTCATCACCTGCGAGCCCTTGGCCAGGATCAGTTCACGCTTGTCGAGTCGGACGCTGCTGTTCATGGCGGCGAGCATATGACCGGTCGTCTCGCCTCGCCCAGCACTATTGATCTCGGTGATTGTGCTGCAGAAGTTGGCCGCGTCCGCGGCGGCAGACCCTCTTGACACGCAGGGTAGGCTGTACTGAACCCGCGTTATTTGAGGAACGCCATATGCATCGCGACCAGGTCACGGCCATCTTCCAGCAGCAGGCCGCCAGCTATGACACCCAGTGGGCCAAGACGGCGCCGCTCCGCCACTGCCTGCATCTGCTGCTCGACTCGCTGTTTGCCGAGCTGCCGACCGATGCGCGCATTCTCTGCGTCGGCGTGGGCACTGGCACGGAGCTGGCCCACCTGGCCGCGCAGAACCCGGGCTGGCGCTTTACCGCGGTGGAGCCTTCCGCCGCGATGCTCGATGTGTGCCGGCAGCGGGCCGAGCAGGACGGCTTCGCCGCCCGCTGCGACTTCCACGAGGGTTATCTGGAGTCGTTGCCGGCAACCGCGGCACACGACGCGGCCACCTGCTTTCTGGTCTCCCAGTTCATCCTCGAGCCGCCGGCGCGTTCGGCCTTCTTCGCCGAGATCGCCGAGCGCCTCACGCCGGGCGGCCTGCTCGCCAGCTCCGACCTGGCCGCCGACGTGGACTCGGCGGAATACGAAGTGCTGCTGACAGCCTGGATGCACATGATGGCGGCGGCCGAAGTCTCGCCGGAGACCATGGCACGCATGCGCCAGGCCTACGCCAGGGATATCGGGGTGCTGTCGCCTGAGCGCACCGCGGCGATCATCGCCGCCGGCGGCTTCACCCTGCCGGTGCCGTTCTTCCAGGCCGGACTGATCCACGCCTGGCTGTCGCGGCGCGCCTGAGTTCTAGAGCCAGGTGACGTGCTGCTCCAGCGGGAAGCGCAGGCGCGGGTTGTACACGCCCTTCTCGCCCTGGCGGCCGACCGCCAGCAGCATGATCGGAATGGCCTGACGCGGGATGTCCAGCACCTTGCGCAGGCGCACCTCGTCGAAACCCTCCATCGGGCAGGTGGCGTAGCCGTGGCTCTGGAAGGCCAGCATCAGGTTCTCGGCCGCCAGCGCCGTGGACTTCACTGCCCACAGGCGCATGTCGGCGTGGCTGTTGGGCTTGCGCATCAGCGGCTTGCGCAGCGCCAGCAGGCGCACCAGCTGGCGCTTGAACAGGCCGAGCAGGCCCAGCGGGCCCTGGTTGTACTGGAAAGGCGCGGTCTTGGCGTAGAAGTGCCGGATGCGCCCCGGCACCTCGGGCTCCGGCCAGTACTCAACCATGTTGGCGCAGGCCTGTTTCCAGGTATCCGGGCGCGCCAGCACGGCGATGATCAGCGGTGCCTTGGCCGCATTCTGGCTCATGCACACCGGGTGTAGCCGCGCCAGCAGCGCCGGGTCGCGCACCACCTGGAAGCTCCAGGGCTGCAGGTTGCAGGAGTTGGGCGCCAGCACGGCCAGCTCCAGGCAGTCGCGGATCACCGCATCGGGCACCGCCTCGGGGAGGAAACGGCGCACCGCGCGGCGGCTCTCGATCAGTGCGCGCAGCGCCTGCGGCGAGGCGCCGAGGCTGAGGTCATCGGGGGAGAAGCTGGTCATCGGGGGCCTCCTCGGCAGATGCCCCGATTAGGCTATCGGGACGCCGAGGGGGCAATACTGCGCCGGGAAATCGGCCGAAAAATGGCCGAATCAGCCGAGGGCTTTGTCGATCGCCTGGAGCAGCGCAGGATCGTCCGGCGTGGTGCGTGGCGAGAAGCGCGCCAGCACGCGGCCGTCGCGGCCGACCAGGAATTTCTCGAAGTTCCAGGTGATGTCACCGGGGAACTCGGCGCCCTCACCGGCCAGCAGGCGATACAGCGGATGGCGATTGGGACCGTTGACCTCGAGCTTGCTGCCCAGTGGAAAGGTCACGCCGTAGTTGAGGCTGCAGAACTCGCGAATCTCGTCCTCGCTGCCCGGCTCCTGGGCGGCGAACTGGTTGCACGGCAGGCCGAGCACGGTGAAGCCACGCTCGCGATAGGCCTGATGCAGCTTTTCCAGGCCGGCATATTGCGGGGTCAGGCCGCACTTGGAGGCGACGTTGACCACCAGCACTATCTGGCCCTTGTAGGGCGCCAGCGGCAGGTCCTGGCCGTCCAGCGCGCGCAGATTGAGATCGTGAAAGGCACTCATGGCGGACTCCTCAAGGGACAAAAAAGGCGCCCGGGGGCGCCTTTTCGGTTAGCTCAGCTTAGCAGCCGGAGTCGAGTCTGAAACGACCATAAGTCGTATTGCTCGCCCCGTCACCGATCAGTGGTGGTGACCGCCTTCGCCGTGGATGTGGCCGTGGGCGAGCTCTTCGGCATGGGCGTCACGCACGTTGACGACCTTGACCTGGAAGTTCAGGCGCTGGCCAGCCAGCGGGTGGTTGCCGTCGACAATCACGTCATCGCCTTCGATGTCGCGGATGGTGACGATCTGCATGCCGCCGTCCGGACCGGAAGCGTGGAACTGCATGCCCACTTCCAGCTCGTCGACGCCTTCGAACATGCTGCGGTTGAGGGTGGCAACCAGCTCGGCGCTGTACTCGCCGTAGGCTTCGCCCGGCTCGATGGCCACGCTCAGCTCGTCACCGGCCTGCTTGCCTTCCAGAGCCTTTTCCAGACCGACGATGATGTTGCCGGCACCGTGCAGGTACACCAGCGGAGCACCGCCGGCAGAGCTGTCGATCACCTCACCGGCATCGTTGGTCAGGGTATAGTCGATGGACACAGCCTTGTTGGCGGCGATCTGCATGGAGGAGAAACCTTTTGCAAGAGAATGGAAAGGTACCAAGTCTAACCGCCAAAACGGCCGAAAGCGACCGCGGGCCAGACGGACGGGGCACGCGGCTGCTGGGCTTCCACCAGGACGAAGACGGCCACTGGGTGGCCGAGCTGTCCTGCGGCCATACGCAGCACCTGCGTCATCAGCCACCATGGCAGAATCGCGCCTGGGTCACGGACCCGCAGGCACGCCAGCGTCATCTGGGCCAGCCGTTCAGCTGTGGCTGGTGCGCCGGCGAACCGGCAAAGCAAGCGGATAAGGAGTAGTCATGCCGTCACGCAACATCCTGGTCATCAACTGTGGCAGCTCGTCGATCAAGTTCGCCCTGGTCAACGAGGAGCAGCCCGACTTCATCCTCAGCGGCCTGGCCGAGCGCCTGGCCAGCCCGGAGGCGGTGCTGCACTGGCAGCACAACGGCGAGAAGGACAGTCTGCTGCTGCAGGGTGGTGACCATCGGACAGCCCTGCAGCACCTGCTGCCGCTGGTGCAGAACGCCACCGGCGGCCAGCTGCATGGCATCGGCCACCGCGTGGTGCACGGCGGCGAGCACTTCACCGCGGCCTGCCGCATCGACACCGTCAGCCTGCTGGCGATCCGCGCCACCTCGCCGCTGGCACCGCTGCACAACCCGGCCAACCTGCAGGGCATCGAGGCGGCGCTCAAGCTGTTCCCCGAGCTGCCGCAGGTCGCGGTATTCGACACCGCCTTCCACCAGAGCCTGCCTGAGCACGCCTATCGCTACGCGGTGCCGGAACAGCTATACCGCGAGCACGGCGTGCGCCGCTACGGCTTCCATGGCACCAGCCATCGCTACGTCAGCCAGCGCGCCGCGGAGATGGCTGGGGTGCCCTATGCCGCCAGCAGCTGGCTCTCGGCGCACCTGGGCAACGGCTGCTCCACCTGCGCCATCGTCGACGGCCAGAGCCGCGATACCAGCATGGGCCTGACCCCGCTGGAAGGCCTGGTGATGGGCACCCGCAGCGGCGATGTCGACCCCAACCTGCATGGTCACCTGGCGCGCACCCTGGGCTGGAGCCTGGAGCAGATCGACGCCATGCTCAACAAGGACAGCGGCCTGCTCGGCCTGTCCGGCCTGTCCAACGACATGCGCAGCCTGGAACAGGCGCGCGAGCAGGGCCACGCCGGCGCCACCCTGGCCATCGAAGTATTCTGCTACCGCCTGGCCAAGTCGCTGGCCGCGATGAGCTGCGCCCTGCCGCAGCTGGACGGCCTGATCTTCACCGGCGGCATCGGCGAGAACTCGCCGTTGATCCGCAGCAAGACGGTGGAGCACCTGAAACTGTTCAATCTGACCCTCGATGCGCAGGCCAATGCCCGCTGCATCCGCGGCGTCGCCGGCGCCATCGGTGCCGAAGGCCACCCGCGGGTGCTGGTGGTGCCGACCAACGAGGAACGGCAGATCGCCCTCGACACCCTGGCCCTGCTCACCGCCTGACCGCCCAAGGAATACCCATGCATACCTTCTTCATCGCCCCCACCGGTTTCGGCGTCGGCCTCACCTCCATCAGCCTCGGCCTGATCCGCGCCCTGCAACGCGCCGGGCTTAAGGTCGGCTTCTTTAAGCCGATCGCCCAGCCGCACCCCGGCGATGCCGGGCCCGAGCGCTCCAGCGAGCTGGTCGCACGGACCCACGGCCTACTGCCGCCACAATCGCTGCCACTGGCCCAGGTCGAGCGCATGCTCGGCGACGGCCAGCTGGACGAGCTGCTGGAAGAGATCGTGCGCCTGCACCAGCAGGTCGCCGAGGGCATGGACGTGCTGATCGTCGAGGGCATGGTGCCAACCCGCCACGCCAGCTATGCGGCGCGGGTCAACGTGCATCTGGCCAGAAGCCTGGATGCCGAGATCATCCTGGTGTCGGCGCCCGAGGGCGAAGAGCCGGAAAGCCTGACCGAACTGTCCGACCGCATCGAGATCCAGGCCCAGCTGTTCGGCGGCCCCAAGGACCCCAAGGTGCTCGGCGTGATCCTCAACAAGGTCCGCCACCCGCAGGGTATCGAGACCTTCACCGAGCAGCTCGGCCAGCTCTCGCCACTGCTGCGCGGCGAGGACTTCCGCCTGCTCGGCTGCATCCCCTGGCAGGACGAACTGAACGCACCACGTACCCGCGACGTCGCCGAACTGCTCGGCGCGCAGATCCTCAACGCCGGCGACTACGAACAGCGCCGCGTACAGAAGATCGTGCTGTGCGCGCGCGCCGTGCCCAACAGCGTCCACCTGCTCAAGCCCGGTGTGCTGGTGGTCACCCCCGGTGACCGCGACGACATCATCCTCGCCGCCAGCCTGGCGGCCATGAACGGCGTGCCGCTGGCCGGCCTGCTGCTGTGCAGCGACTTCCCGCCGGACGAGCGCATCCTCGAACTGTGCCAGGGCGCCCTGCAGGGCGGCCTGCCGGTGCTGACGGTGAGCACCGGCTCCTACGACACGGCGACCAACCTCAACCGCATGAACAAGGAAATCCCGGTGGACGACCGCGAGCGCGCGGAGAAGGTCACCGAGTTCGTCGCCGGACATATCGATCTGGACTGGCTGACCCAGCGCTGCGGCACCCCGCGCGAACTGCGCCTGTCGCCGCCGGCCTTCCGTTACCAGCTGGTGCGCCGTGCCCAGGCGGCCAACAAGCGCATCGTCCTGCCCGAGGGCAGCGAGCCGCGCACCGTGCAGGCCGCCGCCATCTGCCAGGCGCGCGGCATCGCCCGCTGCGTACTGCTGGCCAAGCCTGAGGACGTGCACAACGTGGCCAAGGCCCAGGGCATCGAGCTGCCACCGGGCCTGGAGATTCTCGACCCCGAGCAGGTGCGCGAGCGCTATGTCGAGCCGATGGTCGAACTGCGCAAGGGCAAGGGCCTCAATGCGCCGATGGCCCTGGCGCAGCTGGAGGACAGCGTGGTGCTGGGCACCATGATGCTGGCCCTGGACGAAGTCGACGGCCTGGTCTCCGGCGCCATCCACACCACCGCCAACACCATTCGCCCGGCCCTGCAGCTGATCAAGACCGCGCCGGGCTACAACCTGGTGTCCTCGGTGTTCTTCATGCTCCTGCCGGACCAGGTACTGGTCTACGGCGATTGCGCAGTGAACCCCGACCCGAATGCCGCCGAGCTGGCCGAGATCGCCCTGCAGAGCGCCGCCTCGGCCGAGGCCTTCGGCGTGCCGGCGCGGGTGGCGATGATCAGCTACTCCACCGGCGACTCCGGCAGCGGCGCCGAGGTGGAGAAGGTGCGCGAGGCCACCCGCCTGGCCCGCGAGCAGAACCCGCAGCTGCTGATCGACGGCCCGCTGCAGTACGACGCCGCCGCCATCGCCAGCGTCGGCCGGCAGAAGGCCCCGAACAGCCAGGTCGCCGGCCGCGCCACCGTGTTCGTGTTCCCCGACCTGAACACCGGCAACACCACCTACAAGGCCGTGCAGCGCAGCGCCGACTGCGTCAGCGTCGGCCCCATGCTGCAGGGCCTGCGCAAGCCGGTGAACGACCTGTCGCGCGGCGCGCTGGTGGACGACATCGTCTTCACCATCGCCCTCACCGCGATCCAGGCGGCGAGTCAAGCCAAAGGCGAATGAAGCACCGCGTACCCGATTGAAATTGCGCCGGCCACAAAGATACCCTGCCTGAGCCGGTATCCGGCAAAAGGACTTGCCGAGGCCGAAGCACTCTTCCCGCTTGCCTCGCACTGCAAATAACCGCGGCCATAATACGGCCGCTTTGCAGCAATCCAAACTCTTATAGAAGCTCCCGATAACTTCGCGAGGCGGGCCATGGCCATCAAAATTAAAATCAATAAGAAACATCAGGAATTGAGCGATGCCTGTTGTGAGGGGAATATTGCACGGGTCAAGGCGCTGATCGACGAGGGGCTTGATCTACGTGAGATCTGGACCGCGGATGTCTATCCGCTGGTGATCGCGCAACACAGCGGCTCGATCGAACTGGCCCGTATGCTGGTTGATAATGGCATGCCGTTGTACTGGAACAGCAAATACTCGTATCGCAACCTCGATTACTCGGAATACCTGCCTGCAGAAGATGAGGTGCGTCAGCGGCTACTCTTCGGGAAGTTCGACGAGAATTCCCTGCCGGTTTCTCTGGCGCTGCTGGATTACGCGCAGCAGGTAAATACTCCCGATCCCGGGTACAGCGGGCTCTACAGTGCGAGTGCATTGGAGAATAAGTACACATCTGCCATCTCTGATGAGTATGTGTATCGACTTCTGGAGATGGGGGCTGATGTCGATCATTTGAATCCTCGGGGCGAGTCGCTGCTGCATTTGTTGGTGCTCGGGAAGAACGATAAATATGTCGAGCAATTTATCCGGCTTTCAAGAGATGTGAATCAGCTGACGCCTGGTGGTATGACGCCTTTGATGCGCGCGGTGATAGGTGGGCGGTTGAACGTTATACGTGTGCTCTTGGAGTGTGGTGCACGTGTCGACTGCGGTGATTTTTATAACAAAGTCACCGTTTTGGATGATTTGATCTGGTACCGAGATAGGAACAGTTATGAGAACCGTGATGGCGCGATTGACCAGGTGGTCGAGTTGATGCGGACCCATGGTGCCAAGACCTATGCGGAAATGGTGCGTGATGGCGATATAGAGGAAGCTCCGCAGGGGGAGTGAGGCCTATGGAGTGCGATATCGATCTGAGCATCACCCCCGTCAATCCGGAGCTGGCCGAAGTCATCCCGCATCTGCCCGTCGGTGCCGGTCATTTCCCCTTGCCCGAAGCCCTGTGGGCCTACCTAGAGCGCAGCAGGGGCGTCCATTGGCGCACCTTGCTGGAGCTGAGCCAGAACAAGTCGCGGCCATGCTTGCAGGGTTGGTCTCTGGATGGGGAGCAAGGCCTGACGTTGAACCTGTTTGCGGGCGACGATGCGTTCGAGATGGCTACACCGCTGATCCACCTGATGCGTCGTCCCGGATGCCTTGAGGTGCGGGCGGTGGTGTATACCGATGAGGCCGAATGCATAGAGGATGATGCGGGAGTAGTACACCGCATCGGCTGGAGCGTCGCCATCGACGAATATGGGCGCCTGAGCGAGGGAGACTATCCCGAGGTGGAATACGAGTATTACGACTAGGGCCATCCGCTCGGCCTCTTTCCTCCCCATGGACGGCCACACGGATACAGAAGGCAAGGCCGAACACCGAAGCCAGTAACTCAAGTGATGGCTTCCTAGTCGAGAGCATTCTTTCTCAGTGAGATCCATACGGCGTGCAAGAGCTAAGGCTTTGTGTAGGGCGGGTGAAACCCGCGTGGGTTTCACCCGCCCTACGGGATGCTTGCGCTAGAATTTCGCGCGCCCGGCACCGAAGCAGCGCAACCAATTGGTCAACACCAGCACTTGCCGTTCAGTGTACAAGCGTTAACCTTGGCGCCGGACCGACTTGCCGCAGGGAGTGCTGCAGGTATCTCGACCCGAACGGGGCGCACAGAACGCCCCCTGACCAGGAGCCTTCCGAGCCCATGCTGCATTTCCTGCCCGCCCCGCTGCGCGGAGTCATCAGCGCCCTGCTGCTGGCCCTCAACACCCTGATCTGCTGTTGGCCGCTGTTCACCGTGGCGCTGCTCAAGCTGTTGCTGCCCTTCCCCGCCGCACAGCGTGTGCTGCGCACGGTGATGCATGGCATCGCGGAGTTCTGGATCGGCGTGAACAAATTCTGGATGAACCTGGTGCGCGACACCCACTGGGACGTCGAAGGCATCCAGGGCCTGGACATGCGCCACTCCTACCTGGTCACCAGCAACCACCAGAGCTGGGTGGATATCCTGGTGCTGCAATACCTGCTCAACCGGCGCATGCCGCTGCTGAAATTCTTCCTCAAGCAGGAGCTGATCTGGGTGCCGGTGATCGGGCTGTGCTGGTGGGCACTCGAGTTCCCGTTCATGAAGCGCTACAGCAAGGAGTTCCTGGCCAAGCATCCGGAAAAACGCGGCCAGGACCTGGCCACCACACGCAAGGCCTGCGAGCGCTACAAGAGCAACCCGGTATCGGTCTTCAATTTCCTCGAAGGCACCCGCCTGACGCCGCAGAAGCATGCCCAGCAGAACTCGCCGTTCCAGTACCTGCTCAAACCCAAAGCCGGCGGCATCGCCTTCGTGCTGGACGCGATGGGTGAGCAGCTGGATGCCATCGTCAACGTCACCATCCACTACCCGGGCGGCAATCCCGGTTTCTGGGACCTGCTGTGCGGCAACGTCGGCGAAGTGGTGGCGCGCTTCGCCAAGCTGGATGTGCCTGCGGAGTTCGTCGGCCACAACTACGACCAGGACGAGGAATACCGCCTGCAGTTCCAGCAGTGGGTCAACCAGCTGTGGCAGGCCAAGGACGCCCAGCTGGCCGAGCTGCACCGGCAGTTCCCCGGCCGCGACTGAACTCAGCTGGAGTGCGGCGGCTCGTCCGGCTGCCAGCTGCTCCAGTCCAGGCGCGTCGGGAAGGCGCTGGCGCGCGCCACCGGCAACCCCGGCGCCACCAGGAAGCCCTGCATGGTGGTGCAGTGATGCGCGATCAACCAGTCGCGCTGTTCGAGGGTCTCCACGCCTTCGGCGATCACTTCCAGGCCCAGGTGATGACCGAGATCGATGATGGTGCTGACGATCGCCGCGTCCTTCGGCGAGTCCAGCATGTTGGCGATGAACAGCCGGTCGATCTTCAGGGTATCCAGCTCGAAGTGACGCAGATAGGCCAGCGACGAATAGCCGGTACCGAAGTCGTCGATGGCGATGCGCACGCCCAGCTGGCGCAGCTGACGCAGCTGCTCGCGGGTGGTGTCGAGATCCTGCATCAGCGCACTCTCGGTCACCTCCACCTCCAGCTGCGAGGCCTGCAGGCCGTGTACCTCCAGCACCCTGCGCAGGTCGGCCACCAGCTGCGGCATGCCGAACTGCACCGGGCTGACGTTGAGGCTGAGCAGTAGCTGTTCGCCGAAACGCTCGCGCCAGGCCTGACACTGACGCACGCCCTGGTCGAATATCCATTCGCCCAGACGGTTGATCAGACGGGTCTCCTCCAGCAGCGGGATGAACACGCCCGGCGAGATGGTGCCGGCCACCCGATGCTCCCAGCGCAGCAGCGCCTCGAAACCACGCAGGCGACCTGTGGCAAGCTCGATCTGTGGCTGATAGACCAGCACGAAGTCGTCCTGCTCGATGGCGTTGCGCAGGCTCTCCTCCAGCATCAGCCGCGAACGCGCGCGCCCGTTCATCTCCGGCGAGAAGAAACGGTACTGCTGGCGCCCCGCACGCTTGGCCTCGTACATGGCCATGTCGGCCGAGCGCAGCAGACCGTCCACGGTCTGCCCGCATTCGGGATAGCAGGCAATGCCGACGCTGGCGCCCAGGGTGAACTCGACGCCATCCACCTTGTGCCGTACCGACACCAGTTCGATCAGCTTCTCCGCCACCCGCGCGGCATCCTCGGGATGATCGAGGGAGTCGAGCAAGGCGGTGAACTCGTCACCGCCCATGCGCGCCACGCAATCGTAGGGGCGCAGGCTGGTCTTCAACTGCTCGGCGACCTTGCGCAGGACCTGGTCACCGGCGGCGTGGCCGAGCGAGTCGTTGACTCGCTTGAAGCCGTCCAGATCGAGGTAGAGCACGGCCATGCGCTTGCCGCTGCGGTCGATGCGCGACAGCGTGGACTCCAGTATCTGGTGGAAGCCGCGCCGGTTGTACAGGCCGGTCAGGGCATCGGTGATCGCCTGCGACTCCAGCTGCGCGTGCAGGTTGCGCACCACCGACATGTCCAGGGCGATCAGCACCATGGAATTCTGGTACTGCGGCAGCGGCGAGCAGGACAGCGCCACCGGCAGGTAGTCGCCACTCAGGGTCGCCAACACCGCATCGTGCGCCCGGTAGGTCTGGCCGGCGCGCCAGTGCCGGTAGAACTCGCTGTCCTTCCAGTCGGCCGGCATCTGTGGCGCCTTGAGATAGGACAGCAACGCACTCCCGGTCAGATCGGCCACCTCGCCATGGAGCATCTGCGCGATGGCCGGGTTGGCGAAGCGGATGACGCCCTCCTTGTCGATCACCAAGATGCCTTCCGAGGCGTTGTCCAGCACCGAAGCATTGAAGGCACGCTCGCTGTCCAGTTGCTGGGTCAGCTGCAGCAGCTCGTGACGATGACGCTCCTGCTCCAGCAGGGCGCCGATCTTGTGCTTGAGCACCTTGGGGTCGAAGGGTTTGAGGATGAAATCCACCGCGCCGATGGCATAGCCCTGCAGCACCGAATCCTCGGTGTGGGCGATGGCAGACAGGAAAATGATCGGTGTGTGGCGCGTGTGTGGACTGCCACGCATCAGCCTGGCCACCTCGAAGCCATCCATCTTCGGCATCTGCACGTCGAGCAGCACCAGGCCGACATCCTCCTCCATCAGGCAGCGCAGGGCCGCCTCGCCGGAGTCGACGGTCCGCACGTTCCACTGCCCGTCGCCGAGCAGCGCCTCCATGGCCACCAGGTTTTCCTCGCGGTCATCCACCACCAGCAGCACCTGCTGCTCGGTGGCGGCCTCCAGTTGCATCTGTGCCATGCCGACCTCCTCTCAACCCTGTACCCGGCGCCGCGGCGCCTGCGCGACGGCCAGCCAGCGATGCAGCATTTCCAGCAGTTCCTGGCGCCCCACCGGCTTGGCCAGGTAATCGTCACAGCCCGCGGTAATGCACTTCTCCCGGTCGCCCTTCATCGCGTGAGCGGTCAGGGCGATGACCGGAATGGCACAGGCGCGCTCACCCTTGAGGATGCGGGTGGCGGTATAGCCATCCATGTTGGGCATGGCCATGTCCATCAGCACCAGGTCGAAGGGCTCGCGATCGAATGCCTGCAGCGCCTCCACGCCGTCCTTGGCCGCCACCACCACCAGCCCCAGCTCGTCGAGCAGCGCGGTCATGGCGTAGATGTTGCGGATATCGTCATCCACCAGCAGCACGCGCTTGCCGCCCAGCTCCAGGCTTTCGACCTGCGGCTCGCGCAGGGTGGCGAGGAAGCCCTGCAGGGCCTCGCTGAGCGGCCCGAGATCGTCGCCACTCTTGCGCACCACCACCGCCGAGTAGCGGCGCAGGCGCTGCAGGTCCTGGCGGGTGATATCCACGCCGGTATTGATCACCACCTGGGTGCTCTGCAAAGGGCGCTCCCGGTGCAGGGCCTCGAGCAGGTCGAAGCCGTCCTGATCGGGCAGATCGAGGTCGATCACCAGCGCCTCGAAGGCCTTGCCGGAATAGACCTGGCGAGCCCGCTCGGCACTGCCCTCGGCAACCACCTGGAAGCCCATCTGGGTCAGGTGCTCGCGATAATGCTCGCGCTCCACCTCGACATCCTCGACCAGCAACAGACTGCGTGTAGGTGCGTCGGGCAGGACGATGTCCTGAAACACCTGCTCGAGGTCCTCGCGGGCGATCGGCTTGACCAGGTAGCGGGTGCCCTCGCTGTGCCAGTCCTGCGGTTGCGGCACGCAGGAGACGATATGTACCGGCACATCGCGATGCTGCAGCAGGCCACGCAGGCGCCGGTAGATCTGCCAGCCGCTGATATCCGGCAGGAGAATGTCGAGGATCACCGCGACGAAACGCTCGTTCTGCAACAGGGCGATGGCCTGCTTGCCGGTGCGGCAGTGCACGCTGGAAAAACCATGGGCCTGGGCCTCCTCGGCGATCACCGCGGCAAAGTTGGGGTCGTCCTCGACGATCAGCATGGCCGGGCCACTGCCCGCACGCAGCGGCGCGGCATCGGGCGCGTCGTCCTCGCGCCCGGCCGTCTGCAAGGCCAGCACCGGCAGACGCACGATGAAGCGCGAGCCCTGCCCCGGAGTACTCTCCAGGCTGATCTGCCCGCCCAGTACCTCGACCAGCTGGCGAGTGATGGCCAGCCCCAGCCCGGTACCCCCGAAGCGCCGGCTGGTGGAGCCGTCGATCTGCTGGAAGGCCTGGAAGATGCGTTGATGCTGCGCAGGGTCGATGCCGATGCCGCTGTCGCGAACGACGAACTGCAAGGTCTCGCGCTCCTCGTCCAGCGACACCGGCGAGTGGCCGATGGACAGCTCCACCTCGCCATGCTCGGTGAACTTGAGGGCGTTGGACAGCAGGTTGCGCAGGATCTGCTGCAGGCGCCCACGGTCACTATGGATCATCTTCGGCACGCCCGGCTCCAGATGGGTCAGCAGGCGCAGGCCCTTGATCTCGGCCATCGGGCGCAGGCTGGAGTCCAGCTCCACCAGCAGGTCATGGATATTCAGCGGCTCCAGCTTGAGCTGCACGCGCCCGGCCTCGATCTTGGCCAGATCGAGTACGTCGTTGATCAGTTGCAGCAGGTCGTTGCCGGCCTTGTAAACGATGTCCGCATGCTTGACCTGCTTCTCGCTGAGGTTGCCGGCGACGTTGTGGCGCAGCTGCTCGCTGAGGATCAGGATGCTGTTGAGCGGCGTGCGCAGCTCGTGCGACATGTTGGCGAGGAACTCCGATTTGTAGCGGTTGGCCAGTGCCAGCTGTTCGGCCTGCTCGCGCAAACGCTGCTCGGCGGCCTTGCGCTCGCTGATATCGATGATCACCGCCTGTACCAGGCGATCTTCGCCACTGCGCAACGGCGACAGGCCGACCTCCAGCGGAATCAGCCGGCCATCGCGATGCTGGCCGAACAACTCGCGATTACCGCCCATGCGCCGCGGCGAGGGGTTGCTGAGAAAACCATCGCGCAGCGCCGGATGCATGGCCCGGGCCGACTCGGGCAGGAGTATCTCCACCGGTTTGCCGAGCAACTCGTCGCGGGCGTAGCCGAACATCTGCTCGACCTGGCGATTGACCATGCTCAAGCGGCCCTTGCCATCGATCAGCACTATCGCGTTGGGCGAGGCTTCCACCACCAGCCGGAAGCGCTCCTCGGCAGCCTTGCGCTCGCTGATGTCGATGATCACCGCCTGCACCAGCATTTCACTGCCGGCGCGGATCGGTGCCAGCCCGACTTCGAGCGGAATCAGGCGGCCGTCACGGTGCTGGCCGAACAGCTCGCGATTGCCGCCCATGCGCCGCTGCTCCGGCGCCTGATGAAAGGCCTGGCGCTGAGCCACATGGCCGTGACGCAGGCTTTCCGGCAACAGGCGCTCCACCGGCTGCCCGAGCAGCTCTTCACGCTCGTAGCCGAACAGCATCTCGACCTGGCGATTGACCATGGCCACCTTGCCATCGGCGTCGACCAGCACGATGGCATTGGGCGAGGCCTCCACCACCAGACGGAAACGCCCTTCACTCTCGTGCAGGCGGCGACGTTGCAACTCGCTTTCACCCAGCGTGCGCTCGCGCAGGAAGAGAAAGCCACCAACCAGCAGCGACAGCAGCAGCACGGCGAGCAGGCCGCTGCCCAGCCCGACCGGCAGGCCGCTGTTGACCACTGCGGCCTCGTAAGCGGCGGTACTGCCCACCCTCAGCTGCCAGTCACGGCCGTAGATGTTGAGGTTGCGCGCCGCGTGGAACCGCGGCTTGTGCTCAGTGGCTTCACGGTGCGCCAGCATGGGCGAGTCACTGGCGGCAGAGTCGATCAACTCGACCTCAAACTGCGAGCTGTTGTTGCCGAGTATGCCGCGCATCAGGTCGGCCATGCGGAATGCCCCGAAGACCATGCCCAGCACGGCCTCCTGACGCTCCTCGACGGTACTCAGCGGCGCATTCAGGCGGAACACCGGCAGGTACAACAACACGCCGGCCTGAGCATCCTTGTCGGTCTCCTGCTTGAGCCGCAGTGGTCCGGTGAGCACCGCATCGCCACTGTCACGCGCCTGAGCGATGGCCTCACGGCGGGCATCCTCGCTGTACATGTCGAACCCCAGCACGCGGCGGTTGCGCCAGTCCATCGGGTTGATGAACTCGACCACCATGTGCGCCTCACGCTCTCCCGGGGGGTAGACCTGATAGTCCTTGCGCTCGGTGGCGTGCACCGCGTCGACGAAGGCGGACAGCTCGCCACTGCGCAGGTAACGCCCCCAGGCCAGCGCCTGGATACCCGGGTAGTGGTCCTGCAACTGCAACTGATCGGTCGCCCGCTGCCATTCCTGATCGGATACCTGGTCGCTGCCGGACATCAGGCCGGCCATGCCGCGCAGCACCATCTCGTAGGCCCGCATGCGCTCGCGCACGCTGAGTTCGACACCATCCACGGCCAACGCGAAGAGCTGTTCCTGAGACGCCCTGCTGGAGCTCTCCAGCGCCCGCCATTGCCACAGCACCAGCGAACTCAAGCCGGCAAACAGCAACAGGCTGATCAGCAGAGGCAACCAGGGCTTGCGGGAATGAAAGGTGGGAGCGGCGTCGTCCATGGAGTCTCCTGATCCTGCAGCAAGGCGCCCCGCGTACCTGGGGTCGCCGACTCGCGCGACCTGATGGCGCGACCTGCTGAGAGTGTAGTCAGGATTTTCCCGGGCCCGCCCGTGACGACGGACGGCACAAGGCCATCACCCGGAAAGCACAAGGCCCCTCGCGGGGCCTTGGCTTCAGTACTGGGCGCCGGGCAGCGGCCGGAGTGTGACTTCCACCCGACGGTTCTGTGCGCGCCCGTCCGCAGTGGCGTTGCTGGCAACCGGCTGATCCGGGCCGGCGCCGCGGGTGCTCAAGCGGGAGGCATCGACACCCTGGGCCATCAGGTAATTGGCCACGCTCTGTGCGCGGCGCTGCGACAGCCCCATGTTGTAGGCGTGGTTGCCGGTACTGTCGGTATGGCCGACGATCTCGATGCTGTTCTGGTTGTACTGGCGGAACGAGCCGGCCAGGTTGTTCAGCGGGGTATAGAAGCTGCTGGCGATGTCGGCCGAATCGGTGGCAAAGGTAATGTTGCCGGGCATGATCAGCTGGATGGTATCGCCCTGACGCTGCACTTCCACGCCGGTGCCTTGCATGCTGCGGCGCAGCTCTTCTTCCTGCTTGTCGACGTAATAGCCATAACCCGCACCGGCCGCACCGGCCACTGCGGCGCCGATCAGCGCGCCCTTGCCGCGGTTGTCATGATTGATCGCGGCCCCGGCCACCGCACCGGCGAGAGCCCCCAGGCCGCCGTACTTGGCGGTTTTGCTCATGCCACCGGAGCTCTGCTGGCCCTGGTTGTCGTAGGGGTTCTGCGAAGCACAGCCCGACAACAGTGCAACCAGAACGGCAGCGATGGTCAGGCGTGAAGTATTGGACATGGTTCTGCTGCTCCTGAGACGGGTTACCGGCCACACGGACCGACGCTCTGTTAGAGGCGGGAGACGAGGAAAAATTCCCGCTCAGGCGCGGATGAACGGGTTCTCGCGCATCTCGTCGCCCAGCCGGGTATCCGGTCCGTGGCCGGTCACCACAGTGGCATCCTCATCCAGAGTGTAGAGGTGCCTGATCGAACGCTCGATGGTCGCATAGTCGCCACCCCACAGGTCGGTACGGCCGATGCCACGGCGGAACAGGGTATCGCCGGCAATCAGCAGCTTGGCCTCGGCGAACCAGAAACTGGTGGAGCCCGGAGTGTGCCCCGGTGTATGCAGCGCAACGCCACAGCCGCAGGCCAGCTCCTCGTCGTCGGCCAGCCACTGGTCCGGGGCCGGCACCGGGGTGTAGGGCACACCGAACATGCGGCACTGCATTTCCAGGTTATCCCAGAGGAACTGGTCATCCTTGTGCAAGTGCAGGGTCGCGCCGGTCTTCTCCTTCATCTGCCCGGAAGCGAGGAAGTGATCCAGATGGGCGTGCGTGTGGATGATGCTCACCACCTTGAGTCCATGCTTATCCAGACGCGCCATGATCAGCTCGGGATTGCCGCCCGGATCGACAACGATGGCCTTTTTCGTCACCGGATCGCCGATGATCGTGCAGTTGCACTGCAAAGGCCCGACGGGGAAGGTTTCTCGTATTAGCGCGGCTTTTGCGGCTTCCATGGGTATTCCTGTAGGATTAATGGCACATTTTTGGCACAGTGCGATTGACGATGGCGACGATCAGGAAGAAAGGCCCGTACCAGTGGCACGCCCAAATCAGACGTAAAGGGTGGCCCCAACAGACCCGCACTTTCAACACCCAGGCAGAGGCGAAAGCCTGGGCAACGATGATCGAGCGCGAAATGGACGCCGGCGTGTTCGTCAGCCGCAACGAGGCGGAATCGACCTCCTTCGCCAAAGCCCTGGAGATGTACGCCGAGCAGGTGACTAGCAAGAAACGCAGTAGCGATTCCGAGTTATCACGCATCCAGGCCCTGCAACGCCACCCACTGGCCCTACGATCGCTCGCCAGCATCCGTGGTGCCGACATGGCCAGCTACCGCGATCAACGCCTCGCAGAGGGGCTGGCAGCGGCCACAGTACGCCGCGAGCTTGCTTTGATCTCTCATGTCTTCACTATCGCTCGTAAAGAGTGGCGTATGGAGTCCTTGAGCAACCCCGTCGAGTTGATCCGTCAACCAAGCGTCGATGACGCAAGGGATAGGCGCATCCTGAGCGCGAATGTGTTGACGCTCCAGGGCGGCGAACAGGTTTGTGAATATCTCGACGAGCTGGAGATGATCTCCCGTCACTCACGCTCAACCGAGCTGCCGCAGATCGTCCGGTTTGCTGTTGAAACAGGTATGCGCCGCGGCGAGATCTCTGGCCTGCTTCGGGCTAACGTAGACGTGAAAAAGCGGACCGCTCTCCTGCCCGTAACAAAGAATGGCTCATCACGCGGGGTGCCACTATCCAGCCGAGCGGCAGCAATCATTGAAAACCAACCGAAGCTAGAGGACGGCCGCGTCTTCAAGAGCCAGCCGGACACTATTACCAAGGCGTTTCTGGACGCACTTAATGACGCTCGAAACGCTTATGAGGAAGGGCTTGAGCTGCACCTCCAATCCGAAGGGCTAAAGCCAGAGCAGATCGCAGATCGAATCGTCAAAGATCCATTCCTGCTCGACCTTCGGTTTCACGATCTACGCCATGAGGCCACCTCACGCCTGGCTGAGATCTTCCCCCTGCATGAACTGACCAAAATCACCGGCCACCAAGACACCAGAATGCTCATGCGCTATTACCACCCAAGGGCCGAAGATCTAGCCAAGAAACTTGGATAGTCAAAAGCAACACCCTCGTAATCCTTTGGTCCACGGTTCAAGTCCGTACGAGCCCAACATATGAAAAAATGACTTAGGTCAGCCATCGTGCTGACCTTTTGTCGCTTTATGGACTGAACAAAAATTTCCGCACCGCTTTGGCTCGTAGCTTGTGGCTGCCTGCCCAGGGTGACTACTCATATTTTGATCCGCGGGCGCCTGCTAATCCGCTTGAGGGCCAGAGCGTCCAGGCGGGATCAGCTGCCTTGTTTTGAGATTGAAAAAAAGACACGATCAGAAAATCGCCTCTTGAGTCAGCTCAGTCGTTCACAAAAAGGAATTATGTGTGGCGCTTGCCCAATGGATCTCAGATTTTCTATCCCGGCGTGGACTGCAAGAGCCAGATGGCCGTCCCCTTTTTGCCTATAAGACCTCTTCAGAAGAGTTCGAAGCTCTGCGCCAGCTTTTGCAGAATCTTCCCGGAGGGCAGCAAGTAACTCCCAGCTACCCTCAGGCTTGGCTACTGTTTGCCGCCGAGTGGTGGAAGCGGGAATATTCAGGTGGCGCATGGCGCTGGGGGCCGTTGTGCGAGGCGGCAGGCCAGCGGGGCTTGTCACATGAGAAGACTCGCAAGCTGGTCATTGAAGGGCGTCGCCAATGGTGTCTGCAAACCGCCATCAAGAATGAAGGCAAACGCTTCATCGGCCTGGTCGCAGTGAACGGCGGCCTGCCGATGCGCCTGGTCGAGTCGGCGCAGGGGGGGCTATCCGGCCTGCTGCGCATGGTAACCCTACAGGCGGTGGACTACGACCTGCACGATGAGCAACTGCGTCAGGCTATCGAAGCCCAGGCTGCTCTTTTGCCCGCATGCTATCAACAAGCACCGGTCTATGAGTTGCTGGACAACCTGATCAAGGCGGTCCTGCATATCCGCAGGACCTATGCTCTGAAGGTTGCCCAGGATCCGATCGCCAAGCTGCAGGAAGAATGCCCTCAGTGGGAAGAACTCTTTCCAATCGCGCTCGACAGTCAGGCCGCAGCCAGCCTCATCAAGGGCCTGGTCCGGGTCACAGTCGGCATCACACCCCAGTCCAGACGTCCCCCTTTCCAGATTCAGCGCGGCCTGCGCTTCAGCTCCGACGGCTCCATGCCCGTCTACGAGCTGTCCTTTGCAATGCAGGCACAAGCCAAGCGAGATCAAGTTGCCGAGTCACTGGGTTTGGCTGCTGATCGACTGCCGCCGCACTTCCAACTGCTGCTGCGCATCGGTGAGCGGGAGCACCTGGTCGGCGAAGCATTGCTCAGGGATGACGAGTATCAGCTTATCGCCAGACCGCTGCCCTCCATTCAAACTGTGCACGAATCTGCGCAGCTGATAGTCAGTCGTTGGGGCGCCACCTTGCACATCGCCAACCTGCCCGGCGGCGAAGCGTTAAGCCACGACGAACCGTTGATTTTCGAAAATACTTATCCCTTTGCTCGTCTGATTGCTCAAGGCGATGCTCTGGTAAAGGGGCTGTCCGCACTGGCGGTCATGCCGGCAAGAACCATCGTATTGGCTGAGGAAGGCGAGACCCGTGAACTTCACGACTGCCTTGCTGATGGGCAGATGCTGATGGAGCTTCCGGCTGGCAAGACGAGGCTCGCTTATCGCGGACAAGCGTTCATTGTCACCATCAGCGCCAGTGCCTCGCACCGCCCGGAAGCCTATTGGCAAGGTAATAGTCTAGAGGCGCTTTCTGTGCCGGGCTTACTGTTCCGTGGTACGCCACGCCTTCGAGTCGATCAGGGGCCAGGGCATTCCAGTTACGCGCCGTCCCATGAACTTTTTGTTCGCAGCCATTCCAAGGAGCTAGCACTCGGTGAGGCACAGGCACCAGGACTATGCCGACTGATCTGGCGCAAGGATGGCCAGCGCTTGCTGAGCACCCGCGCCGTACTCCTCCCGGCGGGAGCTTCCATTACCTATGTTCCAGCGGCAAGCACCCTCGAAGGAACCATTCGACTCGATAACTGGCCCGACGTACCAGTTCGTTGTGAGAACGAAGAGATTGAGCTGGACAGCCGTCATGATGGAACAAGCCTGATCCTCAGGCTGAAAAGCACGAGCGCTCAACCTGCAACTTCGGTTCCGCTCTGCCTACAGTGGCCCGACGGCGAACATAGGCTCACGCTGCCGTTCCCCGGTTATGGCGTCACACTGCGGCGTGACAATCTTCCTCTCAAGCCCAATCAGGCCTTGACCATCGATGAGCTGATCGGCTGTCGTGCCCTGCTAATGTCGGCAAAGGGCGCAGAGCATTGGCAGGTTCGCCTGACGTCTGTCGGACCCGATGCTCGCGCCACCCTGTCACAGGAAATTCGCTACACGGGGATTCGGGAGATTCGGCTGTTCGAGCTGATCCCGGCAATCCAACAGATGCTTTCCTGCCACCCGGGGCTAGATCATGCTGTGCAACTGGAGCTAATACATACCCATCAGACACGTGCTCGCCTTCAAGTCGGCCGCTACTCGACGCGCATCCGCCCGCACAGCCAGAGACAGATGGTGTCATTGAGTGATGGAGGCCGAGATCTCATTCTCGAGCAGCCCCAAGCTGAAGGCCTGATGCTAGCCCTACCACTGGCCGAGCCTGACCATGAGCCGGTCAGCCTGCCGCTGCATTTCTCCGAGCAGGTGTTCACAGGCAACTGGTTGGTCAGCCTGCCCACCGATGCGACTGGCCCCTGGTTGCTGTACACATCAGACGAATCACCACTGCATAGCCGCCCGACAGTTGTTCCGCCGACAATGATTGGTCTGTCGAAGCCATTGACTCCTCTGCGTCAAGCGCTCTGCGAGGCCGATGGTGAGGTGCGCATGAGCATGCTCAGAGCCGCTCTGCGCTCGATGGTGAATGACCCGCAAGATAAGGACTGGCAAACGCTGGAACTTCTGCTTGAGCGACTGCACCACTTGCCACCGGCCAGCCTGGATATTTGCCAGGCACTGATACGTGAGCCGCAGGCGCTCGCCATGACCACACTGCTCCTCGACGGCTTCTCCAGTCGAATGGCTGAACGCCTGCCATCCGAGCTGCCCTTCGAGTGGCTGCTCATCGCTCCAGACCACTGGTTCGACACCTTCGCGATACTTCGCCGGCAGTTTGCCGCTAGCGATGACCGACTCTTGTCGATCATCCGCCACGACATCCAGAGCAAGAGTCAGTACCTGTCTCGCTGGCAACCCGCGCTGCGCTTCATTTTCGAACAAGGCTTCCACCGCTACTTCGATCTCCAAAGCCAGGATGTAGGGTTCTTCCTGAGAAGTCCGGCGGTGCTCACCGGAACCTGGTTAGACAGGCTGTTTGAAGGGGGAGAGAAATCTGCCATGCAGCGGATGTTCCAACGCAACCCTGCTGAAACCCATCAATACCCTGGCGCCGGGAATACGAATATCGGGGCATTCCTAAAAACTACGCATGGCCAATTACTACTCCGCCGCAGCAAGCTTCCTGCCAACGACTTCAAGTTGGCCGTGGTAATGCTGCCCTTCATGGCCGCCTTCGACGCCCATGCCGGTCATGGCCAGCAGTGGCAAGCCGATCCGGCCCGCCTGCTCAGCCTCAGAAATGCTCGCCAGTTCGATACCGTCTGGTTTGATTCGGCCTATGAACTCGGCCTCGCCATGGCGCAAGCCGGCTCGATACAAAAGTGAGTCCTATGCTCTATCAAAAGAATTATTTCTCCGCCCTAACCACAAATTTGAGCACCCGCAGCGAACGCGCTGCGCAGGGCCTGCTCAGCCTTGGCAGCCCTCACCTGCGCCAGTTCCTGCATGATCAGCTGACCGCCTCTCCCGGCACTCCAGGTGCCTGGCTTGCAGATCCAGTTTTCGAACCGACCTTCGGTTGGGAAGAAAGCAATGAAACCATGGGCTCTCTATCCGGCGGCAATCTATTGCACCCGCGTCTTGCCGAAGCCATGGCATCCCCGCCCAAGGATCTTGCCCAGGAATACACCTTCCCCGTCACCCGGCATCCATTCACCCACCAGTTAGCGGCCTGGAAAACATTAAATAGCCCGGAGCCGCAATCACTGGTGGTTACCAGCGGCACCGGTTCGGGAAAGACCGAATGTTTCCTGGTGCCAGTCCTCAACCATCTGGCGAAGGAGATCGATGCCGGGGAAGACCTGGAAGGGGTTCGTGCCCTGTTCATCTATCCGCTGAATGCCCTGATCAACTCACAGCAAAACCGTCTAGACGCCTGGACCGATGGCTTTGGCGGGCAGATTCGCCACTGTCTATACACCGGCGCGCTGGAAAATGAGCGAAAGGCTTCCGATCAGCAATACAAGGGCCAGGTGATTGACCGTAAGAGCCTGCGCGAGCGGCCGCCACAGCTACTCGTAACCAATGCAACCATGCTCGAGTACATGCTCATTCGTAAAGACGATGAGCCTATCCTGCAAAAGTCGGCCGGAAAACTGCGCTGGATCATTCTTGACGAGGCTCATACCCATATCGGCTCACAAGCTGCTGAGATGGCTCTGTTACTGCGCCGGGTGATGCTGGCGTTTCAAGTTAAGCCTCAGGATGTCCGCTTCGTTGCGACTTCAGCTACCTTCGGCTCGGATATGCAAACCATCGAGAGCCTCCGCAAGTTCCTCGCCGATATCGGCGGAGTGACTCCTGATCAGGTGCATGTTGTGCAGGGCCACAGGGATATTCCAGCATTGCTGGACGCCAAGCCAGAAACCTCTCAGGACACGCCCGAATCCATCGGGGCTATCGAGGGAGAACAAGAGCAATCTGCGCTGCGCTACCGGCGCCTGGAGGCCAGCCCGACTGCACGGAGGTTGCGTTCCCTGTTCATTCCTGATGGACAAGTGAAACCGCAAAGCCTACTGGGTCTCACGAGAGCATCCGGTCTCACGGCAGCACAAATACTGGCCTGGTTGGATCTGATGTCCGGCACTAAGAGTGCCGACGGGCTGTCCTACCTGCCGTTACGAGCGCACCTGTTCCACAACGTAATCCCGGCAATCCGCGCCTGCGTGGATCGGAACTGCGCTTACAAGGCTGGCACAGCGCTGGATCACGCGGAGTGGCCCTTCGGAATGGTGTATCTGGAGGAACGGACCCATTGCCGCTGCAATGCCCCGTTAATGCCTCTGGTCTCCTGCGAGGAGTGCAATGAGAGCTTCTTGCAGGCAAAACCTACCAGCAGCGGAAGATTGATCGATCAGTCGCTACAACAGGTCGACGAATTTTCTCTAGATGAAGACTCTGCGGATACGGAAGACCAAGCCGATAACGACAGTGAATCACTTAGCCAAATCCTGATTACCAACCGCCCCGTGGCGCACGGCAGCTCTGAGTTCCTTGATCGCACTAGCCAGAAACTGATGTTCGATGGTCCCAAGGAAGGCTACATCGAACTGCAGGTTTTCCAGAGCCACAAAAATGAGTGCCCATGCTGTGGCGCCACCATCCAAGGTAGCAGCCTGATGCGCCCGGCCCGAATCGGCACGCCCTTCACCTTGAGTACGGTGATTGGGACCCTATTGGAATTTTGCCCTCCAGACCCGATGCCGTCCGGCAAGCCTTTCCAAGGCCGCAAGCTAATTTCCTTCACCGACAGCCGCCAAGGTACGGCACGCATTGCGGTCAAGCTACAGCAGGACTCTGAGCGGAACCGGATTCGCGGGTTGATTTATCAGCGCCTTCTACAGGCCCAACCCACTGCGGCCATGTCAGAGGAAGAGCTGCAGGAATTCCGTGATCTACAGGCACGTGCAGCCTCACAAACGCTTGACCGCTATGCGCAGAAATATCTGGAGCAACTGCAGGAGAAGCAAACTGAGACGGCTAAGGGCACCGCAATCTGCTGGACCGACATGGTCAACCATCTGGCCAGCACCCCGGATCTGCAACTGGGCATTCTGGACTACTACCACGGCCTCGCCCCCAAAACTTTTGGCAAGCACGACAGTATCGCCTTGGCCAAAATGCTGCTCGCCCGTGAATTCTTCCGCAGACCCAAACACGCCAACAGTCTGGAAACTCTAGGACTGGTGCAAGTGTGCTATCCCAAGCTGACCAACATCACCACCAAACCCATGGCCTGGCCTGCGCACCTGGATGTCGAATCCTGGCGCACCTACCTTAAAGTACTGATGGATTTCTTCGTCCGCCAAAACGCCATCCTGAATATCGATAGACAATGGCAATCACTGATCGGCATTCGTATCAGTCCCAAGTGGGTAGTAGCTCCGGTTTCTGATGGCAAACTTGAAAGGCTTCCTGGTCGCTACGTACGCTGGCCTTCAGTCAATACCGTCAGCAGCGCCCAATCACGGCCTATCCTGCTGCTCTGCAAGGCGTTCAACTGGTCAACCGCGGCTCATCAGGATCAAATCGACTCGATCCTGCGTGACGCTTGGCAAGCACTCACCCAGCAGGCAAAACTGCTGATTTCCTCTGGTGATGGCTATCAGCTCGACCTCAATGATCTGAGCTTCCGGCTGCCCACCGAAGTCTACCTCTGCCCGGTATCAAGGCGCTTCATAGACACTCCGTTCGAGCAGCTAAGCCCGTATACGCCACGCACCGACCGCGCGATGGTCGTCAAAGTGACACCATACACCCTGCCGCGCCCCCCAGAAGACCTCCTATATCTGCCGGGTGATGACGGCCTCTTGGCGATTCGTGACTGGCTCAACACCCAGCCGGAAATCCAGCAGCTGCGCCAGGAGTCTCTCTGGTCTGACGTAATGGATCTGGTTATCGAGGGCGGCAACTACTTCCATGCGGCCGAGCACTCGGCCCAACAACCGAAGCACAAACTGGATACCTACGAAAGCATGTTCAAGGCAGGCAAGCTGAACCTGCTGAGCTGTTCGACCACCATGGAAATGGGTGTGGATATCGGCGGCATCAGCGTAGTGGCCATGAACAACGTCCCCCCACACCCGGCCAACTACCTCCAACGTGCGGGACGAGCTGGTCGTCGTCGTGAAGGGCGCTCCCTGGCGCTAACCGTTTGTAAGAACACCCCGCACGATCAGAGTGTGTTCAATAACCCCCTCTGGCCCTTCACCACGCCCATGCGCATGCCCAAGGTTTCCCTGCAAAGCCCTGAGCTGGTACAGCGCCATATCAACGCCTGGCTGCTCTCGCACTGGCTGAAACACGTTGTCGCCGCCCAGGAAATCAAGTCGATGACGGCAGGTGCATTCTTCCTCGACGGCGAAATGCCTATGTCGCTGGCCAAGCGCTTCTGTCTATGGTGCAACAATCAGGCAAGCGAAGCGGATCCGCAGGTAGTACAAGCCATTAAGGACATTACTCGACGCAGCATTCTCGACTCTACGCCGCAGTCTGAGCTGCTGAATCGCGCCAGCAGCAATCTCGCCGAAATAATGCAGACATGGCGGCAAGAGCATGAGGCAAGCCGTTCTCAACTGTTGCAAATTGCCGACAAGAAAGCCGTCGCGTCCCGCGCCATGGAGGCCCAACTCAGCCGTATCGAGAAGGAGTATCTGCTAAGCGAGCTGGCTGACCGGCGATTTCTACCTGGCTATGGTTTCCCAACGGATATCGTCAGTTTCGATAACCGCTGCATGCAGACCTTAAAACTGGAGGAGGCCGATAAGCGTGAGGACAACCGCGTACGATATCGTTCGCTGGCTTCCCGCGATCGCGTCACCGGCCTGCGCGAGTACGCACCTGGCGCCGAACTAGTCATGGACGGACTGGTGTACAAGTCCTCCGGCATTACGCTGAACTGGCATGCACCCGCCTCCGCCGAAGGCATCAAGGAACTACAACTCTTCAAGAAGGCCTGGCGCTGCGGGCAGTGCGGCGCCAGTGACACGGCCATCAACCCCGGACTGGAGATAAACTGCCAGGACTGCGGCGCTCTGATCGAGCGGGACGAGATTCGCGAATACCTGGTGCCCGCAGGCTTTGCTGTGGACTTCTTCGATGAGCCGCATAACGATATCAGCCGCCTGCAGTACGTACCGGTCAAAGCCCCGTGGCTGAATTTGCCCTCCAGCTGGGTCTGCCTGGCCAACCCTGCACTCGGCCAGTTTCGCTCCAGCCAGCAGGCCCACCTATTCCACTACACCTCGGGGGCTAATCAGCAGGGCTTCGCCATCTGTCTAGAGTGCGGCAAGGCTGAGCCCATGCTTAGCCATCCCGATACATCCGCCCCTGCCAATGAGCAGTATCTACCGGCCATTTTCCGCCAGAAGGCACAGCACAGACGTCTGCGCGGCGGCAAGAACGACGACGGGGAAAACATCTGCCCCGGCAGCCACAACAGCTGGAAGATCAAGCAGAGCATCCACCTCGGCCATGACAGCCTGACCGATGCGCTGGAGTTGGTACTGCGTAGGCCCTCCAACGGTGAACTGCTGAACGATGACATCACCGGCTATTCGATTGCCGTGGCGCTGCGGGAAGCAATAGCCGCTGAACTGGGCGTGCAGACCGAAGAGCTTGGCTGCGATTGCCACCCGATTAGGGTCGATGGCTCTCCAACCCGAGCCATCCGGATTTTCGACCTGCGCAGTGGCGGCTATACCTCTCAGGCGGCAGAACGGCTGAATGACTCCAGCCTGTGGCAGCGGGTCATCACGCGCCTGGACAGCTGCAACTGTTCGCATGCCTGCCAGCGCTGCCTGCTCAGCTTTGATACCCGCTTTGAGGCTGACCGCCTCAATCGCCACGCTGCACTGGAGTGGATCAACCAGACCTGGCTTACCGGCTTAAAGTTGCCCGCTGAACTCGCAGTCTTTGGTTCACAAAGTCAGGCGGAAATTACCACCCTTCAGGAAGCGGTCGAACGGGCGATTACCCAAGATGACAGCGCGAAGACCGTTACGGTCTACCTCGCGGCTGCCGCCGAAGACTGGGATCTTTCCGTCGCCCGCCGCCTGCGGCATCAGCTACAGAATTGGGAAGACGCCGGACACCAAGTGCAACTGCATCTGCTGGAAAGCACCTTCGCCGCTCTGCCTGCCGACCAGAGGGAGTGGCTCGCAAAACTGTCCTTCAACGGGATTGAGATCGGCCTAAACAAGGCCATGCCAGATCTCGGAGTGCTGGCGCTGAACATCAGCGTACATGGGCCGCGAGGCAACTTCGCCTGGGCCAGCGACAATGTAAACCTGGCCGCACCTGGACGCACCTGGGATCTGGCGGCAGCCGGGGTGCGGATCATTCGGGGCGTATCCCCCATCCTGAAAACTGAGCGCGTACTGGATACCAGCGATTTAATGCCGCCTACAACCCAGGGCTTGGTTAAGGTCGAGATCGGTAATCATCTGGATGGCTCGCTCGATGGCTTTGCTCGCCGGTTCTGGGAGCACCTTAGACAGGAGGCCAGAAGCCTTCTGGCTAATGCCATCACAGGCCAGGATCCAATCATCGAGTTGGTCTACAGCGACCGCTATGTATGCAGTCCGCTGGTCGTGAATCTGCTTGTCAATCTGATCCATGAGATCGGAGCGCATAGCGATGATGTCTTTGCCATTAGGATTCAGGGGCGTCAGTACCAGAAGGATGACAATCGCTCACCTTGGCAGTGCTGGCACGATTGGCGCACATCTCAAGAGCGCGATCATGCGATCCGTCAGGCGTTTGAGTACTGTGGCCTAGAAGCCGATGTCCTCAGCCTTCCGAGTTTGCCACACTACCGCCAATTGCAACTGCAGTTGCGCTCAGGCAAGCAACTGACCATCCAGTTTGATCAAGGACTTTCCTACTGGGAGGCCGAACGAAGTGGAAAGCCTTATCTGCTCAGGTTCGATTTCTCATCACCTCGGCTTGGAGAGGAGATCATGACGCGCATCCAGTGCAGAGTATTAGCGGCCAGTGATGAAAACACCCAGATATTCATTTCATCCACATGAGGATGCTCTAACGGCCAGAGTGCTCAAGGTATGAGCGTAAGACTGAAAACTCTGGAGTCTCCGCAGAGTTAACCCTGCCCAGCAGAAGGCTGGGCAAGGCCGGCTGCAAAAGCAGCATGATCACTCGTGGATGTAGGCCCAGCGACCCAGCAAGGTCGTTTGACCCGGCCTGCTCATAATTCTGCCTTGACAGGTAAACGAGTCGGTCCCAGCTCAAACCACTACCCGCTTTGAACTGCAGAGCCCATTGATTGCCATAGAAGCCTTTAAGAGCAGCATCGCCCGTTACCATCTCAAGTGGCGAACCCACCACGAAGAAAACAACCACCTCCAGGCTGGTACGCCCACCACGGCGCGTAACCCAGCAAAGGCAGCGTACCCATGATCAGGCTTGGGGCGGCCGCAAGGGATGCTGCCTTGAAAAAGCCGGACTGCAGATTTTTCTTTCGCAATTATTCGTCAACTCTCAAAAGAGCCAGAGAAAGACCAACGAGTAGCCGCCTACAACGGTTGAATGGATACGGCCTTCCATCCCCAGCTTTCACGCTTCTTGTTGTAGGCCTGTACCGCTGTACCGGAAACCTGCTGGCCGTCTTTGATCTCGCAGCGCTCCACCAGATGCCGAGGAATAAAAATTTCGCTCGGGGTAAAACCCATACCGTTAGAGACGCGAACCGCCTCGGTGAAGTCCTTGCGCAACAGATCTCCTGGCACTTTCTCGCTCGCCTTTGCGGCAAGCACGCGGTATTGGGGACCACGCTTCGAAACATAGCGAACAAGCTGCACCTCGATGGCATCGCCCTCGGCAAACGCACACGGCAACACCGACATCGGAATCTCGCCATTGATCTCCCGGCTGACGATGTAGCGAATGGCCTGCTTGTCCTCATTCACCTGGTTCACAACCCCTAGAAGCTCGGGTGCGATATCCCACGCTGTAGCGCCAGCCCGGCGCTCCAGCACAAACAGGTTGAAGCGCTGATTCTCATCAAACTCGCCCTTGACCCTGACGGCATCCCCGGTCGCCAGACTCATCCGCGCGACCTTTGACTCGGGAATCGCTACCTCCGTGGGGATTGAGCCCGTTTTCAGGAAAACCTTGCGCCTGGGCTTGGGTTTTGGCTTGTCCTCTTTGCCCGGCACGACAAACATCTCGCCCAGGCAAGCATCAATCCAGGGCAAGTCACTGAACAGCAGCGCCTCAGCCGCCTTTGCATGCAGCCTGTAGTAGTCACGATTGGATGCCTTGGCCTGCATCTCGGCAAACCAGCCCTGCGCCGCAATGCTGGCAACGGCCTCGGGGATCTTGTAGCCCTCCTGCTCCTTGGCTCGAATAATGGCTTCGACTTCGTGCTTGGCTGCTGCATGGTCATTGGCCTCCAGCATGCGCTCGGCGACTTCCAGGCGGATTTTCCCAGTGAACTTGTCCTCTGCCGGACAGGTCAGCGCCTTGCAGTAACAGCCCAATGCCGCATCCGGATCCTTCTGCGAGACAATGTCGCCCAGCAGCCCCCAGGCCCAGTAGTCGTTTGACTTAGCCTTGGTCACTGCAATCCCAAAAGCCAGCGCCTCATCATGCCGGCCCAGCGCCAGTAGCAGCTTGGCCTTGTTCAGCTTGAGAAATACATTGTCCGGAAAGCGCCCCATGGCCCTATCAATGACGGGCAGCATGTACGCCTGCCCGTCCGCATCATCCGCAGCGGCCGCTTCCTTGCCCGCCTGCTGGATGACCTTCTCGGCCAGTGACGGAAACTCCCTGCCATCCTCGGCGCGGAAACGCTCATAGTCTTCTTCGCGCAGGTACTGGAGATTCCAATGGCGGGAAAAGGCCAGCATTCTCAGCTTGTCCTGCCCGGCCAGTTTGGCTGCCAACTGCAGTATGCGAGAGTGAAGCGGAGAGGGCTTTTCGATCTCCAGCTTGAGATAGTCACTTAAATTGCGCTTGACCTCGCCAACGCTGAAGCTCTCCTTGGCCAGCAGCGCCTTGGTGTGCTGGTAAAGCTCCCAGCCTAGACTGGTCTGGATTTCCTGATCGGCAGCGCCGCTCATCCAGACCTTGCGGTAGATAGCAGCCGCTTGCGCATGCTGCCCGCCTTTGCTCAGCGCCTTGGCCTCGCTGATCTGCTGGCCAAAGGGATTGCACAGCGAGAGCGCATGGCGAACCCCTTTACTCAAGACATCGTCAGCAGGATCAATAGCAATACTCTCCAACTGACTGCGGTAGTGCGGCAGGTTCTGCAACTGCCCATCCTTGACGTCCCGCTTGATCAGGTCGATTAGGCACCAGGCAAATGCCTTGCGGTCCCAGTCATCGGCCTGCGGCGCAGCCATCAACTCAAGCGCCATCTTGTAGGCTTCGTCGATCGCCCCTTCCCTGCGCTTGGCGAATACCTCCTTGTTGCTAATCATGCCTGCATACCCGCCGTAAGCAGCTGCCCGACCTCAGCGACCAGGGTGCCCGGTGAGCAGGCCGCGACCACGGGCTGGCATTTCGTGAACTGGTCTTTGCTGTTGTACCAGATGTCATAAACGGCCACGGCACCCTCGCGGGTAAAACTGTAGCGCTGGCACCACTGCTGCTCAACCACCTTGTGCAGCGTGATACCACCGCCCGCACACAGGCTGAGCACCTTGGCGTGAAACTCATTGAGAAACGGCTTGGCGAAATGGGCATCGGCAACCCCTGCCGTCCCGCCACTCGCAAGCGGCAAGCCCTTGAGCTCGGCCAGCACAGCACTCAGTTCGCTGCTCAACTCGGAGAGATAAGGAGCAGCTACACCGGTAACCTTGCTCTTGCCGTTATAGGCAATGTCTATTCGGGCAGACTCCCCCTCACGGCTGAAGAGGTAAACCTCCTGATACTGGTGATGGAGAACGTCCTCGATACTGATCCCCCGCCCGGCAATCAACTTGCGCACCTCGGCCAGCAACGCGAGCAGCGTTGTTGCACTGGGGGGAATGCCGAATGTATTGGCTGGCGGCGGAGGGGAAACCGCTGCAGCTGCTGGCGCTGCAACGCTGGGAGCCGGAGCCGCGGGCATGCTGGGCGCCGCGCCGAGCATCTCCAGCGCCGGATTGGCCACCATCTGAATACCACTCCACGGCTGGTGGTTCGGCGGACCGAGCAGATACAGGTGGTGCGCCGTGCGCGTAATCGCCGTGTAGAGCCAGCGGAAGTAGTCAGCCGTGAGCTGGCTTTGGTGGCTTTTGCATTTCACAAACACATGATTCCACTCACTGCCCTGCGCCTTGTGGCAGGTGATGGCGTAACCGAACTTGAGCCTCAAGGCATTGAAATACGGATCCGCCATCAGGGCGTCCTTGAACGCCTTAGTCCGCCTTGGCAAGTGCTTGTGGCGCATGCAGAAGTCGAGGTAGAGCGCCTTGTTCTCATCTGACGAGAGCGTTGGCTCCTTGCTGTAAAGCAGATCCTCGATGATCTTGGCCGGGAAGAAATGCGCTGTGCCATCAAGGTCACGGAAGCCTGCCAGTACGTCCCTGAAGCGCAGCGGCACAACAATTTCCTCGACCACAGCGGTTTCAGGATTTCTCCGCTTCAGCTTGACGCTGCGCTCTTCAACCTCTCCGAGCACCTCACGGATCAGGCCGAAGTCACCGTTCGAGATAAAGAACCCGTACGCATTGCTATTGGAGATAGCCATCACCTTGTCTCCCGGCATCACCTGCGCGCAGCCGGGGAAGAAGTGTTCGCGAATTAGCCGGTTGTAATCGCCCACGTCAGCGTTGGAGTGAGCAATGACGATAGACTCGCCGTTGATCTTGCCGCCACAAGAGTCCAGATAACGCTGCAACAGCGCCTGATGTTCGACCTTCTCAACATCCGGATAGGAGAGGTCCATGGTCAGGCGGTTGAACACCTTGCTCTGCAGTGACTGTCGCAGGGGCTGGGCATTGGCCAGAATGCCGCTCTGCGCTTTCTGCCGCACCACCTCAGACAGCTCGTATCCGCTGCAACGGACGCGGTGATGGCGCAACAGATACTCCGCATCCAAAGCAGGGGAAAAGTTCATCCCCACGGGCGGCAGCTGCGCGTCGTCACCGATAAAGATCACCTTCTTGCGGTGATCGTTATGGTCCAGATTGACAAACTCGAACAGGTCGGCAAGCAGATAGCCCGACCCAAAGCGGAAGAACTCCGCCTCCTGGTAGATATCCGCCACCATGGACGCCTCATCCACGATGTACACCGTATCCACCGAGAGCGTGTTCACCGCCAGCTTTGCGTAGAACTTGAAAGTCTCGGTACCCTCGGTGTCTTCATCGAGGTACTCGGCCATATCGTCAAACGCATAGAGCGTCTTATGCAGGGTGTAAGCCGGCGACTGGGTTTTGCTGGCGATCACCTTTGACGCCTTGCCGGTGGGCGCAGCCAGCACATAGTTACGGCCAATCGCGCGGAAATACTCGGTCAGCCCCTTGGTGATGAAGGTTTTCCCGGTACCGGCGTAGCCTTTGAGGAGGAACACGCTTTCCGTATTGCTGGCGAGGAAGCGCTCGATCTGCTTGACCAGCTCAGCTTGGCCGTTGGTCAACGTATAGCCAGCAAAGGCATCGTGAATACTGAGATGCTGACGTGTGTTGGCACTGCTGAAATCGATAGAACCCAGGGCCTGGGCCGAAGCGCACTTGAAATCATCCAGCCTGGCCGGATCAGGTGTCGGGGTGTTTGACGCTGCCTCAGCCTGAGCGGCTTTCTCAGCAGCCTCCAGGCGGTTCAACTCGTGTTTCGCCCTGGCCAACTGCTCGGCACGGTCATCTGCAGGACTGCCCGAATCTGCGGCCTCCACAGGAGGCGTGAACGGCGGATAGCTGTCGGCAGACTCACCGCTGCAGGTCTTGAAAAACCACTGGCCGATCAGATACGCATCCCCAAGCAGGGAGAGGGAGACGCCGGCGTCGATAACACCACCGTGGGCGGCTTTATTGCCGATCATCCGCAGGGCGTGCAGCTTCTGCAGCACGATATCGCCAACCACCTCCTGAAACGCCGGGTATTTGAGCTTCTCGAAGAACCCATCGGACGGTTCACTGGGTAGGCGCAAATCTCGGTAGAGAAGGCCGACCAGCACCTCTGCAAAGCAGCGCAGTTTAATAGCCGCGGTGTGCGGGTCGGCAAACACATAACGCTCAGCAAAAGCGGCATGCTGATACAGCTCAGGCCAGCGTGACTTCAACGGGACAAAGTTATCCGAAACCATTCATTTCCCTTACTCGACCGTGCGAATCCATACAAAGATCAGAAAAATCACCAATCGCACACAGAACTTACCCTGCCGTCTTCTCACCAAGCTCCGCCCGGAGCCTCTGTATTTTCAGCAACACATCAGCAGCGGCTTCGCCTGCCAAGCGCCCCGCCAACGCCTCGTAGGCCAGCAAAAGCTCCTTGCGCTTACTCGCAACCTGACGCGGTGAAAAACCAAAAAAATCTGGGCAGGCAATACCAGCCTCCAGAATTTTTACTTCGGCCTCAAGCGCTGGCGTCTTTTCAGCCTCAAGGCGGGCCTCAAGCGAGCGGTTATATTCAGCCAGAGAGCGATTAGCGGCATTTAGAGCGCCGTTGAGCCCTGTAAACGCTCGCGAAACCGTTCCTGAAACCGAAGCCAGTACAGCGACAGCGCGCTTCAAGCCCGTCCAGACAGACATATACCCGCCTCAAGTCCTAGATAAATAAATGTGTCCCGTTTTTCTGCGAGAAGTACGGCTCACCCTAGGCCAGCGGCACCCAATCCCCCTCTCCGCGACCGGTTCGGATAGAGCTGATCATTCTCTCAACCTCAGCCCGCTCAATGTGCTGGGGATTCCCAACCCGGTAGCGGTCTTGAAAATAGTCCTGCCCAATTCGGGTCAGCCTGAAACCCTCGGGCACACGCTCGATTCGCCGCCCATCCAAGTGAGTCTGGAAATTTTTCAGAAACCGCCTCAATTGAAATGGCTTGCCTTGATCCATTTCGGTGACTACAAGAATGGCCGCCAGGTACGTCCACAGCCGACGCCCTGAAGGGGTAATCGCCAATTTGTAGAGCTGAGCAGTTTGATCAACCATGAATGTTCTCCTCCATTTCACTGCTGATAGCTAAGCCAGACTTGCTGAGATACGGCACTTTGCCGGAGGGTACCAAGTTGGCTGCTGCTTCCAGGTGCACGTCCTGATCATCGAAGAAAATATGCGGGGTGAAAGCGCTGAGCACTTTGGCTTTGCCAACGCCCCCTAGGAAAAAGGCCTCATCAACGTACACGCCCCAGGCGCGCAGGGTATTGATGACTCGCATTTCAGAGGGTGAGTTGCGGGCAGTAACGATGGCGATCCTGATCGGTGAGTCCTTACCGCCAGTGGGCAAGCGCTCCTGCAGCCGGGCCAGTTTCTTCAGCAGACTGGCGTAAGGGCCCTCTTCCATCGGCGTGTGCTGCAGCGCATCTTCCTGGGCCTTAAAAGCCTCCAACCCCTGGGTTTTGTAAACCAATTCGCTGGCGTCGGAGAACAGCACCGCGTCCCCGTCGAAGGCGATGCGCACCTGGCCCTCAGGGATTTGCGGGGCGTTGGTCGGCGGTGCCTTGAGGATCGCGGCGGCACATTGCCGGGAGTCGATGACCTTCTGTGCATCCTCCACATTGGTGGTCAGGAACAGGTCCACATCGAAGGCATCCATGTAGTCGGCCACCGACTCGCCACCGGTAAAGGCCGAACGGGTTATCGTCAACTGGTCACGGCGAATGGTCTTGAGCACGCGGATGCCGGTGTCCGGACTGTTGCGCGACATCACCACCACCTCGACCAACGGCGAGGTCTCGCCACCTTTCATATGCCGGTTGAGGTCTAGCAGCGCCTTGACCAGGTGATACCCGGTACCCGGCGCCAGCGGCTCACCCTCACGCTCCTGCATATAGCGGCGGTAGTTATCGATCACGCTTTCGGGATCGGCCTCTAGTGCCGCCTTGAACATCTGATCGGACTCGCTCATGTCGAACAGCGCGGTGGCCGAGATACCCACTACCAGCGTGTTGCTTAAATCAAGCGCCATAGATCCTACCTTTGTGTCACCTAACACTGCCCACGGGCAAAGAGAAAACCGCTTTCGGCTGGGCCACACACAGTCCTGGACTCAAGGAGCCAATGCCAGCAGGTTCTCGATCAGCTCTTTCAGCTCTGATCTCTGCTGAGTACCCTCTTGGTACATCGAGCGCTGAAGGATTTGGTCGGCATTCATCAGTGGCCAGAATCGATCTGAAACATCGTCAGGGTTCATTCCCACAGCATCACCAATGATCTGCTTGGCATCGCAGGTATCCGTGAAGTTAACTGCGACACCGGCTTCGTTCCGAATCAAGTCTGGGCACAGGTAATTTTCGATTTCGCGCTTACGAGTCGAATAAAACGCCCGCCCAAGCCCTTCAACTTCCTGCTTACGCTTGAGATTGGTCTTGTGCTGAAAGGGATCGCCAAGATCTGAGTCCAAGAAAACGCACCACGGCAGGCCAATTTCGCCGGCAAGCCGGTGGGTGACCCAATGCTTCACGTTTCCACAGCCGCCAACGTGAATCGGGATAAGTCCCTGATCATCGAGATCGCGGTCAATAACGTTTGCCGCCTTGAGGGTGCTAGCCGTGTGACGCAGGAAGGTGATATCGCTCTTGCCTTCCACCAGGATGATTCCCTTCGCTCGCTCCATCCCCGTTTCTGGGAGCACACCCAAACTCTCGGCGGCCTCCTTGAGCACATCGTCATTGGGCATTTTGACGATGGGGATACCGTTCTCATCCTTGGTCACATAGCGGATGCCGTCGATGGGCATCAGGCCAGCTAGCGCAGGGACGTGGGTGGTGACGATGATCTGCCGGTTGGGCTGGTTGGAGAGTTCCAGCAGCGCCTTCATCAGCATCATCTGGTAGTTCGGGTGCTGGGAGGTCTCCGGCTCTTCGATGGCGTAAATCACATTGCGCTGTGAGCCCACTACCGCCTTCTCCGCCTCAGCACGGAAGAAATTGAGCAGAATCAGGCGGCGCACGCCGCTGCCGCGCTTGTTGATGGGGATGCCGTTCTCACCATCCAGGGTGAAGCTGAAACTCCACTTGGGCTTTTCCTTGAAGCGCGGAGTCAGCTCGTTGGCCAGCTCGGGGGCCATTTCCCGCAGCTTGTCGAGAGTGCGGGCGGCGACATCCAGCACGCTGGCCTCGATCTGCTGCTCCAGTGCGCTGATTTCATTCTGCAGCGCAGCCTGGGCTTCCTTGACCGCTTGCTGCAGGGGGTTCTTGGCCTCGGCATCGCCATCACTGCTTTCACGATCCGCCTTGAACAGGGCGAAGGTGGGCAACTGAGCCTCGATCTTTTCCCAGATGGATTTGCTGTCGGTCGAAAGCCCTTTGCTAACGTCCAGCAGCATCTCCTGGCAGACAATAGGTCCCGCTGCCGCACGAATGGCTTGCCGCCACTGAAAAGCCACACGCTGATCAGCAACACGCTCAGCAACACCAAGTTGCACTCCAAGCTTTTTCAGATCGGCCATTTTCAGGCTCAGCAGCCCAGCTAGCGCTTCATCCGCAGGGTGCTGGCAGCGGATAGCGGTGCGCTCCAGCTTGCCGGTGTTGGCCTTAAAGGTTTTGACGATTTCCAGCGCACCCTCGGTGTTGAGCAGGTACTCCTGCGCCAAGGAAGTCTCGGCATTCTCATCCAGCACCAGTGCTTCAGGCAGGCCGTCAAACTCACAGGCAATCTCGAACTGCTCGGCGCCCTCGGCCAGACTGAAGCAGTTCATATCGCTCTTGTCGGCCTTGACGTCGCCGCTCTCGAAAAAGATCGCCAAGGCTTCGAGGATGGTCGATTTGCCATAGTCATTGCGGCCAACGATGCCGGTCATGGCTTCGTCGATGGGAATAACCGTGGTGGCGCGATAGCCGCGGAAATGGGTGAGCTTGACGGACTTGAGGCGCATGGGGATTTCCTTATCTACAGCTGGCCTGAAAATGCATTATGACTAAGTGATTCAAACAAATTTAAATCCGAGAAAGATGAGTTGACCGCCATATATTTTTTCACCTTCCCTAGAACTTTAAGGAAGGCCAGCTGCACGCCTATCGGCGGAACCAACATCTGTAAATCTCGGATACCTGCAAGGCTGATGTTTGCCCTTGCCGCATCCACGACATTCCCAAGCAGAACTCTTTGCATTGAAGGCACGAGCAGCTGATAAAGCGCTATCTCTGGTAGCAGTCGAGAGTGATCAAGCGTAGTAACCGAAACAGCTTGATTAATATTTGCAGGCATTCCATTCAGCTCGGCTAAGCAGGCTCGACCTACCGATGCACCAACAAGATTGATTAAAAGATCGCCCTCTTGAACCTGCGATCGCTTTAGCTTTTGGTGAAACTCCAGAGGAATAAATTTCATCCTCTCATCTAGCGAACCCCACAAGACATTCTCACTAGTAATAAATCTAACGCCCTCACTACCATATTCAAAACCTTGCCACTTAGGCGACTCGCCCTTAGTTACACGAGTAGATAGTTGTTCCAATGCATCTACTTCCCACCCCTTCGGATTGGTCACCGGGTCGCCGAACATGTCCAGAAACACGGCGCGGAGGAAGTCGTCGGCGAGCCGGATGGCTTGCTGGCTTTTGCGGCGGATGGCGTCGGCCTTGTCTAGGATGGCGGAAATGCGCTTTTGTTCGGACAGGGGGGGGAGGGGGATTTCAACTTTTTTAAGGTCGCTAAGATTTGTTCTAACCCTTGTAGAGCCACGACTTAGCTTCATCACTGCACATTGGCCTGAACTAGAGTTTAGGTAATGACACAGAAAACGATGATCTACTCTCTTGGAGTCCCCTCTGAAGCGAACAACATCGGCAACAATAACTCCCGCTGGAGCATCCTCAGGAATTATACATGCAGTACCTACCGCCCCAAGCTTTGCGATAACGACATCCCCCGGAGCATAAGAATGTCGACTTAGCTCACCCGCCTTTTGCGGGGTAATAAACTTTATATCTTTTGCAACATATGCGTTCGGCTTAATGTTTTTGAGCTGAATAATGGGAACGCCTGACTCAACATATTCTGTAGCTTTCAAATTCGAACCGAAAGGCCCATCCACGAAGCCCCCCTTCTGCCCCTCAAGAGAAGCCAACTCAACCAACGGCCAACTCATAGCATCCCCTCCAGCTCATCCAGATCCGCCAGAATCTCCTGCTCCAGCCCTTTCAGCCGTCGCAGAATCACCTTGGGGTCCTCGTACTGTTCCTGCTGGTACTCCACTTCCTTGTAGCGGTTGATGGAGAGGTCGTACTTGTTGGCGGCAATGTCCTCGGCGGGTACGACAAAGGCCTTTTTGCGCTTGTCACCGAACAGGGTGTTGATGGTGCTGGCGCTGAGATTGCTTTCGACCATCTGCCGGTATTTGTGCCACTGGGCGATGGCATCGGGCAGGTCGTTGCTGCCCTCGCCTTTCAGCTCGGTGCGCTTGTCATCCAGCGAATAGCCGTCGGCCTGCAGGTCATAGAACCATACGCGCTCGGTGCTGCCGCCCTTGGTGAAAATCAGGATGGCGGTGCTGACACCGGCGTAGGGTTTGAATACGCCGCTGGGCAGGCTGACGATGCCTTCAAGCTGGTTGTTGTCGAGCAGTTCCTGGCGCAGTTGCTGGTGGGCCTTGGAGGAGCCGAACAACACGCCGTCCGGCACGATCACGGCGGCGCGGCCACCAAGCTTGAGCGAGCGAAGGATATGGGCGACGAACAGCAGCTCGGTCTTCTTGGTTTTCACCAGGCCGAGCACGTCGGGGTTGGTGTTGGTTTCGTCCAGGCTGCCTTTGAACGGCGGGTTGGCCAGCACCACGTCGAAGAAGTCCTGCTCCTGACGCGGGTAGTGCTCCTTGATGGATTTGCTCAGGGAGTCCTGGTAGCGGATGTTCGCGCCGTTCACGCCGTGCAGCATCATGTTCATGCTGGAGACGCGCAGCATGGTGGTGTCGAAGTCAAAGCCCCAGAACATCTGGCTGTTGATGTGCTGGCGGTAGGGTTCGAGCAGGTCACCGGAGTAATGCAGGTTGCCGTCTTCGTCGGTGAAGGTGCCCGCTTCGCTGGAGTGCACGCGATTGAGGTATTCCATGGTGCGGGCGAGGAAGCCGGCGGTGCCGCAGGACGGGTCGCAGATCACCTCGTTGGGCTGCGGGGCGATCAGTTCGATCATCGCGTCGATGATATGGCGCGGCGTGCGGAACTGGCCGTTGATGCCGGCGGTGGTGAGCTTGCTCAGCAGGTACTCATAGATGTCGCCCTTTACGTCGCTCTGGGTCAGCGGCAGGTCGTTGACCATCTCCACGGCAGAGGTGAGCACGGACTCGTTCTTGATCTCCAGATCGGCGTCCTGCATGTATTCGCTGATATGGCCGAGGCCTTCACGCTCGCCACCCTCGCCCCCGGCGCTGCCGAGTTGGGCGAAGAACGGATAGACCTTCTGCTTGAGGTGGCTGTGCAGCTCCTTGCCGCTCATGTTGCGGAAGTTCTTCCAGCGCAGCAGCTGGCCTTCCGGGGTATTGGGAAACAGGCGGGCAAAGTCCTTGCCAGTGCGGCTGGCTTTGCGCTCGGCCACGTCTTCCTGCATGTCGAGCATGCGGGCAAACATCAGGTAGCTGATCTGCTCGATCACGGTCAGCGGGTTGGTGATGCCGCCGGTCCAGAATTTTTCCCAGAGCTTGTCGATATCGTTGCGGATTTTACCGGTGAGCATTCGAGGTACTTCTCTCGTTAAAAATGGGGTCAGGCCTGCGGCAGCGCTTCGCTGTCGTTAGCGATGTGGTTCATGAGCGGTGGCAGCTCTGCGGTGGGCTCATCCGCCTCGTCGAGCGCCTCGACGATCAGCGAGAGTCGCTCGCTTTCGAAATCCATGTGGGTTGGCTCCAGTGCCGGCAGTGTCTTGCTGACCTTGGCCGACAGCTTGTTGAAGCGTTCCACCTTGCCGTACAGGCCCTGCTTGCCAGCCAGTGCCTTGACGGTGTCGTTGTAGTGGTTGCTCACGGTATTGAGCGTGCCGCCCAGCTTGCCGAGACGCTCGGCCACGGTGCAGACCTGGTTGTAGATCTCGCCGGCCTTTTCACTGATCTCGCGCGCTTCGGCATTACTGCGCTCGATCATCCATAGGTTGGCGACAGTGCGCAGAATGGGAATTAGGGTGGTGTGCGAGACCAGCACGATGTGCTTCTTGTAGCCGTACTCGAACAGGTCCTTGTTGTGCTTCATGGCCTCGATGTAGGCCGGCTCGATGGGCATGAACATGAGCACGAAGTCCGGGCTGTGAATGCCAGCCAGGTTGGTGTAGTCCTTGGAGGCCAAGTCATCGATGTGCTTGCGCACCGCTTTGACATGTTCGGCCATGGCCAGCTGGTATTCCTCTGGTGACTCGGCGCCAACGGCGCGGTCGTAAGCGACCAGGGAGACCTTGCTGTCTATGATGATGTGTTTGCCATCGGGCAGCTTGATCAGGTAGTCGGTCTGCTTGGAGCGGCCCTCTGCATCTTTGAAGGCTGTCTGTACTTCGTAGTGCGCCTCTTCGATCAGGCCACTCATTTCCAGCGTGCGGCGCAGTTGCGCCTCGCCCCAAGCGCCGCGCTGCTGGGAGTCGCCCTTGAGTGCCGAGGTGAGGTTGTTGGCCTCTTTGCTCATCTGCAGGCCGATTTCCAGCACCTTCTTGATTTCAGAGTTGAGGCTGGTGTTGCCCTGCAGGGACGCATCGTGAACTTCGTTGATGCGCTTCTGGAAGCCTTCGATCTGCTCGCGGAACGGCTTGAGCATGCCGTCGATGCTGGTTTGGCTGGTCTGGGTAAAGGTCTTCCCCTTCTCTTCGAAAATCTTGTTGGCCAGGTTCTCGAATTCCTGAGTCAGCGACTTACGGGTATCAGCCAGTTGCGTCATCTGCTCCTGGAAGTGCTCCTCGCGCTTCTGCAGGGTGGTTTTGAGCTCGGTATGGTCCGCGTTGAGCTGCTGCAGGCGTTCCTGCAGTTCGCTGAAAGACTGCACCTGCTTGACCAGCGTTTGCTTGGTTTCTGCTAGCTGCTCGCGCACTTCGCGCTCAGCGGTTTCCAGAGCCTTAGCCCGCTTACCTTCGCTGGCCAGCTCGTCCTTTAGTGACTCACGCTCAGCCTGCAGTTGAAGACCTGCAGCTTGAGCCTTGGCGAGTCGCTCATTTAGATCGGCCACTAATTCCTCACGCTTCTCCAAGGCAGTCTTAAGCTCTGCATGAGCATTACTCAGTGGCTCATAACGACCCTGTAGCTCGGCGCGTGACTGTGTCTGCTCAGCAAGTTTCTGCTTGGTGTCGTTGAGCTGCTCACGCGCCTCACGCACTTCTGATGCGGCCACCTGGGCGCTGGCATCCAGGCTAGCCAGCTCGTTTTTGAGGCCATCACGCTCACTTTGCAGCGAGGTGATGGAGGTTTGCGCCGTATTCAGACGATCACGCAGGTCGGTGATTTGCTCCTGAAGCGCTCGCCCCTCAGCCTGAGCCGCTTCCAGAAGCTTGGCGGTTTCGTTATGGCGCCGGTTGGCGTCTTCCAGCTTTATCTCTAGGGCTGCCTTTGCGTCTTTGCTCTCTTGCTGCTCCTGGTTCAGCCGCGTCACGTTCTCGAAGGCTGCCTGCAGTTTGGCCTTCAGTGAGCTTTCTTCAATCTGAAGCACCTGACCGCGTGCCTCTGCAGCCTTCAATTGCTCACTCAGCGCCGTGCTGGCGGCCACTGCGGAGGCCTGTGCTTCTTGCGCCTGCTCAAGCTGCGCAGTGAGCCGGCTGAGCTGCCGCCCTTGCAGCAGGGCTGCGACAACGTAGCCAAACACCACACTGATTAGAGCGGCGACCACGCAGATTACGATGATTTCGGTAGTCCATTGACTGGCTTGCATGTGCACTCCTAGTGACTGGTGGGCGGGGTTTCCCCGCGCAAGAAGGGCTTGAGCACGGCCACCAGCTCACCCACGTCGGCTGGGGTAAACACACCGTCGATGCCTTCGTGGGAAATGCTGGAGAACGGCGCGTCGTAGAGCTTTTCGATGACGATGCTGCCGTGCTGGGCAATGTAGCTTTTGAGCAGGTTCATGAAGCGCACCTGCTGGGCCGTGAGGCTGGGGTGGGTATGCAGGAACTGGGCGAAATGCTGTTCGATAGCCTGCACATCCAAACCAATCAGCTCACGCACGGTCAGCTGCAGCTCGCTGGCGGTACGGCCATAGAACTCGTTGAGCACCTGCAGGCTAACGCCGGGGTGTGTGGTGAGGATGGTCGAGGTGAGCGAGTTCAGCTCCTGCTCGGCAATCGGCTCGCCCTTGTGGATTTTCTGCAGGGTCGGGTTGGCAGCCAGCATGGCGTCGAGGATGTCCTTGATGCGGCGCCGGTAGATCATCGCCTCGTTGGCGCCGGCAATGGTGATGACGCGCTCCGCCTCCTTTACACCGCCATCGGCGGTGCGAGTACCCGGCGTTGCGTAGCCTGTGCCATCGCCGGACTTACGGTATTTCATGATGCCGCGCAGCTCCTGCCGCGCACGCTCCAGCTTGCCCACGTTGGCGTTGAGCCAGAAGTCAGCGCTGCGCACTTCCGCAATCAGGGCATCCTTCTGGCGCACGGCCTGGATATTGATGGCGAGCTTGTCGATCTCTTCCAGCAAGGTGATCTTGCCATCCTCGAAACAGCTGGCCTGCTCCACCAGGCAGCGCTCGATACCGGCGATGAGCTTGTCGAGTGCGGTGGCATGTTTGTCACGCAGCACACGGGCGGACATCAGAGAGGCGATGGTGGTCGCCAGCAGGTGCTGGGTCTTGGCGTCGAACTTCTGCAGTTGGTCGCCCTGCTGCAACTGGTGCACGGCACGCAGCTCGCGTTTGACGGCAACGCTGCTCTCCGGCAGGTCGTTGATGTCGGCACGCAGCAGCTCGATGGCGGCATCAAAGGCAGCAGCATGATTGTGCTTTAGGGCGGCCTGCGCCAGCTCCAGACGCGCTTCGAAGGTGGTCTGCAGGAGCGACTTGCCACCCTGGTCTTCCGGCTCTTCGTACTCCTGCTCGAAGAAGTCGAAGTTGCCGTAGTGATCGAAGATGAGGAACTCGGTCTTGTGCTTGCCCTGACCAAACAGGTTCGGGCGCAGGCGTGTGCCGCGCCCGATCATCTGCCAGAACTTCACCCAGGATTTGACCGGTTTGGCGAACACCAGGTTGACCACTTCGGGCACGTCGATACCGGTATCAAGCATGTCCACCGAAATGGCGATGCGGAAGTCGTTGCCCGGCTTTTTGAATTCCTTGATCAGGGTATCCACGTGCGGGATGGCGTTGTGGATGACCTTGCAGACCTTGCTACCGTACTGCGGATAGAGCTTGCAGAAGAGCGCCTCCAGATGCTCGGCATGATCCTGACGCTGGGCGAAGACGATGGTTTTACCGACCAGTGAGCCGGTCTCGTCCTTGATGCCGTTGTTGATCAGGTTTTCCAGGATGATGCGGTCGGTGTCTTCGCTGAAGATCTTGCGACCGATGTCCTTGCCGGCGATGGTGGTGCGCTTGGCCTCCTCCTCGCCGAGGTCCTCTTCGAGCTGACGCTGCTGTTCTTCACTCAGGTCGTTGTAGTGAATGCCATCGCGCAGGAAGTCGGTGGTGAGGTCTTTGACACGGAACGGCACCAGGTAAGGCGGATCGTTGTTGATGGCGGCATCGAGGCCGAACTCGAAGGTCGGGTCGGTGGTCTCGCAATCGAACATATCGAAGGTATTGCGGCTGATGAACTTCACCGGGGTGGCGGTGAGGCCTACCTGCAGGGCATCGAAGTAATCGAACAGATCACGGTATTTGTTGTAGATGCTGCGGTGGCTTTCGTCGGCAATGATCAGGTCGAAGAAGCCCACATCAAGCTGGGCGAAGCGGTTCATCATGCCCGGGTAGGTGGCGATGTAGACGCGTGCGGTCTGATCGACCTTGTTGGTTTCCCCGATAACGCAACGCGGCTCGCTGGGCAGGTTCTGCTTGAAGGCCTCATCGGCCTGCACGCGCAGTTCCTTGCGGTCACACAGAAACAGCACGCGCTTGGCCCAACCGGTGCGCAGTAGCAATTCGGCCAGTGCGATGGCCACGCGGGTCTTGCCCGTGCCGGTGGCCTGGATGATCAGCGCGCGGCGACGTTGCTGCTGGAAGTGCGCGGCAACTGTTTTGATCGCCTCGATCTGGTAGGGACGGTCAGCGATGTTCAGATCAGGGTTATGACGCTCCAGCTCCGCTTTGCGGTATTGGCGCTGGTAGATCAGGTATTCGAGGCTGTCTTTGCTGTAGAGGCCATACACCGGGCGGTAGGTGTTGTACTGCGCGTCGTCCCAGATGAAGGTCTCGTAGCCGTTGCTGTAGAAGATCACCGGGCGCTGCATGCCCATGCGCTCGAAGCCGTCGGCATACATGCGGGCCTGCTCGCGCCCGGCTTGCAGGCTGACATTGCCGGATTTCTTGGCCTCGATAACGGCCAGCGGCTGACCGTTGTCGCCCCATAGGACGTAGTCCGCACGCCCCTTGCCGGAAACGTTATCGGGGAAGTCGACTTCTACTTCCTGGCCGACCTGGGAGGGGTTGCTGATATCCCAACCCGCCTGCACCAGCATGGCGTCGATCAGCAGGGCGCGGGTCTTGGCCTCGTTCCACTGCAGGCTGTCGGCGACCTTCTGGCTCTGCTGCTGACGCTTCTGCTGGTCAGGCTTGGCAGGCGGCTCCAGTTTGTCGAGATGGCGGGTGCGTTCCTGCTCCAGCTTCTCCATGACACGCTGCAGCTCTTCCTGCTGCTGGTTGAGCTCCTTCTCGTAGCTGGAGACGGTCTTCTGCAGACTGGCGAGAGTCGCAGTCGGATCCTGCACCTCGGCAAAGGGTGGAATATCGGCCTGTGCGGTGCCGTAGTACTTGATGGCCATGTACATGGCCAACTGATGAGCCGTCTTCAGCGCCAGCTGTGCATTGCGCAGATCACCTTCCGCGCCGTGCGCGGTGTCGTTACCCTGGATGCGCAGGAAGTTGATCTGGTGAACCAGCGGCTTGCTGACGCAATCGGTGAACACCGAGTTTTTAACCAAGTCGTAAAAGGTTGACTGCGGCATGCGCGGCAGCAGCTCTTCCTTGTAGATGGCTTTGGTCAGCTCTTCGGCGAAGCTGCGCAGGCGAGTGAGGGCGCTGCCCGGATCGATATGCAGGACGGCTTCGGCGAGGCCAGCGAGGTTCGCCAGCAGTTCGTTGCCGGTGCGGAGAAACTCGAAGTTGACTGATTTCATGTAGGCGATTCTGTCCATGAGGGTCCTAGAGCGAGGACCGTGCCAAGTTTTATTCGATGCCGTACTTGTCCATCCAGTTGCTCAGCGTCTGCTGGCTTTTGAGGCCTAGCAGGCTGGCCGCACGGGTCTTGTTGTTGCCGGTAAGTTTCAGAGCCTGACGCAGATAATGCCCGGCAACCTCAGCAATTACCTCTTGTAAATCAATGCCTTGAGAGACATCTTGAGACAAGGGGCTCTTCTGCTCACGAGGCGGTTGGAACATTGCCTGTTCGATATCCGCAGCGCCAATCACATCCCCCGGGCACCAGAGGGCGGCGCGCAACAAGGTGGACTGCAACTCCCGCACATTGCCTCTCCAGGGATGGCTGAGGATAAGTTTTTTTGCCTCTGCGGAAATTTTCTTACTCTCTAGCGATTCATCCCCTGCGGCAATTGCACCCAGCAGAGTGTCCGCCAGCAACAGCAAATCGCCCTCGCGCTCACGCAATGGCGGTAGGTGCAGCACTCCGATGGCAACCCGATAGAAAAGGTCTTCCCGAAAGCCACCTTCAGCCACGGCTTGCATCAGGTTACGGTGAGTCGCAGTGACCAATCGCACATTCACTCTGACTTCCTGGCTGCCCCCAACCGGAGTCACCACCCCCTCTTGCAGCACGCGCAGCAGACGCACCTGGGCATCAGGAGTCAGCTCACCGAACTCGTCCAGGAACAGGGTTCCACCATCAGCCTGCTGGAAAACACCGGCACGGCTCTCAACGGCGCCCGTGAACGCGCCTTTGCGATGACCAAACAATGTGGAATCAATCAGCTCCGGCGGGATAGCTCCGCAGTTGACCGCAACAAATGGCCCCGATGAACGGGGACTGGCATTGTGAATCGCTCTGGCAAATAGCTCCTTGCCAGTACCCGTTTCGCCATAGATCAGGACAGGCACCTGCTTTTGAGCAAGAACCTGCGCCTGCGCTTTGAGCCTGAACATGCGTTCACTCTGCGTAACGATGCTGTCAAAGGCCGCATTGACCGGGGCCTGGCCGTCAGCAAGCCGAAGCAGCTTGTCACCCGCAATGGTATTAGCTGCCGGTACATATTCCGCAGCGATCTCGAATGGCACATCGACCTTCTGCACCCCCTGCTCTAACGAGGACTGGTAGAAGGTGACTGGGTAGCGGGTCTTGCCGAGCAAAATCCAAACAGCCTGCATGGCTGGGGTGCCGGGACTGAGCAGGATGGATAGCTGCGCGCCAGGGACGTGCAGCCGCTTTAGGTGTGCATTGGCTGCCTGGTAGATATCTCCGAAATGCACCGGAGACCTAAGCGACTCATAGCTAAGATTGACCTGCGAATTCACCTGCTCACGCAGCCAGGCCAAGTAGGGTTCAACCTGCGCAGCCGGGTATGAAGAGAGCAGTTCAACCTGATCGAAAGACTCCGCTTTCAGCGTCGAAAGCACAGGCCCAGCATCACTTCCTGATGGTGCCTTGAGGTCGTTGCCACCTACCCAGCAGAGCAGCACATTCTGCTTTTTAGCCACGCGTCCTAACCCTCTGCTTTTACTCGCTTCCAAATGCGCGAATCACCCAGCACCGTGCTCCGCCTCACAGTTTCTGGATAGTAAACCATCTGGTTAGGTTCGGGCTGAGTGCTCCGATTTAGGTTATGCGCTTTTGCTCTTGCATTTCACGCAGCCGCTCAGCCTGCTGTGCCTCATCTAGTCTTCGTTGCAGAAGGGATGGTGTCTTACGGTTCGTCAGCCGACTTGTCTCCGGTAATGGAAAAGATCAGAGGGTTTGCGGCCAACTGCTATCAGTTGTGAGGACAGATCTCATGTGCAGAGATTCACAAAGAACGATCGACCAGGACCACCCAAGGCACGCTGCCTCGATCTACTACGAGGCATACGCTCGCACAGGCGATCACCGACAAACGTTCATCGACACAGTGCGCCGAGCGCTACTGGAGGGCTGTCAGCCTCATACGGCCTGGGTGACCGATACCATGCTGCGGATGGGCAGACCGACGCATGCGGTCATGCTGAGCCTCCCTGAGGCCTCGATGGTGTTCTCGGTGGTCGTAGGTGGCGTCTCGCTCGACTAGGCCGACCAGCTGCTTGAGTCCGAGTCGTACACACCACAGAACGGGCGTGGTTGGCGACTGATCGAGGAGGATTCGGTAGACCTCTACATGCGCCGGGCGCGGCAGGTGCCGGAAGAACCGCAGCTCGAGCTGGATTTCGCGATGGGGATGAAGCTTTGAGCGAAAAGGTTGGCGTTTGCGACACCGCCGAACCGCTGCCGGGCCAGCTTGCCGCGGAGATCAGCGATAGTTCGCCGCATGCTGGAGAGCGCTGCCAGGTGCGACTCTGCGAGTCGTGCTTCCTCTTCACGCTGGGCACGCTAAGACGTCAGCGAATGGTGAGCAACATGCTTGACCAAGATCCGCCGAGTGACGGTTTCGGGAGATTGGTATGAGCCCCCCTTACACCCGAAGATCGCTCCAAATGCTGCACTGCTTATGACATACACAGATCGGCGTTCGACGTATTTTCAGGAATCGGCGGCGAGCCTCTGGCGCAGCAGCGCATCGATTGCGTCGGTTATTCCGTCGTAGAACATGCACGCGATCAACCGGTCCCGGTGCTGGGTGAACTGCCACACCTGGTCGTCGATGGCGAGCCATGGCTCGCCGGCACGGCCTGAGGCCTCCAGCCAGTCCAGAATCTCGCCTTCACGTCGCGCGGGTAACCAGCCATCGATGCGTTCGGCGATAGGCGTCACGTCGATAATCCGCTCGCGCATATCGGCCGGGAACAGCTCGCGCAGCTGGTCGAGCGTGAGCTTCTCGCGCCAGAGCGAGCTGATCACCACCACGAGCTGGGGATGGTCGCGCAGGACCTCGACCAGCCTCGGCAGTGAGCGCAGACGCTGATCGGGCTGGGGAGGATCGGGGTGCAGCACCCCGTCGATATCGAGAAACAGGATCATGGCCTGCAGACAGGATCGGCGTTCGACGTATTTTTCTGGTCACGCCAGACGCGGAAGGCCTCCACGAAATCGCCTTCTGGCCAGCGCCCTTTCCCGACCTGCTCAGCCACCCACTCACCCAGCTCGACGGAATCGATGCCAAGGTCTGCCAGCGTCGCGGCGCTGCGCACATTGGCTTTCTGGATGCCGATGATGGCCAGTCGCTCCAGCTCATGCTCAACCAGGTCATCGACTGTCTCGGCCTCACCCTGCCAGAGGTCGAGGAACCTCTCCCAGTCGCGGGCGTAGTACCCGTTCAGGGCGCGGGTAGCGCCAAGACTGGCGACCTGGAATCGGGTTGCCCATGGCTCAGGGATTTCGGAGTAGCGCACCAGGGAGCCGGCGCCCTCTTCGACGTGGATCTGCACCAGGTTGCGGATCTCGTCGACGGTCAGGCCTGCGGCAGGCCCAATCGGGCAGTCACGGTCAGCACGCCAGACGCGCAGCAGGTCCTGGGTCGCCTGGTCATGCTTTTCCGGGTTGCCGAGCGCCCATAGCGCATTGCGCCTGGTCAGCTCGCGGGTCTGCAGGTCGATCGACATAGAACCGAATTCGTGGCCAACGGCCGGGGCGTTCTCCCAGCACAGTTCATCGGCAACATTGAGGATCTGGGCGCAGAAGAAAGCGGCCGACTGCCGGCGCGTCATACGTTCCAGAGCAGCGCGGTCGGTGCTGAAAAAAGCGAGGCGCAGGCCTGCCAGTTCAGAGCTGGCCAGGACGTCGCGGGCGGCCTTGAGGGCGTAGGTCAGGTCGGCGTGCTCGAGGCGCTCGGCGCGATCGATCAGGACATAGATCGGCTCCCCGATCAGGCGGCTGGCGGACTCCAGGGTGGCCGCGAGGGTGTGCCCTGGATCTACAGCAAGCTGGACGGCCAGCTGCTCGATGGCGAGCTGGCTGTCCTCTGTTTCAGTAAGACCGGCGAGGGGTTTTCCCGCGTCACCCAGCGCCTCGGCCAGGCGCTGGCAGGTTCCCTCAGGGGCTTGAACGAACAGGCCGGAGTCGGCCCGTTCGAGGTGCTGGAGGAGGGTCAGGATCATTGGCTCATCCTGCGGCTCTGCTGCTGGGTCTGCTCAGGCTCTGGGTCGGGCAGCTGCTCGACAACGTGGAAAAACACTTCGGCGAAGGCGGCTGCGACTTCTTCGAGCACACCGATGATCCGCGAGTGCTCGCGGACGTCGTCTGGCGCCAGGGCGTCGGCGATTTTCCGGGGTTCGGCGAGGATGCGCTGGAGCACCTCCTGCTCGCCGTAGGAGAGGTCGATGGTGGGCTGTAGTCGGGTCACTGGGGGCTCCTCAGCGGCTCATGCCGCGGCCCTGATGCTGGTCTTGGGTCTGCTCGGGTCCGGCCTGGTGGGCCGGTTCCGGTTTGGTTTGTTCGGGTTGCTGCTGGGTTTTGCCGTCATGGATGGAGGGTTTGTACTGGACGGCATCGCGGGTTGGCTGCGCCGGCTGGGTGCGCTCGGCGCTCTGCTGGCGTTCGGCTTGGAGGCGGCGGAGGAGGTCGTTGGGGTCTTCGCCTTCGCGCATGGCGTAATCGCCGCGCCGGTCCTCGACCTGCAGGTGAGGGGCTTTTTCGGCGAGCGCCTTCTGCAGGGTTTCGGTATGCCCATCACCAGCTTCGTCCCGGTCGTAGACAAGTTCGACCTTCTTGGCGCCAGTGCGCTCAGATAGACCGCGCAAGGCTTGGGCGGTGTCGTCGGCCGGATTTCCACCCGAGCTGACATACAGTGTGCGAGAGCGCTGTTCTGGAGAGTCCATCTGGTACAAGCTCAAAGCATCGAGGCCGCCCTCAGCCACTTTGATTTGCTCAGGGTTGGGGCAGCTTTGGTTCGCGACATAGATTCCTCGATCTGAGGAGGAATAAAGGGTCCAGCCGTCCTTTTTGCGCTCGTAACCAGTGAACCTCCCGTCCTCGCGGACGTGTGGGAAAACCGCGTTTCCGTGCTGATCGGTGCGGGATTTCGTTTCAGCGATGGTCTGCTCGGAGATACCTCTAGCCAGCAGGAAACGGTTTGGCTCTGTAGATGCCTTCTTGTATTGGTCGCAGGCAGCAACTCGTCGAATTTCTGCTTCTAGCGCGGTCTTCTGCCGCTGCTGCTCTATGCGAGCCTCGCGCTCGGCATTGCTCAGCCCCTGGTAACGGGAGCCGGAGTCGAAGTCCTTGTTGAAGGCGACCCTTCGCAGCTCGTCGCGGGTCTCCAAAAAGCCCTGACCCGTGGCGTGCTGATGGAGGTGGAAAACGTCACCCCCAAGGCCGGAACCTTGACCAGCCTTGGTGGCCACCCAGCTCGGCTCTCCTTTGGCGTTCGGCTTGAGGGTGATTTCGCGCATGGGGTCAGCTTTATCCAAGGCCTTGTTTTCCATCCGAACACGGGCGCCTGACCCGCTGACCTGGACATAGCCTAGGCGCTCAGCGTGATCGCGCAGATCCACCCGATCGCGGATCGCCTGGGTCTCACGCTGCTGCTCGGCCTTGGTCCAGACACGACGCTGCTTTGGCATATCCCCTCCTACTGCGGCGGAACTGTCCTGACGCATTCCTGCAGCAACTGCTCGTTCAGGTCGCTCATTTTCGATTTCCTGTTTCGGGGTTGGGGGTAATGGGAGTGGTTCGGCAAGCAGCGCGACGCGCTTGGCATCGGCCGGCAACTCGTAGGGTTTCCCGGGTTTCTGGCGGGTGTCGTTGGGCAGATCGATAAGCCCGGTTACTGCGAAGCCGCGGGCAACGGACAGGTCATGGTCGGCCTGAGTGGCCGGCATAACCTGGATTTCAGGCGACTGCTTGGGCTCTGCCTTAGGCTCTGTGGCGTACTCGAAACGCTCGCCTGCCTTCTCCAGCAGATCCTTGGTGCTCGGCTGCTGGGCCTTGATCGGCTGCTCTTCGTAGAGGCCTGCTTCAGCGTTGGCGCGGATCAGGGCGCGGAACTCTTTGTCGGCATCAAGGGCGCAGCGCTTGGACTTGAATACCGCGGTGTTCCGGGCCAGCGTGTCGAGCGACTCTTGATCGTTGCCGATGTAGAAGCTGCAGGCCTGGCGCGAGCGGGTAAACGCCACGTAGGCGAGGCGGCGATCGGTGGAATCTGAGGTCAAGTAGAAGGCCCGATCGACCGTGAGGCCCTGGCTCTTGTGCACGGTCATCGCGTAGGCATGATCGATCGAGGCATAGTCGGACAGGTTCCAACTGACCTCTTCTTTGGTGCGGTCCAGCCTTGCGGTGAGCTTTGTGTCGCAGATCGGCTCACCGTTATCGTCAGTGCCGGTCTGCACACGCTCGATGCCAGTGAGGGTCGCGCGGTCACCGTTGTAGACCGGCTCGCCATCGACCTTTTGGTTTTTGCGCAGCATGATTCGATCACCTGGCACCAGATCGAGGTCGGCGTAATCGCCTCGACCGGTCTCAACCGGGATACGGACCTGTTGGGCCTTGTCCAGTTCACCGATCTCGAATCGGTGCTCGCGGACCTTGCTGTTCAATGAGCGGACAGATTGGTTGCGGTCGGCCAGCAGCAGGATTTCCTGCCAGTCTGTGCCCTCTTCGTGCGCCTGCAGCGCGTCGCGCATCATCAGCTTGATCGGCTTATCCTTGGTGCCCTCGCCCGGCATTTTCAGTAGGCCGCGTGCTTTCATCATCTCCAGGGCGTCAGGGCCGCCCTGCTCCGCAGGTCCCTCGAACCAGGCCTGAGAGATCGCCCGGTCTGCCGGGTCTTTCTGGCGTGCGATCTGGATCAACTCAGCGCAGCCAACCTCCTCTGTCAGCATGTCAAGCACCGACGCGGAGCCCACGGCTTCGAGCTGGCGACCGTCACCGACCAAGATGAGCTTGGCGCCGGCAGCGTCGCAGTACCCGGCGAGTTTGTGCAGGGTGCGCAGATCCGCGAGGCCCGCCTCGTCACAAATGATCACATCGTTGGCGCGCAGCTTTTCGCGGTACTGAGCGTTGTCGTTTTCCAGTCGCATCAGTAGCGAATGGATTGTGCGAGCCCGGATGCCAGCTGAGTTCTGCAGTTCGGCGGCAGCAGCACCAGACGGCGCCAGACCGATCACTCGGTTACCGGCAGCCTCGTAGGCCTCGCGGAGCGCGGCCAGGCTGACGGATTTACCAGTACCGGCAGCGCCCTGGATGATCTGAAAGCGAGCCCCGCTCGTGCAGAAGCGCACGACCGCGCGCTGCTCGTCGCGCATGGGGTAGCCCTTTTCCCGCTCAATCCGGGCGATGGCCATCTCTGTGTCGAAAGGTTTGATCGTGAATCGGACCTCAGGACGCTGGGCTGCATGGGCATAAGCCAGCAGCTCGGCCTCGAACTGGCGGTAGGTCTCGGTTGTGAACTCGCGGTGGCGCCCTTCCTGCGGCAGCTCGATCACCCCGAGCTGGCGGATTAGGCCGCTCTTGATTGCTGGGATAGCGGATTCGCCCCCATGCAGGATCGCCAGCTGGGCTGCTGCGCGATCGAGGGCGTGTTCGCCGAACACGCTGGCGTTCCGAAGCACAAGCTGCTCGGCGAACAGCTTGGTTTCCGGGGTCAGGTCGCCTCGCTGCAGCTCCTGGTGGAAGTTCTGCAGTTGCTCGCGCCATTCGGCGCGGAGTTCGTCTGAGTCACGCTCCTTCTTGCCCTCACGAGTCCGCTTAGCTGCGCCTCGTGCTGAGTCAGCACCACTGGCACCCATCTCGTCGAGCGCCTTGAGGATCTCCATGCGGCGGGTGGAATACTCCAGCACGGTTTCCCGTGAAATACCGGCCACGCGAAGCCCGTTGCGCTCGAGGTCAGATTCAAAATACTTGGCAAGCTGAGGGATATCCCGCCTGAGGGCATGGGCCAGATAGCAGTCAAATAGCGCAGCGAACTCTCCCTGACGCTTATACAGCTCGCCACCATCGAGCGGCCGCCACTCGCCATCAGGCGTAAGGCAGGCATTCGGAATCTCGATGTGGACGTGGAGATGGGGTTCCTGATTGCGGTTGGTGAAGTGCAAATACGAGGCAGCCATGGCCTTTCCGGCGAAGCGGGCCACCCCTTGGGCGCCAAGCCTATAGCCGAAGTACCCTTGTTTTTCCACGTACTCAAAGGTCCGTCGCGAGGCCTCCATCATGGACCGCTCAAGAATGATCTGCTGTTCTCGCGGCAGCGAGGCATATACCAGCGAGAGGGTCTTATCCACGTTGAGGCTGGTCGAGAATCCCGCCGTCCCGGTGCCACGCTCAAGCTGATCCTGACGGCGCTTGAGGACATAAGACTCCCTTGTGCGGGGGTTGATACCGCTCATCAGGGCGGAGTAATCACCATCCTGCGGGGTGATACCCAACCCCATTGCTTCGGCGCCTTGACCGAGATACTCAGTCAGCACCGTATCGGCGCCAGGCTTGTGGAAGTAGTCCTCTCCTCCGGTAGAAAGCACCTGATCGTGTTCGTCGTCGAGGATCTGGCCCTCGCCACGCTCGAAATAGTTCGCCCGCGCCCCGATATCGCCGCTGGTGAATTTGTCGATCGTGAAGATGGCCATCTCAAACACCCTCGACGCCAGCGAACAGAAACTTGAGCTGTTCAGCCACCGCGCGCTGCGCTCCCAGCCGGCTCGCCTCCGCGATCCGAGGTCCCAAAAGGGCGAGTGAGGATTCAATCTCAGACCGGATCGCGAGCGATTCCTCGGGCTCCAGGGCGACGATTTTGGCCGTATGCAGAGCCAGATCACCGTGCACCAGGGCGACCAAATCTGCGGTCGGAACAGCCTCCAGGATGGTCTGCAGCACAGCCGATTTCGAAACTTTCAGGTCACGCGCGAGGCGCTCGAACGCCTGCTGAGCGGCCTCAGTAACCATGCTCTGTGTGTGATTCTTCCTCTCGAAAGCCATTCAGCTCCCTTCCCTTCAGGGGTGGCTACTACCGCTGTAGTAGACCACCTATCTCTCGTGATGACCGGCTGGTGCGGGCTGACACGGATGCACCTCGCGAAGCGAGTGCAGCCGTGTTCAGCCTTCCCGAGCTACATACTACTAACTTCGATTTTCGTTGCAATCTGTATCGCTAAATTATTTTAAGTTGATTTGCATTATAGAAACCAGTTGGATAAATTGGATTTCGTATAGAGTCAGTAGACCATTGTTGATGAATGGGCGATCTTGTTTGTAGGTACGCGCTATAAACTGGCGCAGACAACCAAACAGAGGATCAACCCCATGAAAAAGCAGGACATCGAGGAAAACGGGCAGGCCACCCTTGATTTGGAGGAGAGCGTGAACCTAAGGCTGAGAGAGCTACTGGAGCGCAGGAAGGCGCAAGACCTGGAGGGCGGCACCGCTAACCGCACCCGTGGTCATGCGACCCGTGTGCTGCGGCCACGCCTGGAGGAGCTGCGCGAAATGGTCGTGTACGGACTGTCGATGCGAGAGATCACAGACCTCCTTGGCGAGGGCGGAGTCCAGGTGAACTACCACTCGCTTCGAGCCTTTCTGCAGCGCTACCTGCCGCGCGAATACGCCGAGTACCTGGTAGCCAAAAAACCCGGAGACCCACATTTCGGTAAGGAGATTCCGCCCGAGGTACTGGAAATAGACACCCCCCCCGAATTTCGGCAACCGGAGGGGACAGGAGCAGGCAAACAGAAGGAAGAAGCAAAACCCGTGACCAAGCCTGCTGCCACCGGCGAGAGAAAACCACCGATGCGGCCTCGAGGTCAGCTGCGCGCTGATGCCGACCGAATCGACCTAGACGATGTACCCGATTAACGGAACCGAATAAGGAAGCACTCATGCGAATTGCGATCGTGAACCTGGGCGGCAATCAGGGCAAAACCACCCTCGCGGTGAACCTGTTCTCGCCGCGCATTCCGGGGGCCAAAATCCTGGCCGTCGAAACCATCAACGGAGCGGGCAACGACCTGGGCATCGATGTCGAAAAACTCCGCGGGGAGCAGTTCTCTCGAATCTATGCCGAGCTGGCAGCAGCGGACGACCTGATCCTGGATGTAGGAGCCAGCAACATCGAAGATTTCCTGCTCGGCCTCGAGCGTTTTGAGGACGGGCATGACGAAGTTGACCTCTTCGTAATCCCGGCCACGCCTGCCAAGAAGGAACGCACCGAGGCGGTCAAGACTGCCGTAATGCTCTCGGATCTGGGTGTCGAGGCATCCCGCATCACGTTCGTTTTTAACCGCACCCAGGACGTCGAGACCGACTTCGGGGACGTTCTGAATTTCGCGAAGAAGACCGGCCAAGTAACCGCGAACCCGGACTGCTTCATCCCGGAGAGCGAGCTGTTCAGCCTCCTCGCCGATAAGAAGCTCAACATTTCCCAGGCTCTCAATGATCAGACCGACTGGAAATCCGAGCTGAAAGCTGCCCGAGCGACTGACGACAAGAAGGGCTTCCAGAAAGCCGCTGACATGGTGGCCATCCAGAAGATGGCCAAGGCCATGGATCGCCAGCTGCAGTATGTGTTCGAGCGGCTGACCGCAGGCGCCGAGGGCTAACGCAATGGAAAGGCAGACCCGCGAGCGAGCACTGCTCGAAGAGCTGTTCGCTGACCACTACAAGCTGGCCGACCGCTTCGATGAAGCGGCCGGCAAGGTTGATCGCGTGTTTGACATGCTGCGGGGGACTGAGGGCTCTCGCGGTGTGATCGCCGACCTTGAAACTGCTTGCGTTGCTCTAGGCCCTATTGCTGGCAGCGAACTCGCACAGAAAGTTGCTGCACTCCTTCAACAAGTACAGGCATTGCCGGAGCGCTTGGTGAAGATCGCGGACGAAGAGGGTTTCCGGCTTGCTGTGCGTAACACCTTCACCGACCTTTTCGAGGAGGTGGTTGAGGCTACGCGCAACGCTGGTATCGAGATCACTAGTCGCGAACTCGAATCGCTGCTCAAGCCTGCAGCTCAAGCTGCCAGCGACGCCGTTTTTGGTGATGCCGCCCTCAACGCAGCGAAGCTTTCTCAGGCCGAGAAGGAAATCGAAAACCTCAAATCGCAGAACCTGGTTCTGATGAACACCCTGTCCAAGAGCGAGCAGCTGAGCGAGCAGGCCATCAACAAGCTCGGTGAGGATTTGGGCGCTGTCAGCGAGAAGCTGGCTGCCGCAAACTCCCGCCGCGTAGGTTTCTACGGGCTCGTCGCTGCATTTGCCCTCGGCGTCTTCATGCATGGCCCCGTCACCTTGATGGTGGACGCGGGTTTCGACCTGCTGCGCGAAAATGCCAAGGCCTCCGCGGCAGCTGAAAGGACCACCTTGTGATGTCTCCAGCAGCGCACTTGCGGTCGAGTGCGATCCTTCGGTGTATTCCGAGACGCGCGAAACCGGAGACACCGCGGACCTATATGTTTGAGGGGAAGGCTAGCTCCCCCCCATTATAGCTCTCCGCTATTCGGCCCCGAGCAGGAGTACCTAGATGAACCAAAATCAGATCGACGAGCAGGCGCAGAACGTCAGTGGATTCGTGGCTGGCGGGCTGATCTTGGCCATCCTGGCTGCACTTCGTTGGCCGAGCGGCGCAATCATCCTAGCTGCGGTTGGCGCGGTGCTCTACCTAGGCGCTCAGGCTATCAACTCGGGCTATTCGCAGTACGCAACGGCTGTCCGAGCTGAAGCTGGGGCTCAGGCCGCAGCACAGGAGGAAAAGGAACAAGCCAAGTTTAGGATGTACAAGGAGGGCGAAGCGCTCGGCTTTGCTGTCGAAGGCACATACTGGCGAACTGTCGGTGCGCTGTCCGACCTCGAGCGGATGGAGATCAAGGGCAATAAGCGTGCAAAGAAGTTCCGCGCTCAGTACTCGCTGTCTGCCCAAGATCAGCCTGACCTGTCCTGGATTGGCCTGAAAGATTCGATCGAGGCCGATATCGCAGCTGGAGATCGAGGTTTTGCTCAGACGAAGGTCAAGGTCGCCTTGGCTCAGAAGAAGCTCGAACCGGCGCAGCGTTATGTTGCTACGGTAAAGGAGAACCAGGCCCATTTCGCGGGCGACGGATACCTGAAGCTCGGCGGCGCCTTCATCAAAGAGTTCAGTAATTAGAAGCCCTTCCCGAAAAGTGAAGCCCGGCAATGCCGGGCTTTTTTGTGGCTGCAGACATAGCAATGCAAAAAAACTTCTTTATTTAATAGACTCAATTATCTTTTGATTTAAGCACCCAAAAAACTCGTCGCAAGGATCGCACATAGCGAATTATGGGATGGTAACAGCAAGCACCCAACTGGACACTTCTAATTATTACAACCCCACTGCCGCCGCTCTTCGGGAGCTTGGTAAAAATCACAAACATCAACTAAATTACGGCATATCAAGACACAAGAAAAAGTAAACCGCCACATATATTTCGATTATTTATCTATTTATTTTGTGCTTCGCGAATACTGACCCCAGGACTGTGCTTCACCGCCTTCGTCCGTCGCCTCTTTCCCTTCCGGGGGCTTCTGCGCCGTAGGCGTTTCAGGTTCGCAAAAATCGCTGCTACAAACACGCAGACAACCCGAGACCATAGGTCTCCCCGCCCCTCCGCATTTTAGATGATGTTTAAAAGCATTTTAGAGGCTACCCCTCCCCCCCGCAGCCCGCACAGAATCAGGCCTCTAGAAATGCCGATGCGCAGATACCCCGTCATAGTGCGTATATAACCCGGGAGTTAGCGCAGAAAGCCCGGAGGCCTCTGCGCAGATACCCCGAAGGCTGTGTATAAATCATACCTTTTTGCTTTTTTCGTGCGGGAGCCTTAACCATCGGACCGTTTCGAATCCGATTTCCCAATCACTGATGAGACGCTGCGTCTGTAGCTCGTCCAACGCCGCAGGCAAAGCCCGGCTGGTGAAATCCCGCAAGCGCCCCGTCGAACCACTCCATCGACGTAAGGACTCACATGAAATCGCATGCGGCCCGACCTTATGCCCGCAAACATAATTCTGAAGGTATTTGGCCAACGGGCTTTTCAAGCGAAGTCTGACACCCATGTCGATATAGGCAAGAAATTCGCTAGCAAATATAGAGACAACAACAGGATCCATCAAAATATAGTATCTTCCCCCAGCACCCCATATGAGCTCGCCTATAAGATGAAAGCTTTCACCCTCTCCAACGCCCTCAATAAAAATTTTTGTACTTGCCAGCCTTTTCATTGACCCTTCAAGCCTGCGATAGCTTTCCGAGGACAGGTCGTTACCACGACCTATGGCGCGTAGAAATGTTGATCGCTCAAAGCATATTGAATCTCCTGAGCAAGAACCCTGAGCAAGCTGGATAATATGCAGAAATACATCGTTATCGCACATATCCAGTTGTTCTCCACTGACTCTCACACAGCAGTCTTTCCTACTTTCAATAACCTCATTCACCAACATTCGTCTCTGACCTTTCTTTAGACTCGAGAACAGACTTGTCCTGGTCCATGGAATTGGCATCGCTGATGCCTTGCCAGGAAAGTATCGTATTTGATCAAGATTTTTCAGGGGCACTTCATCTAAACAAACAGACTCTGCAAGAAGCTCACTTTTAAGTTTGCTACGCTCAGCAGCCTCTGCGCTCCGTTTGTTCAGTTTCTCGATTGTGCTTGAGAGTCCCCCCCAAATTTTGCTGCGGGAGACCTCATGCATGGCGGAGGCCCCCTCCGCTCACAACGGCTAAAGATTTCCGAGGCCGCCCTGGCTTCCGCTTTAACGTAGAGACTGGAATATCGTGCGGTGCAACATGCTGCTGCAACCACCGATCAACATCTTCTCGGCGCCAAAGCAGCCGTCCAGCACCTGGAATACGGCAAACCGGAGGCAACTTAAAAGGGGTTTTGGAGTGCTGATTTTTGATTGTGCCGGCAGACCGGCCCAGGATCTCAGCGAGATCATTGATTGTGAGAAGCTTTTCGAGCGGCATGTCTCATCCTCGCCCGACCATATGAATCAAATGGTCGAGTTAGGATGGGTCCGCGGCAGCGTAGGCGATTGACCACTTGCAGCTGCTGGTTCAGCCACAAGGTGGGATCGATCCATACGCGGGGTTGTGCCCTCAGTTTCCCACGCTCTCCTCCGCACGCTGCCAATTGGGTTCCGGCCCCATCAATGCCGGTGGCGTTGTGTCATCAGGCGATTGCCCACGTATGGGCATCCTTTCTTCCGCGGCAGTTTCGTCCGCTTACAACTGTCCACGGTGCCGGACCTAGGAACCCTGCTAACCCTCAACGGCAGCCACCATTACCAGATGATGGACTCCCTCAGGCCAGGGCATTCTACGTACCTGCCGGCGCGCTTGATCGCAGACTAATCATCTGCGGTCATCCGCGCAACTGCCCTGGCACAATTTCGGCACAGTGAACTTGTGCCAAGCGATGATCAAGGGTTACCAAGAATGACACTTACGAACGCCTTAACCCCTTCTATTACGGGCACTCTCCGCCTGAAATGCTGACTTCAAGCTCGTCCAAGGAATATCAATTTTTGCAGTTGCACTGCAAGGGGCCGACGGGGAAGGTTTCGCGGATCAGGCTGGTTTGTGGACTGTCGGTCATCGGGCGTTCTCCTCGGGCGTCACGGGGCGGGCACGATAATCCGTCGGCGCCCTGCCCGTCCATTTACGGAAGGCGCGGCGGAAGTTGGATGGATCGCTGAACCCCAGCAGCACGGCGATCTCGAACAACGGCAGGTGCGTGGTCTCCAGGTACTGCAGGGCCAGGCGCTTACGCACCTCGTCGAGCACCTGCTGGTAACTGGTGCCCGCAGCAGCCAGGTGGCGGCGCAGGCTGCGGCCGCTGGTGTGCAGGGCGCTGGCAGCGCTGTCCAGGTTGGGGAATTCGCCTGGGCGCGCCAGCAGCAGGCGGCGCAGGCGGCTGAGCAGCCCCTCCTGCACATCGAGGCTGGCCAGCAAGGCCTCGCACTGCTGCTCGCACATCTGCATGGTGGCGGGGTTGGCCAGGGCCATGGGCCGGTCCAGATAGTCGCGCGGCAGACGGAACCAGTGCCATGGCTGGTCGAAGGCCGCCACCACGCCGAACGCCTCGTGATAGCGCGTGGCATGTACGGGCTCGGGATAGGCAAAGCCGATCTCTACGCCCTGTGGAGGCTCGCCGAGCAGGAACTGAGCGATCGCATACAGGCTGCCGAACAGACCTTCGGCGGCGAAGCGACTGAGCATGCCCAGCGGAATCGACTCACTGGCACGCAGCTCCAGTGAGTCAGGACTGTCCACCAACTCGAGGTCGAAGGTCAGTCCCAGCACCCGGTAGTAGCGCAGGGCAAAGTGCACGGCCTTGCCCAGGTTGGCACTGGACAACAGGGCATAGCCGAGGATGCCATGGGCCGAGGCATTGAGGCGCAGGCCGAGCAACAGGCCGAGCGCCGGTTCATCGCAGCGCAGCAGGGCGGCGCTGGCGAGCTGGTGGAAGTCGGTTAGGGACAACCGGCCGGTCGGGCTGTGCAACTGTTCCGCGCGCAGGCCGGCGGCGCTCAGCAACTGCTCGCGGCCGACACCGAGTTCGCCAGCCAGTTGGAGCAGCGCTTCGGCATAGGTCACAGGAACCAGCTCGGAACTCAGGGTCAGAGGTTTGCTCATAGGCACCGCGCCAGCCATTGGCCAGATATGACCTTCAAGTTGGCTGAAGATAACCTTGTCCGGGAAAAGCCCACAAGCCCATAGTCCTTGCACTGATAACAACAAGATGGGAGGCCGCATGCACTGCCAGACCCCGCACGACCTGCTGATCAAGCCGCGTCAGCCCGAATTCGCCCTGCCCTCGCCCTGGCTGCGCCACTGGCACGGCGGCGACGCCTTCAAGAGCCACTTCTTCGATGCCATGTCGTTGCTGTTTCCCGACGGCGAGCGCTTCTTCATCGACGCGGTGCGCGCCTACCGCGACCAGGTGACCGACCCGCAGCAGCAGGCACAGATTCGCGGCTTCATCGGCCAGGAGGCGCATCACAGTCGTGAGCACCAGCACTACAGCGAAGCCCTGCGCGAGAGCGGCTACGACCTCGATTATCTGGAACGACGCCTGAAGAAGCGCCTGGCCTTCGTGCGCAAGCATCTGCCGCCCAAGGTACACCTGGCAGCGACCACGGCAGTGGAGCACCTGACCGCGATCATGGCCGACGCCATCCTGCAGAACCCGGAATGGCTGGAGGGCGCCGATCCGACCATGGCGCGCCTGTGGCGCTGGCATGCACTGGAGGAGAGCGAGCACAAGGCGGTAGCGTTCGACCTCTACCAGCAGGTCTGCGGCAAGGTCTGGCTGCGGCGCCGCGCCATGCTGCAGAGCACCTTCTTCTTCACCCTGGACACGATCAAGGGCCTGGTGCACATGCTGCGCCGCGACGGTTTGCTGTGGAACTGGCGAATCTGGCGCGACGGCCTGGGCTGGCTGTGGGGCAGTCGCGGCATCCTGAAGCCGCTGGTGCAGGCCTATTTCGACTTCTACCGGGCCGACTTCCACCCCTGGCAGCACGACAACCTGCAGGTGATCCTGGAGCGGCGCCGCGAGTTCGACCCGCTGGAAGTCAGCTGATCAGCCCCAGTCCCTTGGCCCGGGCCACGGCCTGGGTACGTCGCTCCACACCGAGTTTGCTGTTGATGTGGCGGGCGTGCGTCTTGACCGTGTGCAGAGAGATGAACAGGCGCTCGCTGATCTCCTGATTGGAGCAACCCAGGGCGATCAGCCGCAACACCGCCAGCTCGCGGGTACTCAGCGCTTCGGCGGCGCCGACCGGTACCGGCTCGACCGCAACCTCATCCGGCAGGCAGCGACGCAGTGCTTCGCCCAGCGCGGAAACCGGCGCCGTCTGCAGCTGCGCCCTCAGCCAACCCGGTTGATGGGCGAGCAGCTCGTAGAACGGCAGCAACGCTCCACCGCTGGCCAACTCCAGGCCCGCCAGCAGCTGCTGCTGGGCATCACGCTCGCGACCACCGGCATACAGCAGCAGGCTCAGCTGAACCTGGGCAAAAACGCCCAACAGCTGCCCACCCTGGGTCTGGGCGCGCTGGGTCAGCGCCCGCAGGCGCCGCTCTGCGGCCTCCAGTTGGCCCGTGCGCCGCTCCAGGGCGGCACGCTGCAGTTCGATGTGCAACGGCAGCTGCGGGTGGAATTCAGGCGCAGCGGCCGCCGGCTCGCCGCCGTAGGTCTCGGCCAGGCGCAACAACCAGGCATTGGCCAGCTCGACCTGGCCCTGGCTGAGCCACAACTCGCACTTGGTCACGGTAATCATCGCCAGGTAATACACCGGCGGCACATCCCAGACGTGCATCAGGCGCTCGGCCTCGGCCAGCAGGGCGAATGCCTCATTGAGCCGCCCCAGTCGCCCCTCCTGACTGGCCAGGATGCAGTAGCCGACCAGCAGGCTGATATCACGGCAGCTGCGCGCCTCGGTGATGCCAGCCTGCAAACGCTCACGGGCCTGCTCCGGACACAGGCGCAGGGCGAGCAGGAAACCTTCGTACAGGGTCAGCCGCGCACGTACCGCATACGCTCGCTGGCTCGGCAAGCCACGCAGGCGCTCGAGACCGGCTCGTACCTCCTCCAGCGCACGGAGGATCTCGCCGCGGGCCAGCAGCACACGACCGCGATCGTAGTGACAGAAGGCCTCGAACAGCGGATTGCCGTGGCGCTGCGCCAGTTCCAGCGCCTCGCGATTGAGGCCGCGTGCGCGCCACAGATCGCCCCGCACCACCGCCAGGTTGGCCAGCGTGGACAGGCACAGCAGGCGCGAGCCGTAGTGCTGGCTGGGCATGCCTGCCAGCGCCTGACTGCAGTACAGCTCGGCGTTATCGCTGTCACCGCGACCACGGGCAATCACGCCACTGATGGCCAGCCATTGCGCCAGCAACGACTGCTGCTCGGCGCCGCTGGGGGCCGGCAGGAAGCGCTGCAGGTGGTTGGCCAGGTCTTCCGCCGCATCCAGCTGACAGGCCAGGGCCAGCGCCCAGCTGTAGAGCAGGATCAGCCGCGGGGTGCTGGTCAGCAGGCTGTCGGGCAGGTCCATCTTCCAGCGCAGCAGCATGGCGACGTTCTGCTCGGCCAGCAGATGCTCCTCGGAGAAGTTCTGCACCAGGCTGGCCGCCACATCCGGCTGACCGGCACGCAGGGCCTGCTCGACCGCCTCGTCCAGGCGCCCCTGGGCGCTGAACCAGCGACAGGCACGCAGGTGCAGACGAGACAACGGCTGAGACAGCTGGCTGGCCGGATTGGCACGCAGCAGATCGGAGAACAGGTGGTGGTAACGGAACCAGTGGCCCTGCTCGTCCAGCGGCACCAGAAACACCTGATGCGCCTGCAGGTGCTGGAGCATGGCGGCACTGTCATGGCTATCGCGCACCGCATCGCACAGTTCGGCACAGAAGCGATCGAGGCAGGCGGTGTCATAGAGAAAGGCCTGCAGTTCGGGCGGCTGGCGCTCGATCACCTCCTCCAGCAGGTAATCGCGGATCATGCCCTGGGCGCCGTGCAGACCACGCTCGCCTTCGGCGGCAGTGAGCAGCCACAGGCGCAAGCCAGCGGCCCAACCCTCGCTGCGTTGCAGAAGGTTGTCCAGCGCCTCGCCAGGCAGCTCGGCCCCCTGTTCGGAAAGCAACTCACGGGTCTCGTCGAGGGTCAGGCGCAGATCCTGTTCCTGCAGCTCCAGCAGTTGCCGCGACAGGCGCAGGCGGGCCAGGTGCCAGTCGGGGCGCTGGCGGCTGGTCACCAGCACCAGCATGCCGGCCGGCAGGTGATTGAGGAAAAACTGCAGGCAGCGATCCAGCACCGCCCCCTGGGCCAGGTGGTAATCATCCAGCACCAGCAGCAGCGGACTGGTAGGATCGAGGCGTTCGCCCAGCTCATCGAGCAAGCCGTCCAGCCATTCCTCGAAGGCGAACGGCTGGTGGCGCTGGCGCATCTTCAACAGCCCCAGGGCCTCATCGCCAATCCGCGGGAAATGCTGACGCAGTCCCTCCAGCAGGCGCTCGAGGAAACGCCCGGGATCACCATCGCGCCGGTTGAGGCTGAGCCACAGGCTCTGCCAGTGGGCAGGCAGACGCTCGCAGAACTCCACGGCGAGCGAACTCTTGCCGAAACCGGCCGGCGCACACACCAGCAGCAGGCGCCCGTCCATGCCCTCTTCCAGGCGCTCACACAGACGCGGCCGCAACACATGCCCGGCAGGCAATGGAGGACGGAAGAAGCGACCCTCACCGGCGGAAACCGGAAAGCTGGCGAGAGCGGGAGAGCTAGACAGATCGGTCACGGGCGGAGTCGACATCCAGGCGCGAAATGTCCGCAGACTATCCGCTCACGCCGTGCATTTGAAGTCCACCCCGTCCGCCAGAAACGAAAAAGCCGGCACTAGGCCGGCTTCTTCGATCACGCGACGATTAACGCACGCCAGCCTGACGCAGGGCTGCCGGGGTGTAATCGCTGGTCGCGGCCTTGTAGTTGAAGTCGTAGGACTGTTTCTCCTCGTTCTTCATACCCAGGGCCAGATAACGACCGGAGATGATGTCGTGCAGCGTCTCCACGGTGTACCACGGCACTTGCTTGTCGTAGTAGTACTGGGAATGAGCCTCGGCGACACGCCACAGGGCGCCACGACCGTCGTAGTGGTCGATCACCGCGGCTTGCCAGCTGTCCTCGTCGATGAACACATCACGCTTGGCGTAGATGTGGCGCTCGCCGGCCTTCAGGGTACCGGTCACGTGCCACACGCGGTGCAGCTCGTAGCGAGTGTGCTCCGGGTTCAGGTGGCCGGCCTTGATGATGTCGGCATACTTCAGCTTCGGCGAGTCCAGCTTGTAGGAGTTGTACGGAATGTAGATCTCCTTCTTGCCGTTCAGCTTCCAGTCGTAACGGTCAGGAGCACCGTTGTACATGTCGAAGTTGTCGGAAGTACGCAGACCGTCGGCGGCGGTACCCGGGCCGTCGTAGGACACCTGCGGAGCGCGGCGCACGCGGCGCTGACCGGCGTTGTACAGCCAGGCCAGACGCGGCTCCTTCACCTGGTTCAGGGTCTCGTGGACCAGCAGAACGTTACCGGCCAGACGCGCCGGCGCGGTCACGCGCTGCTTGAAGTAGAACAGGATGTTGCTCGGCTTGCTCGGATCGTAGTCGGTCAGGCTGGTCGGGAAGGTGAACTCATCCTGGAAGTAAACCAGGCTGTAGGAACCGTTGGGCTGCGGAGTAGCCTGGGTCACCAGACGACGCACGCTGCCGCCGCGATAGCGGGTGATCTGGTTCCAGATCGCTTCCAGGCCGTTCTGCGGAATCGGGAAGGGATACGCGGTCTTGAAGTTTTCCAGACCGTTACCGCCCTCAACCAGCTTGGTGTTGACGGCGTTGGCCTTCACATCCTCCAGCACGCTCTGCGGAGCGGTAGCGGAGCGATGAGTCGGGTACACCGGAATCTTGAAGCTGTCCGGGTAGCGCTTGAACATGGCGACCTGACCAGGGGTCAGCTTGTCCTTGTACTGCTCGACGTTCTGCGCAGTGATAGTGAACAGCGGTTGCTCGCTGGCGAACGGGTCGGACAGGAAGCCACGATCATCCACGGTGCCGGCGTTCTTCGGCAGACCACCAGTCCACTCCGGGATGGAACCATCGGCGTTACCGGCCTTCTCGGCACCCAGCGGGGTCAAGGTGGTGCCCAGCTTGGCGGCCTCGTCGGCAGAAACAGCAGCCATGACACTGGTGGCGAGCAGGGACAGCGCCAGGACGCCGGATTGCAGCATGTACTTTGTTGTTTTCATTTGCATGTCTTTCCTCAGGAACCCTGGTCTTAGAAGCTTGCGCCGACGCTGAAGGCTACGAAATCGCGGTCGATCTGGGTGTTGTAATCGCCGCCGAAGAAGTCGGTGTAGGACAGGTTGGCGGTGTAGGTGTTCTGGTACTCGGCCTCGAGACCCAGGCTAACAGCCTTACGACCTTCCTCGAAGTTGGCACCCGGGCCAGGCGAGTAACCGTCCACGTCATGCGACCAGGCAATGCTCGGGCGCAGGTTTACACCGGCGAACACATCCGGGTAATCCCAGATGGCACGTGCGCGATAACCCCAAGAACTGTGGGTGGTGAAACCGTCGTCGTTACAGTCTTTGGTAGCGTTGGAGAAATCCGTATTTCCAACGGCGCGATCGAGAGTTACGTCGTTGAGCAGCTCACAGGTACCGTTAGGCAGTTCACCAGGGCCGAATACCGGATCGCGACCATAGCGGGCTTCGCTGCTGTGCTCCAGGCCACCCACAAAAGTCATACCAACTTCGCCCACCAAGGTCAGGCGGCTAGCGCCCATAACCTGATCGAGGAAGTGGGTGAAAGTAGTCTGCACCTGAGTAACTTCCTTGCGGTTGTAGCCATGACGAGTTCCGCCAGGCGCAGCACTCAATACCGAGGCATCCGCATAGGGGTTATCAGCCAGAGGATTGTTCATCGGACGCACTGCCGAATAAAGAACATCCGTGGTATTCAGAGCAACCGGCGCATTCGGACGGTAACTGATCTCACCACTCCAGGCGGTGCCAGTGGGAAGCGTCGTGGAGAAGCTCAGGCCATAGAGACGAATATCCTCGGGATACTCCATGAAGTAGCTTGAGTTACCGGCGATTGCCAGAGCAGATGCAGCGCCATTGAAAACTGGCAGCAATTGGTTTGCCACATCGTAAATATCCTGCCCCGGCGCAGTGGCACTGAGGATAGGGGCACGGCTGTGGTAGTTCATGGCATAGGCGCCAAACTCGGTATCCAGCGGCTCATAGAAGTAGCGGAAAGCCACACCCCATTGGCCACTGTCGCGGGCATCACGGTCATCTGCCCTAGCTACCAGATTACCCTCCCCGTTAGTATTCAGGGGATCCAAACCGCGGGGAATCAACGCCAGGTTATTCAGCGTATCGACCAGCGCGGTATCGTTGGTCAGCAAACGCAGATTGTCATCGCAACCATCAGCAGCCACGTCAACCTGGGAGAAGAAGGTGCCGCAGTTATCAACTACGGTCTGATCCCACTCCAGCTGATAGAAAGCTTCCATCGACAGGTTCTCGGTCAGGCTTTGCGACACGAAGAACATGTTAACCGGGATCAGACCTTCCTTGATCTCGGCGCCAGGACGACGGAAAGCGGACACGTCGACCGGGTTGACGGCGTTGATACCGTTCTGGATGAAGGTACTTTCACCCCAGCTCACCACCTGCTTGCCCAGGCGCACGGAACCCGGCTGCTCGGCGATGCTGTAGTTGTGGTAGACGAAAGCGTCGAGAATTTCGGCGCCGGAGGCCTTGGCGCCTTCTTTACGATTGGAGTCGTCGATGTCCTTGAACAGGCGGCTCTCGTCCTTCAACTCGAAGTCATACCAGTACTTGCCACGGACGAATACGCCGGTATCACCGTACTTCAGCTCGAGGTCATGGATGCCCTTGAAAATCTTCGAGAAGGTCTCACCACGCTTGAAGTTCAGACGGCCATCATCGGTGGTCTGGGACAGGCCCTTGCCGCCGTTGTTCACACCGATCAGGTCAGGGTCTGCACTGCGCACCGACCAGCTGGCACCTAAGGACAGGGTGGAGTCGAGTTGACCCTCGATTTCACCGATATTGAAACTGACGCCGAATGCCGGGGCAGCGAGGGTTGAGGCAAGGCTGACTGCCAGAGGCAGCTTGGCCATACGCCAGAACGGTTTAGTGGTTGTCATCGACGCTACTCCATGTGTTTTTGTTATGGATGCCGCGGACTATAGCTACCACCCCCCTAGGCTTGATCCCCCTAAAGTGTGATTTCCAGCCCCCAGCCTCTCTAGACCGGCCGGTCACGCATGTGCGAGCCGACCAGATTCATCACGCGACAGCAATTAACAAGCCAAGCGTTTGCTCGGATGGGGCAACGAAATGCTCCGATGCCCCGCCCTCAGGGCTCAGAGCGTCGACAGGAACGCGCTGCCCGCGGCTTGCCACTGGGCGATATCAAGACGAATACGTTTCTTGTCGAGCTTACCCACACTGGTTTTGGGAATATCGGTAACAATCGCGATCTGACTGGGTATTGCCCACTTGTTGATGTGGCCCAGCTCGACGAAGGGAATCAGATGTTCCTTCAGCCCCTTGGCATCCAGCGCCTGCCCTTCACGCAGCACCAGCAGGGCGAAGGGACGCTCACCCCATTGCGGATCGGGAATGCCGACCACCGCCACCTCGCGCACGGCCGGGTGGCGGCTGATCAGATCCTCCAGCTCCAGAGACGACAGCCACTCGCCACCGGTCTTGATCACATCCTTGATGCGGTCGCGAATGTCGATGAAGCCGAAGTCGTCGAGGGTCGCGACGTCGCCGGTGTGCAGCCAGCCGTGCTCCCACAGCTCGGCACTTTTCTGCGGCTCATTGAAGTAGCCCATGGTCAGCCAGGGCGCGCGCAGCACCAGCTCGCCCTGGGTTTCGCCATCGATCGGCAGTAACTGGCCGTCCGCGCCCATCAGCGCCGCTTCCACCAGCGGCACCGGCACGCCGGCCTTGAT
>NZ_BATI01000004.1 GCF_000467105.1 Aquipseudomonas alcaligenes NBRC 14159
CCTTTTGGTTCCTTTTGGGGCGACTGCCAAAAGGAACCCGCCCAGCAGGACGGAACCACTGCCCCAGCCAACACGAAAACAGCTAGGCAATACCAACAGAAACGCCTGACCTGTAACAATGCATCACCTGGCAAAGCCGCTTTGAAGTTCCCTCCCTTGCCGCATGCGACTAAGATCAGCCACCCCCAAGTCGCCCCGAACCATTTCGGCATTGCGCACTTGCGCCACCGCTCAGTGGCGACTGTCCCTGCCCCGTTGCTCGATGTGAGAGCCCATGGTCACCACCGTAGTCATCGGCATGCTTTGCGTGCATCTGCTCTGCTTTAGCGTGATGTTCCTGCTGATCAGCAGACGACTGCATGGCAAGAAGATGGGTATGGACGTGTTCGCCCTGGGCAATCTCATGCTCGGGCTTGCCTACGTCCTGCAGCTGTTCGGCGGGCATGCCAACGGGAGCGTGATGAGCATCGTCAACCACACGCTGACGCTCTGCGCTCCCGCGACCTATGTGCTGGGCGGCCTGCGTTTCTTCGACTACCCGATCCGCATCTGGCGCCCCCTGCTTGCCACCGCAGCGGGCTACACCGCCGTGCAGATCCTGGTGCAGGTGCTGCTCGGGACCGAAGCCCGCCATGCCTTGCTGGCGGGTTCGTGCGCGGCGCTCTTCCTGGCGATGACGGTTGCCGCGCTCTATGTCGGAACGACCCTGGCCAGGGACCTGCGCGTCGAGATGGGCGTTTTTGCCGTGCTGATCGGCGGCATCTGCGCACTGAACGCGGGGAAGTTGCTGATGATTCTCTCGGGAGGCCTACAGGCGCTTGATTACGACACCAGCTTCCAGAAGCTCTTCTACCTCTACATGTCGTTCCTGGGCACCGTGCTCCCCCCGAGCCTGGTCTGGCTGGTGCTGCGCCGCCTCACCGATGAACTGCGCCAGATGGCCACCAGCGACCCGCTCACCCGCCTGCTCAACCGGCGCGGGTTGCTGGAAGGTCTGGAAGCACACTTCCGCTCCCGCACGGCCGGGCCGGCCAACCTGCTGATCGTGGATATCGATCATTTCAAACGCATCAATGACACCCACGGACACAAGGTCGGCGATTTGGCGCTGTGCCATGTTGCGCAGGTCATCAAGGCGACCGCTCGCCAGGGCGACTTGATCTGCCGGCTGGGTGGTGAGGAGTTCGCGGTGATCAGCCTGGACACGGGGAAAGCCGGCACCCTGGCATTGGCCGAGCGCATGCGCGCGGCAATCGAACACAGCGAGGTGCCTGGCGTTGGCGCAGACCAGCCGCTGCGCTGCACCGTTACCATCGGCATCTCGGATGGCTTCAGCAGCACTCAGGCGCTGGACGAAGCCATGCAGCAGGCGGACGCAGCGTTGTATCGGGGCAAGTCCAGCGGACGCAATCGCATCGAATGGGCGCTCGCCTGATCTGTCCGCTCGCCCCGGGGCGGCCTGTCAGCGCCGCGACACCACCGCTCGGTCGAGCAGCTCATCCAGAATCCGCAGGCTGAACTGGCGCTGCAGGGTCACCGCGAAGAACTGCTCGGCGATGTCCGACACTTCGGCATACAGCTGCAGGGCGCCGCTGCGCAGCTCGTCCTGCACCACCACGGCCGGCAACAGGGCCAGGTCGCCGGAGTCGCGTGCGAGCAGACGCAGCATGGCCATGTCGTCCACCTCCGCGCAGATGATCGGGGTCAGGCCGTGGCTGTGGCAGTAGACCTCGAACTGGCTGCGCACATCGCTGCTGCGCCCGGGCACGATCAGGCGCACCTGCTGCAGGTCGCGGCGCAGGTCGAAGGGCTGTGCGTCGGCACGCGGCGGGCCGATCAGGCACACCGCCTGGCGATCCAGCAGGCGGCATTGCCAGGGATGCTGGCTGTCGGCACTCACCGCCCGGTTGGTCAGCACCACATCCAGTTTGTGCAGGGCCAGGCGTTCCAGCAGTTCGTCCAGGCTGCCGGATTCCAGGGTGATGCGCAGGTCGTCACGGCCGAGGAAGGGGCGCAGCAGGTTCTCCTGGAAGTTACGCGACAGCGTGGCCACGGCGCCGATGCGCAGCGTCTGGCTGGCCTGGCGGGCGCTCTGCAGGGTGGTCTGCAGTTCGCTGCCGAGGGCGAAGATGGTCTCGGCGTAGTCCAGCACCAGGCGCCCTGCCTCGGTCAGCTGTAGGCTGCGGCCAGCGCGGATGAACAGTGGATGACCGAGCTGTTCTTCGAGCACGCGGATCTGCGTGGACAGGGCCGATTGCGACACGTGCAGCGCCTCGGCGGCACGCGTCAGGTTGCCTTCCTTGGCCACGGCCCAGAAGTAATGCAGGTGGTGGAAATTCAGCCGGCGCATATTTCGTTCTTCTAAAGTGAACGAACAATTCTTATCTATCTATTTTTAATAGTTCAAGCACTCCATGAGACTAGCGCCATCGCGCCCCCATGGAGATCGCCGCATGTTCAGCCTGTACTTCCCACTGGCTCAGGGGATGCCCTGGCTCTTCGCCCTGGCGCTGTTGCCGACGGCGCTGCTGCGCGGGTTCTGGTGGCCGGCGCGCATCGCCGGCGGCCTGGGCCTGGCCCTGGTGCTGGGCGCCTGGCTGCAGGCGGCGCTGGACGGCCAGGATAACGACCGTCTGGGGCTGGCCATGCTCGGCCTGGTCGGCCTGCTGGCCTGGGTGATCATCGAGTACTCGTGGCGCTACCTGGAGGGCGAGCCCGGCCAGCGTCGCTACGTGCTGGCCCTGCTGGTCACCCTGGCCGCCGTGGCCACGGTGGTGACCAGCACCGACCTGATCCTGCTGGTGGGCGCCTGGATTCTCTCCAGCCTGAGCCTGCACCAGTTGCTGACCTTCTACCGCGACCGCCCCCAGGCGCTGGTGGTGGCGCACAAGAAATTCCTCGCCAGCCGCCTGGCCGACGTCTGCCTGATCCTCGCCGCGCTGCTGCTGATCCGTGCCAGCGGCGACAGCAGCATGGCGCTGATCGTGGAGGCAGTTAATGCCCGCCTGCAGACCAGCGGCCAGCTGGGCTGGGACCTGCAACTGGCCGCCCTGCTGCTGGCCCTGGCGGTGATCCTCAAGTCCGCGCAGCTGCCAGTGCACGGCTGGCTGATCCAGGTGATGGAGGCGCCGACGCCAGTGTCGGCGCTGCTGCATGCCGGGCTGGTCAACCTCGGCGGCTTCCTGCTGCTGCGTTTCGCCCCACTGTTCTCCGCCGCCGTGCCGGCACAAAGCCTGCTGGTAGTGGTCGGCGGGCTGACAGCGGTAATCGCCGCGCTGGTGATGATGACGCGCATCAGCATCAAGGTGCGCCTGGCCTGGTCGACCTGCGCGCAGATGGGCCTGATGCTGCTGGAATGCGGCCTGGGCCTGTATGAACTGGCGCTGGTGCACCTGCTCGCCCACTCGCTGTACAAGGCCCACGCCTTCCTCGCTGCCGGCGAGACGGTGGCCCAGGCGCGGCAGCACGCGCTACAGCCCCAGGCCCCCACGCCCAGCCTCGCCGGCCTGCTGCTGGCCCTGTTGCTGGCCGGTCTGAGCCTGGCTCTGCTGCAGGGGCTGTGGGCCTGGCTGCTGCCGTCCCAGGCGTTGCCGCTGGTGGCCCTGGCCATTCTCGCCGTTGGCCTGGCGCCCTGGTGTCTGCGCCGTGGCCAGGTGCTCTACGGGCTGGCGATGTTCGCCCTGCTGCTCGGTGCCTACCTGCTGTGGCACCAGGCGGCGGCCTGGATCCTGCAGCAGCCGGGCAGCGCCGCGCCCTGGCCGCTGAGCGTCCTGGCGCTGCTGCTGTTCCTCGGCCTCTATCTGCTGCAGGCGCTGATCCTCGCCCGTCCCCAGGGCGCCCTGGCGCGGCGCCTGTATCCGCTGGCCTTCGCCGGCTTCTACCTGGATGAGCACTTCACCCGCCTCACCTTCCGTCTGTGGCCGGTCCGCGCGCCGCAGGTTTCGCCCCGCGCCACAGGAGATCGCCCATGACCGCGCACGAACACTTCCCTGGCCTCCACCGGGACGCCCTGCACGGCGCTGCCCGGCAGGCCTGTGAACGCATCGCGCCGACCTGGCCGCTGGACCGCATGATCGCTGTCAGCCCCCTGTGGGAACGTCGCGACCAGCCCTGGCAAACCATCGCCGCGCAGCTCTGGCAGCGTGCCGGCAGCCGCCTGAGCCTGGCCGCCGACGACTACCGGCAGGCCTGGCAGGCCGGCCGCATCGGTGCACGCCACCTGCAACAGGCAGTGGCCGAGCAGGGCCAGGCGTGGACAGTCGAGCAGTTGCTCAGCGCCCTGGACGCCGAGCCGGTGCACGCCAGCGGCCTGCCCTTGCTGGAAGACCTGACCGAGCCGGGCATCGCCCTGCCCGGCTGGCCGACGCTGATCACACAGCAGATCGGCCAGTGCTGCGCCGCCTGGTTCGACCACGAGCAGGCCGACTGGCGCCCGGATGCCGGCGTCGGGCTGTATCAGGCCTGGCGCAGCAGCATGCTGGCGGATCGCGGGCTCAGCGTGCTCAGCCCGCGGCGCGACCTGCGCGCGCGCATCGCCGAGCTGCCGGAGCAGGCCGGAGCGGCGCTGGAAGCCGCCGTGCGCGACCTGGGGCTGACCAGCAAGGACTGGGAACCCTGGTTCGACTGCCTGCTGCTGCGCAGCCTGGGCTGGGCCTCCTGGTGCGCCTACCGGCGCTGGCAGGCACGCCTGCAGGGTGGCAATGACCAGAACCTGCTGGAGCTGCTGGCCATTCGCGCGGCCTGGGAATGGCTGGTGGATGACCGCCAGCGCGGTGCAGAGAGCCGCTGGCAGCGTTGGCGCACGGCCTGGCAGGCCGGCCTACAGCAATCACCTTCGGCAGCCTGGCAGGCCTTGCAGCTGTGGCAGCGGGCCGATGAGCTGGCCTGGCAGGAACAGCTGCAGCAACGGCTCGGCCAGGCGTCTGCGGCCACCCCGGCGCAGGTGCCGATGGCCAAACTGTTCTTCTGCATCGATGTGCGTTCCGAGCCGCTGCGCCGGGCCCTGGAGCAGGTCTGTCCGGACCTCGAGACCGGCGGCTTTGCCGGCTTCTTCGGCCTACCCATCGCCTACACGCCGCTGGGCACCTGCGCTACCCGCCCGCAACTGCCGGGCCTGCTGGCGCCGCAACTGCAGGTCAGCGACAGCAGCGGCGACGCGGCGCAGGACCGGCACCTGGCTCAGATGCGCCAGCAGCGTCTGACGCGCCAGGGCCGCTGGCGCCTGTTCGAGCGTCTACCGGCCTCCACCTTCAGCCTGGTCGAGAGCATCGGCCTGGGCTATGCCGGCTCCCTGGTCGGGCGCACCAGCGGCCTGCTCGGTGGCACGCCGGAGGCCCACCGCAGTGCCTGGCGCGACGGTGAGTGGCAACGCCTGAGCCCGCAGTTACCGGCCATGGGCCTGGCGCAGAAGACCGAGCTGGCCGCGCGCATCCTCCAGGCCATGGGCCTCAGCGGCCAAGTGCCGGAATTGCTGGTGCTGATCGGCCACGGCAGCCAGAGCGCCAACAATCCCCAGGCCGCCGGCCTCGATTGCGGCGCCTGCTGCGGGCAGGGCGGCGAGGTCAATGCGCGCCTGCTGGCCAGCCTGCTCAACGACACCGAGGTGCGAGCCGAGCTGCGCAGCCGCGGGCATGAGCTGCCGGCGCACTGCCAGGTGCTGGCCGGCCTGCACAACACCAGCACCGACGAGGTTCGGATCTTCGGCCAGCAGCATCTGCCGGCCGCCCTGCAGCCCGCCTGGCAGCGCCTGCGCCACGCCCTCGACCAGGCCGCCGTGCGGGTGCGCCAGGAGCGTGCTGATGCGCTGGGCCTGGCGGCGGCGCGCGAGCAGCCGGGCAAGCTGCTTGACTTGCTGCGCCGACGGGCCCGCGACTGGGCGCAGACCCGTCCCGAATGGGGCCTGGCCGGCAACGCTGCGTTCATCGCCGCGCCGCGCGCGCGCACCCGTGACGTCGACCTGCAGGGCCGCGCCTTCCTGCACGACTACGACTGGCGCCAGGACCGCGAGGGCAGCGTGCTGGAGCTGATCATGACCGCGCCTATGGTGGTGGCGCACTGGATCAACCTGCAGTACTTCACCTCCACCACCGACAACCTGCGTTTCGGCAGCGGCAACAAGCTGCTGCACAACGTGGTGGGCGGCCATATCGGCGTGTTCGAGGGCAACGGCGGCGACCTGCGCATCGGCCTGGCCCGCCAGTCGCTGCACGACGGTCAGCAGTGGGTACACCGCCCGCTGCGCCTGCACGTGGTCATCGAAGCGCCGCAGGCGATGATCGACCGGGTGATCGAGGCGCACGCCGTGGTCCGCGATCTGGTGCAGCACGGCTGGCTGTACCTGCTGCGCCTGGACGGCGAGCCGGCGCGCCTGGAGCGGCGCACCGCCTGCGGCTGGCAAGCCTTGGCGGGCGCCTGAAAACGCCGAGGCCGCGTCCGGATGACGCGGCCTCGGTGGTTGCGGCAACCAGACGCTGGAGTCGCTAGAAGTAACCCTCGATTTTCTTCTTCTCCATCGAGCCTTCCTGGTCATGGTCGATGACCCGCCCCTGGCGTTCGGACGTGCGGGTCAGCAGCATCTCCTGGATGACCTGCGGCAGCGATTGCGCCTGCGATTCCACCGCACCGGTCAGCGGGTAGCAGCCAAGGGTGCGGAAACGTACCCAGCGGGTCTGGATGCCGGCGCGCTGCTCGGGCGTGAGGTGCTCCAGCAGCCGCTCGTCATCCACGCAGATTAGCGTGCCGTGCAGCTCCACCACCGGGCGCGGCGCCGCGCGGTAGAGGTCGACGATCTCGATGTTCTCCAGGTGGATGTACTGCCAGATATCCAGCTCGGTCCAGTTCGACAGCGGGAACACCCGCAGGCTTTCGCCGGCGTTGATCCGGGTGTTGTACAACTGCCACAGCTCGGGGCGCTGCTGCTTGGGGTCCCAGCGCTGGTGCGGATCGCGGAAGGAGCACACACGCTCCTTGGCCCGCGACTTTTCCTCGTCGCGCCGGGCGCCACCGAAGCAGGCGTCGAAACCGTACTGCGCCAGTGCCTGCTTGAGCGCCTCGGTCTTCATGATGTCGGTGTACTTGGCCGAGCCCACGGAGAACGGCGTGATATTCAGCCGCGCGCCGTCGGGGTTGATGTGCACGCGCATGTCCAGGCCCAGGCGCGCGGCCAGGCGGTCGCGGAACCGGCCCATCTCGTGGAATTCCCAGCCGGTGTCGACATGCAGCAGCGGAAACGGCAGCTGGCCGGGAAAGAACGCCTTGCGCGCCAGATGCAACAGCACGGTGGAGTCCTTGCCGATCGAATAGAACAGGCAGGGGTTACGCATCACCGCCACCACCTCGCGCAGGATATGGATGGCCTCGGCCTCGAGGGCGCGCAGGTGGGTCAGGCGGGGAACGCTGGGGGCGAAGGCATTCATGGATTGCATTGCTCGCAGTGGCCGGCACTGGCCAGTTGGGTGACGGGACGACGTTCTTCGTGCTGGCACGCCGGGCAGGCCCAGATGTGCGCCGCAGCCAGCGGCGTGCCCAGGCCACAGTCGGCACAGAGCAGGCCGGGCTCGCTGCGCACCACCGAGTAACCGCGCGCGCCACAGGCCGGGCAGTGACTGGAGAGACGTTGAGCCAGCTGCACGGCGGCATCGCGAATCACGGCCTGGCGCAGGGGATTGACGTGCGCTCGCATATCCGTCTCCAGCCAGATGCCTGGCTCGCGCGCCAGCAACCATTCCAACTGGCCAAGCAGCCAGTCGCGCTCGCGAATGCCCTTGTGGAACCAGGACTCGCCGGGACGCCCGAGGATCAGCGCGTGCTCGGGAAAACGCGCACGCTGCATGAAGGCCACGGCGGCCTCCAGGCTATCGACCTCGGTTTGGGCGTAATTGGTGGCACCGGAACCGGCCAGGGCAAACACCGGGTACTGCAACTGCGCATCCCACAGGCAGAGGATTTCGTAGTCCCAGGGCGTCCAGCCCAGATGCGGGTCGCGGGCGAAGCTGCCCTCGCTGCCCAGGCCGTAGCGCATTCCGCTCAGCGCACAGGCCAGCCTGGCCTTGGCCAGCGCCGTGTCATGGGCGCTGCCGCTACGCGGCACCTCGCGGCTGAAGGTGCCGAAGTGATCGGTGTCGTAGCTGCTGACCGCTTCGATGGCAAAGCCCAGCGGTGCCAGCGCTTCGACCACCAGGCGGGTCTTGTCATGGCAGGTGAGGAAGGCGACACACCGCGCCAGGGACTGGACGGCATGATGCCCATGGGGGGCAAGAGCGGCAGACATGGCGATGATTCCTGCTGAGGGAGACGCAGGTATTTTCACCAGCCGCAGCTATAGTCAAAAATAGATTATCGATTACAAAACCATCGCTTATTGGCTATGAAAAGACCGCGCTTTCACACCCGCCAGACCACCTTTCGCCAACTGGAAACCTTCCTCGCCGTGGCCGAGCGCCTCAGCGTGACGGAGGCGGCGCGCGCCCTGCACCTGGCGCAGCCCTCGGTGTCGACGCAGATTGCCAAGCTGGAGCAGGCCCTGGGCATGCGCCTGTTCGAACAGCTGGGCAAGCGCCTGCACCTGACCGATGCCGGACGCGAGGTGCAGGCCGGGGCGCGGGAGATCTTCGATGCCCTCGATCATCTGGAGATGCGCCTGGCCCAGCTCAACGGCCTGACCGCCGGGCAGCTGCGCCTCGGCGCGGTGACCACCGCCAAGTACCTGGTGCCGCGTCTGCTCGGCCCGTTCTGCCGGCAGTACCCGCAGGTCGAGGTGGAGCTGAATATCGCCAACCGCTCGGAGGTGATCCGCCGTCTGGAGGACAACCGCGACGACCTCTATGTATTCAGCCAGCCGCCGCGGCATCTGGACCTGGACGTGGTACCGCTGGCCGACAACCCGCTGGTGGTGATCGCCCCGGCCGGGCATCGCCTCGCCAGTCAGCGCCTGCGCTGGGAGCAGCTGGCGGCGGAGCCCTTTCTCAGCCGTGAACCGGGCTCCGGCACACGCCTGGCCATCGAGGAACACTTCGCCCGCTATGGTTGGAGCCTCAGGCCGCAGATGACCATCGAGAGCAACGAGGCGATCAAGGAGTCGGTCGCCGCCGGCCTGGGCATCGCCATCCTGTCGCGGCACACGCTGATCCACACCGCGCCGGGCAACCTGGTGGAGCTGGACGTGGAAGGCTTCCCGATTCCCAACCGCTGGTACCTGGTGCGCTGGCGCACCAAGAATCCGTCACCGGCCGCAGTGGCCTTCAGCCGTTTCGCTGAGATACCGCTGGCTACCCCGATGCTGCCGGACTGAGCATTTCAGTCCAGGCGCTGGCTGGCGCGACTCAGACGGTCATGCACCGCGGCCCAGGCGTCCTGCAGCGGCGGCAGCTGGATATACAGGCGCTCCAGGCCCAGCGCATCGAGCTGGTAGAGCGCGGCATACAGGCGCGCGGCATAGGCCTGCGGCTCGGCGCCCAGATCCAAGGCTGGTCCCTGGCTGGGCTGCGCGGCACCACACCAGAGCCAGCCGCAGCGCGGCGAAGCCAACGCCTCGGCAGGCGCCTGCACGAAGGCCAGGGTCGTGGTGCTGGGCGCGTAGTGACGATGGTGCTGGCCGGGCGCGCGCACGGCGCCGGCCTTGCCTTCCAGCGGCTCGCCCAGCAACGCCTCCAGCCGATCCTGGCCGAGCATGCCGCGCCGCAGCAGACGCGGGCTGTCGCCCGGCAACAGGCTGACGATGCTCGATTCCAGGCCCACCTGGCAGGGGCCGCCGTCGAGAATCCACAGGTCGCTGTCGGCGAACTGCTGCGCCACATGCTCGGCGCTGGTCGGGCTGATCGACATGTAGCGGTTGGCCGAGGGCGCCACCAGGCCACCAGCGAAGGCCGCCAGCAGCGCCTGCGCGCTCGGGTGTGCCGGCACGCGCAGGGCCACGCTGTCCTGGCCGGCGGTGACGCTGCGCGAGACTTCGTCACGGGCCGGCAGCACCAGGGTCAGCGGCCCCGGCCAGCAGGCGTCCATCAGCCGTCGCGCCGCCGGCGGCACCTCGGCGGCCCACTGGCCGACCTGCTCGGCGCTGGCCAGGTGCACGATCAGCGGGTTACTGCTCGGCCGCCCCTTGAGGGCGAAGACCTGCTCCACCGCCGCCGGCTGGCAGGCATCGGCGGCCAGGCCGTAGACGGTTTCCGTGGGCATGGCGACCAGGTCGCCGGCGCGCAGGCGGGCGGCGCACTGCTGGATATCGGTAGTAATCAGGGGCATGGCGGTGTGTGCGGCAGGAGCGTGGCTGAAAGCGGGCATAGCTTGGCATAAGTCGGCGCACCCGATAAGCCGGCGGGATGCCCGCAGTTGCCTTGCCGCCGGTAACAGGCCAGCATCGCGCATCCCTCGTGTTCTGGAGCCCCTATGCATCCGCACCTCGCCCCCGTCGACCTGGCCAAGGCCTACCGCCTGCTCAACCACGGCCCGACCGTGCTGGTTTCGACGCGCCATGCCGGCGTCGACAACGTGATGGCGGCGGCCTGGTGCTGCGCCCTGGACTTTGCCCCGCCCAAGCTGACCGTGGTACTGGACGAGGCCACACGCACCCGCGAATTGCTGGAAGGCAGCGGGCGCTTCGTCATCCAAGTGCCGACCGTTGCCCAGCTGCGGCTGACCGAGCAGGTCGGCAACCACAGCCTCAAGGACGATCCGGACAAGCTGGCCAAGGCCGGTGTCGAGCTGTTCGACCTACCCGACCACGACCTGCCCTTTGTCCAGGGCTGTTCGGCCTGGCTGGCCTGCGAGCTGATCGCCGAACCGCACAACCAGGCCGCCTACGACCTATTCATCGGCCAGGTCGTGGGCGCCTGGGCGGACGACCGGGTGTTTAGCGACGGTCGCTGGCACTTCGAGACCGCCGACCCGGCCTGGCGCAGCCTGCACCACGTGGCCGGCGGGCACTTCTATGCCATCGGCGAGGCACTCAAGGCCGAGTAGCCAATGCGAATCAGCCCTGCGGGTACCACCTCGGCGTGTACACCCACTCGCCGCCGCCCTGGCGTGGGAAGCGGCGGGTCTGGCTGGAGCCGATGATCACCAGGGTGCGCATGTCCACCAGCTCCGGGGTCAGCTCACCAAAGGTAAGCACGCGCAGGGCCTCGGCCGGGCGACCGATGTCGCGACCGAGCACCACCAGGGTCTGCGGTTCGCGGTGCTGGCGCAGCAGGTCGATGGCGCGGCCGAGTTGCCAGGGGCGGGCCTTGGAGATCGGGTTGTAGAAGGCCATGGCCAGGTCGGCGGCAGCGGCGTGCTGCAGGCGCCTCTCGATCACCGCCCAGGGCTTGAGGTTGTCGGACAGCGAGATCAGGCAGAAGTCGTGGCCCAGCGGCGCACCGGCCTTGGCGGCGGTAGCCAAGGCGGCGGAGATGCCGGGTAGCACCTCCAGTTCGACGCCCTGCCAGCCTGAGTCGGACGAGGCTTCCAGCGCTTCCATCACGGCTGCGGCCATAGCGAACACGCCAGGGTCGCCGGACGACACCATCACCACCCGCCGCCCCTGCGCGGCCAGCTCGAAAGCATGGGCGGCGCGCTGCAGCTCCTCGCGGTTGTCGCTGGCATGCAGGCACTGGCCTTCGCGATAGGGGCCAGCCATGCTCACGTAAGTCTCGTAGCCAAGCACGTCCTCGGCCTCATCCAGCGCGCGACGCACGGCCGGGGCCAGCAGTTCGGCGCAGCCGGGGCCGATACCGACCACGCTGAGGCGACCGCGCGGGCGGCCGATGGCGCTCGCGGACTCGGGGCTGTCGGCCAGATGCAGGCTTAGCCCCGGCGCCTCATAGCAGGCCGGCGGCAGCGCGGCCGTCGAGTCGATAAAGCGCAGCGGTACCTTCAGCTCGGCGGCGGCCTGCTCGGCGAACGGCAACGCGCGCCCTTCTCCCTCTACCAGCAGCGCGGCCAGGGCCGCCTCGGCCAGGCCGGCGTCGGCCAATGCGGTACGAACGGTTTCGGCGGAAGGCTCGGCACAACGCGCCAGCAACCGACGCGGATGAATCAGCAGCGCATCGTCGTCACTGGCGGCAGCCACATCGATACGCAGGCAGCGCTCGCCCTCGGCATGCAGCGGCAGGTCGGCCTGCGCCAGCCAGGGTGCCTCGCCCTCGACACGCAGGCGCGCGCCACCGAGCAGATCGCTGACCAGGCGTTTGCCCTGCTCCAGGTCGGCCAGGACATAGCCCGCCGGCGGATCGAGCAGGCAGGTGCCGAAGCGCAGCTCGCCGCTGGTGGTGATGGCCGGCGCCACGGCCAGCAACTCGCCCAGCTCGCGCGCCAGGCGATTGACCCCAGCCAGGCCGCCGAGCAGCGGCACCACAGCGCTGCCATCTTCGGCCAGGGCCAGTACCGGTGGCTCCAGGCCCTTCTCCGCCAGCAGCGGCGCAAGGCTGCGAATGACGATGCCGGCGGCGCACAGGGCGATGATCGGCGTGCCGGCGCGGTACAAGGCGCGCAGGTGTTCGGCGAACTCGCGGTAGCTTTCGTCTACCTCCTCCACCCGCCCAACCAGGCCGTGGATGCGCGCCGCCGGATAGCGCTCGCGCACGCGGCGTGCGGTCTCTAGAGCCGAGGTGCCGAGAATAACGATGGCGGCAGGATTCACGGACTCAGCCACGCCACTTCTCCCCTGGCACCAGGATCATGGAGAAGTACGGCGAGGCCAGCGGGTCCACCTGGTCCAGCGGCACTATCTGCTGGTTGTGCATGGTGGCGCGCTCCACATAGTGGGCGCGCTCGGCCAGACCGAGGCGTTGCAGGACGCGGCGCACCTTGTCGAAGTTGCGACCGAGCTTCATTACCACGGCGGCTTCGGCGCTGCGCAGGCGCTGCTCCAGCTCTTCCTCCGGCAGCACGCCAGAGAGCACGCTCAGGGACTGGTTGCGGTACACCAATGGCGTGCCCAGTACCGAGGCGCAGCCGAGCATTGAGCACACGCCGGGTACCACCTCGGCCTCATAGCGTTCGGCCAGGCGGTCGTGCAGGTACATGTAGGAGCCGTAGAAGAACGGATCGCCCTCGCAGATCACCGCCACATCGCGGCCGGCATCCAGCTCGGCGGCTATCTGCACGGCGCAGGTGTCGTAGAAGTCGGCGATCACATCCTCGTAGGTCAGCGGCGGCTCCAGCTTCTCGGTGGTCACCGGGTAGACCAGCGGCAGGCGGCGCTGCGCAGTGGTGAGATGAGCCTCGATGATGCCGAAGGCGTTGCCGCCCTGGCCCTTGTTGGCCTTGGCCTTGGCCACGAAGTAGCCCACCACCGGAGCAGACTGCAGCAGGCGCAGAGCCTTGAGGGTAATCAGTTCCGGATCACCGGGGCCGACGCCGAGGCCGAGCAGACGTCCCTTCATCACTCCACCTCCGTGGCCAGGGCGTTCACCGCGGCAGCGGCCATGGCGCTGCCACCACGGCGCCCGCGCACGATGACGTAGGGCACGCCGCGGCTATCGGCAGCCAGCATGTCCTTGGACTCGGCCGCGCCGATAAAGCCCACCGGCATGCCCAAGATCAGCGCCGGCCTGGGTGCGCCGGCGTCGAGCATCTCCAGCAGGTAGAACAACGCGGTCGGTGCGTTGCCGATCACCACCACGCTGCCCTCCAGGTGCTCGCGCCAGTGTTCAAGAGCCACGGCAGAGCGGGTGTTGCCAAGCTCGCGGGCCAGCTGCGGCACGTCCTTATCGTGCAGCGTGCAGATCACCGGGTTGTTCGCCGGCAGGCGCGCGCGGGTGATGCCTTCGGCCACCATGCGCGCATCGCAGAGGATCGGCGCGCCCTTGGCCAGGGCGGCGCGGCCGGCGGCACCGGCACCGGGCGAGAAACGCAGGTCCTGCACCACATCGACCATCCCGCAGGCGTGGATCAAACGCACGGCGAGCTTTTCCAGGTCGACGGGGATCGCCGAGAGGTCAGCCTCGGCGCGGATGGTGGCGAAGGACTGGCGGTAGATCTCCTGACCATCGCGGATGTAATCGATCATTCGGGGCTTCCTGCGGCGAGGCGCTCGCCGGCTTGGTCGATATCGAGGGATTGCGCCAACAGGCGGCCGAACCCGGCCAAGCCCTGCTCGCGCCGATAGAGGTCGTAACGGCCGCCGGGCTGGGCCAGCAGCGTATAAGGCGCGATATGAGCGGCGGCGCAGCTGCGCGGGCAGCCGCTCAGGTGCACCTGGGCGATCTGCGCCGGGAGGCGCTCAGCCAGCTCGCGGGCATCGGCCTTGGTGTCCGCCTGGGCCCTGGCGCAGCCGGGCAAGCCGCTGCAGGCGAGCAGGCGGGCCAGCGGCGTGCGCGTTTCCAGCAGCAAGCCGAGGTCATGCAGGGCTTGGCCGACGAAGGCTCGACGGCTCCCAGGTATGTCCGGCAGCAGCAACCCCTGCCAGGGCGTGAGACGCAGCTCGCCACAGCCCTCGGAGTCAGCCAGTTCAGCCAGGGCACTCAACTGGTCGGCGTGTAGCCTCCCGAGCGGCGCGCCGACCAGCAGCATCACCCAGCCTGACTGCGCCTGCACATGCGCCCCCAGCGGCGGGCTGTCATAGCGCGGACGCCGCGGAGTGGCCCATGGCTGCTGCACAGACAATGGCAGGCGCGCCAGGAACTGCTCCACCGGCAGCTCAGCCAACAGCTGGCGCATCCGGGTATGCGCGCCGGCCAACTGCAGGAACAGCCGCAGCACGGCCTCCACCAGTCGCTCCGCCTGTGCCAGGGGAATCACGCCCAGCGCCGCATCGCGCGGGCAGCCCGCCAGGCCGAAGGCCAGGTGCGTGCCGCCAGGCAACGCGCTGAGCCACAGGTCGTGGGGATGGTCGAGCATGGCGAGGGCCTCGCCGCCGTCCAGCTGGAGGGCGAACTTGGCCGACAAGGCGTGAAACTCGGGCGTATTTTCCAGCAGCGCCAGCAGGCGGCCGGCCAGCGGGCGGGTATCGAGGTGCGCGCTGCGATCGCGCCCGGCCGCCGGACTGAGTAGCAGGTTGCGCACATCATCAGCAGCCGGGTTGCGCGGGCCGAGGCCGGCGGCCAACAGGTGCTGCACCAGCGGTTCATGATTCTCGTCGCGCACGCCGCGCAACTGCAGGTTGCTGCGGTTGGTCAGCTCCAGCACGCCAGTGCCGCAGAGCCGTGCGGCCTCGGCCACGGCGCGGGCCTGCGCGCTGGTCAGCAGCCCACCGGGCAGCTTGACGCGGCAAATGCCGCCATCGCGCGCGGGCACGACACGCCATAACCCCGGGCAGGCCGAGGGACGCAACAAAGACGCGGCAGGAGCAACTGGCTGCATGCGGTCACCGACAACAAACGACGCGGCGACCGAACCGGAGGCATCACCCGGGCAGGGCGATTCCTTGGCATCGGTACACCCCGCCCGATGTTGGCACTCGCGACTGCGTCGTCGGCAGGTCTCCTGGCTGGCAGGTCGTCATCGCGGCGCGGCCTTCCCGATTGCTCAGTGGCGTGTGTGCGGAGCGACTCGCTGCTTACAGTTGCGGGGGCAGCCATGGTTGGAGCCGAGGCTCACCCATGTTCCCTCTTAGGCCCGTAAGGAGCCACGATCTGCTGCGCGTCGGAAAAACTGCGTTGAAAGCGGCTTCGGAATGCTCATTTACCGTTCGTAAACTCCGCTTCCTCAGCCCCTTTCGCCTGGTTTTTCTCTAGCTCGCCAGATCGTGAACCGTCTCATGGGCACCGACGAAGGCGCTATTATGCCCGCTTTTTCCGGCGCCGGGCCAAGCCCGCGCGTCACCGCAAGGAGAGCTGCATGACGGCCTGGCTGACAGTGGTGGGCATTGGCGAAGACGGTTACGCCGGCCTGGGCAAGGCGGCGCGGCGCGCGTTGCTGGGCGCCGAGTGCATTGTCGGCGCACCGCGCCAGCTCGACCTGCTGCCACCCTGCATTCGCGCCCCGCGCCAGACCTGGCCCAGCCCCTTCAGCCTGGAGCCGGTATTACGGCGGCGCGGCACGCCGACCTGCGTGCTGGCCAGCGGCGACCCCATGCTCTATGGCGTCGGCGCCAGCCTGGCGCGCCAGGTCGATGAGAGCGAGATGCTGGTGCTGCCGGCGCCCTCCTCCTATTCGCTGGCCGCCGCGCGCCTAGGGTGGCCACTGCAGGACGTCACCCTGCTGTCGGTGGTGGCGCGCCCGCTGCCTGCCATCGCCCGCCAGCTGCACGACGGCCAGCGTCTGCTGATCCTGTGCAACGACGGCAGCAGCCCGGGTGCGCTCGCCGCCTTGCTGCGCGAACGCGGCTTCGGCGCCAGCCGCCTGAGCGTGCTGGAACACCTGGGCGGCCCGCAGGAGCGCCGTATCGATGGCCTGGCAGCAAGCTGGAGCCTGGAGGAGATGGCCGCACTCAATCTGCTGGCCGTCGAGTGCCGGGCCGATGCCGGCGTGCAGCCGCTGCCGCTGACCATCGGCCTGCCCGACGACGCCTATCGCCACGACGGCCAGTTGACCAAGCGCGACGTGCGCGCCATCACCCTGGCCCGCCTGGCGCCGCGCCCCGGCGAGCTGCTGTGGGATGTCGGTGCCGGCTGCGGCTCGATCAGCATCGAGTGGCTGCGCAGCCACCCGCGCTGCCGCGCCATCGCCATCGAAGCTGATGCCGGACGCCAGCAGCTGATCGCCCATAACCGCGACGCTCTCGGCGTACCGCAACTGCAACTGGTGGCCGGCGAGGCACCGCAGGCCCTGAAGGGATTGGAAGCACCAGACGCCATCTTTATCGGCGGCGGCGTCACCGTGCCCGGCGTGCTGGAGCAATGCTGGCAGGCGCTAAGGCCCGGCGGCAGGCTGATCGCCAATGCCGTGACCCTGCAGAGCGAGGCCATGCTGGTGGCTTTCCGCGCACAGCACGGCGGCGAGCTGACCCGCATCGCCATCGCCCAGGCGCAGCCACTGGGCGATTTCGACACCTGGCGCAGCGCCCTGCCGATCACCCTGCTGCACGTGCACAAGCCATGACCCGCGTGCTGCTGCTCGGCGGCGTCGGCGACGCCCTGCGCCTGGCTCGGCGCCTGGGCCCCGAGCACCTGTACAGCCTGGCCGGGCTGGGCAAGGTGCCGGAGGATCTGAGCTGCCGGGTGCGCGTCGGTGGCTTCGGCGGTGCCGAAGGGTTGGCCGATTTTATTCGCACTGAAGGCTTCGACCTGCTGCTGGACGTCACCCACCCCTATGCCGCGCAAATCAGCGCCAATGCCGCTGCGGCCGCGCGCCTGGCCGGAGTACCCTGCTGGGCGCTGCGCCGGCCCGGCTGGCAGCCGCAGCCTGGCGACGACTGGCGCGAGGTAGCCGACTGGGCCGCACTGGTCTCGGCGCTGGCGCCCTTCCGCAAGCCCCTCTTCACCCTCGGCCGCGAACCGCTGGCGCACCTCGATGAAATCCCGGTACACCAGCACTGGACCCTGCGCCTGCTCGACGCCCAGCCCGAACACCCACGCGCCCGCTGCATCGCCGCGCGCGGCCCGTTCGCGCTCGAAGATGAACGGACGCTATTCGCCAACGAGGGCTTCGATGTGCTGATCAGCAAGAACAGCGGCGGCAACGCCACCGAGGCCAAGCTGCAGGTCGCCCGCGAGCGCGGCCTGCCGGTTTTGATCCTGCAACGCCCGCCACTGCCCGAGGTGGAGCGCAGCTTCGCCGATCCCGACACCCTGTGGCAGGCGCTACAGCCGCTGCTCCGAGATTCCCGATGAAGACCTCAATCTACGCCCGTGTCCTGTTCGCCGGCCCCGACCTCGACCATGGCAGCTTCGCCGAGCTGATCCGCCGCCAGTTCGGCGAACAGTTCGGCGCCGCCGTGCTGAGCGATCTGTTCGAAACCAGCACCGGTTATGACGCGCTCTGGACGCACGTGCGCGAGTGCCTGAGCGGCGAAGAACTGCCGCTGCTGGTCGTGGATCTGGACCCGCTCGGCGGCAGCCCGCAGCTGGACTGGCTGCGCGGCGAGCTGCAAGCCCTGGGGGGCGAGCACGCCGACCGCCTGTTCGTCTGCGCCGGCAATGCCGAGGACGTGGTGGCGCTGGCCGCACTGATCCAACAGCCGGAAAAGCACCTGGGCTGTGTGGACGTGCCGCAGCTGCCGCAATCCCACGCCTGGTCGTGCATCCCACCGCACCGCTATCGCGTGCTGCTGTGCAACGGCCCGCGCTGCACCCGGCGTGGCGCCCTGCCGCTGTGGAAGCTGTTGCGCGAGGAGCTGAAGGCAGTCGGGCGCCTGGAGACCGAGGATGGCGTGCATATCACCCGCACCCAGTGCCAGTTTCCCTGCGACCAGGGGCCGACCCTGAGCGTCTACCCGAGCGGCGAGTGGTACCGCATTCGCGATGCAGCCGAGGTGAGGCGTCTGGTGCAGGAGCGTTTCGTCGAGGAACGGGCGGTGCCTGAACTGATCATGCGCGCATGATCATGGAGCCCATGTAGGACGGGTGAAACCCGCGCGGTGTGATTACGCAGGTTTCAACCGCCCTACCAAAAGCTCACCCGGAAACGAAACCGGCCGCTCTGGGCGGCCGGTCGGGGATCACAGATTCATCACATCGAGGAAGCGCGGCGTGGCGCTGTCGTCGATCTTCAGGCTCTGGAAGTCGAACAGGTTGCGGTCGGCCAGTTGCGACGGCACCACGTTCTGCAGGGCGCGGAACATGATCTCGGTACGGCCCGGGCTCTTGCGCTCCCACTCGGTGAGCATTTCCTTGACCACCTGGCGCTGCAGGTTCTCCTGCGAGCCGCACAGGTTGCACGGGATGATCGGAAATTCCTTCATCACCGAGTAGGCCTCGATGTCCTTCTCGCTGCAGTAGGCCAGCGGGCGGATCACCACGTTGCGCCCATCGTCGGACAGCAGCTTGGGCGGCATAGCCTTCAGCGTGCCGCCGTAGAACATGTTGAGGAAGAAGGTCTCGAGGATGTCGTCACGATGGTGACCGAGGGCCATCTTGGTCGCGCCGATCTCGTCGGCGTAGGTGTACAGGGTGCCGCGGCGCAGGCGCGAGCACAGCGAGCAGGTGGTCTTGCCCTCCGGGATCTTCTCCTTCACCACCGAGTAGGTGTCTTTCTCGATGATGTGGTACGGCACGCCGATGGATTCCAGGTAGGCCGGCAGCACGTGCTCGGGGAAGCCGGGCTGCTTCTGGTCCATGTTCACCGCCACGATCTCGAACTGGATCGGCGCCACCTTCTGCAGGTACAGCAGCACGTCGAGCATCGTATAGCTGTCCTTGCCACCGGACAGGCAGACCATCACCTTGTCGCCGTCCTCGATCATGTTGAAGTCGGCAATGGCCTCGCCGACCTGGCGACGCAGGCGCTTCTGCAGTTTGTTCTGGTTGACCGATAGGGTGCTGGGCATGGTGCTGGGAAATCCGGGGTGAAGGCGAAAAGCTGGCTATTTTACGCACAAAGCCGGCGCACGGCAGCCCGTGTTAGGCTCAACCGATGAACAACGATCTCGATCCTGCGCTCGACCTTGCCGAGCAACTGCACGAACTGCTGCGCGCCGCCCCCGCCGGCATCAGCGAATTCCAGCTGATCCAGCAACTCAAGGCGCGCCACTCCACGCATATCCCCAACCTCGGGTTGGACGACAAGCTGGTGCTGTTCCGCACCCACTTCCTGCTGTTCAACGCCCTGTACCTGTTACGCGAGCGCCTCTGGGGGCGCGAGGAAGCGCACCTGCAGATCAGCCCGCTGTGCGTGCAGTTGCAGCCCTGGCACAGCGGCGGCGAAGGCCTGGCCGAGCACGACCCGCTGCGTGACTACTATCTCAATCTGAACAATCTGCGCGACACCACCGAGCGCGACGTGGAAAAGCTGCTGGCCAGTTTCTGGACGCGCATGCAGGGCGGCGACGAGAAACGCGCGGCCCTGGAACTGTTCGAGCTCAATGGCGACCAGCCGCTCAATCTCGCCGCTATCAAGCTGCGCTACCGCCAGCTGGTGAGCCAGCACCATCCGGATCGCGGCGGCAGCACGGAGCGCTTGCAATCGATCAACCTGGCGATGGAAATACTTGAGCGCTATTACGGCTGACAGATAGAGAGCAATTCGCTCTAAAGCCACGGCTCACGCGGACTCCAGCCTTCTCCTATACTGCGGCATACGGTCGCACTTAATTCGGCCTGCACCCGGCGCTGCTGAGCACGCACACCGGGCGCTACGCTCGGGGCGATCGACAATAAAAAGAGGAGGTGTCTGCATGATCCACCATGTTTGGGGGCTCTTCACCCATCCCGACCAAGAGTGGCAGGAAATCCGTGGCGAGGAAGAAAGCATCAGCCACATGTACCTGACCCACGTCCTGATTCTCGCTGCCATTCCCGCGCTCTGCGCCTATTTCGGTACCACCGAAGTGGGCTGGACCATCGGCGATGGCGATCCGGTCAAACTCACCGCCGAAAGCGCGCTGCAGATGACCATCATGTCCTACCTGGCGATGCTGGCCGGTGTGGCCGTGATGGGCGCCTTCATCCACTGGATGGCGCGTACCTACGACTCCAGCCCGACCATGACCCAGTGCGTGGTGTTCGCCGCCTACTGTGCCACCCCGCTGTTCATCGGTGGTGTCGCCGCACTCTACCCGAGCCTGTGGCTGGGCATGTTCATCGGCACGGCCGCCATCTGCTACACGGTCTACCTGCTGTATGCAGGCATTCCCACCTTCATGGGCATTCCCCAGGACGAAGGCTTCATGTTCTCCAGCTCGGTACTGGCCGTAGGCCTGGTGGTGCTGGTGGCGATGATCGCCTGCTCGGTGATTCTCTGGGGCTTCGGCGTGGGGCCGGTCTACACCAACTGATTGGAAACCCGGCCTGCCGCCACAGGGAGCCGCCTTCGGGCGGCTTCGTGTTTTATGGCGCCCCTGGACGCGGCATAATCGCCGCATGCCCGATTTGCTCCATGCCCGCGTCGAAGCCTGCTACCAACTGGCCGAAGACTTCTTCAAACGCTCATTCCCTCGCCCCGAAGTCAGCTTCAAGCTGCGCGGGCAGAAGGCCGGCGTTGCGCACCTGCAGGAAAACCTGCTGCGCTTCAACCCCAAGCTCTACGCGGAAAACCGCGAGCACTTCCTCAAGCAGACGGTGGCCCACGAAGTCGCTCATCTGGTCGCACACCAGTTGTTCGGCCCGCGCATCCAGCCGCATGGCGAGGAGTGGCAGCTGATCATGCGCGGCGTCTACGAACTGCCGCCGGAGCGCTGCCATAACTATGACGTGGGCCGGCGCAAGGTCACCCGCTACCTCTACCTGTGCCAGTGCCCGGACGGCGAGTTCCCCTTCTCCGCCCAGCGCCATGGTCTGGTGGGCCAGGGCCGCCGCTACTTCTGCCGACGCTGCCGCGCGACCCTGGTGTTTAGCGGCGAGCAGCGAGTGGAGTGACCCGCTGGGTCAATAGCCCACTTCGAGCATGTGCTTGATCGATTGAGTGCGCCTGCGCGCCTCGTCGGCCATGCACTCAGCCTCCCAGAAGCCGGTCCAGCTGCTGCCCTCCACCCGGTCGCGGGCGTACACGCTGCAGTACTGCTCGCGAAAGCGGATCCAGGTGCGCTGAGCCTGCACAAGATCCGGCAACAGATGAGGGCTCTGCTCCTTTACGTGAGCCACCTGCAGGTCATAACTGGCCTGCAGCTCCTGCTCAGCGGCTTTCCACTTGGGCCCTTGGCATGCACTGGTAGCCATCGCACTACCCAGGGAGCAAGGGTCTTCCTCCGCAAAGGCAAACGTGCTCAAAAGCAGTACCAGAGACATCCAAATCGACCTGACCATAGCTCGCCTCCTTGGCAAAAGGAGGCAAGGCTAGTGCAGTGAGTGAAGGTCGTCGAGCCCCTATGCCAGCGCTTTGCTCGCCCTGAGCGCAGCGATCTGCTCGGCGTCGTAACCCAGCTCGCGCAGCACCTCGTCGCTGTGCGCACCGACCGCCACGCCGATATGCCGGGGCGGCTCCAGCCCTGCGGAGAAACGGATCGGGCAGGCCAGCTGGCGTTGCGCTGCCCTGCCCTCGCGCGGTACTTCGGTGACCACGCCACGGGCCTTGAGCTGCGGGTGCTCGACCGCCTCGGACAGCTTGAGCACCGGCTCGACGCAGGCATCCAGTGCGGCGAAACGCTGCTGCCAGTCGGCCAGGTCGTGCTTCTCGATCTCGATCTCGATCTCGCGCTTGAGCGCCTTCTGGTCCTTGGGCGACAGGCCCAGGGCGGCCAGCTCCGGGCGGCCGATGGCGGCGCAGAACTGCTGCATGAATTGCGGCTCCAGGCTGCCCACCGACAGCCAGCGGCCGTCGCGGGTGCGGTAGTAGTCGTAGAAGCTGCCACCGTTGAGCGCCTGGTTCTCCATGTCCGGCTCCTGGCCGGCAGCGAGGAAACCGGCGCCAGCCATGGCGTGCAGGCTGAAGGCGCAGTCGGTCATGCTGATGTCGACATGCTGGCCCTGCCCCGTGCTGTGCCGAGCGATCACCGCGGCGAGCAGGCCGATCACCCCGTGCAGGGAGCCGCCGGCGATATCCGCCACCTGCATGCCGAGCGGCAGCGGACCACTGTCGCGGCGCCCGGTGTAGCTGGCGAGGCCGCTCAGCGCCAGGTAGTTGAGGTCGTGGCCGGCGCGGTCCTTGTACGGCCCGGTCTGGCCGTAGCCGGTGATGGAGACATAGATCAGCCGCGGGTTGATCGCCTTGAGCGCTTCATAGCCGAGGCCGAGTTTGTCCATCACTCCGGGGCGGAACTGCTCCAGCACGATGTCGTATTCGGCCACCAGGCGGCGCACCACCTCCAGTGCTTCGGGCTGCTTCAGGTCCAGCGCCAGCGAGCGCTTGTTGCGGTTGAGGTAGGCATGGCTGGCGGACACGCCATCGACATGCGGCGGCAGCACACGGACCAGGTCCATGCGCGTCGGCGATTCGATGCGCAGCACTTCGGCGCCCAGGTCGGCCAGCAGCAGCGAGGCGAACGGCCCCGGCAGCAGGGTGGAGAAGTCGAGGACTTTCAGCGAGGACAACGGGCCTTTCATATTCAGTCTTCCCAGTGAACAGCAGGTTGATGCGGCAGGCGGGCGACCCACTCGGCGTAGCGGGCCTCCAGCACGTTGCGGCGGATCTTCAGGGTCGGCGTCAGGCTGCCGTTATCCACGGTCCAGCTCTCGCTCACCAGCAGCAGATGGCTCAGGCGCTCGTGCGCCGGCAGCGCGGCATTGAGGCGCTCCAGGGTCGCCAGCAGGTCGCCGACGATCTGCTCGCGGGCCTGGGCCCGGGCTGCCGGCGACAGGTCGATCAGCGCCAGCGGCTGGTCGCGGTTGCTGCCCATCAGGCAGACCTGCTCGACCCAGGTGTTCTTGGCGATCTCGCCCTCGATCGGCGCCGGCGCCACGTACTTGCCCTTGCTGGTTTTGAAGATGTCCTTGACCCGCCCGGTGATGCGCAGGTAGCCGTCGGCATCCACCTCGCCCTTGTCGCCGGTGTGCAGCCAGCCGCCCTCCAGGGCCTGGGCACTCAGCTGCGGCTCACGGTAGTAACCCTGCATCAGGGTCGGACTGCGGAACAGCACCTCGCCGCTGTCGGCCAGGCGCATTTCGAGGAAGGGCATGGGCCGCCCGACCGTGCCGAAGCGCACCTGGCCGGGCCGGTTGAAACAGCCGTAGGCGAAGTTCTCGGTCATGCCGTAGCCCTCGCAGATGGTCAGGCCGATGCGCCGGTACCACTCCAGCAGCCCCGGAGAAATCGCGGCGGCGCCGGACACCAGGATGCGCGCCCGGTCCAGGCCCAGGCCACGGCGGATCTTGCGCGCCACCAGGCTGCCGAGCAGCGGCAGGCGCAGCAACAGGTCCAGCTTGCGTTGCGGCAGGCGCTCCAGCACGCCCTGCTGGAAGCGCGTCCACAGCCGCGGCACCGAGAAGAACACGGTCGGGCGCACGTGCTGCAGGTCGGCGGCGAAGGTCTCCAGCGACTCGACGAAGGCCACCGCCGCGCCGGCGTAGAGGCTGTTCATCTGCACCAGGAAGCGTTCGGCGGCGTGCGACAGCGGCAGGTAGGAGAAGAACTGGTCGCGCTCGTTCATCCTCATCTCGGCGCAGGCATTGGCGGCGGAAAAGGCCATGGCCCGCGCCGACAGCATCACGCCCTTGGGCTGGCCGGTGGTACCGGAGGTGTAGAGGATGCTGAGCAGCTCGTCGCCCTGCTGCCGGTGCACCTGCTGCAGCGGCGCATGGGCCTGCAACTCGTGCCACTGGTAGTCGGCGCGCAGGGTCGGATAGGGCATGGCGATGCGCGCCACCTGCGCGCCGATGGCCCCCTCCAGCTTGTCCGGTTCGTCCAACTTGCCGAGGATGATCGCCCGGCACTCGGCATGCTCCAGCACGTAGGCGATGCTCTCGGCGGTCTGCAGCGGATAGAGCGGCACACTGATCAGCCCGGCCATCATGATGGCCAGATCACTGATGAACCACTCGGCACAGTTCTTCGCCAGGATCGCCACCCGGTCGCCTGGCGCGCAGCCCAGGGCCTGCAGGCCGCTGGCCAGGCGCCGCGCCTGTTCGTCGACCTGGCGCCAGGTGAAGTCATGCCAGTGGCCGGCCACCGGCTGGCGCAGCCAGACCCGCTCGGGCGTGCGCTCGCACCAGTGCTGGAAACGTTCTAGCGGCAGTTGTTCGGTCATGCGGGCGTCCCTTCTTGTTGTTATCTGCCCCGCCGGGCTGGTTCAAGGTAGACCCGCCCTCGCCGCCCCTCAATGACCCAAGCGCTCGGCGCAATTGACCCTAGCGGTCAGCCTCCAGGGTGAAGGCCAGAAATCGCTGCAGGTAATCGATGAAGGCCTGCACCTTGCCGGTGGCACGGCGGTGGCTGGGATAGACGGCGAGGATGTCTTCGCCGAAGGCGTCCGGCTCGATCTGGTAGTCCGCCATCAGCCGCACCAGGCGGCCATCGGCCAGATGAGGCGCAACGCTCCACAGCGGGGTGTGCAGCACGCCGTTGCCGGCCACGGCATTGGCCAGTAGCAGGTCGTAGTTGTCGCTCTCCAGGCGCACCCGCTGCGGGTGCGGCAGGCGGATGCGCACGCCGTCGCGCACCACCCACCAGCCGTCGCGTCCAAGCGCCGGGTGGGCGTACATCAGCCAGTCGTGCTGTTCCAGGGTCTGCGGCGTCAGCGGTAGCGGGTTGCGCGCCAGGTACGCCGGGCTGGCGGAGAGGCAGATGCGGTTCTTGCCGACCACCCGCGCGATCAGCCCCGGCAGGTCGCTCGGCCCCTCGCGCAGCGCCAGGTCGTAACCGGCCTCGACCAGGTCGACGAAGTCGTCGCACAGGTCGACGCGCAGGCGAATCTGCGGGTACTCGGTCAGGAAGCCGGCACAGACCTGATCGAGAAAGGCCTGCCCAAACGCCAGCGGCGCGGTCAGCCGCAGGCTGCCGTGCAGGCCGTGCTGCAGCTGGCCGATTTCCTCGCCCGCCTCGTGCAGGCGCTGCAGCACCTGGCGCGCGGTGTCCAGATACAGGCGCCCAGCCTCGGTCAGCACGATGCGCCGGGTGCTGCGCTCGAACAGCTGCGCGCCCAGCTCGCGCTCCAGGTGGCCGACGGCCTTGGTCAGGGCCGAAGGCGTCTTGCCCAGCAGCTCGGCGGCGCGGCTGAAACTGCCCTGCTCGGCCGTGGCGACGAACATGCCGAGGGCACTGAACTTGTCCATGGTCGTTTCCTACCAGGCAAAAGGATTTTGCGCGAACAGGCCATTCTGCCCGTCCCCCATGCTCGCTAGTCTCGCCGGCAGATCAATAAAAACAAGGGGTCTGCTGTGAAAAGAGCGTTACTGGCAAGTGCACTAGCTTTTTCCACCCTGGAAGCCATGGCCGCCGCCGACATAGTGCTTTACAACGGCCAGGTGTTTACCGCCGAGGCCAGCCAGCCCAGGGCCCAGGCCATCGCCGTGGACGACGGCAGGATTCTCCAGGTCGGCAGCGACGCGGCCATCCTCGCCCTGGCCGACGCCAGCACCCAGCGCATCGACCTGGCCGGCAAGGTGCTGATGCCGGGCATGATCGACACCCACAGCCACCCGGTGATGGGCGCCCTGGCCAGCCTGCGCGCCAACCTCTATGACGAGGTCAAGCCGCTGGCGGAACTGGAACAGTGGATCCTCGCGCAGGACGCGGCCGGCACCGCGCGCCTGGACGACATCATCGCCATCAGCGGCGTCAGCTCGGCTTACTGGAAGGACAGCCGCGCGCTGGCCAAGCGTTTCAACCAGGGCCGCTGGGCCGAGCAGCCGCTGGTGCTGGACGGCATCGACGGCCACACCGGCTGGGCCAACCAGGCCATGCTGCGGCGCGTCGGCATCGACGCCGCGCTGATCAAGACCCTGGACGCCAAGGAAGCCAGCTACATCGAGCACGAGGCGGACCTGACACCCACCGGCTACCTCAGCGAAACCGGCTGGGACCGGGTGCGCAGCCAGCTGCCCAAACCCTCCCATGAACTGATGCTGAAGGCCGCCCGCGAGGCGGTGCGCCTGAACCTGGAGGTGGGCGTCACCGCCTGGATGGATGCCGCGGCCAATGGCGGCGGCGAGCAGTCGCTGTTCGAGATGCGCCCCACCACCCGCGACCTCGGCGTGCTGCCGCTGTACCGCGAGCTGGCCGAGAAAGGCGAGCTGAACGTGCACGTGGCCGCCCTGCTGCTGACCCACCCGCAGAGCAAGCCCGAGGACCTCGCCGTGCAGGCCGAGGTGATGCGCCAGTTCGAAGGCGTGCCCAACCTGACCTTCCCCGGCCTCAAGGTGTTCGTCGACGGCATCCTCGAATATCCGGGGCAGACCGCCGCGGTGATCGACCCGTACACCAACAGCCACAAGCAGGGCCAGCTGCTGATCGACCCGCAGGGCTTCGGCCCGCTGCTGGTCGCGGCCGAGCAGCGCGGCTGGATCGTGCACATGCATGCGGTCGGCGACAGGGCGGTACGGGAGTCGCTGAATGCCGTGCAGTACGCCCGCCAGCACAATGCCAAGGCGCTGCCGCACAGCATCACCCACCTGCAGCTGGTCAACCCCAAGGAGTTCGCGCGCTTCAGGGAGCTCGGCGTAATCGCCTCCATGCAGCTGCTGTGGGCCACCGCCGAGAGCTACACCGAGGAGCTGGTCAAGCCCTACGTCAGCGCCTTCGCCTACCGCTACCAGTACCCGGCGCGCTCGCTGCACAAGGCCGGCGCCACCATCGCCGGGGCCAGCGACTGGCCGGTGTCCAGTCCCAACCCGTGGAACGCCATCGCCCAGGCCAGCACCCGCACAGGCCCGCTCGGCGTGCTCAACGCCGCCGAGAGCATCGACCGTGAAACCATGCTGCGTGCCTACACCATCAATGCCGCCAAGGCCCTGCGCCTGGAGGACCGTATCGGCTCGCTGGCGCCCGGCAAGCAGGCCGACCTGATCGTCCTCGACCGCGACATCTTCACGGTCAGCGACGCCGAGCTGTTCGACACCCGGGTGCTGCAGACCTGGTTCGCCGGCAAGCCGGTGTACCAGGCCGGCGCCACCATCGCACACGCCGAATAAGACCCATCCGCCGCCTTCACCGTGCGCCCTGCGGCGCGCGGCGGAGCGGTTCGCCTTCGAACTGCCGACCTAACAACCACAACACAAGGCTCTTCCATGCGCATCCAGCACCTTCTCGCCCTGGCCATCGCGGCCGGCGGCACCCTGCAGGCCCAGGCCATCGAACTCAACGAGCAGTTCGCCCTGGCCATCACCCCGGGAATCTACAGCGACTACCGCAACAGCGGCATCTCGCAGACCCTCGGCGACCCCGCCGCCCAGCTCGACCTGATGCTCAGCCACGCCAGCGGCCTGTACGCCGGGGTGTGGACCAGCAACGTCGACTTCGGCTACGACTGGGAAAACGACGACCGCTTCGGCACCCGCCAGGAGATCGACTACTACCTCGGCTACTACTGGCAGATCACCGACGCCATCAGCCTGGATACCTACTACAACCACTACACCTTCCCCGGCGAAGGCCAGTTCAACGGCAGCGACATCTACCTGACGCTGGAGGCCTACGGCTTCTTCGTCGGCGGCAAGCATTCCCACGACACCGACGACACCGCCTTCAGCCGCTACGCCGGCTACCGCACCCAGCTGCCGCTGGAGATCGGCCTGGAATTGCGCTGGGAGAACGTCGATTACAAGGACGGGGTGTTCTTCAACGCCGACTACAGCGACTCGCGCGAGGACTACGACAACTGGCAGGTCTCGCTCAACCGCGAGCTGGCCGGCATCACCTGGGGCCTCAGCTATGTCGATACCGACCTGTCCGATGCCGAGTGCCTGAGCTTCACCGGCTACGAAGACCTGTGCGGCGCCGACCTGGTGGTCAGCGCCAGCAAGACCTTCTGAGCCATGACCACGGCCGTGCGAATGCATCTGTACGGCCGATTTGAAAGTCAGCTGCGGATTGCGCCGTCTGCCGGGCGGCGTAATCTGGCGGCTCCTGCCTGGAGCCGTTGATGAACGCCGCCGACCTGTTCCGCCTGCTGCTGCTCGCCGCCATCTGGGGCGCCAGCTTCCTGTTCATGCGCATCGCCGTGCCGGTGCTGGGCAGCCTGCCGACCGCCTTCTTCCGTGCCAGCCTCGGCGCCCTCGGCCTGCTGGCCTTCCTCCTGCTGATGCGGCCGCTGTGGAACTATCAGGGCAAGTTTCGCGCCTGCCTGATCCTCGGCGTGATCAACGCCGGCCTGCCCTCGGTGATGTACTGCCTGGCAGCGCTGGTGCTGCCGGCCGGCTACTCGTCGATCTTCAACGCCACCACGCCGCTGATGGGCGTACTGATCGGCGCGCTGTTCTTCAGCGAGGGGCTGACCACAAGCAAGGCCGCCGGCGTGGCGCTCGGCCTGTTCGGCGTGGCCGTGCTGACCCGCACCGGCCCGGTGGACTTCGACCTGCCGCTGCTGCTGGGCGCTGCCGCGTGCCTGGTGGCCACCACCTGCTACGGCTTCGCTGGCTTCCTCACCCGCCGCTGGATCGGCCCACTGGGCCTAGACAACCGCCTGGTGGCCTTCGCCAGCCTGGTCGGTGCCAGCCTGTTCCAGCTGCCGCTGTTCGCCGGCAGCCTGGCCTGGCAGCCGCCCACCAGCTGGGGCGGGCCCACGGTATGGCTGTCGCTGGCCGGCCTGGGCCTGGTCTGCACCGCCTTCGCCTATGTCCTGTACTTCCGCCTGCTGGCCGACATCGGGCCGATCAAGGCCAGCACCACCACCTTCCTGATCCCGCCCTTCGGCGTACTGTGGGGCGCCCTGCTGCTGGGCGAACCGCTGACTTGGGACTACCTGCCCGGCTGCCTGCTGATCGGTGTGGCGCTGTGGCTGGTGGTGCGTCAGACCGCGCCTATCGCCAGCAGGCGTAACGCCTGATCTCCCCCTTGCCCGGTCTTGACGCCCATCAAGGCCTTAAGTCTTTACCTGCGAGAAGATATGTTGAGGAGCTGTGATTAGTTCATTTTTTATGATGCTATCGCTCAATATTATTAGTTTGTCTTGAGTATTCGGGTTCCACACACTACGCCAGCCTGTCAGCCGGCACCCTGAACTTCACGAGAGTTCAGGACCACGTTCGCCCATTCCGACGCCCCGCTCCGGGGCTAGTCCGGCAAGCCGTCCTGACAGGCCTTTCGATGCCCCGTAGCGTGCAATGGATCTCCGGCAATGATTTCTCCTGAAGACGCCCTCCCCGCTCCAATCTACAACTACACCGTCGTCCGCCAGTTCACCCTGATGACCCTACTGTGGGGCATTCTCGGCATGAGCATGGGCGTATTCATCGCCGCGCAACTGGTCTGGCCCGAGCTCAATTTCGGCTTGCCCTGGCTCAGCTTTGGACGCATCCGCCCGATTCATACCAACCTGGTCATCTTCGCCTTTGGTGGCGGAGCCCTGTTCGCGACCTCGTTCTATGTGGTGCAGCGCACCAGCAAGGCCCGCCTGATCTCCGACAGCCTGGCCAGTTTCGTATTCTGGGGCTGGCAGGCCGCGATGGTGGCGATGGTGGTCAGCTACCCGCTCGGCTACACGACCTCGAAGGAGTATGCCGAGATGGAATGGCCGATCGCTCTGTGGGTGACCATCGTCTGGGTTGCCTACGCCTACCTGTTCTTCGGCACCATAGCTGCGCGCAAGATCCGCCACATCTATGTGGGCAACTGGTTCTATGGCGCCTTTATCGTGGTGACGGCCATGGTGCACGTGATCAACCACCTGGCCTTGCCGGTGACCGCACTGAAGTCCTACCCGCTATACTCCGGCGCTACCGATGCGATGATCCAGTGGTGGTATGGCCACAGCGTGGTCGGTTTCATCCTCTCGGTGGGCTTTCTCGGCATGATGTACTACTTCGTGCCCAAACAGGCAGGACGTCCGATCTACTCCTACCGCCTGTCCATCGTGCACTTCTGGGCCATCATCGCGCTGTATATCTGGGCCGGTCCTCACCATCTTCATTACACAGCCCTGCCCGACTGGGCACAGACGCTGGGCATGGTGATGTCGGTGATTCTGTTGGCACCGTCCTGGGGTGGCATGATCAACGGCATGATGACCCTCTCCGGCGCGTGGCATAAGCTGCGCTCCGACCCGATCCTGCGCTTTCTTGTGGTGTCCCTGGCCTTCTATGGCATGAGCACCTTCGAAGGTCCGATGATGGCCATCAAGACCGTCAACTCGCTGTCGCACTACACCGACTGGACCATCGGGCACGTCCATGCCGGCGCGCTGGGCTGGGTCGCGATGATCAGTATCGGCACCCTCTACCACATGATCCCCAGGCTATGGGGGCGCGAGCGGATGCACAGCATCGGCTTGATCAACGCGCATTTCTGGCTGGCCACCATCGGCACCGTGCTGTACATCGCCGCCATGTGGGTCAACGGCATCACTCAGGGCCTGATGTGGCGCGCGGTGAACGAGGACGGCACCCTCACCTACTCCTTCGTCGAGGCCCTGGAAGCCAGTCATTTCGGCTATGTGGTGCGCCTGGCGGGAGGCGCGGTGTTCGCCAGTGGCATGCTGCTGATGGCCTGGAACTGCTGGCGAACCATTAGGACTGGTGCCGCTGAAGTCCATCCGGCCCACCTGAAGGAGTATGCCTCGTGATCTTTTTCGCCCTGAGCCTATTGGTTACGTGGATCTCTGTGCGCGCCCTGTCCCTGCCGGCCGATGAACTGCAACAGGCCGCCCTCCTACCCTTCGCCGATGAAATACCGGAAGAGCCCAAGCCTGCTGAATCTGGCGCTCTGAACGCCTGACTCCTAGCCCAGGGACGGGCGCTCCTAGCGCTCACAAAGCGCATTCGAGTCTCACCGCTCAACGGGGAGACTCTTTTTATTCAACTGAAGCGCAAAAGCATGAACGCTCAAAACTCCCGGAAAAACCACTTGGCCTGGTTAGCCCCGGCGATGGCAGCCACCACACCACGCGAGTGGCTCCGCGTCATCATCGGCACCGTAAGCGGCCTCTCGCTGAGCCTGCTGCTCGGTCTACAACTGCTTCCCGAGCAGACACTCATGCACCTGTACGGCCCGCTGGCTGCCAGCACCATCATGCTGTTCGCCGTGCCATCAGGAACCATGGCCCAGCCCTGGTCGGTGCTGACTGGTTACCTGAGCGCATCCATGATCGCTATCGGCGCGAGCCATTACCTGGGCTTCTCATTGATGACCAGCGCCATGACCCTGGGCATTAGCCTGCTGGCGATGAGCGTACTGCGCTGTCTACACCCGCCGGCAGGCGGATTGACGCTGTGCCTGCTGCTTAGCGAGGACCTCGTCCGCCAGCAGGGCTTCATGTTGCTGCTGCCGATCCTTGGCATAGTCACCTGCCTGCTGATCTGCGCACTGATCTACAACAACCTCACGGGAGTGCGCTATCCGAACCGTGCCGAGCGTACCGACCTGCACAACACCCGCGACCCGTTACCGACCTATCGCGTCGGCATCTCCACAGCCGACCTCGACCAAGCCCTGCAAGAGTTCGGTGAGTTCGTCGACATTACCCGCGAGGACCTGGCGCACCTGATCCACGCCACCGAGCGCCAAGCCCTCAAACGCAACATGGGCTCGATGCTGGTGGAGCAGATCATGTCGCGGGACCTGCGTTGCGTCTCGCCACAAACGACGCGCGAGCAGGCTCTGGAGATGCTGCGTCACCATCGCCTGCGCAGCCTGCCGGTGCTCGACGGCCAGCGCCTGGTCGGCATCGTCAGCCTGGTGGACCTGATCAGCCAGACACAGGATACCCGTCGGTTCTCCTTGCGACCCCGGCGCAGCATCAAGGTGGCGGAGTTGATGAGCAGCCCGGTGCGCTATATCGACAGCAAAGCCCATGTGGTAGAGCTGATACCCCTGCTATCCAGCCAGGGGCTGCATTGCCTGCCGGTACTGGAGGACGGCAGCTTGATCGGCATCATCACCCAGACTGACCTGATCGCCGCGTTACAGCGCGACGTTCTGGAGCGACTGGGCTGACTCTGGGAATAGCCCTTTCAGATCATCGGATCCCAGCGCTGCGACCAGTCGCTGTCGGCTCCGGCTACCTGGCGCAGGGTATCGAGTGCCTGGAGTAGCGCCGTCGAGCTTCGCTCGCGGGGATACACCAGATAGACCGGATAGGTGAACTCCGGTGCCTGCTCCACCCACTCCAGCAGACCGCTATCCACATGGCTCTGCACCACCCGCCGACGGAAATAACCGCAGCCGCCGACATCCAGAATGTACTGCAGGGCCAACGGCCCCAGATTGAAGCTCACGGCCGGGCGTGCATAGCCAGGCAACGCCGCGTTGTGGCGCTGACGAAAGTCCTCACCCCAGTCGACGTAGACATAAGGCAGCGGCTGGCGTGGATTGCGCACCTGCACCAGGCGCTCTTCCATAAGCAACTCAACCTGCATGCCCGGCCAGTACAGGGGCTGGTAGACCAACACGGCATCCAGCCCGCCCTGCTCTAGGCGATGTACCAGGTTGCTGCCCTCACCAATATGGCTGTGCACGGCATGCTTGTTCATCGTCTGGCGTAACGCGCAAACCCAACGCAGCATCAGTGGATTACACAGACTCGGTTCGGCCCCGATATGCAGTATCTCAGCACAGTCATCAGGTAATGGCAGTTCCTGCTGTGCCGCCTCCCAGGCCAATACCATACGATTGGCGAAATCGACGAAGGCCTCACCGTTGGGCGTCAGCTTCGCACCGGACCGGTTGCGTACGAACAGGCTGCAGTTGAGCTGACTTTCCAGACTCTGGATCCTCGCGGTGACGGCCGTTTGGGTCAGGTGCAAACGCTCCGCCGCACCGACGAAGCTGCCGCAGCGGGTGATTTCAAGAAAGGTACGGGCCAGATCGACAGACATCGGAAGTACCGCTTTACCAAGAAGGCGCGATTATAGCGCCCGGCACTGCCGATCCGGCCCGGAGATAGACTTACTGCTGCAACTCCTGCTCGGTAAACAGATCACTGAACAGCATGCTCGACAGGTAGCGCTCGCCCGAGTCCGGCAGGATCACCACGATGGTCTTGCCCTGCATCTCCGGCTTCTCGGCCAGGCGCACGGCGGCGGCCATGGCGGCGCCGCAGGAGATGCCGCAGAGGATGCCCTCTTCCTGCATCAGGCGCAGTGCCATGGCCTTGGCCTCGTCGTCGCCGACCTGCTCGACGCGGTCGACGATGGACAGGTCGAGGTTCTTCGGCACGAAGCCGGCACCGATGCCCTGGATCTTGTGCGGGCTGGGCTTGATTTCCTCGCCGGCCAGCGCCTGGCTGATCACCGGCGAGGCGATCGGCTCCACCGCCACCGAGAGGATTGGCTTGTGACGCTGCTGTTTGATGTAGCGCGACACACCGGTGATGGTGCCACCGGTGCCGACGCCCGCCACCAGCACATCTACCGCACCGTCGGTATCGTTCCAGATTTCCGGGCCGGTGGTCTTCTCGTGGATGGCCGGGTTGGCCGGGTTGTCGAACTGCGCAGGCATGAAGTGGGTCGTGGGGTTGGCCGCAACCAGTGCCTCGGCCTCTGCGATGGCGCCCTTCATGCCCTTGGCCGGCTCGGTCAGCACCAGCTCGGCACCCAGGGCCTTGAGCACCTTGCGCCGCTCCAGGCTCATGGACGCCGGCATGGTCAGGATCAGCTTGTAGCCACGGGCGGCGGCGACGAAGGCCAGACCGATGCCGGTGTTGCCCGAGGTCGGCTCGACCAGGGTCATGCCCGGCTTGAGCACGCCGCGCGACTCGGCGTCCCAGATCATGTTGGCGCCGATCCGGCATTTGACCGAATAGCCCGGGTTGCGCCCTTCGATTTTCGCCAGAATGGTCACGCCCTTGGGCCCCAGGCGGTTGATCTGCACCAGCGGCGTGTTGCCGATGGATTGGGCGTTGTCGGAATAGATGCGGCTCATGACGGAAGTCCTTGTGCAGGCAGGAACGAGACCGCCAAGCCTATGCCCAGGCCGCGCGGGCGTCCAGCCGCTGACCTTGAGCGGGTGACCCGCCATTCAGTGACTGAATGGCGCGTCTGCGTTCACAGTGCGCCGGCACGCGGGGTATATTGGGCTTTTCAGCTGTTCGCCGTGCCGGGCGCCGCCCGCGCGTTACCGTTCGAGGATGACACGATGAAGTTCGAAGGCACTCAGTCCTACGTCGCTACCGACGACCTGAAGCTCGCGGTCAACGCCGCCATCACCCTGCAGCGCCCGCTGCTGGTCAAGGGCGAGCCGGGCACCGGCAAGACCATGCTGGCCGAGCAGCTGTCCGCAGCCTTCGGCGCCCGCCTGATCACCTGGCACATCAAGTCCACCACCAAGGCGCATCAGGGCCTGTACGAGTACGACGCGGTCAGCCGCCTGCGCGACTCGCAGCTGAACTCGGAGAAAGTCCACGACGTTCGCAACTACATCAAGAAGGGCAAGCTGTGGGAGGCCTTCGAGTCCGAGGAGCGGGTGATCCTGCTGATCGACGAGATCGACAAGGCCGACATCGAGTTCCCCAACGACCTGTTGCAGGAACTCGACAAGATGGAGTTCTACGTTTACGAGACCGACGAGACGATCAAGGCCAAGCAGCGCCCGATCATCATCATCACCTCGAACAACGAGAAGGAACTGCCGGACGCCTTCCTGCGCCGCTGCTTCTTCCACTACATCGCCTTCCCCGACCGCGAGACCCTGAAGAAGATCGTCGACGTGCACTACCCGGGTATCAGCGGCGAGCTGGTGGCCGAGGCGCTGGACGTGTTCTTCGACGTGCGCAAGGTGCCGGGCCTGAAGAAGAAGCCTTCCACCAGCGAGCTGGTCGACTGGCTGAAGCTGCTGATGGCCGACAACATCGGTGAGGCCGTGCTGCGCGAGCGCGATCCGACCAAGGCCATCCCGCCGCTGGCCGGTGCCCTGGTGAAGAACGAGCAGGACGTGCAGCTGCTCGAGCGTCTGGCCTTTATGGCGCGCCGCGCCGGGCGCTGAAGTTTGTCTCCCCTCTCCCCTTGGGAGAGGGGCCGGGGGTGAGGGATTGCCGGGCGACTCGGTGTTGCCTGCCGGACCCTCTCCCTAACCCTCGCCCATGAATGGGAGAGGGAACTGTCCGTACATGCCTAGAGGTCCGCAGCCATGCTGCTCAACCTGTTCAATGAAATGCGCGCGGCCAAGGTACCGGTGTCGGTGCGCGAGCTGCTCGACCTGATCAACGCGCTCAAGCACAACGTCGTGTTCGCCGACATGGACGAGTTCTACTACCTCGCCCGGGCGATCCTGGTGAAGGACGAGCGCCACTTCGACAAGTTCGACCGCGCCTTCGGTGCCTACTTCAAGGGCCTGGAAAACCTCAACGAACACATCGAGGCGCTGATCCCCGAGGAGTGGCTGCGCAAGGAGTTCGAGCGCCATCTGTCCGAAGAAGAGAAGGCGCAGATCCAGAGCCTGGGCGGCCTGGACAAGCTGATCGAGGAGTTCAAGAAACGCCTCGAAGAACAGAAGGAACGCCACGCCGGCGGCAACAAGTGGATCGGCACCGGCGGCACCAGCCCGTTCGGCTCCGGCGGCTACAACCCGGAAGGCATCCGCGTCGGCGACGCCGGCAAGCGCCAGGGCAAGGCCGCCAAGGTGTGGGACCAGCGCGAGTACAAGAACCTCGACGACCAGGTCGAACTGGGCACGCGCAACATCAAGGTAGCCCTGCGCCGCCTGCGCAAGTTCGCCCGCGAAGGCGCGGCGGAAGAGTTCGACCTCGGTGGCACCATCGATCACACCGCCAAGGACGCCGGCCTGCTCAACATCCAGATGCGCCCGGAGCGGCGCAACACGGTCAAGCTGCTGATCCTGTTCGACATCGGCGGCTCGATGGATGCGCACGTGAAGGTCTGCGAGGAGCTGTTCTCGGCCTGCAAGACCGAGTTCAAGCACCTGGAGTACTTCTACTTCCACAACTTCATCTACGAGAGCGTGTGGAAGAACAACCTGCGCCGCACCAGCGAGCGCTACTCCACCAATGACCTGCTGCACAAGTACGGCCCGGACTGGAAAGTGGTGTTCGTCGGCGATGCGGCCATGGCGCCCTACGAGATCACCCAGCCCGGCGGCAGCGTCGAGCACTGGAACGAGGAAGCCGGCTACGTCTGGATGAAACGCTTCATGGACAAGTACAAGAAGCTCATCTGGATCAACCCCTATCCCAAGGACGCCTGGAGCTACACGGCCTCCACCAACATCGTCCGCGAGCTGATCAACGATCAGATGCACCCGCTGACGCTGCGGGGGCTGGAGGAAGGGATGCGCTTCCTTTCCAAGTGACCAATGAACGGGCCCCGCAGGGCCCGTTCTGCTTTGTGGCGAAAGCCGTTAGGCTTGGCCCGTTATCCCTTCGCAACGAGCCAAACATGCACGACATTTCCCTGCAGGACGCCGCCGCCCCCGAAGGCGTCTGCTACGGCTGCGGCAGCCGCAACCCGCACGGCCTGCACGTCAAGAGCCGCTGGCACGAGGACGGCATCCACGTCGTCGCCGAACACCTGCCCGACCCCATGCACTGCGGCTGGCCGGACCTGGTCTACGGCGGGCTGATCGCCATGCTGGTGGACTGCCATTCGAACTGGACGGCCATGGCCTACCACTACCGAGCCGAGGGCCGCGAGCCCGGCAGCCTGCCGCGCATCGACTGCGTCACCGGCTTCCTCGGCATCAAGTACATCAAGCCGACGCCCATGGGCGTACCGCTGCAACTGCGCGCGCGGGTCGAGGGCGAGGTGGGGCGCAAGACCCAGGTGATCTGCGAGATCTACGCCGGCGATGTGCTCACCGCCATCGGCGATTCGGTCTTCGTGCGGGTGGATACCGGGCAACTGGCTGCCGCCGCCCACGGTCGCGACAGCTGACGGCACCACGAACAAAGAAAAGGCCCCGCGCGGGGCCTTTTTCATGTCAGCGCCAGTGGCGCTTCTCGTAGGCGATGGTCCTGTGCTTGCGGCCAATGCCAAGGGTCCAGCCGAGGCCCAGCGCCAGCAGCTCGACCAGCCAGGCCAGCAGCAGCCCGACGCCGAGCGCCCAGGCGATGGCCTGGGGCGCCAGCAGTACCTGGTAGCTGTAGGCATCCAGGGTCTGTTGCAGGATCTCGCGATCAGCCGCCGTGGCCAGGTGCCAGGCCTGGGCGTACCAGGGCCCCTGCATGGCCAGCCACTCGGCTTCCAGCAGCTCGGAGCGGCTCACCAGGTGGGCGATGCTGTCGGCGTCGCTGCGCATGACCTCGTCGGTGCTGGCGCGGTAATGGGCGACCAGGGCGTTGAGGTCGGCGTTGAAGAAGCGTGCCGCGGTCTCGCGAAAGCCCAGCAGGCTTTCCTCGGACTCGGCGCGCTGGGCGGCCACGCGCTTGCCGTAGTCGTCGACCAGGCCTGGCACCTGCACGCCGACCAGCAGGCCGAAAGCGAATACCAGCAGTCGCAGGTAACTTCTGAACATCCTCACTCCCCCATCTGTCCTTGGGCAATGCGCTCGCCGCGCCGCCACAGGCTCCACTCGCCCGGGCGCAGCAGGTTCCAGCGTTCGTTATCGGTCAAGGGTTCGGTGGCGATCACGGTCACCACATCATTGGGCGTGGTCTCCGCCTGGAAGTCCACCGTCACGTCCACATCCTTCAGGCGCGCCGGGCCGAAGGGCGCGCGGCGGGTGATCTGCGCCAGCTTGGTCGAGCAGAAGCAGAACAGCCAGTCGCCGTCGCTGAGCAGGCAGTTGAACACGCCCTTGCCGCGGTATTCCTGCGCCGCCTGCACCAGCACCGGCAACAGTACCTCGACCGGCACCGGCTCGGGGAAGGCGCCGCGCACCCGGTTGAGCAGGTCGCAGAAGGCCGCCTCGCTGTCGGTATCGCCGACCGGGCGGTAGAAATCGAAGCGCGGGGCGAAGCCGGCCAGCTGGCCATTGTGGGCGAAGCACCAGTTGCGCCCCCACAGCTCGCGGACGAAGGGATGGGTGTTGGCCAGACAGACGCGGCCGACGTTGGCCTGGCGAATATGGCCGATCACCGTCTCGCTCTTGATCGGATAGCGCTGCACCAGGCGCGCCACCTCGGAGTCGACGCTGGCCGCCGGGTCCTGGAACAGGCGCAGGCCACGTCCCTCGTAGAAGGCGATGCCCCAGCCGTCACGGTGCGGGCCGGTGCCGCCGCCGCGCTGCATCAGCCCGGTGAAGCTGAACACGATATCGGTGGGCACGTTGGCGCTCATGCCGAGCAGTTCGCACATGCCTCAGCCCTCCGCCAGCGCCGCGCGCAGGCGCTCGGCCTCGCCCGCCAGGCGCGCCTCGATGCGCTTGCGGCCAAGCGGCAGGAAGCGCGTGAGGGTGCGCCAGCACAGCGCCGGCAGGTCGCCGACACGCCGGGGAATCAGGTGCAGATGCAGGTGCGGCACATGCTGGTTGGCCGCAGGACCGTCGTTGATCAGCAGGTTGATGCCGAGCACGGCAGGATCGCTGCGGTACAGCGCGCGGCCGACCCGGTCGGCCAGGGCCAGCAGCGCCTCGCGCGGCGCGGCCGGCAGGTCGGCGAGAAAAGGCGCGTGGCCGCGGGCGACGATCAGCACATGACTGGGGCGCAGCGGGAAAATATCCAGCAGCACGACGAAATGCTCGTCCTCATGGATCACCTGGGCCGGCAGCTGGCCGTCGACAATGGCGCAGAACACGCAGCTCATGCGCCGGGGCTCACAGGCGCGGTTCGATACGCAGGCGCCGATCGCCCTGGGCATCCAGGCGGGTATCGGCGTCGAAACGCTCGTCACGGTCCATCAACTCGCGCAGGGTCGGTTCGTCCGCTGCCGCGGCGGCCTGATCCGCTGAGCCGCGACGGCCCTGCCACCAGCGCTCGATCGGCCAGCGCAGGCCGGCGAAAGCCAGCCACACCGCCAGCGCGATCAAGCCGTAGATAGCCAGGTCGGCCACCGCCCGCCAGGCGTTGTTGCCCACCTTGAACAGCAGATCCAGCGCGGTGATGGCGATGGCCGGAGCGAACAGCTCCTTGGCCGGATCGACGATGGTCGGGGTCAGCAGCAGTACCGCGACCACCACCCGCAGCGGTTCGCGCAGCCAGCGCCAGATCCAGCCGGTCATGCGGAACCACACCAGCAGGCAGCCCAGCGCGGCGATCGCGTAGAGGCCCCAGGCGAGCAGATAGTCTTGTTCGGTCATGGTGTGTCGTGGCTTGGCCGGCTGAGGGGGGCTTATGATAACGGCTTTTGCGCGACCTGCGCCTCCCCGTGGTCGCCCCAGCCGCAACCGAAAGCCGAGAAGCGCGATGACCGACGCCCCGATTACCCGCCGCGAAGCCGGCGCCGACCCCTACCGCTGGCTGGAGCAGCGCGACAGCGCCGAGGTGCTCGAGCACCTCAAGGCCGAGAACGCCTACCTCGAGGCGCAACTGGCCGAGCAGGCCGGGCTGCGCGAGACGCTGTTCCAGGAGATCAAGGGCCGTATCCGCGAGACCGACCTGTCCCTACCGGTACCCTGGGGCCCCTGGCTGTACTACCAGCGCACCACCGCCGGCGACGAATACCCACGCCACTACCGCTGCCCGCGCCCGGCCGACGGCTCGCTGAGCGTGGATGAGAACGCCGAGCAGTTGCTGCTCGACCCCAACGCCCTGGCCGGTGACGGCTACCTGGCCCTCGGCGCCTTCACCATCAGCCCGGACCACCGCCTGCTCGGCTACAGCCTGGACACCAGCGGCGACGAGATCTACCGCCTGTTCGTCAAGGACCTCGGCGACGGCCACATCGACGAGCTGCCGTTCGACGACTGCGACGGCCAGATGACCTGGGCCAACGACAGCCGGACCCTGTTCTTCGTCACCCTGGACGACACCCACCGCCCTCATCGCCTGTATCGCCATGCGCTCGGCAGCGAAGGCGCCGATCTGGTGTTCGAGGAAGCCGACGGACGCTTCTTCCTCAGCTGTCATCGCACCAGCTCCGAGCGCCAACTGGTGCTCAGCCTGGGCAGCAAGACCACCGGCGAGGCCTGGGTGCTGGATGCCGACACGCCCGCTGGCGAATTCCGCTGCCTGGCACCACGCCAGGAGGACCACGAGTACGACGTCGACCACGGCCTGCTGGACGGCCAGTGGACCTGGTTCGTGCGCAGCAACCAGGCCGGCATCAACTTCGCCCTGTATGCCGCGAGCGAGACACAGCCGAGCCGCGAGCACTGGCGCGAGCTGATCGGGCACGACAACGCACGCATGCTGGAAGGCGTCAGTCTCAACCAGGACGCCTTCGTCCTCAGCCTGCGCGAAGGTGGCCTGCCGATCATCGAGGTGCATCCGCAGGGCCGCGCGCCCTACCCGGTGCAGCTGCCGGATGCCGCCTACAGCCTCTATGTGCAGGACAGCCTGGAGTTCCACAGCCCGGTGATCCGCCTGCGCTACGAGGCGCTCAACCGCCCGGCGCAGGTGCGCCAGCTGGAGCTGGCCACAGGCGCGCAGAAGGTACTCAAGCAGACCCCGGTGGAAGGCCCGTTCGATGCTGATGCCTACGAGAGCCGCCGCCTCTGGGCCACGGCGGCCGACGGCACGCAGGTGCCGATCAGCCTGGTGGCGCGCCGCGAAGTGCTAACCGCAGGCGCTCCCGCCCCGCTCTACCTGTATGGCTACGGTGCCTATGGCGAAAGCCTCGACCCCTGGTTCAGCCATGCGCGCCTCAGCCTGCTGGAACGCGGCTTCGTCTTCGCCATCGCCCACGTGCGCGGTGGCGGCGAACTGGGTGAAGCCTGGTACCGCGCCGGCAAGCTGGAACATAAGACCAATACCTTCGGCGACTTCATCGCCTGCGCCGAACAGCTGGTCGCCGAGGGTCTGACCACCTCGAAGCAGCTCGCCATCAGCGGCGGCAGCGCCGGTGGCCTGCTGATCGGCGCGGTGCTCAACCAGCGGCCCGAGCTGTTTGCCGCGGCCATCGCCGAGGTGCCCTTCGTCGACGTGCTCAACACCATGCAGAACCCCGACCTGCCGTTGACGGTGACCGAGTACGACGAATGGGGTGACCCCAACCAGCCGGAAGTATTCGCGCGCATCAAGGGCTACGCGCCCTACGAGAACGTGCGCGCGCAGGGCTACCCGGCAATCCTCGCCGTGGCCGGCTACAACGACAGCCGCGTGCAGTACTGGGAAGCCGCCAAGTGGGTGGCCCGCCTGCGCGAACTGAAGACCGACAACAACCTGCTGTTGCTCAAGACCGACCTCGGCGCCGGCCACGGCGGCATGAGCGGACGCTACCAGGCGCTGAAGGATGTGGCGCTGGAGTACGCCTTCCTGTTCAAGGTGCTGGGGGTGACCGACCGCTAAGCCTCACTTGGCAAGCGCCGGACGCCTGTTTATCGTGCCTGCGCCCAACTCTGCAAAAGGAATTCGGAATGTCTGGCCGCCAGTTTCTCCCCGCACTGCTGCTCTGCTGCGCTCTGCCACTGCAGGCCCAGGTCTACACCTGGGTCGACGAGAATGGCCAGAAGCATTTCGGCAGTCAGCCGCCTACGCCGCAGCAGCCGGTAGAGACGGTCACCATCCGCCAGGGCTACAACAGCGACGGCCAGCAGCCTGCCGTGGTGGCCGCCGAGCCGGAAAGCAGCGAGGGCGACGCCAGCACGGCGGCACACCAGGAGAAAGCGCCCTCGGCCAAGGCCATGTGCAACGAGGCCATCCGCTGGACCGGCATCGACATTCCCAACCTCAAGGACATCGCCCGCGAGCGCAAGCAGGACGGCAAGATCACTGGCGATCAGTACCAGCAGGCCATCAAGGGGCTGGACGAGGCCAGGAAACACATCACCGTGCAGAACTGCCTGGCCAGCGAGGGCAAGGACCGTGAGCGCTTCGAATGCCTGTCCCAGGGCGCCGGCATCATGGTCTGCTCGGGCGCGCTGGAAAGCGCCCTGAAGAATCTCTAGCCCATGCAGACCCTGCTCTATCGCTGGCTGCTCCTGGTCGGCCTGAGCCACGTGGTGCTGGGTGTGGTGCTGGCCTTCGCCGTCCACCTGCCGCTCACCCAGGCCTATTTCGACTACCTGCACGCCAGCGTGTCAGCAGCGCCACCCTCGGCGGAGCACCAGGCTCTGCTGCGCACCATGGTCGGCCTGTTCGGCCCTACCGTGGCGAGCTGGGGCCTGCTGTTCAGCCTGCTGCTGGTGCTCTACCGCCAACATGGCCATTGGCAGATAAAGCCGACGATCTTCGCCGCGCTGCTGCTCTGGTGTGTGCTGGACAGCAGCATCTCCGCCTATTTCGACCTGTGGTTGCATGCCTACCTCAACAGCGCTGCCGCCCTCGCCATCGCGCTGCCACTCTGGGCATTGCGGCCGCTCAGGGCTTGCCGCTAGCGTCCGCCGGCTTGGCTGGCTGCGGGTTGCGCCGGGTATCCAGCTGCGGCAGCGGCTGATCCCGGGGGAGCGGCTGCGGCGCGAGCAGCGGCGAGCGCGGCGCAGGCTGGCCGGGCCGCACCTGCAGCGGTGGGCTGTTGCGCGGAGCGGCCGGCAGGGTGCGGATCTGCGGCTGGGCATAGGGCTGGGGCGTAGCGGTGCCGGGCAGGCCCGGCGGCTGGGCCAGGGTCTGCGCAGCCGGCAGCAGCAACAGACAGGCGAAGAAATACAACGAGCGCATGACGGGCCTCCACCCTTTCGGGCTTTCCCTCTATTCTGGCAGCCTTCCCCGGCAACCATCGGCCAACCGACCATAGGCACCCGCATGAACAAGCTCGACCAGATCCTCGCCGAGGCCCAGCTCCGGCGCGAGACCAGTTACCGCGAGAAGGCGCTGAAGATGTACCCGCACATCTGCGGGCGCTGCGGCCGCGAGTTCAGCGGCAAGCGCCTGAGCGAGCTGACCGTGCACCATCGCGACCACAACCACGACAACAACCCGGAAGACGGCTCCAACTGGGAGCTGCTGTGCCTGTACTGCCACGACAACGAGCACCAGCGCCAGGTCGACCTGCACTACCAGAAAGAAGAAGCGGCCACCGCCGGCGCGACCAGCAAGGTCACGCACAAGGCCCTGGCCGGCCTGGAAGCGCTGCTCAAGGGCAAACCGGACGCCTGAAACGCAAACGCCCGCTCAGCTGAGCGGGCGCCTTCCTGCCTGCCGAACGATCAGAGCATGTGGTTCTTCTTGAACTGGGCGATGGTCGCGTCCGGACGGCCTTCTTCCTTCTGCAGGCCATAGGTCACGGTCTGGCCGTTCGGGCCGCTGCCGATGTCGGTGTAGCGGAAGATCGGCTCACCCAGCTTGACCATGTCCTGCATGTCGCCGTAGCGCTTGAACACGTAGATCGAGCCATCCTGGCGCACTTCGCCGTAGAAGGGATGCGCCGGCACCTGAGCCACCTTGAAGAAGCGGTAGGCGGCGATCTTGTCCAGCGGCTTGCCCTGGTCCTCGGCGCGCAGCGCCAGCACCACCTCGAGACCATTGGCGTCTTTTTCTTCGAGGGTACGCATGGACGGCGCCTGGCCGCTGGCCAGGTAATCCTTGAACACCTGCAGATCGTCGAACAGGATGACCTGGGTCTCGCTGCGGACTTGGTACCAGTCCTCGTTGTTCAGCGGCTCCGGCTTGGAAGCCGACATGGGCGCGGCACAAGCCGCGAGGGTTGCGGCCAGCATGGCGACGGACAAGGGTTTGAGGATGGACATGGCAACTCCTGGTGGCTGTTGTAATGGCCGAGCACGTTGCCGCAGTCCCGTGACGGCGCGATGAACGCGCCGTGTCAGTTGCGTGACGCCCCTCCAGTCAGCGCAAGAGCTTGCTATCGAGCACCTCGGAGCCACGCCCCATGACGTTCTCGCTGATCTCGATGAAATCCTTGGTGCTGGCCTTGTCCAGACGCATCAGGCCGCGGGTGACATCATCCAGCGAACGCTGGTTGTCGGTGTTCTTGCGAATCTCGCGGTCCAGCTCCTGCAGCAGCAGTACGGCGCGCGCGGTGACAGGCCCGGTGGAGTCGTCGGTGCGCAGGCTGTCGACCTTCTTGCTCCAGCCCATCAGCTTCTTGCGAATGGCCTGGTAGCGATCCTCGCTCATGCCACCGGCGCGGCGCACCAGCTCGATGGCGTAGTACTCGGCCAGGCCCTCGCTGATCCAGTCGCTCCTGTCAGTGTCGCGGATACGGCTGAACACGTGGACCAGTTCGTGGACCAGCGAACTGGTGCCATTCTCGCTGACCAGCGGCCGGTCGGCGTGGAAGAAGATCGAGTTGGGCGCCGACAGGCCGCCACGCCACATCGGATCATTGGCGCCGACGATCAGCAGCTTGGCCGGGTCGCGCGGGAACACGGCCTGGGCCTCGGGCCAGACGAAGGTCAGCAGGGTCAGGATGTCCATGCGGCGCATGCCCTCGCCCACCGGCGCGGCCACGGTCACATCGGTGTCACCCAGCTGGGCGCGGCGGCTGCCGATCTTGCCGGCCAGGATCCAGCCCGTCGGCCGGTCGAACTGGCGCGACGGGTTGTCGATGCGGAACTTGTTCTCGCCAACCTTCGGCCAGCCGGTCTCGATGCCGTTCCAGCCCTTGGGCAGCTCGAACTGCAGACGTGCGACCAGCTCGACCTTGTCATCCTTGCTCAGGCGCGCGCTGGGCACCAGGTCATCGCCGCGCAGCAGGGCCCAGTCCGGCGTCATGCGCGCATCGAAGGTGTCATTGGCGCGCGGGTGGCTGATGCGCACCTTGTAGGTCAGGCTGCTCTTGCCCTTGCCCGGTAACCAGGTGCCGCTCTCGGGGCCGTCCTGGGTCCAGGTACCATCGGCGCTGAAGTCGCTGTAGTAGCCCTTGCTGCCCAGGTTGAAGGCCAGTTTCTGCACGACCTCGCCCTTTTCCAGAGTCAGGCTGACTTCGGCCTGATCAGTCTCCGGCAGAAATTTCACCCGATAGTCCAGGTCGACCTGCTTGGCCGCCCACAATGGTGAGCTCATGCCAAGCAGTAAGGTTGCGGTCAGCAGCGGGCGGCGGGCAGACATCGAGAAGCTCCATGCGGTGAGATTGAACAGCTTTGGACAGGCGCCGACGGAGAAAGATCAGCCGGCGCGGAAGATCAGATGATCCTCCCAGTCATCCTCGGCCACGCTGCCTTCGGCGAGCATGCGCCCGGACTGGGAAATGCGTTCGTGGTGCACGGCATCGGGATCGCCGCAGACCAGGTGGTGCCAGAGCGGTAGGTCCTTGCCCTCGCTGACCAGGCGGTAGGCGCAGGTCGGCGGCAGCCACTTGAACTCATCGGCCTGGGCCGGGGTGAGCTGGACGCAATCCGGCACGTGCTGGCGGCGATTGGCGTAGTCGCTGCAGCGGCAGGTTTTCAGGTCCAGCAGCTTGCAGGCGATGCGTGTGTAATAGACGCTGCCGTCGTCCTCGTCTTCCAGCTTCTGCAGGCAGCACAGGCCGCAGCCGTCGCACAGGGACTCCCACTCGTCCTGGTCGAGCTGGGCGAGGGTCTTGCGTTTCCAGAAGGGTTGAACGATGGCGGCCATGGCAATCAGTACAGCGGCTAAAGGCGCGGCAGTCTAGCCCCTGGTCGCGGCGCGGCCAAGGGCAGCCCGTCTAGTAGCCGCGGACGAAATCCACCTCGCCGCGCAACGGCTGGCCGTCGCGGTAGCGCTGCAGGTTGTCGAGGAACAGCGCGACCAGCGCCGCCGGCTCGGTGGGCGCCGAGCTGTGCCCGGTGAGCAGCAGGCGCGGCGCGTCCCAGAAGGGATGGCCGGGCGGCAGCGGCTCCTCGCGGCACACGTCGATCACCGCGCCGGCCAACAGGCCGCTGCGCAGGGCTGCCACCAGCTCGGCCTCGACCACCGCCACGCCGCGTCCGCAGTTGATGAACAGTGCCTCGCCGCGCATGCGGGCGAATAGCGGCGCATCGTAAAGATCGCGAGTGGCCGGGGTGTCCGGCAACAGGTTGACCAGACAATCGGCCCAGGCCGCCTGCGTGGCCAGCGCATCGAGGCCATGCACCTCGGCGAAGGGGGCGATCGGTCGCGGCTCGCGGGCGATGCCGCGCAGCTCCACGCCAAAGGGCGCGAGCAGACGCGCCACCTCGCTGCCGATATCGCCGGCGCCGACGATCAGCACCCTGCAGCCGCGCAGGCTGGGCGGTGCCTGGTTATCCCAGCGCTGCTCGACCTGGCTGGCCAGACGCGCCAGCAGGCGGCGCCGGTGGGCCAGCAGGTAGGTCAGCACATACTCGGCCATCGGCTGGCCGAAGATGCCGACCGCGCGGCTCAGGCGGTAGTCACGCGGCAGGTCGCGGCCCAGCAGCGGCGTGATACCGGCCCAGGTGGATTGCAGCCAGGCCGGACGCAGGCCCTGACGCAGCAACGGCAGCAACAGGTCCGGCTGGCCGAGCCAGATCGGACAGGCGCTGGCCTGCTCGCTACCAGCCTGCGCGCCGGGCACCAGCTGCAACTCGGGCGCGGCGGCGCGCAGCAGCTCGGCGTAGGTGGCGTGGTCGTGCTCCAGCAGGAGGATGCGCACCGTCGTCACACCGGGTCGTTGCGGCGCAGTAGCTCTTCCGGCAGGTGCTGGATGTATTCCTCTTCAGGTGGCGGCATCTGCAGGTGGTAGCCCTGCTTGTCGAGGTTCTCCAGCACCTGGTGGATGTCCTCGCGGGCCAGCTTCTTCTCCGGGGTGAGGATCATCTCGAAGCACAGCTGCGGGGCGCCGAAGGCGGCCAGCAGGCCTTCCGGCACGCGACTCAGGGCCTCGGCCTTGAGCACATAGAGGTACATCTCGTTCTTGCGCGGGCTTTTGTAGATGGAGCAGATCTTCTTCATTGCAGTACGTCCAGCAGGGCTTGGCCCATCAGTTCGCGGCGCCAGCCGCGCAGGTTGTCCGGCAGCGCCCAGGGGCCGTCGGGGAAGCCGCTCTTGAGCAGGGCTTCGAGGGATTTCTTGCGCAGCATCAGCTCCGGGGCGATCTGCAGGCGCTCGGCCTCTCGCTGGCCCACCGCACGCAGCTGCTTGAGCAGGGCGCCGGCTTCGAGCGGCAGCGGCATGGGCAGCGCCTCGGGCCACTGTTCGGGTGGCAGCGCGGCGGCCTCGCGGATCAGCTTGAGAATGGTCTCGCCATCCTGGCGCACGGTGCGCGGGTGCATGTCCTCGATGCGCGCCAGGGCCACCGTGTTGTCCGGCTGGAAGCGCGCCAGCGGCCACAGCGAATGCTCGCGCAGGACGCGGTTGCGCGGCTGGTTGCGTGCCCGCGCCTGGCGTTCGCGCCAGGCGCACAGGGCGCGCAGCACGGCCAGCTGCTGGGGCGACAGCTTCCAGGCCAGCTTGGCCTCCAGGTAGGCCTCGTCCGGGTCGATCTCGCGGCGCAGGTTGGCGACCAGTTCGGCGCCGTCTTCGAGAATCCAGGCCAGCTTGTCTGCCGACAGCTTCGGCAACAGCACCTGGTACAGCTCGGCCAGGTGCTGGGCATCCTCGGCGGCGTAGCTGACCTGGGTCTCCGACAGCGGGCGCTGCAGCCAGTCAGAGCGGGTCTCGCCCTTGGGCAGCTCGATGCCAAGCACGGTCTGCACCAGGCGCGAATAGCCCATGGAGAAGCCGATATTGAGGTACCCGGCCGCCAGCTGGGTGTCGAACAGTGGCGCCGGCAGCACACCGGTCAGGCGCAGGAAGACTTCCAGGTCCTCGCTGCAGGAGTGCAGCACCTTGGTCACCGCCGGGTCTTCCAGCAGCTCGGCGAACGGCGCCCAGTCCTTCACCACCAGCGGGTCAACCAGGTAGGCGCGCTGGCCGTCGCCGACCTGCAGCAAACCGGCGATGGGATAGAAGGTGTCGACCCGCATGAACTCGGTGTCGAGGGCGACGTATGGCAGCTTGCGCCACTCGGCGCAGTGACGCGCCAGGCTGGCGTCGTCGAGAATCCACTGAATATCGATGGCCACGCGGCACTCCTTGATCAATGCCGCGCAGTATATATGGGCGACGCTGATGCGGGGCATTCATGCCCGGCATGGCGACGGCGTGTACACTGCCGCCACCTCACCACAGGGACGAACAACAATGAAGAAACTCCTTGGTCTGCTGGCCATCGCCATTGCCGGTGCCGCCGGCTACCTCGCCATCACCCCCAGCCCCATCGACCCGCTGGCCTGGCAACCGCAGCCGGCACCATTGATGACCGGCGTGCTGGAGCCCAACGACAGCCTGATGAAGGCCGAACTGCTGGCGCAGGGGCAGATCCACGGCCCGGAAGACACCGCCGTGGACGCCCAGGGCCGGGTCTATGCCGGCCTGCATGACGGCCGCGTGGTGCGCATCGCCGACGGCAAGGTCGAGACCTTCGCCAACACCGGTGGCCGCCCGCTGGGCATGGATTTCGATGCACAGGGCAACCTGGTCCTGGCCGACGCCTACAAGGGCCTGCTGCGCATCGACCCGGCCGGCAAGATCGAAGTGCTGGCCAGTGCGGCCGACGGCGTGCCCTTCGCCTTCACCGACGACCTCGATATCGCCAGCGACGGGCGCATCTATTTCACCGACGCCTCCAGCAAGTTCCAGCAGCCGGACTACCTGCTCGACCTGCTCGAAGGCCGTCCCTACGGCCGCTTGATGGTGTTCGACCCGGCCAGCGGCAAGACTGAAGTGCTGCTCAAGGACCTGTACTTCGCCAACGGCGTGGCGCTGTCGCAGAACGAGGACTTCGTGCTGGTCAACGAGACCTACCGCTACCGCATCCAGCGCTACTGGCTGAAGGGCGACAAGGCCGGCACCCACGACCTGTTCGCCGACAACCTGCCGGGCATGCCGGACAACCTGCAGGGCGATCGCGCCGGTACCTTCTGGGTGGCCCTGCCAACCCCGCGCAAGGGCGACGCCGACTTCCTGCAGAACCAGCCGTGGCTCAAGGCTCAACTGGCCAAGCTGCCACGCGCGCTGTGGCCGAAACCGGCCTCCTACGGCCTGGCCATCGCCCTCAACGAGCAGGGCGAGATCGTGCAAAGCCTGCACGACACCAGCGGCACCCACCTGCGCATGGTCACCTCGGTGAAGCCGGTGGGCGACTACCTGTACCTGGGTAGCCTGGACAACGACCGGATCGGCAAGCTGAAGATTCGCTGACCCTCCCCCTCCGGGAGAGGGACAAAAAAGCCCGCCATTAGGCGGGCTTTTTCATGCCGGCTGACCGGTCAACCGCTCCCGCGGTGCGCTGGACTGCGGCTCGCCGAGCAGCGCCTGCATGCTCTGGCGAGTCTGCGCCATCAGCTCAGGCAACTGCTCGGGGCTGAAACGGCTGGCATCGATCGGCGCGCCGATGTGCAGCTGCACCGGCTGGCCCAGGTTGAAGCGCCAGGTGCGCGCCGGCAACACCTCGTGGATGCCACGAAAGACCATCGGCACGATGATCGCGTTGGTATCCAGGGCCAAGTGAAAGCAGCCTTTCTTGAACGGCAGCAGCTGACCATCCTTCGAGCGCGTGCCTTCGGGCGCCGCCCACAGGACAATGCCGCTCTCCATTATGCGCCGCGCCTGTTCAAGATCCTTCACCGCCTGCTGGCGGTTGTGCCGGTCCACCGAAGGGAACTCGGCGGCGCGAATCGCCGCGCCGAAGATCGGGATGCCGAACAGCTCCTTTTTCGCCAGCATGCGGATCGAGCCCGGCAGGGCGACGAAGCTGGCGGGAATGTCGTAGTGGCTGGCGTGGCTGCTGAGCAGGATGTAGCGCCGTCCGTCATTGAAGTCCGGCATCTGCCCATGCACGCTCAGGTGCATGCGCACCAGGCGCAGCAGCAGGCCCGACCAGCGCCGGGTGTAGCGATCGACATCGGCACGCCCGAGGCGCCCGACCAGGGCACGCAGCAATACCTTGCTGCAGTAATAGAAGGTGACCAGCAGCGATCCCAGGACCACGCCGACACGGCGGGCCAGGTTGGCGCTTTCGATGGCAGGTTGCAGGCTGAGCATGGTGACTACCTCACACGGCGAACCGCCTGGGGTTCGCTTCTGGTTATGGAGAGCTGTCTTTATGATGCCCATAGTCACGATTTCGACACAGGAGTTCCCATGCCGCTCGCCCAGCTGATCAGCACCACCGCCCTGCATGCCCGCCTGCAGGAGCCGAACCTGGTGCTTCTCGATTGCCGTTTCGCCCTCGAAGACCCGGGCTACGGCGCGCGCAGCCATGCCGAAGGGCACCTGCCCGGCGCACACTTCGCCGATCTGGAGCGCGACCTATCGGCACCGGTGGTCAAGGGCGTGACCGGCCGCCACCCGCTGCCCGATCCGCAGATGCTCGTGGACAGGCTACGCAGCTGGGGCATCGACAACGACTCGACCATCGTGCTGTACGACGACGGCCCCGGCGCCTTCGCCGCGCGCGCCTGGTGGCTGCTGGCCTGGCTGGGCAAACGCGACGGCGTGTGGCTGCTCGACGGCGGCCTCAAGGCCTGGAAGGCAGCCGGCCTGGCGCTGACCGCCGACCTGCCCAAGCAGCGGGCAGGCAGCTTTGATGGCCAGGCGGACGGCTCGCTGCTGCTGAGCGCCGCGCAGCTGCAGCAGCGCCTGGGGGCCGGCGATCTGACCCTGCTGGACGCCCGCGCCCTGCCCCGTTTCCGCGGCGACGTGGAGCCGCTAGACCCGGTGGCCGGGCATATCCCCGGCGCACAGTGCGCGGTGTTCACCGACAACCTGGACGCCGACGGGCGCTTCCTCCCCGCCGGGCAGCTGCGCGCACGCTTCGATGCCCTGCGCGGTACGCGGCCGGTGGAGTCGCTGGTGGCCTACTGCGGCTCGGGCGTCACCGCCTGCCACAACCTGTTCGCCATGAGCCTCGCCGACTACCCGCTGGCGCCGCTGTACGCGGGCTCCTGGAGCGAGTGGATCACCGACCCGGCACGCCCCGTGGCGACTGGCGATTGAGCAGCGCCTGGGGCGAGGGAGGCAGCGCCCCTCACCCCTGGCCATCTCCCAGAGGGAGAGGGGAAATGACCTCTACTGCAGGCCGCGCAGGCGCTTGGGGGTCAGCCCCAGGTAGCGGCGCATGGCCGTGGTCAGCGCGCTCTGGCTGGAGAAACCGCACTCCTCGGCGATACGCACCAGCGGCAGCGGGCTCTCGCGCAGCAGGCGCGCGGCATGGTCGAGGCGGGTCTTGAGCAGGTACTGGTGCGGCGTCAGGCCCACGCTGTCCTTGAACTGGGCATGAAAGTGGCTGGGGCTGAGGCAGGCCACCTGGGCCAGCTCGATCACCGTGATGCGCCGCGCCAGGTGCTCGACGATATAGGCGTCCAGGCGACCGATATCCAGGCCGGCCACGGCGCTGCGGCCGCGCTCGCCGAACAGGCGCAGGTGCAGCGCGCGCAGCAGCACGCCACCGAGGGCGCGGGCCAGGTGCGGGTCGCTGCCGTAGCGCGCCAGCTCGGCACCGGCGTAGCTCAGCAGGTTCTGGAAATCGGCGTCCAGGGTCGGATAGCGCGGGCTCTCGAACAGCTCGGCGAGCAGGCTGAGGTCTTCCGGCGAGGTATCGCGTTCGTCCAGGTCGAGGATCAGCATGCGGTTGTCGCCCATGCCGGCGAACTGGTGCTCGGCGTCGCCCGGCACCAGGCAGGCACGCATGCGGCAGACCTCGCCACCACAGCCATCGACCTCGAATTCCGCGCGGCCGGACAGCGACAACACCAGCTGGTGGTAGTCGTGGGCATGTTCGTGCGCCTGGTTGTCCAGGCAGGCAAGGCGGGCAGTGAGCATGGCAGGAGCACCGTTCGAGACTGGGTTGCACTTTAACCAGTCAAACGCGAAAGATGGAGTGCAACCGATAGGCGGCAAAGGTTGCACCTATAACGATAAACGCACAACCCGCCGCCAGGATTGAAATGCCGGGCGCCCTGCCCCATCTACATCTGCATCACCGGTCAAGCAGACAAGGGCCGCCATGAGCGACAGTTCCGAATACCTCGAGGCCGAACAGCCGGCCACCCCTCTCGCCCTGCCCGGCCAGAACCTGCCGGACAAGCTGTACGTCATCCCCATCCACAACCGCCCGTTCTTCCCGGCGCAGGTGCTGCCGGTCATCGTCAATGAAGAACACTGGGCCGAGACCCTGGAACTGGTAGCCAATACCGAGCACAAGTGCCTGGCGCTGTTCTACGTCGACCAGCCGGTGACCGACCCGCGCCACTTCGACACCGCCAGCCTGCCCGAGCACGGCACCCTGGTGCGCGTACACCACGCCAGCCGCGGCGACGGCAAGCTGCAGTTCGTCGCCCAGGGCCTGAGCCGGGTGCGCGTGCGCGGCTGGCTCAAGCGCCATCGCCCGCCCTACCTGGCCGAGGTGGACTATCCGCCGAGCCCGGCCGATCCGCGTGACGAGGTCAAGGCCTACGGCATGGCGCTGATCAACGCGATCAAGGAGCTGCTGCCGCTCAACCCGCTGTACAGCGAGGAGCTGAAGAACTACCTCAACCGCTTCAGCCCGAACGATCCGTCGCCACTGACCGACTTCGCCGCCGCGCTGACCACCGCCAGCCCTGCCGAGCTGCAGGAGGTGCTGGACTGCGTGCCGATCCTGCGGCGCATGGAGAAGGTGCTGCCGCTGCTGCGCAAGGAAGTGGAAGTCGCGCGCCTGCAGAAGGAGCTGTCCGCCGAGGTCAACCGCAAGATCGGCGAGCACCAGCGCCAGTTCTTCCTCAAGGAGCAGCTCAAGGTGATCCAGCAGGAGCTGGGCATCACCAAGGACGACCGCAGCGCCGACGCCGACGAGTTCCGCGCGCGCCTGGCCGGCAAGACCCTGCCCGCCCAGGCGCAGAAACGCATCGACGAGGAGCTGGGCAAGCTGGCCATTCTGGAAACCGGCTCGCCCGAGTACGCGGTAACCCGCAACTACCTGGACTGGGCCACCAGCCTGCCCTGGGGCGTGTTCGGCGCAGACAAGCTCGATCTCGGCCATGCCCGCCAGGTGCTGGACAAGCACCATGCCGGCATGGACGACATCAAGGCGCGCATCACCGAGTTCCTCGCGGTTGGCGCCTTCAAGGGCGAGATTGCCGGCAGCATCGTGCTGCTGGTCGGCCCGCCCGGCGTGGGCAAGACCAGCATCGGCAAGTCCATCGCCGAATCCCTCGGCCGGCCGTTCTACCGCTTCAGCGTCGGCGGCATGCGCGACGAGGCGGAAATCAAGGGCCACCGTCGCACCTACATCGGCGCCATGCCCGGCAAGCTGGTGCAGGCGCTCAAGGAAGCCGAGGTAATGAACCCGGTGATCATGCTCGACGAGATCGACAAGATGGGCGCCAGCTACCAGGGCGACCCGGCCTCGGCGCTGCTGGAGACCCTCGATCCCGAGCAGAACGTCGAATTCCTCGACCACTACCTGGACCTGCGCCTGGACCTGTCCAAGGTGCTGTTCGTCTGCACCGCCAACACCCTGGATTCCATCCCCGGCCCGCTGCTCGACCGCATGGAGGTGATCCGCCTGTCCGGCTACATCACCGAGGAGAAGCTGGCCATCGCCAAGCGCCACCTGTGGCCGCGCCAGCTGGACAAGGCCGGGGTGAAGAAATCCCAGCTGAGCCTCAGTGACGCCGCACTCAAGGCGGTGATCGAGGGCTACGCCCGCGAAGCCGGCGTGCGTCAACTGGAAAAGCAGCTGGGCAAGCTGGTGCGCAAGGCGGTGGTCAAGCTGCTCGACGAGCCCGGCAAGCCGGTGAAGATCGGCCCCAGAGACCTGGAAGGCTACCTCGGCATGCCGCTGTTCCGCGGCGAGCAGGTGTTGTCCGGCACCGGCATCATCACCGGCCTGGCCTGGACCAGCATGGGCGGCGCCACCCTGCCGATCGAGGCCACGCGCATCCACACGCTCAACCGCGGCTTCAAGCTCACCGGCCAGCTGGGCGAGGTGATGAAGGAGTCGGCGGAAATCGCCTACAGCTACGTCACGGCCAATCTGAAGCAGTACGGCGGCGCCCCGACCTTCTTCGACCAGGCCTTCGTCCACCTGCATGTGCCGGACGGCGCCACGCCCAAGGACGGACCAAGCGCCGGCATCAGCATGGCCAGCGCCCTGCTCTCCCTGGCGCGCCAGCAGGCGCCGAAGAAGGGCGTGGCGATGACCGGCGAGCTGTCGCTGACCGGCCAGGTGCTGGCCATCGGTGGCGTGCGCGAGAAGGTGATCGCCGCGCGGCGGCAGAAAATCTTCGAGCTGATCCTGCCGGAGGCCAACCGCGGCGATTTCGCCGAACTGCCGGACTACCTGAAGGAAGGCCTCACCGTGCACTTCGCCAAACACTACGCCGATGTGGCCAAGGTGCTGTTCGGCTAGCCATGGAGCGGCGCATCGCCCCCTGCAGCCCTCGCCGTCACCAAGAGCCAGCGGCTATGCTGTGCGGGTTTTCGATCGACAGGAGTCCGCAATGAACCGTGCCCACCGCCTGCTGCTGCCCTGCAGCCTTGTCCTGCTGGCCGCCTGCACCACGCAGCCCAAGCCCAGTGTCAGCGTGGAGGAGAAGCAGCTGGGCCGTTGCCCGATGCAGCTGCACACCGGACAGACGCTGACCGTGACCCTGCCGAGCAACCCCACCACTGGCTTTCGCTGGGTAGTGGAGGACGCCGCCTCCGGCGTGCTGCGCAGCCTGGGCCAGGAGGTCTACACCACGCCGGAGGACGCTGGCGTGGTTGGCGCCGCCGGGCAGTCCACCTGGCGCTACCAGGTCTACCAGGCGGGCGAAGGCCGGCTGCTGATGCACTACCGCCGCCCCTGGGAAGTGGAAGTCGCGCCGGCCAAGACAGTCGATTGCCAGATCAGCGTGCGCTGAGGCGAATGCAGTGGCGCGGGTACGCCTCCCCAAAAACCTGGGCGACTGCGAAATCATCATCACCAAAGCAGGCAGTCCTGCGGTCTGGAATCGCAAGTCCGGCAAGAATCGATTTCTACTGGCCTGCCGCAACATCGAAGAGGCCGAGAAGGTGTTGCAGAAAATCAGAACCAATGACGGACAGGAAGACATCTGGCTATAGCCGCTGACGCCATCAGCCACCCCCGCTGTCATGCCGCGCACTGCCGCCGGACCTTCCGACAGCCATACTGGGCGCAAATAACAAGAGAGTACCGCCATGCGCCCATTGCTCCTGACCGTCGCCCTGGTCGGCGTCGCCCTGTTCCTCGTTGGCCTGCAGCTGAACCTGCCGTGGCTATGCCTGCTCAGCAAGCCGCTGCCGATGCTCGCCCTGCTAGTCTGGCTGCGCGAGGCGCCGGCCGGAGCCTATCGACGCTGGATCACCATCGGCCTGTGGCTGTCGCTGCTCGGCGACATGCTGCTGCAGTGGCCGACCGATCTGTTCGTGTTCGGCCTGGGCGCTTTCCTGCTCGCCCACCTGGCCTACCTGCTGGCCTATCTGGGTGATACCCGCCGCCTGGCGCCACTCGATCTGCTGATCGCCGCGCTGGCGGCCGGCGGCATGTTCTTCATCCTGGCCCGCGCCGGGCTGGGTCCGCTGTTGCTGCCGGTGGCGCTGTACAGCCTGGCCATCGGCGCCATGCTCTGGCGTGCCCTGGCCAGGGTCGGCGTGGTGCCGCGGCGCTCGGCCTGGCTGGCGGCCGGCGGTGCGGCGCTGTTCGTGCTGTCGGACAGCCTGATCGGCATCAACCGTTTCGTCGCGCCGTTCGAGGGCGCGCGCCACGCCATCATCCTCAGTTACTGGCTGGGCCAGTTCGGCATCGCCGCCTCGGCGGTGGCACTGGCCGATCCGCGCCAAACAGCGGCCTAGACTGGTCCGAGTAAGCGGAGCGCCCATCGCGGTTGGGTTGGCGCCCGCTCTTGGCTAGAATGCCGGCCTTTTCCGCCGTGAACCGACCGCCGTGAAACAGCAGCCCGACCGACTCTTCGCCCAGCCCCTGGACCAGGTGCCGGACTTCGTCTTCAACGAGGACGTGGCCAAGGTCTTTCCGGACATGATCAAGCGCTCGGTGCCGGGCTACCCGACCATCGTCGAGAACCTTGGCGTGCTCGCCGCGCAGTTCGCCCAGCCGCACAGCGCCCTGTACGACCTCGGCTGCTCGCTCGGCGCCGTGACCCAGGCCCTGCGCCGCCATGTGCGCAGCGACGACTGCCGGGTGATCGCCGTGGACAACTCGCCTGCCATGGTCGAGCGCTGCGCCGAGTACCTGCATGCCCAGGACGCCATGTTCCAGGAGCTGCTGCCGGTCGAGGTGATCGAGGCCGACATCCTCGCCCTGGAGTTCCAGCCCGCCTCGCTGGTGGCGCTCAACTTCACCCTGCAGTTCATCGCCCCCGAACAGCGCCTGGAGCTGCTCACGCGCATCCGCCAGGCGCTGCTGCCGGGCGGTGCGCTGATCCTCTCGGAGAAACTGCGCTTTGCCGACGAAGCCGAGCACGAGCTGCTCGGCGAGCTGCACCTGGCCTTCAAGCGTGCCAACGGCTACAGCGAACTGGAAATCGCGCAGAAGCGCAGCGCCATCGAGAACGTGATGAAGCCCGACAGCCTGGAGCAGCACCGCGAGCGTCTGCTGGCCGCCGGCTTCTCCAAGGTCGTGCCCTGGTTCCAGTGTCTCAACTTCGCCTCGCTGATCGCCCTGCCATGATGCTCTCCCGCCTCGACCTCGACGCCCTGCAACAACAACTGGCGGGCAGCCCGCTGCAGGACTGGGCCGCCGGCCTGCCCGGCCAGCTCGACGCCAAGCTGGCCGTTGGCCACGGCGACCTGGAGCGCTGGTTCGCCGCCGTCGCGGCACTGCCGACGCTGCCCGTCGAACATGCCGAACTGCGCGAGGCACTGCGCCTGGAGGGCACTTGCGACGACCCGACCCGCGCCGCGCTGAACAGCGCCCTGCAGGGCCTGATCCCCTGGCGCAAGGGCCCCTTCGAGCTGTTCGGCGTGCACATCGACACCGAATGGCGCTCGGACTGGAAATGGTCGCGGGTGGCCCCGCACCTGGACCTGGCCGGCAAGCGCATCCTCGATGTCGGTTGCGGCAACGGCTACTACATGTGGCGCATGCTCGGCGCGGGTGCCGAGGCCGTGGTTGGCGTCGACCCCAACTGGCTGTTCCTCAACCAGTTCCTCGCGGTCAAAAACTACCTGCCGGATGCTGCCGCCTGGCACCTGCCGCTGGCGCTGGAGGAGCTGCCGGCCAAGCTGGAAGGCTTCGACACGGTGTTTTCCATGGGCGTGCTGTACCACCGCCGCTCGCCCATCGACCACCTGCTCGACCTCAAGGACACGTTGCTGCGCGGCGGCGAGCTGGTGCTGGAGACCCTGGTGGTCGAGGGCGACGCCCAGCAGGTACTGGTGCCCGAGGACCGCTACGCGATGATGCGCAACGTCTGGTTCCTGCCCTCGGTGCCGGCGCTGGAGCTGTGGCTGCGCCGTGCCGGTTTCGTCGACGTGCGTTGCGTCGACGTCTCCACCACCAGCGTCGAGGAACAGCGCGCCACCGACTGGATGCGCTTCCAGTCCCTGCCGGACTTCCTCGACCCGGCCGACCACAGCCGCACCGTCGAGGGTTTGCCGGCACCGACGCGCGCCGTGCTGCTGGCACGCAAGCCCTGATGGGCGGAAAGTCGCATTGCGTTGCCGGCTGAATCGCGCAAACTGGTAACCAGACTCCCGCGGACGACCTGCATGTTCCAATATCTGCCTCTGCTGGCCTGCCTGTTACTGGCCGCCCCCGCTCGCGCGGAACAGGCCCAGTTGCAGTTCTATACCGAGGAATATGCCCCGGTCAGTTTCCTGCACAACGGCATCGCCGATGGCATGGCCAGCGAGCTGGTGCGCGCCCTGCTGCAGCGCCTGGGCGAGACGGCGAGCATCCAGGTGGTGCCCTGGTCGCGGGGTTACCACATCGTGCAAAACACCCCCGGTACGGCGCTGTTCGCCACCATCCGCAATGCCGAGCGAGAGCCGCATTTCAAATGGGTGGGGCCGATCATGCTGGCGCAGGACGCCTACTACGGCCTCAAGGGCTCCGGGCTGAAGATCGACCAACCCGCCCAGCTGCATGAGGTCGGCCCGATCGCCGTGCCGCGCAACTGGTTCACCTACCAGGAGCTGAGCGCCGCCGGCATGCCCAACCTGCTCGGCGTCACCGAGCCCGAGCAGATGTTCCGCATGCTGCGCCATGGCCGGGTGAAGCTGATCGTCGCCGACAACCTGAGCTTCTATGCCCGTGGCGAGGCGGCGCAGCAGGTCGACAGCCTGGGCCCGGAGGATGTCGAGGTGGTTTACCCCTACCGCAGCTCGGAGGGTTACATCACTTTCTGGCCGGGTACCGACGACGCCGTGATCCGGCGCTGGCAGGCCGCGCTGGACGCGATGAAGGCCGACGGCAGCTTCAGCCGCATCTACCAGCGCTGGCTGCCCGGCGCCCAGGAACCGCGCTAGTCAGACCAGTTCGATACGGTCTTCGAGGATGCGGATCAGGCCCTGCTTGAACAGCCCGCCGATGGCCTTCTTGAAGTTGCCCTTGCTCACACCGAAGGCCTTACTGATCACTTCCGGCGGGCTCTTGTCGGACAGCGCCAGGCTGCCGCCGGCGTCGCGCAGGGCGGTGAGAATCTGCTCGGACAGCCCGTCGCGCGCTTGCTGACCGACCGGCTGCAGGCTCAGGCTGATCTTGCCGTCGGCACGCAGCTCCTTGATGAAACCCTTCTCCTGGGAACCGCCGCGGAGGAACTTGAACACCTCGTTCTTGTGGATCAGGCCCCAGTGCTGGCCGTTGATGATGGCCTTGAAGCCCAGATCGGTCTGCTCGACCACCAGCAGATCGACTTCCTGGCCGACCTGGTAGTTGGCTGGAACCTTGTCCAGGTAGCGGTCCAGACGCGCGGTGGCGGTGATGCGCCGGCTGCGATCCAGGTAGACGTGCACCACGCAGTAATCGCCGACCTGCAGCGGGCGCTTCTCCTCGGAATGCGGCATCAGCAGGTCCTTGGACAGGCCCCAGTCGAAGAACAGGCCGATGCGGTTGATGTCGACCACCTTGAGGCTGGCGAAGCCGCCGACCTGCACCTTGGGCTTCTCGGTGGTGGCGATCAGGCGATCTTCGCTGTCCAGGTAGACGAACACGTTGAGCCAGTCGCCCACCTCGCAGGGCTCACCCTTGGGGATGTAGCGCTTGGGCAGGAGGATCTCGCCATCGGCGCCGCCGTCGAGGTAGAGGCCGAAGTCGGCCAGCTTGGCCACCGGCAGAGAGTTGTAGCGCCCGATCAGAGCCATGTTCGTCACCCAATTCAAAGAGGCGGGCATTCTACACCCGGCGAGACAGCCGGTTACATGCGCCACTGGCATCTAGCACAGGCATGTTTCAGAATCATGGCAAGCCGCAACTTCGGCCGGTTCCACCTGTCTGAATGACACGGACTCTCGCTGCCTTATCTCAGGAGCTCCTGTGCGCCCTTCCAGCCATTGGCTGCCTTACCCCGCCGCGTCGCTCGTCGCGCTCGGCTCGCTGTACCTGCTCCTGCCCCTGGCCTGCCGTTACTGGCTGGGCTGGTCGAGCTGGCCCGGCTATGTCTCGGACCTCGGCATCGGCAGCCTGCTCCTGCTGCTGAGCTATCGCCGCCCCCTGCTGGCCGCACCGCTGGCCGTGGCCTGGGCGCTGATGCTGCTGGGCAATGCCGAGCTGGTCAACGCGGTGGGGCGCATGCCCGAGCCCAGCGACCTCAAATACCTGAGTGACCCGCAGTTCGTCAGCCAGTCCACCCAGGGCAGCGGCATCCGTTATCCGCTGCTGGCAGGCGCGCTGACCGTCGCGGTGCTGGCCTGCCTGCTGCTCGGCCGCCGCCAGGGGCCAAGGCTGTCTCGCTATGCCTACGCGCTGCCCGCCGTCCTGCTGCTGGGACATGCCGCCGACCAGTACCTGGCGCCCAGCGAAAACGACCAGTGGCAGCTGTTCAACCTGCCGCACAAGGTTCTGGCCGAAGGTACCAGCCGCGCCCGCGTGGCCATCGAGGACTGGTATGCCGGCGAGGAATCCGGCCTGCCGCCGGACATCGACGGCCTGACCAAGCTCGACCTCTCCGGCGCCCCGCTGCTGCCGGGTGGCGGCAAGGCGCGCAACGTGCTGATCGTCACCCTCGAAGGCATCCCCGGCGCCTATATCGCCAAGAATCGCCAGCTGATCGGCAGCCCCTACGCGGAAGACCTGATGCCGCGCCTGAGCCAGTGGGCCGAGCGCAGCATGACCACGCCGGACTATGTGCTGCACAACCACCAGACCATTCGCGGCCTGTATGCCATGCTCTGCGGCGACTACGAGAAGCTGGACTCGGGCACGCCCAAGGGCGTCGAGCTGCTCACCAGCGAGACCCGCAACCAGCAGTGCCTGCCGCACCAGCTGAGCATGATGGGTTTCCGCACCCACTTCCTGCAAGGTGCCGGCCTGCGCTTCATGGCCAAGGACCAGATCATGCCGCACATGGGCTTCCAGCAGACCCATGGCCGCGACTGGTTCAAGAACAAGCCCTACCTGGAATTCCCCTGGGGCATGGACGACAAGGCCTACTTCGAAGGCGCGCTGAAGTACGTCAAGCAGCTGCGGCAGAACCAGCAGCCGTGGATGCTCACCCTGCTCACCGTCGGTACCCACCAGCCCTACTCCGCGCCCAAGGCGTACCTGGAGCGCTACCCCACCGCCAAGCAGGCCGCCATCGGCTACCTGGACGACGCGGTGGCCGACTTCCTCGCCGGGCTGGAAAAGCAGGGCGTGCTCAAGGACACCCTGGTGATCGTCACCTCCGACGAATCCCACGGCCTGGAGAACGTGCGCCTGGCCTCGGCCTGGGGCTTCAACCTGGTATTCGCTCCGCAGGGCGACAAGCTGCCAGCGGTTAAAACCGGGGTGTACGGCCATGTCGACCTGACCGCCTCGGTGCTCGATTATTTCGACCTGCCGGTGCCGGACAACATTGCCGGTCGCTCGCTGTTCCGCGACTACGCCACGCCGCGCGAAATCATGTCCTACACCAACGGCCTGCTGCGCCAGCACGACGGCAAGGTGTTCACCGAATGCACCTTCCAGCAGGTGTGCCGACGCTACGAGAGCACCCGCTTCATCGCCGCCGAATCCCAGTACCTGGGGCGGGTCACCGGTCGCCAGGCGCGCCTGGTCAGCCAGCGTGCGGACCTGCTCGACCAGTCCATCACCGGCGGCCAGATCGGCCAGCGCTACCAGTTCGCCAACCGCGAGCGTATCGACCTCAAGCCCGAGTCGCGCGACGAGTGGGCGGACAACCTGATCGGCGCCCAGTATCTGGAGATGCCCAAGGGCACCCGTACCCGCGTGACCCTGAAGATCGAGGCCGTACGCCTGGATCGCAACGGCGCGGCACTGCGCCTGCTGACCAAGGAATTCGACCGCGACAACAGCCTGGCGATACCGCCGCTGCCGCCGCTCAAGCGCGGTGAAAGCATCCAGCTGAGTTTCGACTTCGACAACCCGGAAACGCGCAAGGCCTTCTCCTTCCACCTGTTGGGCGAAGGCCACGGCGCCATCCGCATCAGCGATTTCAGCGTGGTCACCGAGCCGCTGCCCCCCGAGCTGGTAGCGGCCCAGGAGCCGGAATCGGCGATGGAGGCGGCGGCGCACTGAGCTGCGGCCTGCCCCTCCTTTTCCCGGGGAGAAGGGCTGTAGCCCGGATGCAATCCGGGGAACGCATCGCCTGCTTCGCGGATGGCATCCGGGCTACACGCTGCTCTCCCCCCTGGTCAGCACCTACCGGCCTGTGGCCAGCCCCAGCCGGACCAGTTTGCCGTCCGGCGCATCGGTCAGCAGGTAGAGGAAGCCGTCCGGCCCTTGGCGCACATCGCGGATGCGCCAGCCGCGGTCCTGCAGCAGACGCTCCTCATGCACCACTTGGTCGCCCTGCAGCTGCAGGCGAATCAGCGCCTGCCCCGCCAAGGCCCCGATAAACAGGCTGTGCTGCCAGGCCGGAAAGCGCTCGGCGCTGTAGAAGGCCATACCGGAAACCGCCGGGGACTTCTCCCACACATGATGCGGCGGCTCGGTGCCGGCCACCGTCGCGCCCTCGGCCTCGGGAATCGGCAGGAAGCTGTAGTTGATGCCGTGGGTCGCCTTCGGCCAGCCGTAGTTGCGCCCCGCCCTGGGGATATTGATCTCATCGCCGCCGCGCGGACCATGTTCATGCAGCCAGAGCCGGCCACTCCAGGGATTGAGCGCCAGCCCCTGCGGGTTGCGATGGCCATAGGACCAGATCTCCGGGCGTATGCCCTCACGCCCGACGAAGGGGTTGTCGGCCGGCACGCCACCGCCCGGCTGCAGACGCACCAGCTTGCCCTGCAGCTTGTCCAGCTGCTGCGCGGTGGCGCGCTGGTTGTTCTCGCCCAGGCTCACGTACAGCTGGCCATCAGCACCGAAGGCCATGCGCGAGCCGAAGTGGATACCTTCGGAGAGCTTGGGCAGCTGGCGGAAGATCACCCGGAACCCCTCCAGCGCGCTCAGGTCCTCCTTCAGCCGGCCACGGCCGACCGCCGTGCCGGCCCGCTGCCCCTCGTCGTCCGCCTCGGCGTAGCTCAGGTAGACCAGGCGATCGGTGGCGAAGCCCGGCGACAGCGCGATATCCAGCAACCCGCCCTGACCACGGGCGAATACCGCCGGCACGCCGCCCAGCGGCGGATGCAGGCGCCCCTGCGCATCCAGCAGGCGCAGGCGCCCGGGGCGCTCGCTGATCAGGTAGCCCTGCCCCTCCGGCAGGAAGGCCAGGGCCCAGGGGTGCTCGAGGCCACCAGCCACCTCGGTCAGTTGCAGTTCGCCCAGCTCGCTGCGCTCGGCCATGGCCGGCGGGGTCAGCGCCAGCAGGCTCGTTACGGCCAGCACCAGCAGTGCTCGTTTCATCGTCGTTCTCCCGATCCGTCGCTAACCTTGTAGCGCAATCCCGGCAAAGGCCCCAGGCCGGGTACAATGCCGTTCATTTCCCGATGTGACACCCACCACCATGACCGAAGCCGAACGCCTGTCCAAACGCCTGATCCAGCTCACCTCCTGTTCGCGGCGCGAAGCCGAGCTGTACATCGAAGGGGGCTGGGTCACGGTGAACGGCCAGGTGGTGGAAGAGCCGCAGCACCCGGTGACCGACGAGCAGGTCGTGCTGCTGCCTGGCGCCAAGGCGGAAACCCAGCTACCGGTCACCTTGCTGCTGCACAAGCCGGTCGGCCTCGGCTGCGGCCTGGGCGCCAACTCCACCCAGCAGTTGCTCAGCCATGCGCACCACTGGAGCGAAGACCCCAGCGGCATTCGCCCGCTGCAGCGCCACCTGCGTCGCCTGGAGCTGCTCACCCCGCTGGAAACCGATGCCAGCGGCCTGCTGGTGTTCAGCCAGAGCCATGCGGTGCAGCGCCTGTTCAAGGAAAAAGGTGCGGAGCTGGAGCAGGAGTACCTGGTGGATGTGGCCGGCAGCCTGGACGAGAAAGGGATCAAGCGCCTGAGCTTCGGTTTCAGCTACAAGGGCACCACCCTGCCGCCGTGCAAGGTCAGCTGGCAGAGCGAAACGCGCCTGCGCTTCGCCATCAAGGCGGTACAACCGGGGCAGCTGCGCTACATGTGCGAGCACGTCGGCCTGCAGGTGCTGGGCATCCGTCGCCTGCGCTTCGGCCGTACCGGCCTGGCCAAGCTGCCGGCGGGCCAGTGGCGCTACCTGGGGCTCAACGAGAAGTTCTGAGCCGGCTCAGTAGTTGGCGTAGCGCTGCTCGATACGCGCGTATTCGCCGCTGGCCCGGATCGCCGCCAGGCCGCGATCGAAGCGGTCGCGATGCTCGCGCAGGCGGAAACCGACGCTGTAGGCGGTCGGCGGAAACAGCGGGTACTGGGTAACAGGCTGACTGACGTCGACCTGGTCGGCCACCTTGCGGTTGAAGTAGCGCAGGATGCGCGGATCACCGATCACCACATCGACCCGCCCGCTGTAGAGCAGGCGATTGCGGTTGATCTGCTGCGCCTCCTCGCGGTAGCGCGGATTGGCCTCGGCCATGGCCTGGAACTCCGGCCCCAGCAGGTAGCGGGCACGCTGGAAACTGCTGATCGAGTACTGCCCCAGGTCGGGCATGCGGGTGATGCGGTAGCCGCGCGAGGTCAGTGCCATGGCGACATTCTGGCAGTGGATGTAGGGCTGCGAATAGAAGACCTGGACGCCGCTGTAGGCATTGGTGGTGGCGATGCCATCCAGCTCACCGCGGCCAATGGCCAGGTGCAGGCGCTCCATGGGCGCGTAGCGCACCGCCACTTCATCGCCGCTGGCGCGCACCGCGGCCACCACGATCTCGTACTCCAGCCCCCGGCTGAGCCCCTCGAACACATAGGGTGGTTTGTTCGTACCGAAGCCAATGCGCAGCGACTCGGCCAATGCGCCAGGTGCCAGCATGACCAGCAGCCACGGCCAGACGCGTCGAAACATGCAGTTCCCCCTGTCAGAGTGCCAAGCATAGGTGCTGCGCCATACGCGGCGCTATCACTCGCGGATATGCCGGCCGATTCATCCGGTGGCAGCCTCTTGCGGCTAGACTCAGCGCTCTCAGCCGATGGAGAACTGCCATGCTTAAAGCCGAATACCAACACCGCGGAAAAGTTCCGCAGGACGTGATCGAAGCGGTCAAGCTGGAGCTGCCGCCACTGGCCGCCGGCCAGGCCCTGGTCAAGGTACTGGCCGCACCGATCAACCCATCCGACGTGCTCACCCTGACCGGCGAATACGGCATGCTGCCGCCGCTGCCGGCCATCGGCGGCAACGAGGGTGTCGGCCGCGTCGAGCAGCTGGGGGAAGGCGTCAAGCACCTCAAGGTCGGCCAGACCGTGCTACTGCCGGTCGGCTGCGGTACCTGGGTGACCCACCTCAACGCCCCCGCCGACAAGCTGATCCCGCTGCCGGACGCCGATCCGCAACAGCTGGCGATGATGACCATCAACCCGCCGACCGCCTCCTTGCTGCTCAGCCAGTTCGTCGATCTGCAACCCGGTGACTGGGTGATCCAGAACGCCGCCAACTCCGGTGTCGGTGGCTACCTGATCCAGCTGGCCAAACTGCGCGGCTTCAAGACCATCAACGTGGTGCGCCGCGAGTCGGCGGTGGCCGGGGTCAAGACCGAAGGCGGCGACGTGGTGCTGGTGGACGGTCCCGACCTGCACAAGCGCGTGCGCGAGGCCACCGGCGGCGCCAAGCTGATGCTCGGCATCGACGCCATCGGCGGCCCGGCCACCGACCACATCGCGGCCTGCCTCAGCGAGGGCGGCACCCTGGTCAACTACGGCCTGATGAGCGGCCAGCCGTGCCAGGTGTCGGCGGCCTCCTTCGTGTTCCGTGACGTGACCCTGCGTGGCTTCTGGCTGGCCAAGTGGTTCCAGAAGGCCACCCCGGCCGAGCAGATGAAGGTGTTCGGCGAGCTGACCCAGCTGATCGCCAGCGGCAAGCTCAAGGCGCGCATCGCCGCCACCTACAGCGTGGCGCAGATCAAGGAAGCGGTGGCCGCGGCTGCCAGCGGTGAACGTGACGGCAAGATCCTGATCGTGCCCTGATCGGTTCGCGCCAAAAGAAAAAGGGGGCCTGCTGGCCCCCTTCTCGTTTCACCGCTGACCTATATGCTCCCCTCTCCCACCTGTGGGAGAGGGGCTGGGG
>NZ_BATI01000003.1 GCF_000467105.1 Aquipseudomonas alcaligenes NBRC 14159
GTCGCCAGCAACGCAGCCCTCTCCCCCTGCCCCTCTCCCGCAAGCGGGAGAGGGGTGACTCAGGCGTCCAGCAGCTCGGTAGCGGTTTCCAGGATGTTCTCGACGGTGAAGCCGAACTCCTCGAACAGCTGCGCGGCTGGCGCCGACTCACCGAAGGTGGTCATGCCGATGATGCGGCCTTCCAGGCCGACGTACTTGTACCAGTAGTCGGCATGCGAGGCCTCGATGGCGATGCGCGCGCCGACCTGCAGCGGCAGCACGGCCTGCTTGTAGGCGGCGTCCTGCTGGTCGAACACGCTGGTCGACGGCATGGACACCACGCGGACCTTTTTGCCCTGCTCGCTCAGCTTCTCGAAAGCCTGTACGGCCAGGCCGACTTCCGAGCCGGTGGCGATCAGGATCAGCTCCGGTTCGCCGGCGCAGTCCTTGAGTACGTAGGCACCGCGGGCCACATCGGCCAGCTGCTGGGCGTCACGGGCCTGGTGCGGCAGGTTCTGCCGGCTGAAGATCAGCGCGGACGGGCCGTCGGCGCGCTCGATGGCGTACTTCCAGGCCACCGCGGATTCCACGGCATCGGCCGGGCGCCAGGTATCCAGGTTCGGCGTGCCACGCAGGCTGGCCAGCTGCTCAATCGGCTGGTGGGTCGGGCCGTCTTCGCCGAGACCGATGGAGTCGTGGGTGAACACGTAGAGCACGCGCTGCTTCATCAGTGCGGACATGCGCACGGCGTTGCGCGCGTATTCCATGAAGATCAGGAAGGTCGCGCCGTAGGGGATGAAACCGCCGTGCAGGGCCACGCCGTTCATGATCGCGCTCATGCCGAACTCGCGCACGCCATAGAACATGTAGTTGCCGGCGGCATCATCGGCGGAAACGCCCTTGCAGCCTTTCCACAGGGTCAGGTTGGAACCGGCCAGGTCGGCGGAGCCACCGAGGAATTCCGGCAGCAGCGGGCCGAAGGCGTTCAGCGCGTTCTGGCTGGCCTTGCGGCTGGCGATGGTTTCGCCCTTCTCGGCGACATCCTTGATGTAGGCAGCGGCCTTCTCGGTGAAGTCGGCCGGCAGTTCACCGGCCATGCGCCGCTTGAACTCGGCAGCCAGCTCGGGATGGGCAGCGGCGTAGGCGGCGAACTGCTCGTTCCAAGCGGCCTCGCGGGCGGCGCCGGCTTCCTTGGCGTCCCACTCGGCACGGATGTCGGCGGGGATCTCGAAGGGGCCGTGAGCCCAGCCGAGCTGGGCACGGGTGGCGGCGATCTCGTCGTTGCCCAGCGGGGCGCCGTGGCACTCTTCCTTGCCCTGTTTGTTCGGCGAACCGAAGCCGATCACGGTCTTGCAGCAGATCAGGGTCGGACGGTCGCTGGTCTTGCGCGCGGTCTCGATGGCGGTCTTGATCTCGTCGGCGTCATGACCGTCGACGTTGCGGATCACCTGCCAGCCGTAGGCCTCGAAGCGCGCCGGGGTGTCGTCGGTGAACCAGCCATGGACTTCGCCGTCGATGGAGATGCCGTTGTCGTCGTAGAAGGCGATCAGCTTGCCCAGGCCCAGGGTGCCGGCCAGCGAGCAGACTTCATGGCTGATGCCTTCCATCATGCAGCCGTCGCCGAGGAAGGCGTAGGTGAAGTGGTCGACGATGTCATGGCCGGGGCGGTTGAACTGCGCGCCCAGCACTTTCTCGGCGATGGCAAAGCCGACGGCGTTGGCGATGCCCTGGCCCAACGGACCGGTGGTGGTCTCCACGCCCGGGGTGTAGCCGTACTCCGGGTGGCCCGGGGTCTTGCTGTGCAGCTGGCGGAAACTCTTCAGATCGTCGATCGACAGGTCGTAGCCGGTCAGGTGCAGCAGCGAGTAGATCAGCATCGAGCCGTGACCGTTGGACAGCACGAAGCGGTCGCGGTCGGCCCAGTTGGGGTTCTGCGGGTTGTGCTTGAGGTAGTCACGCCACAGCACTTCGGCGATGTCGGCCATGCCCATGGGGGCGCCGGGGTGGCCGCTGTTGGCCTTTTGCACGGCATCCATGCTGAGGGCACGAATGGCATTGGCTCGCTCACGACGGCTGGGCATCGCTAATCTCCTGCGGGGGGCTGGTCACGGTAAAAAGGCGCGTATTTTCGCCCAGCCAGGCCCCCAGGGGCAATGACAGATGGTCGAAGACCCTCCCGCCGACCTCAATCGGCGCTGAAAACCCCGTGCGCCGCCGATTGCGGCCCACCCAGGCAGGGCGCCTGGAACAGCTCGCCATGCCACACGCCGCGCAGCGTGCGCTGCAGCACCAGCAGCCAGATCGCCGCCAGCTGCACGCTGAGTACCAGGCCGACCAGGGCAAAGAAACTCAGTTCGGTCAGGCGCAGCAGCTCCAGCGTGGCCAGGGCGAACACCCCGAGCGGGAAGGTGAAGCCCCACCAGCCCAGGTTGAAGGCCATGTTGTCGCGGATGTAATGACGGGTGAACAGGGTGGCGATGACCAGCCACCACAGGCCCGCGCCCCATAGTGCCAGCCCGCCGACCAGGCCGATGCCGTGCGCTAGCTCGGCCGCCGCGGCAAGCGGCGTGCCGGTGAACGCCGCCGGCGCTGCCTGGCCCATGGTCAGCAGCCCCAGGCAGCCGGTGGCCAGCGGCCCCAGCGGCAGCCAGCTGGTGGCAGCGAAATCGGTGTCCGGCAGTTTGTGCAGGGCCAGGCGCAGCAGCACCAGGGTGATCAGCGAGAAAGCCAGGGCCAGCGACATGCCCCAGAGAATGAAGCCGACCACCAGCACCAGGCGCGCGGCGGCCGGGTCCAGGTGCGGCGCCAGCGCGCCGGCGGCGCCGGCCGCCACCTCCGGCGCGACGATCGGCAGCAGCCACACGGCCGTCATCTTCTCCAGCGCGTGGCTCTGCCGGGTGAACATCAGGTAAGGCACCAGCAGCGCGCTGCCCAGCGCCATCGCCGCATCCAGCCACCAGAGGGCATGCGCCAGCGCATACACGCCGTCGCCCCAGCGCGCCGGGCCGAACTGCAACAGGCCGCTGATCAGCACCGCCAGGCCCATCGGGATGGCACCGAGAAACATCGATTGCACCGGGTGCAGCAGCATCGGCCACAGGGTGTCGCGGTGCAGCAGCACACGGGTGAGGAACAGCAGGGCGAACAAGGCGAACAGGGCCACGCCAAACAGCCACAGGACCTCGGCCAGGATCATCTGCCCCGGCAGAGCCCAGGGCAGGTGGGCGATCACCAGAGCGAGCACGCCAGTGCCCATGGTCATGGCAAACCAGTTGGGGGTGAAGTGGCGGACGAAGGCCCAGGGTTCGGGCAGACGGCTGAAGGGGCGCGACATAAGACTCCGGTCGGGTGGTCCCGTGGGGTAACGACGAGTGGAGTCAGGCTAAAGAGCCGCTTGCCATATTAAAAATACATATTCAGCATCACATGGATACCTAATTGATATGGCAAGGCTATGAACCTGCACCACCTCAAGGTCTTCCTCGCCGTCGCCCAGGCCGGCAGTGTCAGCCGCGGCGCGGAGACCCTGCACATCAGCCAGCCGGCGGTAACCCGGGAGATCCGCGACCTGGAGGCCAGCCTCGGCCTGGCCCTGTTCGACCGCCACCCGCGCGGCGTGACGCCGACCGAGGGCGGCCAGCGCCTGCTGCAGTTCGCCGAGCGCATCTTCGCCCTGGAGCAGGCCGCCGAGCGTGACCTGCGCGACCTGGCCGGGCTCGGCCACGGCGAGCTGATCCTCGGTGCCAGCGCCACCCTGGGTGCCTACTGGCTGCCACCGCTGCTCAATCGCTTCCGCGAACAGCACCCGGGTGTGTTCGTCAGCCTGCAGATGAGCAACACCCAGGAAGTGCTGCAGCAGCTGGACGACGCGCTGATCAGCCTGGGCTTCGTCGAAGGCCCCTTCCCGGCCGAGGACTATGCCCACCACCTGCTGGCGCGCGACCGGCTGCTGCCGGTGGTCGGCCCGGCGCACCCACTGGCCGGCCGCCAGGGCCTGTACATGGCCGAGCTGCAAGCACACGAACTGTACCTGCGCGAGGCTGGCTCCGGCGCCCGCGCCAGCATCGAGCAGGCCTACCGCAAGCACGGCCTGGACGCGCGCGCGGCGATGATCGGCGGCGGCACCGAGCCGCTCAAGCGCCTGATCGCCGGCGGGCGCGGCATTGCCTGGCTGTCGCAACTGGTGGTGGAAGAGGAGCTGGCCGACGGCCGCCTGGTACAGCTCGATGTGCGCGACCTGCAGATCGAGCGCGACCTGCACGTGCTGTGGCGCCTGGGCAGCCGCCTGAACCCCGCGCCGGCCGCGTTCCTGCAGATGATCGACAGCAATATCAAAACTTTTTGATATTGCTGTTGCTGGATGAAAAGTGACCGACTAGACTGCCGCCCCTATGAATATGCGCGTGCCCCAGCTCCGTTTCGAGCCAGCCGACGAACTGGCCGCCCTGTGCAAGGCCGGCGGTGACCCGCTGCGCCTGAACGTGCTGCGCGCGCTGGCCAACGACTCGTTCGGCGTGCTGGAACTGGCGCAGATCTTCGCCATCGGCCAGTCGGGCATGAGCCACCACCTCAAGGTCCTGGCCCAGGCCGGCCTGGTGGCCACCCGGCGCGAAGGCAACGCGGTGTTCTACCGCCGCGCCCTGCCACATGGCGAGCTGCTCGGCGGCACCCTGCACGGCGCGCTGCTGGCCGAAGTGGATGAGCTGCAACTGCCGGCCGAGGTGCAGACCCGCATCGCCGCCGTGCACGCCCAGCGCGCCGCCGCCAGCCGCGACTTCTTCGCCCGCGCGGCGGACAAGTTCCAGGCCCAGCAGGACCTGATCGCCGGTCTGCCGCAGTACCGCGACAGCGTGCTGGCCCTGCTAGATGCGCTGGGCTTCGCCGCCGGCAGCACGGCGCTGGAAGTCGGCCCCGGCGATGGCGGCTTCCTGCCGGAGCTGGCGCGGCGCTTCGCCCGGGTGGTGGCGCTGGACAACAGCGAGGCGATGCTGGAGCTGGCCCGCCAGCGTTGCGACAACGAACGACTGGGCAACGTCGAGCTCAAGCTCGCCGATGCCCTGAACGACGAGATCGACGCCGCCGACTGCGTGGTGGTGAACATGGTGCTGCACCATTTCGCCGCCCCGGCCGAGGCGCTGAAGCAGCTGGCACGCCTGGTCAGACCGACCGGCAGCCTGCTGATCACCGAGCTGTGCAGCCATGACCAGAGCTGGGCCAGGACGGCCTGCGGCGACCTCTGGCTAGGCTTCGAACAGGAAGATCTGGCCCGCTGGGCCGATGCCGCGGGGCTCACGCCCGGCGAGAGCCTCTATGTGGGCCTCAAGAACGGCTTTCAGATTCAGGTACGGCACTTTGCCAAGCCGGATGCGAAGCAAACCCAGGTATGAATAGGATTTTGAAATGAGCGAATACTCCCTGTTTACCTCCGAATCCGTGTCCGAAGGCCACCCGGACAAGATCGCCGACCAGATTTCCGATGCCGTCCTCGACGCCATCATCGCCCAGGACAAGCACGCCCGCGTGGCCGTGGAAACCCTGGTCAAGACCGGCGTCGCCATCGTCGCCGGCGAAGTCACCACCAGCGCCTGGGTCGACCTCGAGCAGATCGTCCGCGACGTGATCTGCGACATCGGCTACACCAGCTCCGACGTCGGCTTCGACGGCGCCACCTGCGGCGTGATGAACATCATTGGCAAGCAGTCCCCGGACATCAACCAGGGCGTCGACCGCGCCAAGCCGGAAGACCAGGGCGCCGGCGACCAGGGCCTGATGTTCGGCTACGCCAGCAACGAGACCGACGTGCTGATGCCGGCACCGATCTGCTTCTCGCACCGCCTGGTCGAGCGCCAGGCCGAGGCGCGCAAGTCCGGCCTGCTGCCGTGGCTGCGTCCGGATGCCAAGAGCCAGGTCACCTGCCGCTACGAGAACGGCAAGGTGGTCGGCATCGACGCCGTGGTGCTGTCCACCCAGCACAGCCCGGACGTCTCGCTGCCCGACCTGCGTGAAGCGGTGATGGAGCTGATCATCAAGCACACCCTGCCGGCCGAGCTGCTGCACAAGGACACCCAGTTCCACATCAACCCGACCGGCAACTTCGTGATCGGCGGCCCGGTCGGTGACTGCGGCCTGACCGGGCGCAAGATCATCGTCGACTCCTACGGCGGCATGGCCCGCCACGGTGGCGGCGCGTTCTCCGGCAAGGACCCGTCCAAGGTTGACCGTTCGGCCGCCTACGCCGGTCGCTACGTGGCCAAGAACATCGTCGCCGCTGGCCTGGCCGAGCGCTGCGAGATCCAGGTGTCCTACGCCATCGGCGTGGCCCAGCCGACCTCCATCTCGATCAACACCTTCGGCACCCACAAGATCGCCGAAGGCAAGATCATCCAGCTGGTGCGTGAAGTGTTCGACCTGCGCCCGTACGCCATCACCAAGATGCTCGACCTGCTCCACCCGATGTACCGTGAAACTGCGGCCTACGGTCACTTCGGCCGCACTCCGCAGCAGAAGACCGTCGGCGACGACACCTTCAGCACCTTCACCTGGGAAAAGACCGACAAGGTCGACGCCCTGCGTGCTGCCGCTGGCCTGTAAGCGCCCCCGGCAATGCAAAAAGCCCCGCCCAGTGCGGGGCTTTTTGTTGGGCAGGTGCAACCCGCGACCGGGCCCCGCGAGGCTTCACCCGCCCTACTCGGCGACCGGCAGATTCGCCTGTGGGCGGCTAGGCTAGCCCTGGTCACCCTCGAGCAAGGATGCTCCCATGCCACGCTGGATCGCGCTGTCGCTGCTGCCGTTCGCCTTTGACTGCCTCGCCGCGCCCTGCCCCGACTGGTCCGCCGAGCAGGCGCGACGGGAACTGGCGGCACTCGCCGCACAGCTCGCCGACTGGGACGACGCCTACCACCGCCAGGGCCGCTCGCCAATCAGCGACGAACTCTACGACCAGTCGCGCCAGCGCCTGGAGGACTGGCAGGCCTGCTTCCCCGCCGAGGCCATAACGCCCACCGCCCAACTGCAGGGCGCCGGCGGCCCCGTCGCCCATCCGGTGGCGCAGACCGGCCTGGCCAAGTTGCGCGATGCAGACGCCGTGCGTACCTGGATGGCCGGGCGCGACGACCTGTGGATTCAGCCCAAGGTCGATGGCGTCGCCGTCACCCTGGTCTACCGCGACGGCCGCCTGCAGCAGGCGATCAGCCGCGGCGACGGCCGCAGCGGCCAGGACTGGACGGCGCGCGCCCGCCTGATCGGCGCCATCCCGCAGCACCTGCCACGCAACGACGAACTGATCCTGCAGGGCGAGCTGTACTGGCGCGTCGCCGAGCACGTGCAGGCCCGTGACGGCGGCAATGGTCTGCGCGGCCTGGCCGCCGGCGCCATGGCGCGCGGCACGCTGGATGAACCGCGCGCCCGGCAGGTCGGCCTGTTCGTCTGGGACTGGCCGAACGGCCCGGCGAGCATGACCGAGCGCCTGCAGGACCTGCGCGCCATGGGCTTCGCCGACAGCGTCGCGCTGACCCTGCCGCTGCGCACGCTGGAGGAAGCCAGTCAGTGGCGCGAGCGCTGGTATCACCAGCCCCTGCCGTTCGCCAGCGACGGCGTGGTGCTGCGCCAGGGCCGGCGTCCGGCGGGCGACAGCTGGATCGCCGAACCGCCGAGCTGGGCCGCGGCCTGGAAATACCCGCCGCGCCAGGCCCTGGCCCAGGTGCGTGCCGTGCAGTTCCAGATCGGCCGCACGGGGCGCATCACGCCACTCTTGCAACTGCAGGCGGTCGAGCTGGACGGACGCCAGGTGCGCCGCGTCAGCCTCGGCTCATTGCAACGCTGGCGCGAACTGGATGTGCGGCCCGGCGACCAGGTGGCCATCGCCCTCGCCGGCCTGACCATCCCACGCCTGGACGCCGTGGTCTGGCGCAGCCAGCAGCGCATGGTGCTGCAGGTGCCGGACCCGGCGCAGCACCATGCGCTCAGCTGCTTTCGGCCGACGCCCGGCTGCGCCAGCCAGTTCGCCGCGCGCCTGCAGTGGCTGGGCGGCAAGCAGGGCCTGGCGCTGCCTGGCGTCGGCGCCGGCACCTGGGAAAAGCTGCAACTGCAGGGGCTGCTCGACTGGCTGGCGCTGGCGGACGAGGAACTGGCGCGCCGTCCGGGCTTCGGCCCGCGCAGTGCGGCCAGCCTGTCGGCCAGCTTTGCCAGTGCACGGCAGCGCCCCTTCACACAATGGCTGCGCGCCCTGAGCCTGCCGCCCAGCGGCTCGGCACCGCTGCAGGGCGGCTGGACAGCGCTGGCGGCACGTGAGGCGACGGACTGGGATGCCTATGCCGGCGTGGGCACGACCCGCGCCGCCCAGCTGGCGGCCTTCTTCCGCCACCCGGAGGTGCTGCAGCTGCGCGAACAACTGCAGCGCAGCGGCATCGAGGGCTTCTAGTAGATACGGAACTCTTCGTGGCAGGCCTTGCAGGCCGCCTCGACCTTGGCCACCGGCGCCTCCAGTGCGCGCGCCTTCAACGGCTTGACCTGGGCCGCGCCACGCAGCTCGGCGGTGGCGGCTTCCAGCTCGCGCGCCAGCTGCTGGAAGCGCTCCTGGCGCTGCCACACCTCATCGCGCGCCTGGCTGTCGCCGTCGCTTTCGCGTACCTGCGGGAAGTGCTGCCAGGGCTGGCGCGACAGCTCATCGAGCTTGGCCGCGCCCTCGGCGAAGCGCTGCTCGTTGAAACTCAGGCGCCCACGCAGCATGCCACCAAGGTCTTCGCTGGTGCGCAGCATCTCTTCGAACAGGGCCTGGCGCTTGCCCAGCGGCGAATTGGGATCGACCCGGTCACAGCCGGCCAGCAAGGTCACAGCCAGCAGGCCAAGCAGCAGTTTCGACTTCATATCTACAGCCAGTCACGGACGAAAGGGGCGACAGTATTGCCAGTCTGCGCCCGCCCGCCAAGCGCAAGGCTGTCGCAGGAGTTTGCCAGGCCGGGTTAGCGGCGGCGCCACTCAGGTGCGGAAGCGCCCCAGGGTCTCGTTGAGCTGACGGACTTCGGCCTGAATCTGCGTACTGGCCTCGACCACCCTGTCGGCGTCGCCATGGCTGCGCTCGGCCAGGCTGGAGATATGGGTGATGCGCTGGTCGATCTCCGTCGCCACCTGGCTCTGCTCTTCGGCGGCGGTGGCGATCTGTGCGTTCATCGCGTTGATGCTGTCGACCGCGCTGACGATATGCTCCAGCACCTGCGTGGCCTCACCGATGTGCGCCAGGTTGTCGCGAGCCATGTTCTCGCTCTGCTGCATGGAGGCAACCGCCTGGCGCGCGCCCTCCTGCAGGCGCTGGATGATGCTCTGAATCTCGCCGGTGGATTGCTGCGTCCGGCTCGCCAGGGTGCGCACCTCGTCGGCCACCACGGCAAAGCCGCGCCCGGCCTCGCCGGCCCGCGCCGCCTCGATGGCGGCATTCAGCGCCAACAGGTTGGTCTGCTGGGCGATCCCGGTGATCACCTCCAGCACCTGGCCGACGCCGGCGGTTTCCGCCTCCAGGGCCTGCACCTGGCCACCACTGCGCTGCAGATGGTCGGTCAGCGCCCCGATCAGTTCCGCGCTGCGCCGCACGGCCTGCTGGCCGGTACGCGCGTGGCTATCGGCACCCCGCGCGGAATCGGCGGCATCCACCGCATGGCGCGCCACCTCGGCCACCGTCGCGCTCATCTCGTTCATCGCCGTGGCCACCTGGTCCAGGTCCTCGTGCTGCTGGCGCACGTCCTCCCCTGCCGCGCCCGCCGCGCTGGCCGCCTGGTCGACATGCCGGCGGGTACGCTCGCCGCTGTCCTTGACCTGCGCCAGCAGCACGCGGACCTGCTCCTGCATGCGGTTGTAGCCGGCAAAGATGCGGCCGATCTCGTTGTCCGCCTGGCCGCCCTGCAGCGCGCCGGTGAAATCGCCGGCACCGACCCGCGTCAGCGCCGACTCGACCGCGCGCAGGTCGCGCATCAGCGGGCTGAGGCCGAACTGGCGCCCGAGCACCACCAACACCAGGATGCCCAGCACACAGACGAAGGCCAGCCACATCTGCCGGCGTTGCGAACTCTCGGCATGCGCGGCCATCAGCCCGACCGCCTGGTTCATTTCCTTGAGCAGGGCCACCGAAGCGGACTCCAGGGCTGCCAGGTCGGCCTCGCCACCGCCGGCCGTCTGCTCCAGCCGCGGCCGGAAGGCGCGCCACAGCTCCCCGACACGCGCCATCTGCGCCTGAATCGCCGGCGCCTCGATCACGCTGATATTGCGTGCCGGGTTGCCGGCCAGCAGATCACGGTGAGCCTGGTCGAACTGCGCGATGGTGGCCTCCAGACTCTTGCGCTCGCTGGCGCCCTGGCGCAACAGCAGCGCCTCCTTGGTCATCTTCTGGCTGAGCATGCGCTGGGCACCGGCGACGTTGATGGTCTCCGGCGACACCGACATGCTCAGGTACAGCGCCACCGAGGCGGTAACGGCAAGCAGGAACATCAGGGCGTAGGAGAACAGGAACTGCTGGTTGAGGGTGCGCATTCCCAACATGCGCAGCAGCTTGTCGAAGGCGAGGGAGAGAGACATGACGAAGGCTCCGGGCAGAGGGGCGACCAGACCGGCCGCCAATAGCCACGCCAAGCAAGATCATGGCCAGCGCCGGAGTGCCTGACCTTATGGTCAGGAGTTAAAAACGCACCACAAAAGAGCAAAAATAAACCCATGCGCCCCGCCACAGAGCGACGGAAGACCTTGGGCTGCGCCACCGGGATGGCTATAATCGCCGGGCTTCACATGGCCGGCTTCGCCCGGCCATGCCCGCCACCCGTCCGAGGGGCGCTGCAGCAGGCTGAAAGACCGCCTGTCAGGCTCGGATGGGGCGTTACCCAAACGCATCAACGGCGCCCATTCGCAGACAACGAATGGAGAGCTTTCGCATGAGCGCTGCTTTTACCGATTACAAGGTAGCCGACATTTCCCTGGCCGAGTGGGGCCGCAAGGAACTGATCATCGCCGAGTCCGAGATGCCGGCACTGATGGGCCTGCGTCGCAAGTACGCCGCCAGCCAGCCGCTGAAAGGCGCCAAGATCATCGGCTGCATCCACATGACCATCCAGACCGGCGTGCTGATCGAGACCCTGGTCGCCCTCGGCGCCGAAGTGCGCTGGTCCAGCTGCAACATCTTCTCCACCCAGGACCAAGCGGCCGCTGCCATCGCCGCTGCCGGCATCCCGGTGTTCGCCTGGAAAGGTGAGACCGAGGAGGAGTACGAGTGGTGCATCGAGCAGACCATCCTCAAGGACGGCCAGCCGTGGGACGCCAACATGGTGCTGGACGACGGCGGTGACCTGACCGAGATCCTGCACAAGAAATACCCGCAGATGCTCGAACGCATCCACGGCGTGACCGAAGAGACCACCACCGGTGTGCACCGCCTGCTCGACATGCTCAAGGCCGGCACCCTCAAGGTCCCGGCGATCAACGTCAACGACGCGGTCACCAAGAGCAAGAACGACAACAAGTACGGCTGCCGCCACAGCCTGAACGACGCCATCAAGCGCGGCACCGACCACCTGCTGTCCGGCAAGCAGGCCCTGGTGATCGGCTACGGCGACGTGGGCAAGGGCTCGGCCCAGTCCCTGCGTCAGGAAGGCATGATCGTCAAGGTCACCGAGATCGACCCGATCTGCGCCATGCAGGCCTGCATGGACGGCTTCGAGCTGGTTTCCCCGTACAAGAACGGCATCAACGACGGCACCGAGGCCAGCGTCGACGCCGCCCTGCTGGGCAAGATCGACCTGATCGTCACCACCACCGGCAACGTCAACGTGTGTGACGCCGGCATGCTCAAGGCGCTGAAGAAGCGCGCCGTGGTGTGCAACATCGGTCACTTCGACAACGAGATCGACACCGCCTTCATGCGCAAGAACTGGGCGTGGGAAGAGGTCAAGCCGCAGGTGCACAAGATCCATCGCACCGGCGCCGGCAGCTTCGATCCGGCCAACGACGACTACCTGATCCTGCTGGCCGAAGGCCGCCTGGTGAACCTGGGCAACGCCACCGGCCACCCGAGCCGGATCATGGACGGCTCCTTCGCCAACCAGGTGCTGGCGCAGATCTTCCTGTACGAGCAGAAGTTCGCCGACCTCTCCCCAGAGAAGAAGGCCGAGCGCCTGACCGTGGAAGTGCTGCCGAAGAAGCTCGACGAGGAAGTGGCGCTGGAAATGGTCAAGGGCTTCGGTGGCGTCGTCACCCAGCTGACCAAGCAGCAGGCCGACTACATCGGCGTTACCGTCGAAGGCCCGTTCAAGCCGGACACCTACCGCTACTGATGCACCAGGAAGGCGGGGCGGCAACGCCCCGCCTTCTTCGCGTCTGCAAGGACCAGATTTATGTCGCAAGAACGTCGCTACAGTTTCGAGTTCTTTCCCACCAAGACCGAAGCCGGTCACGAGAAGCTGATGGGCGTGGCCCGCCAGCTGGCCGGCTACAACCCGGATTTCTTCTCCTGCACCTACGGTGCCGGTGGCTCCACCCGCGACCGCACCCTCAACACCGTGCTACAGCTCGATGGCGATGTCGGCGTGCCGACCGCACCGCACCTGTCCTGCGTCGGTGACAGCAAAGACGAGCTGCGCAGCCTGCTCAGCCAGTACAAGAATTCCGGCATCAAGCGCATCGTCGCCCTGCGCGGCGACCTGCCGTCCGGCATGGGCATGGCCAGCGGCGAGCTGCGCTACGCCAACGAGCTGGTGGAGTTCATCCGCAGCGAGACCGGTGATCACTTCCATATCGAAGTGGCCGCCTACCCGGAAGTGCACCCGCAAGCGCGCAGCTACGAAGACGACCTGCAGAACTTCGTGCGCAAGTGCCGGGCCGGCGCCAACAGTGCCATCACCCAGTACTTCTTCAGCGCCGACTGCTACTTCTACTTCGTCGAGCGCGTGCGCAAGCTCGGCGTGGACCTGCCGATCGTGCCGGGCATCATGCCGATCACCAACTACAGCAAGCTGGCGCGCTTCTCCGACGCTTGCGGCGCGGAGATTCCGCGCTGGGTACGCAAGCAGCTGGAAGCCTACGGCGATGACCTGGAGAGCATCCAGGCCTTCGGCGAGCAGGTAGTGACCGAGATGTGCGAACGCCTGCTGCAGGGCGGCGCTCCGGGCCTGCACTTCTATACCCTCAACCAGGCCGATGCCAGCCTGGCCATCTGGAACAACCTCAAGCTACCCCGCTGAGGTGAACGCGCCGCCCCGGCAACTTCGCGGCGGCGGCGCGATCTCATGCCAGACACCCTGCGCGCACCGCCCCAGCGGCGCCAGCGCGCCTCCGACACGGAAGCCTCGATGACTCTGGTACGCAACAAGATCAACGCCTCGGTAAGCCCCAAGGGCAGCCTGGAAACCCTCTCCCAGCGTGAAGTGCAGCAGCTGCGCGAGACCGGCTCCGGCAGCATCTACGCCCTGTTCCGGCAGTGCGCGCTGGCGATCCTCAACACCGGCTCGCACAGCGACAACGCCAAGACCATTCTCGAGGCCTACCCGGATTTCGAGGTGCTCATCCACCAGCAGGACCGCGGCATTCGCCTGGAACTGCGCAACGCCCCGGCCGATGCCTTCGTCGATGGCGAGATGATCGCCAGCACCCGCGAAATGCTGTTCAGCGCCCTGCGCGACATCGTCTACACGCAGAGCGAGCTGGAAAACCAGCGCATCGACTTCGACAGCGGACAGGGCATCACCGACTACGTCTTCCACCTGCTGCGCAACGCCCGCACCCTGCGTGCCGGCGCCGAGCCGCGGATGGTGGTGTGCTGGGGCGGCCACTCGATCAGCAGCGAGGAATACAAGTACACCAAGAAGGTCGGCCACGAGCTGGGCTTGCGCCGCCTGGACATCTGCACCGGCTGCGGCCCCGGCGTGATGAAGGGGCCGATGAAGGGCGCCACCATCGCCCATGCCAAGCAACGCATCGGCGGCGCCCGCTACCTGGGTCTGACCGAGCCGGGCATCATCGCCGCCGAGGCGCCCAACCCGATCGTCAACGAGCTGGTAATCCTGCCGGACATCGAGAAGCGCCTGGAGGCCTTCGTCCGCGTCGGTCACGGCATCATCATCTTCCCCGGCGGCGTCGGCACGGCCGAGGAGTTCCTCTACCTGCTCGGCATCCTCACCCATCCGGACAACGCCGACCTGCCCTTCCCGGTGATCCTCACCGGCCCGCGCAGCGCCGAGCCCTACCTGCAGCAGCTGCATGACTTCATCGGCGCCACCCTCGGCCGGGCGGCCCAGCAGCGCTACCGGATGATCATCAACGACCCGGCCGAAGTGGCCCGGCAGATGGCCGCCGGGATCAAGGAAGTGGCGCAGTTCCGCCGCGAGCGCAACGATGCCTTCCACTTCAACTGGCTGCTGAAGATCGACGAGAGCTTCCAGCGCCCGTTCGCGCCCACCCATGCCAGCATGGCGGCGCTCGACCTCAGCCGCGGGCAACCGGTGCATGCGCTGGCCGCCAACCTGCGCCGCGCCTTCTCCGGCATCGTCGCCGGCAACGTCAAGGCCCACGGCATCCGCATGATCGAGGAACACGGTCCCTACGAAATCAAGGGCGACCCGAGCATCATGCGCCCGCTGGACCGCCTGCTGCAGGCCTTCGTCGAGCAGCACCGCATGAAGCTGCCGGGTGGCAGCGCCTACGTGCCTTGCTATCGCGTCGTCGGCTGAGCCGCGCCCTGTGGCCGCATGCCATGCCCCGCTGGTCGAAAAACAGGCGACGGGCAGCTAGCGGCCACACCGCATTGCTCTGTTATACTCCGGACACCCGCCAGGCTTGCGCCCGGATGCTCGGCAACCCATCGCCCAGCAGTACCGGACGGGATCGTTCAACCAGAGCGATTCAAGCCAGGCAACTTCCCCATCGGGCTCTCGCCCCATATTGACAGGATTACACATGTCCTTTGCTTCCCTCGGTCTCTCCGAGGCATTGGCCGGCGCCGTAGAAGCCGCCGGTTACGCCCAGCCCACTCCGGTGCAACAGCGGGCCATCCCCGCCGTGTTGCAAGGCCGCGATCTGATGGTCGCCGCCCAGACGGGTACTGGTAAAACCGCAGGCTTCGCCCTGCCGATCCTGGAGCGCCTGTTCCCGGGTGGTCATCCGGACCGCGAACACCGCCATGGCCCGAAACAGCCGCGCGTGCTGGTGCTGACACCGACCCGCGAGCTGGCAGCCCAGGTCCACGACAGCTTCAAGATCTACGCCCGCGATCTGAAATTCGTCAGCGCCTGCATCTTCGGCGGCGTCGGCATGAACCCGCAGGTACAGGCCCTGGCCAAGGGCGTCGACGTGCTGGTGGCCTGCCCTGGCCGCCTGCTCGACCTGGCCGGCCAGGGTAGCGTCGACCTCTCCCGCGTGGAGATCCTGGTCCTCGACGAAGCCGACCGCATGCTCGACATGGGCTTCATCCACGACGTGAAGAAGGTCCTCGCCCGCCTGCCGGCGCAGCGCCAGAACCTGCTGTTCTCGGCGACCTTCTCCAAGGACATCATCGCCCTCGCCAACAAGCTGCTGCATGATCCCGAGCGCATCGAGGTGACGCCGCCGAACACCACGGTCGAGCGCATCGAGCAGCGCGTGTTCCGTATCCCGGCCACGCACAAGCGTGCCCTGCTGGCGCACCTGATCACCCTCGGCGCCTGGGAACAGGTGCTGGTGTTCACCCGTACCAAGCACGGCGCCAACCGCCTGGCCGAGTACCTGGACAAGCACGGCCTGCCGGCCGCCGCGATCCACGGCAACAAGAGCCAGAACGCACGGACCAAGGCCCTGGCCGACTTCAAGGCCAACCAGGTACGCATCCTGGTCGCCACCGATATCGCCGCCCGCGGTCTGGACATCGACCAGTTGCCGCACGTGGTCAACTACGAGCTGCCCAACGTCGAGGAAGACTACGTCCACCGCATCGGCCGCACCGGTCGTGCCGGCCGCAGCGGCGAGGCCATCTCGCTGGTGGCACCGGACGAGGAGAAGCTGCTCAAGGCCATCGAACGCATGACCAAGCAGCAGATTCCCGCCGGCGACATGCAGGGCTTCGACCCGGCCAGTGTCGAGGTAGAGAAGCCGGAAGCCCGTGGTCCGCGTCCGGAGCGCCAGCCGCGCGCCGACAAACCGCGCCACGAGCCCAAGCACGAACCCAAGGCCGACGGTGAAGCCGGCGACGGCCAGGGCAAGAAGCGCAAGCGTCGCCGCGGCAAAGGCAAGGGCGAAGCCGGCCAGCAGCCGCAGCAGAACACGCCGCGCCAGGCCGGCAAGCCGGCCGCCCCGCTGGCACTGCCGCCGGAGCGTGACCCCGAGGAGTTCCTCGACGACGAGTTCGACAACTTCGGCAACCGCGCCGACTACGTGCCGCCCCAGCCGCAACCGCAAGGCCGCAATCAGCGCCGCGGTGGCCAGGGCGCAGCTCAGGCCGGCCGGGGCGGACAAGGACGCACCCAGGGCGCGCCGCGTCAAGGTGGCCAGGGCCCACGTCAAGGCGGGCAGAAGCAGGGGCAACGCCAGGGCGGTCAGGGCCAGGGTCAGGGGCAGAACCGCAACCGCGGCGGCCAGGGCCAACGCCAGGGCGGCGGACGCCGTGAGGAACCCCGCTATGAGCGCCAGGAGCCGGCAGTACAGGACAGCCGCGCAGCCAAGCAACCGCTGATCATCCGCAAGGGTGAGCGCCTGCCAACGCTGGAGCAGCTGGAAAGCCTGCCGGGCAGCCGCCCACGCAGCGAGAAGCCGGCACTGCTGACGCGCAAGAGCGATACAGCGGAGTAACTACCTGCGCTCTGCAAAAGCCGGCCAATGGCCGGCTTTTTTATGCCCTTCCGCTGGGCCAAGCCACAAAAAAAGCCGGCGCTGGGCCGGCTTTTTCATTTTGCTGCGCTCGGCAACGGCGTTACTGGCGCACGCCTTCCACCGAGAGAATCAGCTCCACTTCCTGGGAAGCCGGGCCTAGGTCTTTCTGGATGTCGAAGTCCTTCAGCTTCAGCTTGGTGCTGCCCTCGAAGCCGGCGCGGTAGCCGCCCCACGGGTCGCTGCCTTCGCCGAGGAACTTGGCGGCGATCACCACCGGCTTGGTCACGCCGTTGAGGGTCAGGTTGCCGGTGATGTCGGCAGTGCCTTCGCCAGTGCTCTTGACCGAGGTGGACTCGAAGGTGGCAGTCGGGTGCTTGTCGACGTTAAGGAAGTCACCACTGCGCAGGTGCTTGTCACGCTCGGCGTGGTTGGAGTCGACGCTGGCAGTGTTGATCTTGACGCTCACCTTACTGGCTTCCGGGGCCTTGGCATCGAAGCTGAAGCTGCCGTCGAAGTCCTTGAAGGTGCCGTACAGCCAGCTGTAGCCGAGATGGCTGATCTTGAAGTTGATGAAGGCGTGCTGGCCTTGCTTGTCGATGGCGTAGTCGGCAGCCATGGCCTGGCCAGCGAACAGAGCGGCGCCCAGGGTCAGGGCGGCGAAGGTTTTCTTGAGCATTAACAGTCTCCTTGTGGGTTACTTGCCGGTGCGACCAAACATGCGCACCAGGGTGGCGTCACGGTCAATGAAATGGTGCTTGAGCGCCGCCAGGGCATGCAGGCCGGCGAAGATCACCAGGGCCCAGGCGAGGTATTCGTGAATGGCGCCGGCGACGTCGGCCTGGTCCGGGATGCTGGTCAGCGTCGCCGGTACCTCAAACAGGCCGAACACGGCAATGCCGCGGCCGTCGGCGGTGGAAATCAGGTAGCCGCTGAGCATCAGGACGAACAGCGCGAGATAGAGGAACGCATGGCCGGCCTTGGACGCCAGGCGGGTCGTCCGGCCATGGTTGGCCGGAGCCGCAGGTGGCGGGCTGACGAAGCGCCAGAGCAGGCGCCCGAGCATCACCGCGAACAGCACAAGACCGATGCTCTTGTGCAGGTCCGGCGCGGTGCGGTACCAGCCGCTGTAGTAGTCCAGACCGACCATCCACAGGCCCAGGCCGAACAGGCCGAATACCATCAGGGCCACCAGCCAGTGCAGCAGGATGCTGACCAGGCCGTAAGTGGAGTCGGAATTGCGCAACTGCATGAGAAGTCTTCCGTGTAAGCGATTGGGAAACAGCCTAGCGGCAAAACCATCGATTAAAAGCGGAATTTTTCGCTTCGAAATATCGAGTAACCAGATGATTAGGCGCTGACGCCTTAGTCAACAAGTGCCCATGATGGTTCGCGGCGAGGGCTCTGGACGGCGCCCTGGCGTGGACGAGCGGCAGGCGGCGTATCCCCGCGGGCCTTCTGGTAGTCTCAGCCACTGTCGTATCGGAGACCCACCATGAGCCAGAACACCCAATGGATGCAGCGCGACCTCGCCGTGCTGTGGCACCCCTGCACGCAGATGAAGGACCACGAGCGCCTGCCGCTGATCCCGATTCGGCGCGGCGACGGGGTCTGGCTGGAAGACTTCGACGGCAAGCGCTATCTCGACGCGGTCAGCTCCTGGTGGGTCAATGTGTTCGGCCATGGCAACGCCCGGATCAACCAGCGCATCCGCGAGCAGCTCGACAGCCTGGAGCACGTGATGCTCGCCGGCTTTACCCACGCGCCGGTGGTGGAGCTGTCCGAGCGCCTGGTGCAGATCACCCCGGACGGCCTGTCCAAGGTGTTCTATGCCGACAACGGTTCCTCCGGCATCGAGGTGGCGCTGAAGATGAGCCACCACTACTGGATCAACAGCGGCCAGCCCGGCAAGAAACGCTTCATCACCCTGACCAACAGCTACCACGGCGAGACGGTGGCGGCGATGTCGGTGGGTGACGTGCCGCTGTTCACCGACACCTACAAGGCACTGCTGCTCGACACGCTCAAGGTGCCCAGCCCGGACTGCTACCTGCGCCCCGAGGGCATGGGCTGGGAAGAACACTCGCGCACCATGTTCGCCGCCATGGAGCAGACGCTGGCCGAGCACGCCCACGAGGTGGCGGCGGTCATCGTCGAGCCGCTGATCCAGGGCGCTGGCGGCATGCGCATGTACCACCCGGTGTACCTCAAGCTGCTGCGCGAGGCCTGCGACCGTTATGGCGTGCACCTGATCCACGACGAGATCGCCGTCGGCTTCGGCCGCACCGGGACAATGTTCGCCTGCGAGCAGGCCGGCATCACCCCGGACTTCCTGGTGCTGTCCAAGGCGCTGACCGGCGGCTACCTGCCGATGGCCGCCGTACTCACCACGGATGAGGTATACGGCGCCTTCTACGACGACTACGCCACCCTGCGCGCCTTCCTCCACTCGCACACCTACACCGGCAACCCGCTGGCCTGCGCCGCGGCCCTGGCGACCCTGGACATCTTCGAGCAGGACAACGTGATCGAGGCCAACAAGGCCCTCAGTGCCCGCATGGCCAGCGCCACCGAACACCTCAAAGACCACCCGCATGTGGCCGAAGTGCGCCAGACCGGCATGGCCCTGGCCATCGAGATGGTGCAGGACAAAACCAGCAAGACCGCCTACCCCTGGCAGCAGCGCCGTGGCCTGGCGGTGTACCAGCACGCCCTGAGCCGCGGCGCCCTGCTGCGCCCGCTGGGCAGCGTGGTATACTTCCTGCCGCCCTACGTGATCACTCCCGAGCAGATCGACTTCCTCGCCGAGGTGGCCAGCGAAGGCATCGACATCGCCACCCGTGATTCGCTCAGCGTCGCGGTGCAGGCCGACCTCTATCCCAACCATCGCGATCCGGGCTGACGGCATGGAGCACAGTTTCTGGCACGACCGCTGGGCGACCAACCAGATCGGCTTTCACCAACCGGCGGCCAATCCACTCCTGGTCACTCACTGCGCCGCCCTCGCCTTGCCCAGCGCGGGCCGCGTCCTGCTGCCGCTATGCGGCAAGACCCTCGATATCGCCTGGCTGCTGGCCGCCGGCTACCAGGTCGTGGGCGTCGAGCTGAGCGAACTGGCGGTGCAGCAGCTGTTCGCCGAGCTGGGCGCGACGCCGCGTATCCAGGTGCTGAACGATGCGCTGCAGCGCTACGAGACGGACAAGCTGACGGTGTTCGTCGGCGATATCTTCGCCCTGAGCCGCGAGCAGCTGGGCCCGGTGGACGCGATCTACGACCGCGCCGCCCTGGTGGCCCTGCCCGCCACGCTGCGCTCACGCTATGCCAGCCACCTGACCGCGATCAGCGCCGGCGCACGCCAGCTGCTGATCAGTTTCGACTACGAACAGAGCCAGCTGCCGGGACCGCCCTTCGCCGTCCTGGCCGAGGAGCTGAGCGAGCTGTATGGCCAGCACTATGAGCTGCAAGCGCTGGCACGCCAGTCGCTGGCGGGGGGCCTCAAGGGGCAGTGCCCGGCGGACGAAGCGGTGTGGCTGCTGCAACCGCGCGCCTGACCTGAACTGGCGAACGCGCTTAAAATAGCCGCCTTTCCCTAGGTGACCTCCTGCATGCGCCTGTCCCGCTTCTTCATCGACGCCCCACTGTCCCTCGGCCAGCACGAACTGCCCGAAGCCCAGGCCCACTACATCGGCCGCGTGCTGCGCCATGCCGCCGGCGATGCCGTGCAGCTGTTCGACGGCAGCGGCCAGGAGTACCTGGGAGAGCTAATCGAAGTGGGCAAGAAGGCGGTGCGGGTCGAGCTGCGCGAGCAGCTCGCCGGCCAAGCCGAATCGCCCCTGCGTATCCACCTGGGCCAGGGCCTGTCGCGCGGCGAGCGGATGGACTGGGCGATCCAGAAAGCCACCGAGCTGGGCGTTGGCGAGATCACCCCGATCGTCTCCGAGCGCTGTGAAGTGCGCCTGAAGGACGAGCGCGCCGACAAGCGCCTGGCCCACTGGCGCCAGGTGGCGATCAGCGCCTGCGAGCAGTGTGGGCGCTCGGTGCTGCCGGTGATCCACGCGCCAATCACCCTGGCCGAGTGGCAGGCGCGCGTGCAGGCCGAGCTGAAGCTGGTGCTGCACCCGGTCGCCGCGCCGCTGGAAAGCCATACCCGGCCGCACAGCCTGGCCTTTCTGATCGGTCCCGAAGGCGGCCTGAGCGAGACCGAAGTCGAGCAGGCCAAGGTCGCCGGCTTCCACGCCGCGCGCCTCGGCCCGCGCGTGCTGCGCACCGAGACCGCGCCCGTGGTGGCACTGGCCGTGGCCCAGCAGCTGTGGGGCGACTTCTAACGCCCGCCACTGTCGCCTGGACGTAACAAGATGTGACTTTCGGGGATGGCAAGCCCGTCCCTCTCTGGCATGCTCTGCGCGCCAGGAGCGAAGCAGCGGCCTACCACCGCGCTGCGCGCCTGCCAAGGTCCGGGCGCATCGCCCAGACCTAACTCCAATAACAATTCGCCCGGGCTCCGCGCTTTCCCACAAGGGAGCCGTTGCAGGCCCGAGGCTCTAGGAGCACTACATGAACGAACTGGTCAACACACTCAACGGGCTGGTCTGGAGCCCGGCGCTGATCTATCTGTGCCTGGGTGTCGGTCTCTACTTCTCCTTGCGTGGCCGCTTCCTGCAAGTCCGTCATTTCAAGGAAATGATCCGCCTGATGTTCAACGGGCGCACCGATGAACACGGCATCACCTCCTTCCAAGCGCTGACCATGACCCTCGCCGGCCGCGTGGGTACCGGCAACATCGCCGGCGTCGCCACCGCCATCACCTTCGGTGGCCCCGGCGCTGTGTTCTGGATGTGGATGGTGGCCTTCCTCGGCGCCAGTTCGGCCTTCGTCGAGTCCACCCTCGGCCAGGTCTACAAGGAGAAAATCGACGGCCAGTACCGTGGCGGCCCGGCCTTCTACATCGAGAAGGGTCTGGGCATGAAATGGTATGCCTGGGTCTTTGCCGTGGTGACCGTATTCGCCTGTGGCGTGCTGCTGCCGGGCGTGCAGGCCAACTCCATCGCCTCCAGCGTGCAGACCGCACTGGGCGTACACCCGAACACCACGGCTGCCGTGCTGGCCATCATCCTCGGCCTGATCATCTTCGGCGGGGTCAAGCGCATCGCCCGCTTCGCCGAGTTCGTGGTGCCCTTCATGGCGCTGGGCTACATCCTGGTCGCCTGCGTCATCGTCATGCTGAACATCGACAAGCTGCCGGAAGTGATCACGCTGATCTTCAAGAGCGCCTTCGGCCTCGATGCCGGCTTCGGCGCCATCCTCGGCCTGGCCATCATGTGGGGCGTGAAGCGCGGCGTGTATTCCAACGAAGCCGGTCAGGGTACCGGCCCGCATGCCTCCTCCGCCGCCGCCGTCAGCCATCCGGCCAAGCAGGGCCTGGTGCAGGGCTTCTCGGTATACGTTGATACCCTGTTCGTCTGCTCCGCCACCGCCTTCATGCTGCTGATCACCGGCCAGTACAACGTGCAGGCGCCGGATGGCAGCGCGCTGTTCACCGGCATCGCCGGCGTCGCCGCAGGCCCGGGCTATGTGCAGACCGCGATGGAAAACATCATGCCCGGCTTCGGCAACATCTTCGTCGCCGTGGCGCTGTTCTTCTTCGCCTTCACCACCATCGTGGCCTACTACTACATCGCCGAAACCAACATCGCCTACATCAACCGCAAGGTGAATCGTCCCTGGATGACGCTGGTGCTGAAGGCCGCCATCATCGGCGCCACCGTCTACGGCACCGTGAAGACTGCCGATCTGGCCTGGGGCCTGGGCGACCTCGGCGTGGGCCTGATGGCCTGGCTGAACATCATCGCCATCGTGCTGATGCACAAGACCGCGTTCGTATGCCTGAAGGACTACGAAGCGCAGCAGAAGGAAGGCAAGGAGCCGGTGTTCCACCCGGAGAAGCTCGGCATCAAGAACGCCGACTACTGGGGCGGCCACCGTGCCGAAGACAACCTGGCCGAGGAGAAGGCCGTCGAGCTGCAAAGCCCGGTGGAATCCCAGCGCTGAGTTGACCTCGTAATACCCGAGCCCCGGTGCCGCAAGGTCCGGGGCTTTTTCTTGGCGGCCTCAGAGGCCGCGCAGGGTCAGCGCGGCCAGCATCAGCAGCAGCGCACCACAGCCCGCATAGCTGATGCGCTGCCACAGCAGCGAGGTGTGGCGGCGCAGCCAGTCCACCAGCGCCGCGCAGATGAAGCACCAGAGCAGCGAGGCGAGCATGAAGCCGGCGAAGAACACCACCATCTGCGCCTGGCTCGGCGTGCCCTCGACGATGCCCGCCAGCGCGCTGCCGAGGGCGCCCCAAAACACGATGTTCTTCGGGTTCGACAACGACAGCAGCGCGCCCGCGCCGAAGGCATTACGCCCCTGTGCGGCACCCTCTTCTTGCGTCGGCGGCTGCCAGGCATCGCGCAGCCCCTGGATACCAAGCCAGACCAGATAGGCCGCACAAGCGATGGTCAACGGCACGCGCACGCTATCCTGGGCCAGGAGCAGCACCAGACCGGTCAGGCCGATCAGCGCCCAGACCGCATCACCGATCAGCGAGCCGAGCTGCACCAGCAGCGCCGGACGGAAGCCACCGGTCAGGCCACGGCGCAGCGTCTCGCTGAATACCGCGCCAGGCGACGCACAAAAGGCCAGGCCGAACAGCATGGCAGCGAGGAAGATGGCCAACATCGGGAGCACTCCGCATTCGTCGATCAGGCGGATTATCCGGACTGCGGCCGGCCTCGACTTGAACCGGATTGCGCTGCTAGGCGCGCACGCAGGCCTGATAGCGCCCGGGGCTGATGCCGTAGGCAGCGCGGAAATGACGGTTGAGATGGCTCTGGTCGGCGAAGCCCAGACGATGGGCCACCTCGCCGGCCGGCAACCCCAGGCGCAACAGGCCCTGGGCACGCCGGGTGCGCAGCTGCATGGCCCACTGCCGAGGGCTGAGCCCGGTACGGCGCTTGAAGGCGCGCAGCAGGTGGAACTTGGACAGGTCCACCGCCGCTGCCATCTGCTCCAGGCTTGGCGTCTGCTCCAGGCTGGCGGCCAGCAGCTCCTGCAGACGTCCGACCGCCTCCCTGCCGATATCCCGAGCCTCGGCCAGACGCACGCCGGCGCCGCTGGCGATCCGCCCGAGCAGCAGAGTCACGCCCTCCTCGCCGTGCTCGCGCAGCAGCGGATCGTCGCTCAGGCAGGCCTCGATCGCTCGGGCCAGTTCACCGGCCAGGGCCGGTGCCTGCTGCAGCGGGCGCTCGAAGTGCAGCTCGCCGCGGCCGAGGCTCTCGGCCAGCTGTGCCGCGGGCAGGTACAGGCTGACATAGCGCCAGGGCTGCCCTTCGCGGGCACCGCCGCCCTGAATCTCGCCGGGGTTGTAGGTAGTGATGGCGCCGACGCCGGCATCGAAGGTACGTCCGTCCAGCCAGATGCGCTCTTCGCCCACCAGGTTGGCGCCGATGACGAATTCGTCGTGACTGTGTTTGTCGAACTGCTGGCCCGCCACGCTACTGCTGGCGACCTCCAGGTCGCCGAGGCGGGCCAGACGGACCGCGCTCATGTCAGATCAGGCCGGCGTCCGCCAGCTTCTGCTCCAGGCCGATCAGGTCCGGAATCTTCACCACCGCCTCGCCGAGCTGCACGGCGTCCAGCTCCAGCGGCGCCAGCTCGGCGCTGGCGCGCTGCAAGTGGCCATCGACCTTCATCGAGCGCGGGATGCCCTGCACCAGCAGGGCGATGAACTTGACCTGGTCACGACCGCCCATGGCATTGAGCACGGCTACCCGCACCCCCGGGCCGATCTGCGGCTGGCCACCGGAGGCCGCCTCGAAGGACAGCAGCGGCAGCTGCAGGTCGCGCCAGGCCACCTGGCCGAGGAACCAGGACGGCAGCCCCGGAGTGACATGCGGCGGGCGGTAGGGAATCAGCTCGGCCACTGCCACGTTGGGCAACAGCAGGGTACGGTCGGCCAGCGGCACCAGCAGGGCGGTAAGGCTGCTGACGCTGTTCTGCGGGGCTATGGCTTGGCTCATGGCGGCTCCTTGAAAGACAGCAGAGGCCGTTACTGGCACTGCTCGGCCAGATGATTGACCAGGGCGGCGGCCAGCTCGCGCGGGTCGCCGCTGAGAGCGCTGTAGCCGCCCTCGCGCAGGCTGTCGGGCATGCTCGGGCAGGCACAGCTGTCGGCCTTCTGGGTCCAGATTACGCCACCCTGGCGACGCACGTAGGCGGCGGCGGCACTGCCGTCGCTGCCCATGCCGCTAAACGCGATCACACCGCAGTGGGCCCCGTATTGTTGGGCCAGGTTGAGCATCATCTGGTCTATGGACGGGCTGTAGGGCTCCGGCCAGCCGCGGTCGGCCACCTGCATGCTGCCATCTTCGGCAAAGCCCAGTTCATGGGCGATTGGCGCCACCACCACTTCACCGCAACGCACGGCATCGCCGTGACGCGCCGGGTTGACGTGCCACTGGCTGTGGCGGCCGACGGCCTGCGGCAGCGCCGTCTCGAAGGCGGCGTCGATGTGCTGGGCGTAGATGAAGCCGATCGGCAGACCGCCGGGCAGCGCGTCGAGGAACTCCTTGACCGCCGCCGGGCCACCGAGCGAGGCGGCCAGCAGCCACACCTGCCTGGCGGGCTCGCCGGCCACCAGCGGTGTGCCGGCCAACGCAGCCGGCAGCTCCAGACGGTTGGGGCGCTGCGCCTCGGCCAGCAGGGCTTCCAGGCTGGGGCCGACGGCCTGCGCCGGATCACCGACCAGCCGCTTGAGCTTGCCGAACAGGCGGCGCTCCCAGCGCGGGTAGTTCTCCGAGTGCCGTTCCGGGGCATGGCCCTCGCCGAACAGCACCGGGGCACTGGCCTTTTCCAGGAGGTTGTCGACCAGCGGTGAGTCTTCCGACTGGGCCAGGTCCACCAGCCACAGATCGGTTTCGCAGTCGGCCAGCGCCGCCTCGTCGAGGCGCGCCGGATCACTGTTGAGTACTACCTGGTAGCCGCTGCCGGACAGCGCCTGCTGCAGCACGTGGCGCTGCAGCGAGGTGTCGGCGATGACCGCAATACGAGCAGCAGTTCTGTCAGCCATTGGCCTTGTCCTTGACCAGTTTCAGGATATTTTCCAGCAGGTCCGACTCCTGGTACGGCTTGCCCAGGTATTCGTTGACGCCGATGGCCATGGCCCGCTCGCGGTGCTTCTCGCCGGTACGCGAGGTGATCATGATGATCGGCAGGTCCTTCAGGCGCTCGTCGTGGCGCACCAGGGTGGCCACTTCGAAGCCGTCCATGCGCGGCATCTCGATGTCCAGCAGCATGATGTCCGGCTTGTGCTCCTGCAGCTGGGCGATGGCGTCGACCCCGTCCTTGGCGGTCAGCACGTTCATGCCGTTGCGCTCCAGCAGGCGGCTGGTCACCTTGCGCACGGTGACCGAGTCGTCCACCACCATGACCAGGGTTGGCCGCGTGCTGTCGACCTCGTTCGCCACCGCGGTCTGGCTGGCCAGACGCGGGGCCTGGACCTGGTTGAGCTGAAGGGCATGGCGCACGCGAATGGTCGCCAGCAGGTCGAGAATCACCACCACGCGACCGTCACCGAGGATGGTCGCACCGGAGATGCCGTGCACGCTGGCGAACTGCGGGCCGAGGCTCTTCACCACGATCTCGCGGGAGCCCGCCAGGGCATCTACCTGCACCGCCACGGCGTGCTCGCTGGAGCGCACCAGGATCACCGGCAACGGCAGGCTCTGGCCGACCAGCTTGGGTTGCTGGCCGTTGTTCAGCAGGTCGCCGAGGTATTTCAGTTCGTAGGCCTGGCCGGCGTATTCGAAGCGCGGCGCATCCGGACCGTAGTAGGCCTCCAGTTCGTACGGCGAGACCCGCACGATACCTTCGATGGTGTTCAGCGGGATGGCGTAGAAGTCCTCGCCGGACATCACCATCAGCGCGCGGTTGACCGACACGGTGAACGGCAGGCGAATGAGGAAGCGTGTGCCTTCGCCGACGGTGGACTCGATGCTCATCGAGCCGCCGAGCTGCTTGACCTCGGAGTGCACCACGTCCATGCCGACACCGCGACCGGAGATCTGCGTGACCTTCTCGGCGGTGGAGAAGCCGGCTTCGAGGATGAACTGCAGCACTTCATGGTCCGACAGATCGCTGTTCTCGTCCATCAGGCCACGCTCGATGGCCTTGCGCCGTACCGCGTCGCGGCGAATGCCGCCACCGTCGTCGGCCAGCACCAGCAGGATGTCGCCACCCTCGCGACCGAGACTCAGGCGGATATTGCCGACCTCGGACTTGCCGGCGGCACGACGCTTGTCGGCCGGCTCGATGCCGTGGTCGACGGCGTTGCGCAGCATGTGTTCCAGCGGCGCGACGATACGTTCCAGTACGGTACGGTCCATCTCGCCGTCGGCGTTGCCGACGTGGAACTCGACCTGCTTGCCCAGCTCGCCGGCCACCTGGCGGACGATCCGGCGCAGACGCGGCACCAGGCGATCGAAGGGCACCATGCGCGTGCGCATCAGGCCTTCCTGCAGCTCGGTGTTGACCCGCGCCTGCTGCAGCAGCAGGGTTTCGGCGTCACGGTTCTTCGCCGCCAGGGTTTCCTTGAGGTCGAGCAAGTCGGAGGCGGACTCGAACAGCGCACGGGACAGCTGCTGCAGCTGCGAGTGGCGGTCCATCTCCAGCGGGTCGAAGTCTTCGTAACCGGCGCGCTCGGCCTCGGCCTGATAGCGGCTGAGGATCTGCGCCTGGGTCTCGGTATCGAGGCGGCGCAGCTGATCGCGCACCCGCTCGATGGTCGCCTCCATCTCGCCAAGGGTGAAGCCGACGTCGCTCACCTGCTGCTCGACCCGACCACGGAAGATCGAGGTCTCACCGGCCAGGTTGACCAGGCCTTCGAGCAGCTCGGCAGGCACCTTGACCAGTTCCTGCGGCGCACGCTGGGCGGCGGCACGGGCAGCGGCCTCGGCGGCGCGCTGGACGAACGGCAGCACCTGGTTCTGTTGCTGTTGCTGCGGCTGGCTGCTGGCAGCCACCAGCGGCACGGCCAGCGCTACCGGCGCCGGCTGCGGCTCGGCGGCCTGCGGCTGCTCCGCGGGAGCGGCCTGATCCTCGGCCACATGATGATCATCGAGGCGCCTGCGCAGCTGGTCGAGTTCCTTCTGCAGGCCCTCGAAAGCCGACTGCACATCGAGGAACAGGCTCTCCGGCCAGGGTGCGCCCTGCTGCTGGGCCTCGGTCAGGTGTTGCTCGAGGTCATGGCTGAGATCGCCCAGGCGCTTCTGCCCGGCCAGGCGGGCACCACCCTTGAGGGTGTGCAGAATGCGCAGCAGTTCGTCGATGGCGGAGCCGTCCTCGCGGTTGGCCTCCCAGCGACCGACGGCAGCTTCCATGGCTTCCAGCAGGTCGTCACCTTCCTCGAGGAAGATGTCGAGGATCTCGTCGTTCTCGCCGTCTGCCTCGGCCTCCTCCTGCACCGGCTGCAGATGCACGCTGGTGGGCATGCTGAGCTGGGCATCGGGGTTGGCGCGGAAACGCTTGATGGTTTCGATCAGCGCCAGCCCGTCGGGGATCGCGCGATTGCCGCGTACCGCGTCGAGCATCTCGGAGAGACGGTCGTGGCAGGCCTGCAGCACACCGAACAGGTCGCCGTTGGCCTTCAGGCGACCGTCGCCGACGCCCTCGTAGAGGAACTCCAGCTCGTGGGCCAGATCGCCGATCTCGCGAATCTCGGCCATGCGCGCGCCACCCTTGAGGGTGTGCAGGTCGCGCTGCAGCGATTCCACTTCGAGGGTGTTGTCGACATCGGTCATCCAGCGCTGCAGGGCGGCAGAGGCGCTGTCAATGATGTCGAAGCCTTCCTCAAGGAAGATTTCCACCAGTTCCGGGTCGCGATCGACCACCGGGGCCGGCGCGGCAGCAACCGGCGCAGTCACAGGTGCGGGCTCGGGCTCGGGCTCGGGCTCGGGCTCGGGCTCGGGCTCGGGCTCGGCAGCGTCGAGCGTCGGCAGCTCCTCGGCAAGCGGCTGCAGATCCTCGGCGCCAAGGGCCGGCAGCGACTCGTCCAGGTGCCACTCGTCCGAGCTCAGCGCCGGCAGTTCGCTCGGCAGCTCTTCCTCGACCTGCGCGGCGGTTTCGATATGCAGTTCGGGCAGTTCATCGGGCTGCGGCGCGACAAAGTCGACGCCCGGCAGCTCGCCGAGGTCGATTTCCATCGACGCTTCTTCCGACGGCTCGGCCGGACTGGTCGGCTGCTCATCGAGCAGCTCGGCGCCCAGGGCCGGCAACGAATCGTCCAGGTGCCACTGATCCGCGCTCAGCGCCGGCATCTCGGCCGGCAGCGCCTGTTCCGGCTGCGCCAGCGTCTCGATATGCAGTTCCGCCAGCTCATCCGGCTGCGGGGCGACGAACTCCACCTCGGCCAGTTCACCGAGGTCGATTTCCATCGACTCAGGCCCTGTCGGCTGTGCGGCCGCTTCGGCGGCGGGAGCCGGCTGCGGGCTTTCCTGCGGGGCCGAGACACTCGGCGCGGCTAGCGTGCCGCCCTGGCGAAAGGAGCGGATCGCGTCGATCAACTCCGTCGAATCGAGCAGCGGCTGGTTGCGTTGCAGTTGCTCCAGCACCACGGCCAGACGGTCATGGCTCTGCTGCAGCAGGCCGGCCAACGCCGGCGAGTAGCTGAAGCGGCGATCCACCAGGCCTTCGTAAAGGGATTCCAGTTCGTGCGCGAGGTCACCAATGGCACGGATCTCGGCCATGCGCGCGCCACCCTTGAGGGTGTGCAGGTCGCGTTGCAGGGACGACAACGCCAGGGTGCTGTCCGGATCGGACAGCCAGCGGTCGAGAGCCTGGCCGGCGCTGTCGAGGATGTCGACGGCTTCCTCCAGGAAGATCTCCACCATCTCGGCGTCGAGGTTCTCCGGCATGCTGGACAGCGTCACGACCGGCTCCGGCGTGGTCGCTGCAACAGGTTCCGGCTCAGGCTCCGGCTCGACGGCCGCTACCGGCTCAGGCTCGGCTGGCAGCTCCTCCAGCTCCACGACTTCCAGACCGCTAACGCTATCGGTGTCGAGCAGCGCCAGGGTGGCGGGGTCGAGCGCCTGGTCCAGCAGGTTGCGCAAGGCCGCCACGCGCTCGGGCTGCGGGCTGACCTGCAGGGCGGCGGCAACCTGATCCATCTGGCCGATCAGCGCTTCGTGGGCGGCCTCGGCCTCGCTGAAGAAGTGCTCACTGACGGCCAGGCGACCATCCAGCACCGCCTGGTAGAGGGCCAGCAGGACCTGACACAGTTCGCTGATCTGCGGCAACTCAGCCATCTCGGCGCCACGGCCGAGCATGGTCAGCTCCTCCAGCAGCGCGGACAGTTCCTGCTGCTCGCTGGGGTGCTCACGCCATTTGCGCAGCAGGTCTTCGGCGTCCAGCAGGATGTCCATGCCTTCGGCGAGGAAGATCGAGATCAGCTGCGGATCGCGATGGTCCTGCTCTTCCAGACGCGCACTCTCGGCGCTGTCCAGACGGCTGTGATGCAGTTTCTGCACCCGCTCGAGGAACTCCGCGGCACCAGCAATGGGCGCCAGCGGCTGGCTTTCCAGCTGCTCGAGGCCGGCGCGGAACAGCTGTTCGGCATCGCGCAGCAGCTCGGCCTCGGCCAGGTCCATGGCGATCAGGTTGGTCTTGAACTCCTTGACCAGCTTCTCCAGCGGCGTGGCGATCTCGGCGATCGGCAGGATGCCGGCCATGTGCGCACTGCCCTTGAGGGTATGCAGGGCACGCTGCAGGTCATCGGTCACCGGCTGCGGCAGTTCCTGGGCGCAGTCGGCAAGGAAGCCGACCAGGGTATCCAGATGGGTTTCGGCCTCGTTGCGGAAGATTTCCAGCAGCAAGGGGTCAAGACCATCGTCCTCGACGAGCGCAGCCGCCGCGACCGGCGCTACCGCCTCGAGTTCGATCTCCAGGGCCGCTTCGTCGTCCTCTTGCGGGGCCGGCTCAGCCGCCGGCTCGCTCTGTAACTCGGCCTGCGGCGGCACGCTAGCAAGATTCGGCACCTGACCACGGGCCAGGGCATGCGCGGCGGCGGCCAGGCGATCGACGTCATCGCGCTGGCGCTGGGCCTTGGCTGCGAACTCATCGACCAGCGCCGGCATCAGCTCGACCACATCGGCGATCACCTGCTGCACCAACTGGTCGGGCTGGATGCTGCGATCCAGCACGCGGTTGAGCATGTTTTCGATCGACCAGGCCAGCTCGCCGATGATCAGCGCGCGGACCATGCGGCCACTGCCCTTGAGGGTGTGGAAGGCGCGCCGCACTTCGGTCAGCGCTTCCTTGTTGTCGGTGTCGGCACGCCACTGCGGCAGGTATTCGTTGATGGTCTCGAGGACCTCACCGGCCTCCTCGATGAATACTTCGAGCAGGTCTTCGTCCACCGGCTCTTCGTCGGCGGGCGGCGGCAGCAGGGTCGGCGGGACGTCCTGGGCCGGCGGGTTGATGGCCTGCACGGGCGCAGCCATCACCTCAGCCATGGTCAGCGGCCGCTCGACCGCCACCGGAGCCGGCTCCGGCTCGACCGGGGCACTCGGCAGCTCGACTTCCGGCAGTTCGAGATCGGCAATCTCCAGCTCGTCCCAGTTGCTCGGCGTGCTGTCGAGGTTCAATTCCTCGGCCGGTTCTTCACCCAGGCTTGGCAGCTCCTCGCCGAGCAGAAACTCGGTCGATTCGCTGGCCAGGCTCGGTTCGGCGCTGAGCGGCTGCAAATCATCCAGGCTGGCCAGCTCGAGTGGTGCATCGAGGCTCAGGTCCAGGCCGGAAGCGCCGTCTTCAACGGTCTCGCCCAAGCTCCAGTTGTCGTCGGAGACCAGCAGTTCGCCGGCATCGACCGGCAGCTCGGCAAATTCGCTGCTCAGCTCGTCGCTCGCCAGCGCCGGCAGCTCTTCCAGCGCCAGCGGCTGCTCTTCGGCCAGCGGCTCGAAGGCGATTTCCTCGGCAGCCAGCACCTCGATGTCCTGCAGCGGGTCGACCAACGGTGCCGGTGCTTCCTCGCGCGGCTCGATGCGATCGAGGATCGAGGGCTTCTCCTTGAGCGGGTAGCCCAGGCTTTCCAGGCTTTCCTCGGCGACGTCGAGGATCAGGTCGCCCTGAGTCGCGTGGTCTTCGGCCAGACGCTCCAGGTAGTACTCGACGCTGGTGATGGCGTCGGCCAGGGTGTCGAGGTTCTGCCAGTTGGGCACGGCCTTGCGCACCAGCAACTGCTCTTCGATATAGCGGGTGCAAGCCTTCAGCAGGTCGGCGGCGCGGGCCAGCGGAATCATCGCCAGACCACCGCGGACCTGGGTCAGCAGCTCCGGCACACGGGCCAGGTGTTCATGGTTCCACTGCGAGGCGATGAACTCGATGATCGCGTCCTTGGCCTGCTCCAAGCCGGTACGCGCCTCCTTGATCACCAGCTGGTGAATCTGCGCCACGTCGGTGGTGGGCAGGTGGCTCTGTTCGTTCTGCGCATCATCGCCGGGGCCGACCATGCCGGCCAGGGTGGCCTCGACATACAGCAGCGCGCCGGCCACATCCATCAGCACCGCGTCGTTCGGCTCACGCTGGCCGAGGGACAGAGCATGTACCACGTCGATCTGGTCGAGGATCACCTTGCGCGGCTGGCCAAAGCCGAGCACCGCCAGGGTATCGGCGATCTGCTTGAGCGGCGCCAGCAGGGCATCCAGCTCGGCCACCTGCTTGCGGTCGCTGCGCACGAACAGGTCGAGGCTGTCCTTGACCCGCACCAGCTCCTCGCACAGGGCGCCCACCACCGAGCGCATGGCGTCGCGGTCGGGACCGGCCAGGCGCGCGCGCTCTTCGTCGACCACGCCGCTGTCGGGCAGGGCGTCGTCGAGACGGTACTGTTCCTTGAGGGCGCGGATACGCGGCGACTGCGCCGGCGCCTTGGCCACATAGAACAGCAGGTTCTTGGTCAGTTCGTCCGGAGCGGGCTGGTTGATGCCGTCGGCGCCCTGGTCGACCAGGCGCTTGAGCTCCTTGTCCACCTGGCGCAGCAGGGTACGCACCGAGGCGCTGTTGACCACGCTGCCATTGGCCAGGCCCTCGACCATGCCGGAGGCGATCTGCCACAACGGGCCGAGCGGCGCCTCCTTGCACAGGGTCTCGAGACGGGCGAAGACGCGTGCCATATAGCCCAGGTTGGTGGCCAGGTCCTGGCTGCGGATCACGCCGACCAGGGCCATCTGAAGCATCTGCCGCAGCTTGCGCAACAGCACCGGCAGTTCGGCGGTGCGCAGTTTGTCCAGGGAATCTAACGACAGTGCCGGCAGGCGGCCGGACAGGTCCGGGGAGAACAGGCTGGTTTCCGACAGCAGGTTCTCGCCGCGCGCGGCGCGCAGATCGTTGAGCAGTGGCAGTACGACCATCGGCAGGTCGCGACGCGCACTCTGGATGCGGTCAAGGTAGGCCGGCAGCTGCAGGATGGCCTGCATCAGCACTTCCAGGGCCTCGTTCTGATTGCCGACGCGGCCATCCAGAAGAGCCTGGGTCAGCTGCTCCATTTCTTCGGCGAGCAGGGCCGCGCCGTAGAACTCGACCATCTGCAGAGTGCCGTGGACCTGGTGCACGTAGGTCTGGCAGAAACGCATGCGCGTGGCATCCTGGGGGTTCTCGACGAACGCCTCCAGGGCCTGGCGGGCCTGCTTCAGGGTCTCCGCGATTTCGCCTTTGACCCACTCCAGGGCGACATAGTCGTGCCGATCACCCATACCTGCTCCAGTCATTCTTGTCTTAGCCCTTGCGGGTGAACGCCAGAACCCGCTCGTCGGCCACCGGCACCAGGTCCGGATGCTGCCAACCGACCACTTCCCCAACCCCGACCACCAGCATTCCCCCCGGCGCCAGGCGCTCGGCCAGGCGGTTGAGGATTTCGCGGCGACGCCAGCGGCGGAAATAGATCAGCAGGTTCTGGCAAAAGATTACGTCCATGCCGGACTGTGGCGCCTTGGCCAGTTCCAGCACATTCAACCGGGCGACGCAGACACGCGCCACCAGGTCAGGCACCACTTGATAACGACCATCGGCCTGGGCGAGGAAGTAGCGCTCGCACAGGTCGCTGTCCATCTGTTCCAGCTTGCGCGCGCTGTAGACCGCCTCGCGCGCCTTGTTCAACACATTCAGACTGATGTCGGTTCCGGTGACGCCGAACTGCCGCTCGCTACCCAGCTCGCGCAGCACCTCGGCAGCGCAGATCGCCATCGAGTAGGGCTCCTCGCCGCTGGAGCAGCCAACGCTCCACAGGGCCAGAGGGTGTTGCTGTTCATCGGTGGCCAGGCGGCCGCGCAGGTAACTCTCCAGCACCTCGAAGGACGGGCGGTGGCGGAAGAAACGGGTCTCCTGCACGGTCAGACGGTCCAGCAGGGTCGACCACTCCACCGCGCCACGCGGGCCGTCGGTGACCTGGCGGAAGTAGCTGGCGTAGTCGCCGACGCCCAGTTCACGCATACGCGCGGTCAGGTTGGTCTGCAGAAAGGCCCGGCGCTGCTCGTTGATCACCACGCCGGTACGCTCTTCCAGCAGGGCCTGCCAGTCGCGAAACTCCGCCTGCGACATGTCGGCCAGAGGCTTCAAGGCCCAGACGCCGCTTGGCTGCATGCCGTGCCCCTCGCTCATGGCCGAATGCCCCGGGCAGCGACCCTCTCAGGCCGCTGCACCTCCCTAGATCAGGCCTGGCCGTCCGGCAGGGTGAAGCCGGATACCGAACGACGCATCTCACTGGCCATCTTGGCCAGGTTACCAATGCTCTTGGCGGTAGCGGTGGTACCTGCGGAGGTCTGCGAGGTGATCTCCTGAATCACGTTCATGGTGTTGGAGATGTGGCCGGCCGACGAAGCCTGCTGACGGGCGGCATTGGAGATGTTCTGGATCAAGGCCGCGAGGGTCTTGGATACCTTCTCGATCTCTTCCAGGGCCACACCGGCGTCCTGCGCCAGACGGGCACCACGCACCACTTCGGAGGTGGTCTGCTCCATGGAGATAACCGCTTCGTTGGTGTCGGTCTGAATGGTCTTAACCAGTGCCTCGATCTGCTTGGTCGCGGCGGCGGAACGTTCCGCGAGGCGCTGTACTTCGTCCGCTACCACGGCGAAGCCTCGACCGGCGTCACCGGCCATGGATGCCTGGATCGCGGCGTTCAGTGCGAGGATGTTGGTCTGGTCGGCAATGTCGTTAATCAGGCTAACGATGTCACCGATCTCCTGGGACGACTCACCGAGGCGCTTGATCCGCTTCGAGGTGTCCTGGATCTGCTCACGGATGTTATCCATGCCGGTGATGGTGTTGTGCACCACCTCGTTACCCTTGTTGGCGATGGCTACGGAACGTTCCGCTACCGCGGAGGATTCCGCGGCGTTCGCCGATACCTGGTCAATCGACACGGCCATTTCGTTGATCGCCGCAGAGGCGCCGGCGATTTCCTGGGCCTGGTGCTCGGAAGCCTCGGCCAGGTGCATCGCGGTAGCCTGGGTTTCCTGGGCGGCGGCGGCCACCTGCACGGCGGTCTGGTTGATCGTCGCTACCAGGTCGCGCAGCTGGTCGATGGAGTAGTTGATGGAGTCCGCGATCGCACCGGTGAAGTCCTCGGTTACGGTCGCGGCCACGGTCAGGTCACCGTCGGCGAGGTCGGCAATTTCGTCGAGCAGTCGCAGAATCGCCGCCTGGTTACGTTCGTTCTTCTCGGCGGTGGAGGTCAGTCGACGGTTGGTCTCGCGCACCATTACCAGACCGATGAGGATGATCGAGGCCAGTGCCAGGGCACCCAGCACATAACCGGCAATGGTGTTGAAGTAACGGCCGTCGGCCAGGTTCTCGAACTCGGTGGCCAGACCGGAGGTCTTGTCCAGCAGGGTTTGCGAGCCGGTGAAGATGGTGTTGGCGGATTCACGGACCTGGAACAGTTCCGGAGAGGTTTCCAGAATCTCGTCCACCGAACCGGAAACGAACTGGAACAGCTCGGAAATCTCGGCCAGACGCTCCAGGGCGTCTTCGTCGGTCACCTTGGAGATCTCCATGGCGCTGTTGCCTTCGATCATCGCCTTGAGCACGCGACCGAACAGGCTAGCGTCACGACCGAACATGTCGGCGGCCTGCACCGAGTCCTGGTCACCGGCCAGCACCTTGTTCACCGAGCCTAGGATACGTTCGGCCAGCAGCGACTGACGCTGGGCAACAGAGACCTGAGCGGCAGGCGCACCGCTCTGCAGCAGGATGTCGACGACTTCCTCGTACTCGACCTGCAGCTGCGGAATGGTTTCGGCGAGGGTCGCGGCTACCTGGTGCAGCGACAGTACGGTCTGTTCGCTCTGCAGGATGGCGTCGGCGTTCTGCCGCAGCACGTCCCAGTCCTTCTGCACCTCATCCATCTGCGCCTTGACCGACTCGGGGGCAGCCGGCAGACCGCTGGCCTCGTTGCCCTTGGTCAGGAAACCCCAGCGCTCTTCGAAGTCACGACGCGCTTCCTTGAGCAGCGGGAAGGCTTCGGCCTTGCCGGTCGCCGCTTCGGTGGCGTTCTTCGCGATACGCTGGGACAGGACGCGCAGTTCGCCCGCGTGGCTGATGTATTCCTTGTCGTAGCCCGACTGGGTGTTGAGGTAGGCGAAGTTGGCGAACAGCAACACGATGGAAATGATCAGGACCACGAAGAGTCCGGCGATCAGCGTGTTACTGCGCACACCTGCCAAGAGATTGCCTGCATCGAGTTTTTTCATTATTTGGCCCCCGCCTGGACCGACCGCACAACGATTTCCATGTAACGCCAAAGGGCCGACAAGTGCCGACCCAACCGAAAAGCTTATACCGCCACGTCGAGAAAGCCCTGGTGCTGAGCCAGCGCATGCGGGCTGAACACCAGCCAGGGACGTTCGCGCTGGAACACCCCATGGATGAACGGAGCAATCGCGGCCTCGAGGGGCGGCAACTGCTCGGAGAAGGTATCAACCGGGAAGTGCTGCATGCCGAACACCTCGTCGACCGTCAGGCCGGCGAACACTTCATTGTGGTCCACCACCAGAACCCGGCGCTGCTTGCGCAGGGGCGACAGTTCGCCACCGAAGAAGCCGCAGAGATCCATCACCGGCAGCAGGCGACCACGCACGTTGGCCACGCCCTTGACCCAGTTCTTCACACCTGGCAACAGCGTATGACGTGGCTCGTGCAGCACTTCGCCGACTTCGCCCATGGGCGCCACGAAATAGCGCTCGCCCATGCGGAAACCGATGCCACTCCAGGTCTGTACCGTCTGCTGCTGCGACGGCAAACCGGCAGCCAGCGTACGGCAACGCTGGTCGAGAGCGACGAGGAGCTGGAAGGGAGATTGCGCGTCCGACATGCCGACCTTGGTCTGTTCTTCTTATGTGGCTACGGACTGGCGCGGCGTTAGCCGGCCAGCACCGCGTTGAGGGTCTTCATCAGCGTGTCTTCGTCAACCGGTTTGGTCAGGTAGTCACGCGCGCCCTGGCGCTTGCCCCAGACCTTGTCGGTTTCCTGGTCCTTGGTGGTCACGATGATCACCGGGATGTGGCTGGTTTCGGCGTCCTTGGTCAGCTGACGGGTCGCCTGGAAGCCATTGAGACCGGGCATGACGATATCCATCAGCACCGCGTCGGGCTTTTCCTGGCGCGCCAGCGCTACGCCGTCGGCACCATTCTCCGCCTTGAGTACCTGATGACCATGCTTCTCGAGCATGGCGGTCAGCTTGTACATCTCGGTCGGCGAGTCATCAACAATCAGAATACGAGCCATGAAGTTCCCCATTCGGAATAGGCATCGCCGGCTTGTGGCCGGCTATCAGGAGGCTTGCTCCACCGGGACGAATTCGGGCACATGCGCCTTGATGGCGCCGAGCAGCTCTTCCTTGCTGAAAGGCTTGGTCAGGTACTGGTCGGACCCGACAATGCGCCCCTTGGCCTTGTCGAACAGGCCGTCCTTGGAGGACAGCATGATCACCGGGGTGGATTTGAAAGCACTGTTGTTTTTGATCAGGGCGCAGGTCTGATAGCCGTCGAGGCGCGGCATCATGATGTCGACAAAGATAATGCTCGGATGCGTGTCGGCGATCTTGGCCAGCGCATCGAAGCCGTCCACCGCAGTGATGACCTCGCAACCCACCTTCTTCAGCAGAGTCTCGGCGGTGCGACGAATCGTTTTCGAATCGTCGATCACCATGACCTTCAAACCCTCGGAATGCTGTTCCATGTCTGCCCTACCATCGCCTCGGTGAGTCATTTGTTTTATCTATACAGCACAGTGTGGCTGAGGCCGTAACACTACGGGCTGCGACCCGATCGTCCGGACTTTTTAGCACACTCTCCTGATGCAATCTATAAGCCCCTAATACTCGGGGTTTTTCTTGACCGGCGGCGCCCTGCGGCGCCACCCTTGCGTCTCTCTTCGCCCCACTTGAAGCAGGTTTCACCCCATGAGCATTCGCCTGGGGATCGTCATGGATCCCATCGCCCAGATCAACTTCAAGAAGGACAGCTCGCTGGCCATGCTCCTGGCTGCCCAGGCCCGCGGCTGGTCGCTGTTCTACATGGAACAGCGCGACCTCTATCAGAGCGCCGGCCAGGCCCGCGCCCGGATGGCCGCATTGACTGTCTTCAACGACCCACAGCGCTGGTTCGAACTGGAAGAGGAAAAGGACGCGCCACTGGCCGACCTGGATGTGATCCTGATGCGCAAGGATCCGCCCTTCGACAACGAGTTCGTCTACTCCACTTACTTACTGGAGCAGGCCGAACGCGACGGCGTACTGGTGGTCAACCGCCCGCAGAGCCTGCGCGACTGCAACGAGAAGCTGTTCGCCACCCAGTTCCCTCACTGCATGCCACCTACGCTGGTCAGCCGCAGGGTCGACATTCTGCGCGAGTTTGCCGAAGCGCAGCGTGACATCATTCTCAAACCCCTGGATGGCATGGGCGGTTCCTCGATCTTCCGCCACCGAGCCGGCGACCCCAACCTCTCGGTCATCCTCGAGACCCTCACCGCCCACGGCACCCAGCAGATCATGGCGCAGGGCTACCTGCCGGCGATCAAAGACGGCGACAAGCGCATCCTGATGATAGACGGTGAACCGGTGCCCTACTGCCTGGCACGCATCCCGGCCCAGGGCGAGACGCGCGGCAACCTGGCCGCCGGCGGCCGTGGCGAGGCACGCCCATTGACCGAGCGTGACCGCTGGATCGCCGCCGAAATAGGCCCGACGCTGCGCGAGAAGGGCCTGCTGTTCGTCGGCCTGGACGTGATCGGCGAGCACCTGACCGAGATCAACGTGACCAGCCCGACCTGCATCCGCGAAATCGACAAGGCCTTCGACACCCGCATAGGCGAGCGCCTGATGGATGCCATCGAGGCCAAGCTTGCCGCGCGCAAAGCTTGATCCAGGTGGCAGCTTGGCGCTTGCGGCTTGCAGGCGCCCGGCTCTAGCCGGCAGACTGCGCGGCAATTCGATTTGCGCCCCAGTCCGATGAATGCAGCACTGAAACCTCCAGCCGAACTGACCAGCTCCGGCATCCGCCCTGCGGATCGCCTGGGCTTCACCCTGTTCGTCGCCACCCTGCTGCACCTGGCGCTGATCCTCGGCGTCAGCTTCACCCTGGCCAAGCCCGGACAGATCAGCAAGACCCTGGAAATCACCCTGTCCACCTTCAAGAGCGAGGAAAAGCCCAAGGAGGCGGATTTCCTCGCCCAGGACAACCAGCAGGGCAGCGGCACCCTGGAGCACAAGGCAGCGCCCAAGACCACCGAGCAGGCGCCGTTCCAGGACAGCAAGGTGAACAAGGTCACCCCGGCCGCCGCGCCGCAGCCGACCCAGCGCAAGGAGGCCGTCGCGACCAAGACCTCGCTGACCACCAGCAAGCCGCAGCCGCAGAAGGCGCCGACCAAACAGAAGGAAGAAGAGCCGCAGCCCGACGCCCAGCAGGCGCCGATCTTCGACACCACCCAGCTGTCGGCCGAGATCGCCAGCCTGGAGGCGCAACTGGCGCAGGAGCAGCAGCTCTACGCCAAGCGCCCGAAGATCCATCGCCTCAACGCCGCCTCGACCATGCGTGACAAGGGTGCCTGGTACAAGGACGAGTGGCGCAAGAAGGTCGAGCGCGTCGGCAACCTCAACTACCCCGAGGAAGCCCGTCGCCAGCGCATCTACGGCAGCCTGCGCATGCTGGTGTCGATCAACCGCGACGGCACCCTGTACGAGGTGCAGGTCCTCGAATCCTCCGGCCAGCAGGTGCTGGACCAGGCCGCCCTGCGCATCGTGCGCCTGGCTGCGCCCTTCGCCCCCTTCACCGGCGACCTGGCAGACATCGACCGCCTGGAGATCATCCGCACCTGGCGCTTCGAGCGCGGCGACCGTCTGTCCAGCAACTAGTGCGCGCATCGCACGCTTGAAGCCGGCGCCGCCAGGGTCGAAACTAGCGGCCATGAAAACCGCTCCCAGCTATCTCAAGCATCACTTCCTGATCGCCATGCCGCACATGGCCGATCCGAACTTCGCGCAGACCGTCACCTACCTGGTGGAGCACAACGAACAGGGCGCCATGGGCCTGGTGATCAACCGCCCCAACGGTCTCAACCTGGCCGATGTGCTGGAGCAGCTGCGCCCGGACGAGCCGCCACCCGCCCTCTGCCAGAGCCTGCCGATCTTCGCCGGCGGGCCAGTGCAGACCGACCGTGGCTTCGTCCTGCATCCGAGCGGACACAGCTTCCAGGCCACCCTGGAGCTGGGCGAACTGGCCCTGTCCACCTCGCAGGACGCGCTGTTCGCCATCGCCGACGGCAATGGCCCGGCCAGACACCTGATCACCCTTGGCTACGCTGGCTGGGAAGCCGGTCAGCTGGAGACCGAGCTGGCCGACAACGCCTGGCTGACCTGCCCGGCCGACAGCGCCATCCTCTTCGACACCCCCTTCGACCAGCGACTGTCGGCCGCCGCCGCGCGCTTAGGGATCAACCTCAGCCTGCTCACCGCCCAGGCCGGCCACGCATGAGTGCCACACCGCGCCTGCTGCTGGGCTTCGACTACGGCACCAAGCAGATCGGCGTCGCCGTCGGCCAGGCCATTACCGGCCAGGCCCGCGAGCTGTGCGTGCTCAAGGCGCAGAACGGTGTGCCGGACTGGCAGAAGGTCGAGGCGCTGATCAAGGAGTGGCAGCCGGACGCCATCGTCGTCGGCCTGCCGCTGAACATGGACGGCACCAAGAGCGAGATGAGCGAGCGTGCCGAGAAGTTCGCCCGCCGCCTCAACGGCCGCTTCAACCTGCCGGTGCACACCCACGACGAGCGCCTGACCACCTTCGAGGCCAAGGGCCAGCGCCTGGCCCAGGGCCAGCGCGGCGGCTATCGCGAGCGCCCGGTGGACGCCCTGGCCGCCGCCCTGCTGCTGGAAGGCTGGCTGGAACAGAACCTTTAGGAACGATTGCGAGGACTGCCGATGAACCTGCCCGATCCCCAACAGCTGCTGCCGCGCATGGCCGCCGACCTCAAGGCACTGCTGGCGCGCCGCGGCGTGGCCCAGGCCCACTTAATCGGCATCCGCACCGGCGGTGTGTGGGTCGCCGAGGCCCTGCTGCGCGAGCTGGGCCTGGACCAGCCGCTGGGCACCCTGGACGTGTCCTTCTACCGCGATGACTTCACCCGCAGCGGCCTGCACCCGCAGGTCAAGCCCTCGCAGCTGCCGTTCGAGATCGAGGACCAGCACCTGGTGCTGATCGACGACGTGCTGATGAGCGGGCGCACCATCCGCGCCGCCCTCAACGAACTGTTCGACTACGGCCGCCCGGCCAGCGTGACCCTGGTCAGCCTGCTCGACCTGGATGCCCGCGAGCTGCCGATCCACGCCGACGTGCTCGGCGCCACCCTCGCCCTGGCCCCCGAGCAACGGGTAAAATTGTCCGGCCCCGCGCCGCTCACCCTCGAGCTGCAAAGCCTTTCCGCCTAGGAATACCCCATGCCCATCGACGCCAAGCGCTCGCTGCAGCTCAACGACCAGGGCCAGCTGCGCCACTTCCTCTCGCTCGACGGCCTGCCCCGCGAGCTGCTGACGGAAATCCTCGACACCGCCGACTCCTTCCTCGAAGTCGGCGCCCGCGCGGTGAAGAAGGTCCCGCTGCTGCGCGGCAAGACCGTGTGCAATGTGTTCTTCGAGAACTCCACACGCACCCGCACCACCTTCGAGCTGGCCGCCCAGCGCCTGTCGGCCGACGTGATCAGCCTCAACGTGTCGACCAGCTCGACCAGCAAGGGCGAGACGCTGTTCGACACCCTGCGCAACCTCGAAGCCATGGCCGCCGACATCTTCGTCGTGCGCCATGCCGACTCCGGCGCCGCGCACTTCATCGCCGAGCACGTGTGCCCGGATCTGGCGATCATCAACGGCGGCGACGGCCGCCACGCGCACCCGACCCAGGGCATGCTCGACATGCTGACCATTCGCCGGCACAAGGGCAGCTTCGAGAACCTCTCGGTGGCGATCGTCGGCGATATCCTGCATTCGCGGGTGGCGCGCTCGAACATGCTGGCCTTGAAAACGCTGGGTTGTCCGGACATCCGCGTGATCGGACCGAAGACCCTGCTGCCGATCGGCATCGAGCATTACGGCGTCAGCGTGCACCACAACCTGAGCGAAGGCCTCAAGGACGTCGACGTGGTGATCATGCTGCGCCTGCAGCGCGAGCGCATGCAGGGCGGCCTGCTGCCCAGCGAAGGCGAGTTCTACAAGCTCTACGGCCTGACCGAGCAACGCCTCAAGCTGGCCAAGCCGGATGCCCTGGTGATGCACCCGGGGCCGATCAACCGCGGCGTGGAAATCGAGTCGGCGGTGGCCGACGGTCCGCAGTCGGTGATCCTCAACCAGGTCACCTACGGCATCGCCATCCGCATGGCCGTGCTGTCGATGGCCATGAGCGGCCAGGCCGCCCAGCGTCAACTGAATGCCGAGGAGCAGAACTGATGCGTAGCCGAATCCTCGGAGCCCGGGTGATCGACCCGGCCAGCGGCCTGGACCAGGTCCGCGACCTCTATCTGGACGGCGGCAAGCTCGCCGCCTTCGACCAGGCGCCGGCCGGCTTCGTCGCCGACCAGGACATCGACGCCCGCGGCCTGATCGCCAGCCCCGGCCTGGTCGACTTGTCGGTGGCCCTGCGCGAGCCGGGCTACAGTCGCAAGGGCAATATCGCCAGCGAGACCCTGGCGGCCGCTGCCGGCGGCGTCACCAGCCTGTGCTGCCCGCCGCTGACCAAGCCGGTGCTGGACACCCCGGCTGTGGCCGAACTGATCCTCGATCGTGCCCAGGAAGCCGGGCACACCAAGGTGTTCCCGATTGGCGCGCTGACCAAGAATCTCGCCGGCGAGCAGCTGGCCGAACTGGTCGCCCTGCGCGACGCCGGCTGCGTGGCCTTCGGCAACGGCCTGGCGCCGCTGGCGGGCAACCGCAACCTGCGCCGCGCCCTGGAGTACGCCGCCACCTTCGACCTGACCGTGGTGTTCCACGCCCAGGACGCCGACCTGGCCGCCGGCGGCCTGGCCCACGAAGGTGCCACCGCCAGTTTCCTCGGCCTGGCCGGCATCCCGGAAACCGCCGAGACCGTGGCCCTGGCCCGTGACCTGCTGCTGGTCGAGCAGAGCGGCGTGCGCGCCCACTTCAGCCAGATCACCAGCGCCCGCGGCGCCGAGATGATCGCCAGCGCCCAGGCCCGCGGCCTGCCGGTGACCGCTGACGTGGCGATGTACCAGCTGATCCTCACCGACGAGGCGCTGCTCGGCTTCTCCAGCCTCTACCACGTGCAGCCGCCGCTGCGCACCGCGTTCGACCGTGACGGCCTGCGCCAGGCCGTCAAGGCCGGGGTGATCGGCGCCATCGCCAGCCACCACCAGCCGCACGAGGCGGATGCCAAGCTGGCACCCTTTGGCGCCACCGAGCCAGGCATCAGCAGCGCCGAGCTGCTGTTGCCGCTGGCGCTGACCCTGGTGCAGGACGGCCTGCTCGACCTGCCGACCCTGCTCGCCCGTCTCACCAACGGCCCGGCCAAGGCCCTGCGCCTGCCCGCCGGACGCCTGGCCGTGGGCGCGCCGGCCGACATCACGCTGTTCGACGCCGCAGGCCAGACCCTGGCCGGCGAGACCTGGCGCTCGAAGGGCGGAAACTGTCCGTTCATCGGCCACTGCCTGCCCGGCCAGGTACGCTACACCCTGGTCGACGGGCGCATCAGCTACCAGAGCTGAACCGCCCGAGCACAAAAAAGCCCGCCAATCGGCGGGCTTTTTCTTTTGTCCTGATTCAGGCGCGCGAGGCGTTCTTGATCGAGACCTGGGTGTTCAGCGTCCAGAAGTCATAGAGCACGCCGAGCAGGAACAGGCCCCCGGTGAACAGGTAGATGACCCCGGTGATCCACTTGCCCTGGTACATGCGATGGACACCGAACACGCCGAGGAAGGTCAGCAGTATCCAGGCCACGTTGTAGTCGGTGTCGCCGGCGGTGAAGCGCAGGTCCGCCTCGCGGTCCATGCTCGGGATCAGGAACAGGTCGATGATCCAGCCGATGAAAAACAGGCCCAGGGTGAAGAACCAGATGGTCCCGGTCACCGGCTTGCCATAGTAGAAGCGGTGGGCGCCGAGAAAGCCGAATATCCACAGCAGATAACCGATGACCTTGCTGTGCGTGTCCTGTCGTTGCATGCCTGCCTCCTGCGATTAACGTCGTTGTACTGACCGCGCACTCTACGCAAGGTTGCCCTGCGGGCGAAATCCCTTGCGTTACAACTTCCGTCTTGCGACTCGTGGCCTCGCGAAATACTGTATATAAAAACAGTTATCGAGTTGCACCATGCAGTTGATCGACAAGCTCACCATTCTCGCCGATGCCGCCAAGTACGACGTGTCCTGCGCCAGCAGCGGCGCCCCCAAGCGCAGCTCCAAGGGCAAGAGCGGGCTGGGTGCGACCAACGGCATGGGCATCTGCCACAGTTTCACGCCGGACGGGCGCTGCGTGGCGCTGCTGAAGATCCTGCTGACCAACTTCTGCCTGTACGACTGCCAGTACTGCGTCAACCGCCGCTCCAGCGACGTACCGCGCGCACGTTTCACGCCCGAGGAAGTCGTCACCCTGACGCTCGACTTCTACCGGCGCAACTGCATCAGCGGCCTGTTCCTCAGCTCGGGCATCATCCGCTCCGCCGACTACACCATGGAGCAGCTGGTGCGCGTGGCCAAGCTGCTGCGCGAGGAACACCAGTTCCGTGGCTATATCCACCTGAAGACCATCCCCGACGCCGACCCGCTGCTGATCGCCGAGGCCGGCCGCTACGCCGACCGCCTCAGCGTCAACATCGAGCTGCCCACCGAGAGCAGCCTGATCCGCCTGGCGCCAGAGAAGCAGGTGGGCACCATCAAGCAGGCCATGCACTCGATCCACCAGGGCGAGAGCGAGGCGCGGGTGGAAAAGCGTGCCCCGCGCTTCGCCCCGGCCGGGCAGAGCACGCAGATGATCGTCGGCGCCGACGCCACCGACGACAGCACCATCCTGCACACGGCACAGTCGCTGTACGGCGCCTACCGCTTGCGCCGGGTCTACTACTCGGCGTTCAGCCCGATTCCGCACAGCCCCAAGAGCGTGCCTTTCGAGGCGCCGCCGCTGCTGCGCGAACACCGCCTGTACCAGGCCGATTTCCTCCTGCGCGGCTACGGCTTCACGGCCGGCGAACTGCTCAGCGGCCCCGGCAACCTGGCGCTGGACATCGACCCCAAGCTGGCCTGGGCGCTGAATCATCGCGAACATTTCCCCGTCGACCTCAATCGCGCCGAGCCCGCCCTGATCGCGCGCGTGCCCGGCATTGGCGTGCTCAGCGCCAAGCGCCTGGTGGAGCTGCGCCGGCACAAGCGCATTCGCTACGAGGACGTCACCCGCCTGCGCTGCGCCCTGGACAAGGCCAGGCCCTTTATCGTCACCCAGGACTACCGGCCGCCGCTGCAGGAAAGCGAGTCGCACAGCCTGCGCCGGCAACTCAGCGAAACGCCGGCACAGATGGCGCTCTGGTAATGCACAGCGCCCGTTTCGACGGCAGCTTCAGCGGCTGGCGCCAGGTCGCGCGCCAGTTGCTGGCACAGCGCATCGCGCCGCAGGAAATCACCTGGTGCGAGCAGGACGCCGACGACGATCTGTTCGCCCGCGCACTCGCCCCCGCTGAGCCGCCAGCAGCCCAGGTACCGGTCAGGGTGCCGCGCCAGTTGCTGGAGCTGCTGGAGCAGGCTGCGCGCTATCGCTGCGCGGAACGCTGGAGCCTGCTCTATCGGGTGCTGTGGCGAGTGTGTTGGGGCGAGCGGAACGCCATGCTGGCCGGTGATCCGGACGGCAGCGAGCTGCACCGACGACTCAAGGCCGTGCGCCGCGAAGCCCACCACCTGCATGCCTTCCTGCGCTTCCAGCCCTGCGCGGACGCCGAGGGCCCTGATTTCGTCGCCTGGCACGAACCTGCCCACGACATCCTGGCCAGCGCCAGCAGCCACTTCGCCGAGCGCATGGGCCAGCACAGCTGGCTGATCGCCACGCCGCATGACGGGGTGTATTGGGATGGCCAGCGCCTACGCCACGAACTGCGCTGTCCACCGCAGTGGCAGCAATGGGCGCAGGCGCCGGATGATCGGGGCCAGCAGCTGTGGCTGGCCTACTACGGGAGCACCTTCAACCCGGCGCGCCTGAATCGCGACGTGCTGGAGAACAATCTGCCGGTGCGCTTCTGGAAGAATCTGCCGGAGGGCCCGCTGATCCCGCAGCTGATGCAGCGGGCGCGTAGCGGCGAACAGCGCCACGGCCAGGCGCTGGCCGTCGGCCTGCGCGCCGGCAAGGTGATTCGCCCGCGCGCGGAAGACGCCGCAACTAGCGGAAACGCCGGCCCGGATCGTCCTCGCTCACCTGCAGGCTGAGGCCTTCGCTCATGCTGGTGAGGTGCTCGCCGTCGGTCTCCGAACCCAGCTTGATCATCAGGCGCAGGTCGTTGGCCGAGTCGGCGTACAGCAGGGCGTCCTCGTAGGTGATCTCGCCCTGGCTGTAGAGGTTGTACAGCGCCTGGTCGAAGGTCTGCATGCCCAGCTCGGTGGAGCGCTTCATCAGGCCCTTGAGCTCGTGCACCTCGCCCTTGCGGATCAGGTCGGCGGCCAGCGGGGTGTTGATCAGCACCTCGATCACCGCACGCCGGCCCTTGCCGTCCGGGGTCGGCACCAGTTGCTGGGCGACGATGGCCTTGAGGTTGAGCGACAGGTCCATCCACACCTGGTTGTGCCGGTCCGGCGGGAAGAAGTTGATGATGCGGTCCAGCGCCTGGTTGGCGTTGTTGGCGTGCAGGGTCGCCAGGGCCAGGTGGCCGGTTTCGGCGAAGGCCACGGCATAGTCCATGGTCTCGCGGGTACGGATCTCGCCGATCAGGATCACATCCGGCGCCTGGCGCAGGGTGTTCTTCAGCGCCACCTCGAAGGATTCGGTATCGATGCCGACCTCACGCTGGGTGACGATGCAGCTCTGGTGCTGGTGGATGTACTCGATCGGGTCTTCGATGGAGATGATATGGCCGCTGGTGTTCTTGTTGCGGTAGCCGATCATCGCCGCCAGCGAGGTGGACTTGCCGGTACCGGTGGCACCAACGAACAGCACCAGGCCGCGCTTGGTCAGCGCCAGCTTCTTGAGCACCTCGGGCAGCTTGAGGTCGTCGATGGTCGGGATATTGGTCTCGATACGGCGCAGCACCATGCCAGCCAGGTTGCGCTGGTAGAAGGCGCTGACGCGGAAACGGCCGATACCACGGGCGCTGATGGCGAAGTTGCACTCGTGCTTCTCGGCGAACTCGCGGCGCTGCTGCTCGTTCATCACCGAGTGCACCGTCTCGCGGGTCTGCTCCGGCGACATGGGATTCTTGGTCACCGGCATGATCTTGCCATTGACCTTCATCGAAGGAGGCACGCCGGCGGTGATGAACAGGTCGGAACCACCCTTCTCCACCATCAGACGCAGCAGCTTTTCAAATTCCATCTTTCCCGCCCGTGTGTTTCGTGTGCGGCCGCCGCAAACGCGGCGGCATCGTTGTTGTTAGAAGTTTTCCGGCGTCTTGGCCTTCTCGCGCGCGGACTCGCGACTGACCAGGCCCTTGCTCAGCAGGTTCTTCAGGCAGGCGTCGAGGGTCTGCATGCCCAGCGAACCGCCGGTCTGGATCGCCGAATACATCTGCGCCACCTTGTCCTCGCGGATCAGGTTACGGATGGCCGGAGTGCCGATCATGATCTCGTGGGCCGCCACCCGACCGCCGCCGACCTTCTTCAGCAGGGTCTGCGAAATCACCGCCTGCAGCGACTCCGACAGCATGGAACGGACCATGGATTTCTCCTCGGCCGGGAACACGTCGACCACGCGGTCGATGGTCTTGGCGGCGGAGGTGGTGTGCAGGGTGCCGAACACCAGGTGGCCGGTTTCCGCGGCGGTCAGCGCCAGGCGGATGGTCTCCAGGTCACGCATCTCACCGACCAGGATGATGTCCGGGTCTTCCCGCAGTGCCGAGCGCAGGGCTTCGGAGAAGCCGTGGGTGTCGCGGTGCACTTCGCGCTGGTTGACCAGGCACTTCTTCGACTCGTGAACGAATTCGATCGGGTCTTCGATGGTGAGGATGTGGTGATACTTGTTGTTGTTCAGGTAGTCGAGCATGGCCGCCAGGGTGGTCGACTTGCCCGAACCGGTCGGACCGGTCACCAGCACCAGGCCGCGCGGCACGTCGGTGATCTTCTTGAACACCTCGCCCATGCCGAGGTCTTCCATGCTCAGGACCTTGGAGGGAATGGTCCGGAACACGGCGCCGGCGCCACGGTTCTGGTTGAAAGCGTTGACCCGGAAGCGCGCCACGCCCGGCACTTCGAAGGAGAAGTCGGTCTCGAGGAACTCTTCGTAATCCTTGCGCTGCTTGTCGTTCATGATGTCGTAGATCAACGCGTGGACCTGTTTGTGGTCCATCGGCGGCAGGTTGATCCGTCGTACGTCACCGTCGACGCGAATCATCGGCGGCAGGCCCGCCGAGAGGTGCAGGTCCGACGCGCCCTGCTTGGCGCTGAAGGCGAGCAGCTCGGTAATATCCATGGGACTCCCCAATCGAATGCAAGCGGGTAGAATGCCGCAGACCCCTGACGGGCGGGCTATAGAGCGCAAGTAATGTCCACCATAGCAGAGAATATTGCAAAGGTTCGCGAGCGTATCCGTGAGGCGGCGCAAGCCTCGCAGCGTGATTCGCAGAGCGTCGGCCTGCTCGCCGTGAGCAAGACCAAACCCGCCGCCGCGGTGCGCGAGGCCTACGCCGCCGGGCAACGCGACTTCGGCGAGAACTACCTGCAGGAGGCCCTGGCCAAGCAGGCCGAGCTGAGCGACCTGGATCTGGTCTGGCACTTCATCGGCCCCATCCAGTCGAACAAGACCAAGCTGATCGCCGAGCATTTCCAGTGGGTGCACTCGGTGGACCGCCTGAAGATCGCCCAGCGCCTATCCGAGCAGCGCCCGGCGCACCTGCCGCCGCTGAACATCTGCCTGCAGGTGAACGTCAGCGGCGAAGCCAGCAAATCCGGCTGCACGCCGGAAGAACTCCCCGCGCTGGCACAGGCGGTTACACAACTGCCCGGGCTGCGCCTGCGCGGATTGATGACAATCCCCGAACCGAGCGATGACCCGCAGGCCCAGCGCGCGCCCCTGGCGCGCCTGCGCCAGCTGCGTGATGAGCTGCACGCCAACCTCGACACTCTCTCCATGGGCATGAGCCAGGACCTGGAAGCGGCCATCGCCGAAGGCGCCACCTGGGTTCGCATCGGCACCGCGCTGTTCGGTGCCCGCGACTATGGCTCGCCCTCCCTATAAAGGAAGCATCTGCATGACCCACCCGCGCATCACCTTCATCGGCGCCGGCAACATGGCCACCAGCCTGATCGGCGGCCTGCTCGCCCAGGGCATTCCGGCCAGCCACATCCGCGCCAGCGACCCGGGCGCCGAGCAGCGCGCCAAGGTGGCCGCCGAGTTCGGCATCGAACTGTTCGAAAGCAACGCCGAAGCCATTGCCGGTGCCGACGTGGTGGTGCTGGCCACCAAGCCGCAGGTGCTCAAGGGCGTGAGCCAGGCCCTGGCGCCCAGCCTGCAACCGGGCCAGCTGATCGTCTCCATTGCCGCCGGCATCACCTGCGCCAGCCTCGCCAGCTGGCTCGGCGATGTCGCCATCGTGCGCTGCATGCCCAACACCCCGGCGCTGCTGCGCCAGGGCGTCAGCGGCCTGTATGCCAACGCGAAAGTCTCCGCCGCCCAGCGCCAGCAGGCCGAACAGCTGCTGTCTGCCGTCGGCCTGGCCCTGTGGCTGAACGAAGAGCAACTGATCGACGCGGTCACCGCCGTCTCCGGTAGCGGCCCGGCCTACTTCTTCCTGCTGATCGAGGCGATGACCGCCGCCGGCGAGAAACTCGGTCTGCCGCGCGCCACCGCCGCCCAGCTGACCCTGCACACCGCGCTGGGCGCCGCGCGCATGGCCACCGAGAGCGACGTGGAAGCCGCCGAGCTGCGCCGCCGCGTCACCTCGCCCAACGGCACCACCGAAGCGGCGATCAAGACATTCCAGGCCGGCGGCTTCGAAGCTCTGGTACAACAGGCACTGGACGCCGCCGCCCGGCGCTCCGCCGAACTCGCTGAACAACTGGGTCAATAAGGAACGTCCATGTCCGGATTCGCTGAAGCCCTCATCTATATCGTGCAGACGCTGGGCAGCCTGTACCTGCTGATCGTCCTGTTGCGCTTCATCCTGCAACTGGTACGCGCCGACTTCTACAACCCGCTCAGCCAGTTCACCGTGAAAGCCACCCAGCCGCTGCTCAAGCCGCTGCGGCGGATCATCCCCGGCTTCGGCGGTCTCGACCTGGCCTCGCTGGCGCTGGCGATCCTGGTGCAACTGGTGCTGATGGTGCTGGTCATCCTGATCGCCGGCGCCAACCCGGCCGCGGTCGGCCTGCAGCTGCTGGTGTGGGCGATCATCGCGGTGACCTCGCTGTTCCTGAAGATCTTCTTCTTCGCCATGATCATCAGCGTGATCCTTTCCTGGGTCGCGCCCGGCAGCTACAACCCAGGCGCGCAGCTGGTCAACCAGATCTGCGAGCCGCTGCTGGCGCCCTTCCGCCGCCTGCTGCCGAACCTTGGCGGCCTGGATATCTCACCGATCTTCGCCTTCATCGCGCTGAACCTGCTCGACCGCTTCGTGATCGGCAACCTGGCCATGATGAGTGGCATGCCCGCCATCCTCAGCCCCTTCATCTGAAGTGGCCTGGTTCCGCTGGGACGGCGAGGATCTGATCCTCGACTGCCACCTGCAGCCCAAGGCGAGCAAGGACGAATTCGCCGGGCTGCATGGCGAACGCCTGAAGATCCGTCTCACCGCGCCACCGGTCGAAGGCAAGGCCAACGCCCAGCTGCTGGCCTTCCTGGCCGGCGCTTTCGGCGTGGCCAAGAGCCAGGTCAGCCTGGAAAGCGGCGAGCTGAACCGCCAGAAGCGCGTGCGCATCCGCGCGCCGCGCCGGCTGCCGGACCTGCCGGACCTGCCGGGACTGACCACTGGGTCACCCTGAGTGACCAGCCGGCCGAAGTTGTGAAGCACGCCGATTGACGAGCACGCGCCTCACCGCATAATGCAGCCATCTCCGGCAAAGTCATGGGCATTGTCCGGCCAAACACCCCGACCCACGCAGGACGCGCACCCGAGAGGAGAGCCAGGATGAGCATGGAACGTCTCAGCCAGCAGGTAGATGCCTACGTCACCTGGAAGCGCGAGCTGATGCGCGAGATCACGCGCTATCGCAGCTGGCTGGCGCACAACCGGCTCGGCTCGGACGCCATGGACGCCCGCCTGGAGCGCGCCCTCAAGCTGCTGCGCACCGACCACATCACCCTGGCCTTCGTCGGCGAGTTCTCCCGCGGCAAGACCGAGCTGATCAACAGCCTGTTCTTCTCCGAGTACGGCCAGCGCATGCTGCCATCGCACGCCGGGCGCACCACCATGTGCCCCACCGAGCTGTTCTTCGACCCGCGCTCGGAGCGTTCCTACATCCGCCTGCTGCCCATCGAGACGCGCATGACCGACGCCAGCGTGGCGCAGTTCAAGCGCATCCCGCGGCACTGGGTAAATATTCCGCTCGACCCGAGCGACCCGGACAACATGGCCCTGGCCTTCGCCCAGGTGGCCAAGACCAAACCCATGCCGGTGGAACAGGCGATCCAGCTCGGCTTCCTGCCGGACATGCTGGAGCCGGCCGGCAAACTTGGCCAGGTGCTGGTGCCGGCCTGGCGGCATGCCATGGTCAACTTCGACCATCCGCTGCTGCGCCAGGGCCTGCGCATTCTCGACACGCCCGGCCTCAACGCGCTGGGCAGCGAGCCCGAGCTGACCCTGTCGATGCTGCCGAGCGCCCAGGCGATCATCTTCCTGCTGGCCGCCGACACCGGCGTTACCGCCAGCGACATGGCGATCTGGAAGGAACACATCCGCCAGCTCGACGACGACACCCAGGCCAGCCTGTTCGCCGTGCTGAACAAGATCGACGTGCTGTGGGACGACCTGGCCGGCGAGGAGTACGTGCAGAAGGCCATCGGCCTGGTGCGCAACAGCACCGCCAAGCAGCTCGGCATCCCCGCTGCCAGCGTGCTGCCGCTGTCGGCCAAGCAGGCACTGATCGCCAAGGTGCGCAAGGACGAGGAACTGCTCGCGCGCAGCCAGCTGGCCGACCTGGAGCAGCTGCTGTGCGAGCGCATCGTCGCGCAGAAGGAACGCCTGCTCGAAGAGCGCGTGGTCAACCAGGTGCTGGCCCTGCTCAACAACAGCCAGCATGTGCTCAACCTGCGTCTGGAGAAGGTCCGCGAGCAGCAGGCGCTGCTCAGCCACCACCAGCATGACAACGGCCAGCTGCTGTTCGAGCTGACCGCCAAGACCAAGGAAGACCACGCCCTGCACCACAAGCGCCTGCTGGGCCTGAAGACCAACCAGCGCCTGCTCAAGCGCCAGGGCGACCTGCTGCGCATCGCCGTGCGCCCGGAGCGCCTGGAGGAACACCTGACCCAGGTGCGCCAGGGCCTCAGCGGCAGCTGGACCACCCTCGGCATCAACCAGGCCATCGTGCAGTTCTTCCGCAGCGTCGAGCACGACCTCGGCAACCTGACCCAGGAAGCCGAGATGGCCAACAAGATGGTCGCCGCCATCTACCGCCGGCATAACGAGGAAAACCCGCTGCACGGGGTCGACGCGCCGCAGTTCAACAGCCAGCGCTACCAGCGCGAGCTCAAGCAGCTGCGCAACAAGGCCGACCAGTTCCGCCTGCAGCTCAAGACCCTGCTCACCGAGCAGCGCAGCCTGACCAAGCGCTTCTTCGCCACCCTGGTGCAGGAAGTCATGGGCCTGCACCAGCGCCTGCGCGCGGAGGCCGAGCAGTGGGCGGGCGATGCCCTGATGCCGCTGATGCAGCACACCCTGGAACACAAGCAGATGCTGGAAACCCACATGCTGCGCCTCAAGGCCCTGGCCCAGGAAACCCAGCAGGCGCGCCAGCGCGGCCAGCAACTGGCCGGCTACCTGGCCACGCTGGAAACCCAGCTGGCCCAGGCCAGCGAGATGCTCCGCGTGCTGCGCCGCCCGGCACCGATCCAGCGCCAGGGCAAGGTGGTCAGCCTGCCAACGGCGGCCCGTTCGCAGGGCGGCGCCGACAGCGCCTGAAAGCCTCTGGATTCAGGCACTTGACCACGGCCCCCGCGCTTGCTGCCGGGGGCCGTGCTCTTTAGACTGCTGCACTTTCCTGGATCGAGAGCAGGGTCGATGCCGACTGTTTTCCCCGCCGACTCCGTTGGCCTGGTCACCCCCCAGACCGCCCGCTTCAGCGAACCGCTGGCGCTGGTCTGTGGCCGCAGCCTGGCCGACTACCAGCTGGTCTACGAGACCTACGGCACGCTCAATGCCACGGCCAGCAACGCCGTACTGATCTGCCATGCGCTGTCCGGCCACCACCACGCCGCCGGTTTCCACAGCGTCGACGAGCGCAAGCCCGGCTGGTGGGACAGCTGCATCGGCCCCGGCAAGCCAATCGACACCGACAAGTTCTTCGTCGTCAGCCTCAACAACCTCGGCGGCTGCAACGGCTCCACCGGCCCCTCCAGCCTCAATCCGGCGACCGGCAAACCTTACGGTGCCGACTTCCCGGTGATGACCGTGGAGGACTGGGTACACAGCCAGGCGCGCTTGGCCGACCTGCTGGGCATCCGCCAGTGGGCCGCGGTGGTGGGCGGCAGCCTCGGCGGCATGCAGGCCCTGCAGTGGACCATCAGCTACCCCGAACGCGTGCGCCACTGCCTGTGCATCGCCTCGGCGCCCAAACTGTCAGCGCAGAACATCGCCTTCAACGAAGTGGCGCGCCAGGCCATCCTCACCGATCCGGAGTTCCATGGCGGGCACTTCCAGGAACAGGGCGTGATCCCCAAGCGCGGCCTGATGCTGGCGCGCATGGTCGGCCACATCACCTACCTGTCGGACGACGCCATGGGCGAGAAATTCGGCCGCGAGCTGAAAACCGACAAGCTCAACTACGACTTCCACAGCGTCGAGTTCCAGGTCGAGAGCTACCTGCGCTACCAGGGCGAAGAGTTCTCCGGGCGCTTCGATGCCAACACCTACCTGCTGATGACCAAGGCGCTCGACTACTTCGACCCGGCCGCCGCCCACGAGGGCGACCTGGCCAGGACCCTGAGCACGGCCAAGGCCGACTTCTGCCTGATGTCCTTCACCACCGACTGGCGCTTCTCGCCGGCGCGCTCGCGGGAGATCGTCGATGCGCTATTGGCCGCCAAGAAGAACGTCTGCTACCTGGAGATCGACGCGCCGCAGGGCCACGACGCCTTCCTCATGCCGATCCCGCGCTACCTGCAGGCCTTCGGCGCCTACATGAAACGGATCGAGGTCTGATATGCGAGCGGATCTGGAAATCATCCAGGACTGGATAGCCCCGGGCAGCCGCGTGCTCGACCTCGGCTGCGGTGACGGCGCACTGCTGGAACACCTGCGCGACCACAAGCAGGTCGGCGGCTACGGCCTGGAGATCGATGCGGAGAAGATCGCCCGCTGCATCGAGCGCGGCGTCAACGTGATCGAGCAGAACCTCGACGAGGGCCTGGGCAACTTTGCCGACAACAGCTTCGACGTGGTGGTGATGACCCAGTCGCTGCAGGCCCTGAAGTACCCGGACAAGGTACTGGCGGAGATGCTGCGGGTCGGCAAGACCTGCATCATCACCTTCCCCAACTTCGGCCACTGGCGCTGCCGCTGGTACCTCACCACCAAGGGCCGCATGCCGGTTTCCGACTTCCTGCCCTACACCTGGTACAACACGCCGAACATCCACTTCTGCACCTTCGAGGACTTCGAGCGCCTATGCCACGAGCTCGGCGCGCGGGTCGAGGAGCGTCTGGCGGTGGACCACGAACATCGCCACAACCTGGGCAGCCGACTCTGGCCTAATCTGTTGGGTGAAATCGGCATCTATCGCGTCAGCGGGTCCGGCCTGGCCGGTCACCGCGTCGCCGTCTAATCCGGAGGTTCCGTCATGCGCCGCTTCGTATCCCTGGTTTTCTGCCTGCTGCTCGCCCTGCCCGCGGTTGCCGAGCGCAAACAGGCCTTCGGCGAGCTGGACGTGCACTACAGCGTGTTCAACTCCAGCTTCCTGCAGCCCGATGTGGCCGCCGCCGCCGGGCTGACCCGCAGCAAGACCGTCGGTGTGCTCAACATCGCCGCGCTGAAAGACGGCAAGGGCCAGGCCGCCAAGGTCAACGGCACCCTGAAGAACCTGCTGGGCCAAACCAGCGAGCTGACGTTCAAACAGGTGCTGGAAAGCGGCGCCGTGTACTACCTCGCCGAGTTCCCGCTGCGCCAGCGCGAAATGCTGACCTTCAGCATCCAGGTGCAGATCGGCGACGCAGCCCCGCACACCCTTACCTTCAACCAGGAAGTCTTCCCGGACGAATGATGCTGCTCAAAGAACTCGTACTCGCCAGCCACAACGCCGGCAAGCTCAAGGAACTCCAGGCCATGCTCGGCGAGCATGTGCGCGTGCGCTCGATCGGCGAATTCTCCAGCGTCGAGCCAGAGGAAACCGGCCTGTCGTTCGTCGAGAACGCCATCCTCAAGGCGCGCAACGCCGCTCGCGTGTCCGGCCTACCGGCGCTGGCCGACGACTCCGGTCTGGCCGTGGACTTCCTCGGCGGCGCCCCCGGCATCTACTCGGCGCGCTATGCCGACGGCCAGGGTGACGCCGCCAACAACGCCAAGCTGCTGGACGCCCTGAAGGATGTCCCGGACGGCGAGCGCGGCGCCCAGTTCGTCTGCGCCCTGGCCCTGGTGCGACATGCCGACGACCCACTGCCGATTCTCTGCGAAGGCCTCTGGCACGGCAGCATCCTGCACGAAGCGCGTGGCGAGCAGGGCTTCGGTTACGATCCGCTGTTCTGGGTGCCGGAGCGCCAGTGCTCCAGCGCCGAACTGGCCAGCGACGAGAAGAACCGCATCAGCCACCGCGCCCGTGCCATGGCCCTGCTCAAACAGCGCCTGGGCCTGACGTGAGCCAGACGCCCTCACCCCCTACCCCTCTCCCAGAGGGAGAGGGGAGCACTTACTCCGCACCTGCGGACAGCACTAGCCCCTCTCCCCTCGGGGTGAGGGACTTCCAGCTCCCCCCGCTCGCCCTCTACCTCCACATCCCCTGGTGCGTGCGCAAATGCCCCTACTGCGACTTCAACTCGCATGCTGCCGGGCCTAGCCTGCCGGAAGAGGAATACGTCGACGCCCTGCTGGCCGACCTCGACCAGGACCTGGGCCACGTGCACGGCCGCGAGCTGACCTCGATCTTCTTCGGCGGCGGCACCCCCAGCCTGTTCTCGGCCAAGGCACTCGGCCGGCTACTGCAGGGCGTGCAGCAGCGCGTGCCGTTCGCCAGCGATATCGAGATCACCCTGGAAGCCAATCCGGGCACCTTCGAGCAGGCCAAGTTCCGCGACTACCGCAGCCTGGGCATCAACCGCCTGTCGATCGGCGTGCAGAGCTTCCAGGAAGCCAAGCTCAAGGCCCTGGGGCGTATCCACAACGGCGACGAGGCGATCCGCGCCGCCGATATGGCGCGCGCCGCCGGCTTCGACAACTTCAACCTCGACCTGATGCACGGCCTGCCCGAGCAGAGCATCGAGGACGCCCTGTACGACCTGCGCACCGCCATCGCCCAGGGGCCGACGCACCTGTCCTGGTACCAGCTGACCATGGAACCCAACACGGTGTTCTGGAGCCAGCCGCCGCAGCTGCCGGAAGATGACCTGCTGTGGGACATCCAGGAAGCCGGCCAGGCTCTGCTGGCCGCCGAAGGCTATGCGCAGTACGAGGTCTCCGCCTACGCCCAGGCCGGGCGCCAGGCGCGGCACAACCTCAACTACTGGAGCTTCGGCGACTTCCTCGGCATCGGCGCCGGCGCCCACGCCAAGCTCTCGGCGCCGGACGGGCGCATCGTCCGCAGCTGGAAGACCCGCCTGCCCAAGGACTACCTAGACCCGGCCAAAGCCTTCCAGGCCGGCGAGCGCGTGCTGGATGCCGAGGAGCTGCCTTTCGAGTTCCTCATGAACGTGCTGCGCCTCACCGAAGGCGCGCCCGCCGCCCTGTTCGAGCAACGCACCGGCCTGCCGCTGGCCAGCCTGGAGCAGGCGCGGCGCGAAGCCGAGGCGCGCCAGCTACTGCAGAGCGACCCGCAGCGCCTGGTCGCCACCCCCGAGGGCCAGCTGTTCCTCAACGATTTGCTGCAGCACTTCCTGCCCTGAGCCACGCCGTGCGCCAGCTCTCGGCAGCCCCGTCGACAGACGGTAAACTGCCAGCGCCCGATCATCACAACAAGGACCACCGATGGATCTCGTACTCGACCTGATCGCCACCCTCTCGCGCTGGTGCCGCGGCAACCTGTACGACATCTCCCTGGCGATCATGGCCACCCTGTTTGTGCTGTTCGGGCCCGGCATCAACGCCTGGGTGCAGAAGTCCATCAGCGGCCTCAACTTCGTCCTGCGCACCCTGATCTTCGTGCTGGTCTGCGCCATCGGCTACGGCCTCGCCATCGTCTTCCTAACGCCCTGGCTGGCCAAGGGCCTGGGCTACTTCAACAACTTCACCCTGTCGCCGGTCCTGCTACTAGTCTTCTTCCTGATCGGCGTGCTGGCCGATCGCAGCTAGCGGCGCCCAGCGGGGCGCCCGTCAAGGAGCCCCATGAAGCCACTCAAGCATCTCTATCTGTACTTCCAGGATGGCCAGCGCCTGGCCTTGCGCTTTCCCAAGCAGAGCGAGGACCCGGCCGCCGTCGCCCGCGCCCTGCGCAAGCAGCTGGAATCGCCCTTCCTGAGCATCGAGGTGGATGGCGACCTACTGATGATTCCGCGCGAAAGCATCAAGTACCTGCAGGTCTGCCCGATGCCGGCCGCCCTGCCGGAGCTGACCATCCAGGGCGCCGAGGTCATCGACTAGCCCCCCGCCGCCAGCCAGCCGAGCGGCCCCGGGACTGCGTCACCCTGCAGCCGCTCGACTATCGCCAATCAATCTAATGCTCGGGGCCAAACCGGGATTAAATTGAACCTAGGCAAGTGCAGGGAGAATCGTGACCTATGCAGATCAATGGCTACAGCGGTAACCTGCCTCTCTCGACTCAGGTCATCAACAAGTACGGCCCGGCCAATCCCGAACAGGTGAACAAGGCCGTGGATGCTGCTTCCGACCGAGTCGCCGAGCGCCAGGAGAGCCGCGAACTGAGCCAGGCCGCCACGCGCGGCGCGGCCACCCAGATCTACAGCGCCAACACGCAGCAAAGGCAGATCGAAACCTATCTGGCAGTCGCCAGTGAAGGCCAAGTCGACAGCCAGCCCAGCCCGTTGGAGACCGCCAGCAATCTGAGTGAGGCGCAGCAGCGCAACGACCAGGCGCAGAACATCGCAGACATCGCCAGCCGCCCCGAGCGGCCTGAGAACGATCCGGCCAGGCCGGAGCCCTACGCTGCAACCTATGCCTGAGCCGCCAGGCGGACAGGCACAAAAAAGCCGCCCTCGGGCGGCTTTTTGCTTTGACCTGCAGCTTACAGCTGCGGGCCGGCGTTGCGGATGGCGTCAGACACGTCGAACTTCTTGAAGTTGTCGATGAACAGCTTGGCCAGGCCTTTGGCAGCCTCGTCGTAGGCGTTCTTGTCAGCCCAGGTATTGCGCGGGTTGAGCAGGTTGGTCTCGACGCCCGGAACGGCCTTCGGCACGTCCAGGTTGATGATCGGCAGGTGCTCGGTCTCGGCGCCGATCAGCGCACCGCTCTGGATGGCCGCGATCACGCCACGGGTGGTCGGGATGTTGAAGCGCTTGCCGACACCGTAGCCACCGCCGGTCCAGCCGGTGTTGACCAGGTAAACCTTGGAGCCGAAGCCATTGATGCGCTTGATCAGCAGCTCGGCGTACTCGCCGGCCGGACGCGGGAAGAACGGCGCGCCGAAGCAGGTGGAGAAGGTCGACTTGATACCACTGCCGCTGCCCATCTCGGTGGAGCCGACCAGCGCGGTGTAACCGGACAGGAAGTGGTAGGCCGCCTGCTCGTTGTTGAGGATCGACACAGGCGGCAGCACGCCGGTCAGGTCGCAGGTCAGGAAGATCACGGCATTCGGCTCGCCACCGAGGTTCTTCTCGCTGCGCTTCTCGACATGCTCCAGCGGGTAGGCCGCACGGCTGTTCTGGGTCAGGCTGTCGTCGCTGTAATCCGGCACGCGGCTATCGTCGAGCACCACGTTTTCCAGCACGGTACCGAACTGGATGGCTTTCCAGATCACCGGCTCGTTCTTCTCGGACAGGTCGATGCACTTGGCATAGCAACCGCCCTCGATGTTGAACACCACGCCCTCGCCCCAGCCGTGCTCATCGTCGCCGATCAGGTAGCGGCTTTCGTCGGCGGACAGGGTGGTCTTGCCGGTGCCGGACAGGCCGAAGAACAGGGTCACGTCGCCTTCTTCACCGATGTTGGCAGCACAGTGCATCGGCAGCACGTCCTTTTCCGGCAGCAGGAAGTTCTGCACGGAGAACATGGCCTTCTTCATTTCACCGGCGTAGCGCATGCCGGCCAGCAGGACTTTCTTCTGCGCGAAATTGATGATCACGCAACCATCGGAGTTGGTGCCATCACGCTCCGGCACGCACTCGAAGTTGGACACGTTGAGCACCTTCCACTCGTCCTTGCCGGCCGGGTTGTAGGTCTCCGGCTCGATGAACAGCTGGCGACCGAACAGGTTCTGCCAGGCGGTGGCGGTGGTCATTCTGACCGGCAGGTAGTGCTCGGCGGCGGAGCCGACATGCACGTGAGACACGAAGAAGTCCTGGCCGCGGTTGAATTCCTCGACACGGTCCCACAGGGCATCGAACTTGTCCGCCGGGAACGGGCGGTTGATGTTGCCCCAGGCGATCTTGGCCTCGGTGCTCGGCTCCTGAACGATGTAGCGGTCAGCCGGGGAACGGCCGGTGCGATGTCCGGTACGCACCACCAGCGCGCCATTGGCGGCCAGCTCGCCTTCGCCACGGCGAATGGCCTCTTCGACCAGTTGGGCAACGCTGATATCGGTGTAAACGGCGGTGTTGGCTTGCGTCATTTGGGTCCCCGTCGGCCAGCGGCCGAGTCTTCCGAACGTTGTGTAGTGGACCTAGGCACCCACTACATCGATAAAAAAGTCGCGGGAGTATGCCAGAAAAGCACACTCCTTGGCAGCCTCTTGTCCACTATACCCTTCAATAGAGTGCGGCTATCGCACTCAATGGCGAGTCGCCGAGGGCTCCTGGCTGTCGCCGGTGACGAACAGCTGGGCCACGTCGCTGGCATCGAAGAAGTAGCGCTGGTTGCAGAACTGGCAGTCGATTTCCACCTGACCGCCGCTCTCTTCCAGCAGCGCCTCGGCATCCGCCTGGCCGATGCTGATCAGCGCGCGTGCCGAGCGCTCACGCGAGCAGCTGCAACGGAACTGCAGCGGGCTCGGCTCGAACAGGCGCACGGCTTCCTGGTGATAGAGGCGGTGCAGCACGGTCGGGTTGTCCAGCCCCAGCAGCTCTTCGGCGGTCAGGGTATCGGCCAGGGTCAGCAGGTGGTTCCAGCTTTCCTGGCGCTCCTCGGCCTCGGTCTGGTGGTGCGGCGGCAGCTGCTGCAGGAGCAGGCCGCGCGCGCGCTGGCCGTCGGCACGCAGCCAGAAGCGGGTCGGCAGCTGCTCGGAGGTGGCGAAGTAGGCGGTCAGGCTGTCGGCCAGGCTGTCACCCTCCAGCTCGACGATGCCCTGGTAGCGCTGGCCCTTGGCCGGGTCGATGGTCAGCGCCAGCACGCCGTCCGGCATCAGGTCGCGCAGACCGGCGCCGGCGTCCACCGCCTCGGCGTCGTAGCGGGCGATGCCGCGCACTTCGCGCTCGCTGGAGCATTCGATCATCACCAGCGGCACCGGCCCGGAGGAGCGCGCCTGCAGGATCAGCAGGCCCTCGAACTTCAGGGTTCCGACCAGCAGGGCAGCCGCGGCGAGCATTTCGCCGAGCAGCTGGGCCACCGGCTGCGGGTAGGGGTGCTTGGCCAGCACGTGCTGGTAGCTCTCGGCGAGACTGACCATCTCGCCACGAACATCGTTGTCGTCGAACAGAAAGCGCTGGGTGTGATCGAGGTCGTGCATGGGTACCGCCTGCGGAAAAAGGATGACGGGCCGCCAACGCCTCCAACGGATGCGCCGCGCTCTAAGCCCCAGGGAATGACTCGGATTTTAGGGACAAATGCCCTCACATCCAAGCCGCGCAGGATGGCCGGCGTACTCAGCCGCGCAGACCGAGAATCTGCCGGCGCTGCTTCTTGTTCGGTCGCCCGTCGGTCTGCACCCCCAGCGCACCCGCCTTGCGCAGGGCCGCAGCCTCCTCGCGACGGGCGATGCTGTCGGCGGTTTCCTCATACAGCAGCTGCGCCTCGGGCGCGCCGCGACGCACCATGGACAACGCGCGCACGACCACGGTGCGCTCGTCGAAACCGGCGCGGATCACATACTCGTCGCCGACCTTCGGCTCCTTGCCCGGCTTGCAGCGCTCGCCCCGGCAATGCACCTTGCCACCTTCTATGGCCTCCTTGGCCAGCGAGCGGGTCTTGTAGAAGCGCGCCGCCCACAGCCATTTATCCAGGCGCACCTTGTCGTCTTTGTCGCTCATGCTCATGTCCACATCACTGCATCACAGGTCCGAATCTTGCCTGATGCCGTTGTCACATGGCACAGCTAAACTGCTGCCAATTTCCGGGGAAAGCCTGCATTGAAGACTTTCGACCAACTGTCGGTGATCGGTCTGCGCGAATGGATCAACCTGCCCGAGCTGGGCATGGTCGGCCTGCGCGCCAAGATCGATACCGGCGCCAGCACCTCGACCCTGCATGCCAGCGACATCGTGCCGTTCGAGCGCGACGGCGCTCGCTGGGTGCGCTTCACCGCGCACCTCGGCACCCTGGTGCAGCGCCGCCACGCCAACTGCGAAGCGCCGCTGGTCACGGTGAAGACCATCAAGAGCTCCAACGGCCAGGCGCAGACCCGCTATGTGATCCGCACCCAACTGGCCCTCGGCGATCGCCTGTGGCCGGTGGACTTCACCCTCGCCTGCCGCAAGACCATGCGCTACCGGGTGCTGCTTGGCGCCAAGGCGCTGATCGAAGGCCAACTGGTGGTCAACCCAGCGCTGAGCTACGTACAAGACAAACCCCAGCTTCCTTCACCTACCGGTGCCCAATGAAGATCGCCATCCTGTCGCGCAACCCGCGCCTGTACTCGACCCGTCGCCTGGTGGAAGCCGGCCAGCAACGCGGACACGAGATGCAGGTGATCGATACCCTGCGTGCCTACATGAACATCGCCAGCCATAAACCGCAGATCCACTACCGCGGCCATCCGCTGGAGGGCTTCGACGCGGTGATCCCGCGCATCGGCGCCTCGGTGACCTTTTATGGCTGCGCCGTATTGCGCCAGTTCGAGATGCAGGGCGTGTTCCCGCTCAACGAATCGGTGGCCATCAGCCGCTCGCGCGACAAGCTGCGCTCGCTGCAACTGCTGTCGCGCAAGGGCATCGGCTTGCCGGTGACCGGCTTCGCCCACTCGCCGGACGACATCCCCAACCTGATCCAGATGGTCAATGGCGCGCCGCTGGTGATCAAGGTGCTGGAAGGCACCCAGGGTATCGGCGTGGTGCTGTGCGAGACGGAGAAAGCAGCGGAGTCGGTGATCGAGGCCTTCATGGGCCTGAAGCAGAACATCATGGTGCAGGAATACATCAAGGAAGCCGGCGGTGCCGATATCCGCTGCTTCGTGGTCGGTGACAAGGTGATCGCCGCGATGAAGCGCCAGGCCAAGCCCGGCGAATTCCGCTCCAACCTGCACCGCGGAGGCGTAGCCAGCCTGATCAAGATCACCCCGGAGGAACGCTCCACCGCCATCCGCGCGGCCAAGGTGATGGGCCTGTCGGTAGCCGGGGTGGACATCCTGCGCTCCAACCACGGGCCGCTGGTGATGGAGGTGAACTCCTCGCCCGGCCTGGAAGGTATCGAGACCACCACCGGCAAGGATGTCGCCAGCATCATCATCGACTACCTGGAAAAGAACGCCATTCCCGGCCAGACCCGCACCAAGGGCAGGGGCTAAAGCACCGCCGCCGGCGCGCGGTGCTAATCAGTTGGCGTCGCGCGGCAGCAGCAGCCCCAGCGGCAGGCAGATGCGCGCTTCCAGACCGCCACCGGAGCGGTTGCGCAGCTCCACGCTGCCGCCGTGCAGTGCGGCGATGCGCTTGACGATGGCCAGGCCCAGGCCGGTGCCCTTGCCGCCGCGCGCGCGGTCGCCACGGATGAAGGGGTTGAAGATCTCGCCCATCTCCGCCGGCGCGATACCCGGCCCGCGATCCAGCACGCTGAGCACCACGTAGGGCGCACTGTCGTCACCGGCCAGGCTGGTGACCACCTCGACGTTCTGTCCGCCGTAACGCAGGGCATTGTCCAGCAGGTTGACCAGCAGGCGCTTGAGCGACACCCGGCGCAGCGGGAAGGCCGGCACCCGCTCCAGGCAGAGGCACACGCGCTCCTCCTTCTGGTTGTAGGGCGCCACCGTTTCGCGCACCAGCTCGTCGAGCAGCAGCGGCTCGGGCTTCTCGTCACGCCCGTCGCGAATGAAGGCCAGGAACTGGTCGAGGATGGCGTCCATGTGCTCGATGTCGCGGATCATGTCCTCGCTCATCTCGGCATCGCCGCCCAGCATCTCCAGCGACAGGCGCAGGCGTGTCAGCGGCGTGCGCAGGTCATGCGAGACGCCGGCCAGCATCAGCTCGCGCTCGCGCGCGCCCTGTTCGATGTTCTCGGCCATCTGGTTGAAGGCGCGATACACCTCGGCCATCTCGCTGGGCGTATCACTGACCGGCAGGCGCACGCTGCGCCCCTGGCCGAATTGACGCGCGGCGAACACCAGGCGCTTGAGCGGCGCATTGAGCTGGCGCACGAAGATCCAGGCGGCGGCGGTGGACAGCAGGCCGATGCCAAGGAACCAGCCCAGCACGCTCCAGATCTTCTGCCCGCGCAACGGGTGCGGGTAGAGCGGCACCTTGAGCCAGTCCGGCCCCAGGCTCGGCGCCCTTACCCACAGGGCCGGCGGGCTCTGCACGCGCACTCGCACTTCGGTGTCCGGCCCCAGCTCGGCCTGCATCTGACGCAGGAAGATCTCCGAATAGGGCCAGTGCTGCTCGGTCGCCGGCACCTTGTCCTGCTCCACGCGGCTCAACGTCGCCGCCTCGGCAATGTGCGCACGGTCCTCCGGCTCCGCGGCCCAGTAGGCACGCAGGGTCAGCGCCGCACCGTGACTGTACTGGCGGTCGACCAGCATGTCCTCGTTCATCATCAGGTAGACCAGGGTCAGTGCCTTGGAAAACAGCACGACGATGAGCACCAGCCACAGGGTACGAGCGAAGAAGCTTTGCGGGAACCAGACGGGGGTTTTCATTTAGCTCGCCATGTACCGGTCGCCAGAGCGGCGAGTGTGCCAATGCTGCAAAAGGACCTGACCTGCATAGGACAGCGCGATGCCTGCGGCGGCGCAACACAACAGGTAGGCAGATCGATAGGGGTGACTCCAGTTGCCCCAGGGTGGAGCAAATATCAGCAACGGCAGCGCGAACAGGGCCATGCTCCCGAGTGCCAACTGCAGGCGCCGTAATGGCCATAGCAACGCGCCGGCATTCTGCAGCAGCACTAGCAGCGGGAACCAGCCCAGCTGCAAGGCACTGACCAGGAGGCCCCAGGCCACGCCGCCACGCAGATGGCGACCCTGCTGCAGTGCCAGCTCATGACCGATCCCATAAAAGACCAGCAGCGCCAGACTGCTCAAGCCGCCGAGCAAAACTACCTGCAGGCCATTTCTCAGCAGCACGCGCCGGGATGCCTCACTTGCTGCCATCCGGCACGAACACGTAACCCACGCCCCAGACGGTCTGGATATAGCGCGGCTTGGACGGGTCCGGCTCGATAAGCCGGCGCAGGCGACTGATCTGTACGTCGATGGAACGCTCCAGGGCATCCCACTCGCGGCCACGCGCCAGGTTCATCAGCTTGTCGCGGGTCAGCGGCTCGCGGGCATGCTGGACCAGGGCCTTGAGCACGGCGAACTCACCGGTGGTAAGCATGTGCACTTCGTCGCCCTTCTTCAGCTCGCGAGTGGCCAGCGACAGCTCGTATTCACCGAAGCTCACCGTCTCGTCCTCGCTGGCCGGCGCGCCCGGTACCACCGGCGCCTGGCGGCGCAGCACGGCCTTGATCCGCGCCAGCAGCTCGCGCGGGTTGAACGGCTTGGCCAGGTAGTCGTCGGCGCCGCCTTCCAGGCCCTGGATGCGGCTGGCCTCGTCACCCTTGGCGGTGAGCATGATGATCGGCATCTGGTTGTTCGCCTCGCGCAGGCGACGGCAGGCGGACAGGCCGTCCTCGCCGGGCAGCATGAGGTCGAGCACCAGCAGCTGGAACAGTTCGCGGGCCAGCAGGCGATCCATCTGCTCGACGTTCTCCACCGCGCGCACGCGGTAGCCCTGCTCGCTGAGGAAGCGCTCCAGCAGGCGGCGCAGGCCGGGATCATCATCGACTATCAGGATTTTTTCGCCTTCCGGCGCGGCAGCGGTGCTCATGCAATTTCCCCTTTGACTGTGGCCGCATTATGGCTGAAGGCCGCCCAGGCCCGGCCCCGCCCATTGTTAGCAGATTTTTCCCACGAACGGTTCCCATGCCCTTCCGGGGCGGTGTTTATAATGCGGCGCTTTCGCGTCGGCCTCGGCGTGGTAATTCTGTCAGGTAGGTTTCATGGATAGCATCAACAAGCGTATCGCCGCCGAACTCGGCGTCCTCCCGCAACAGGTCGCCGCCGCCGTGGCCCTGCTTGATGAGGGCTCCACCGTGCCCTTCATCGCCCGCTACCGCAAGGAAGTCACCGGCAGCCTGGACGATACCCAGCTGCGCCACCTGGAAGAACGCCTGCGCTACCTGCGCGAGCTGGACGAGCGCCGCGCGGCGATCCTCGCCAGCATCGAGGAACAGGGCAAGCTGACGCCCGAGCTGACCCGCGAGATCAACGAAGCCGACACCAAGACGCGTCTCGAAGACCTCTATCTGCCATACAAGCAGAAGCGCCGCACCAAGGGCCAGATCGCCCTGGAAGCCGGCCTCGGCGAGCTGGCCGACGGCCTGTTCAATGACCCGACGCTCAACCCGGAAACCGAGGCCGCGCGCTTCGTCGATGCCGAGAAGGGCTTCGCCGATGTGAAGGCCGTGCTCGAAGGCGCCAAGTACATCCTCATGGAGCGCTTCGCCGAAGATGCCAGCCTGCTCGACAAGCTGCGTTCCTTCCTGAAGCACGAAGCCACCCTGAGCGCCCGCGTGGTCGCCGGCAAGGAAACCGAAGGCGCCAAGTTCAGCGACTACTTCGAGCACGACGAGCCGCTGAAAAGCGTGCCGTCGCACCGCGCCCTGGCGATCTTCCGCGGGCGCAACGAGGGCATCCTCGGCGCCAGCCTCAAGGTCGGCGACGAAGCGCCCGGCACCCTGCACCCGTGCGAGCTGATGATCGCCGAGCGCTTCGGCATCGAGCAGCGCGGGCGCGCCGCCGACAAGTGGCTGGGCGAAGTGGTGCGCTGGACCTGGAAGGTCAAGCTCTACACCCACCTGGAAACCGACCTGCTCGGCGAGCTGCGCGAGAAGGCCGAGGACGAGGCGATCACCGTGTTCGCGCGCAACCTGCACGACCTGCTGCTGGCCGCCCCGGCCGGTCCGCGCGCCACCCTGGCGCTGGACCCGGGCCTGCGCACCGGCTGCAAGGTGGCCGTGGTCGACGCCACCGGCAAGGTGCTGGAAACCACCACCGTCTACCCGCACGCGCCGCGCAACGACTGGGACGGCACCCTCGCCATCCTCGCCAAGCTGTGCGCCAAGCACGCGGTGGACCTGATCTCGATCGGCAACGGCACCGCCAGCCGCGAGACCGACAAGCTGGCCGCCGACCTGATCAAGAAGCTGCCGGCGCTCAAGCTGACCAAGGTGATGGTCTCCGAGGCCGGCGCCTCGGTGTACTCCGCCTCCGAGCTGGCCGCCCGCGAATTCCCGGACATGGACGTGTCGCTGCGTGGCGCGGTGTCCATCGCCCGCCGCCTGCAGGACCCGCTGGCCGAGCTGGTGAAGATCGACCCGAAATCCATCGGCGTCGGCCAGTACCAGCACGACGTGTCGCAACTGAAGCTGGCGCGCTCGCTGGACGCGGTGGTCGAGGATTGCGTGAACGCCGTCGGCGTGGACGTCAACACCGCATCCGCCGCACTGCTGGCGCGTATCTCCGGCCTCAACAGCACCCTGGCGCAGAACATCGTGCAGTTCCGCGACGCCAATGGCGCGTTCAAGAGCCGTAGCGAACTGAAGAAGGTGCCGCGCCTGGGCGACAAGACCTTCGAACAGGCCGCCGGCTTCCTCCGCGTGATGAACGGCGACAACCCGCTGGACGCCTCCGCCGTGCACCCGGAAACCTACCCGCTGGTGCAGCGCATCGCCCAGGACACCGGCCGCGACATCCGCTCGCTGATCGGTGACTCCAGCTTCCTGCGCAGCCTCGATCCCAAGCGCTTCACCGACGAGAGCTTCGGCCTGCCGACCGTCACCGACATCCTCAAGGAACTGGACAAGCCGGGCCGCGACCCGCGTCCGGAGTTCAAGACCGCCGAGTTCCAGGACGGCGTCGAGAGCCTCAAGGACCTGCAGCCGGGCATGATCCTCGAAGGCGTGGTGACCAACGTCACCAACTTCGGCGCCTTCGTCGACATCGGCGTGCACCAGGATGGCCTGGTACACATCTCGGCGCTGTCGGAAAAGTTCGTCAAAGACCCCTACGAGGTGGTCAAGGCCGGCGACATCGTCAAAGTGAAAGTCATGGAAGTGGACATCCCGCGCAACCGTGTCGGCCTGTCCATGCGCATGAGCGATACCCCGGGGCAGAAGACCGAGGGCCCGCGTGGTGGCGGGCAGAACCGCGGCGGCAATCAACCGCGCAGCGAGCGCCATTCCAGCCAGGACAAGCCGGCACCGGCCAATGCGGCCATGGCCTCGCTGTTCGCCAACGCCAAGCAGCTGAGGAAATGAGCCATGAGTGACGCATCGCCCGTCGGCAAAGACAGCAACTTCAGCCGCCTGCTCGGCATCCGCATCCTGCGCGCCGAAAACGGCGAGGCCGAACTGCGCATGGCCATGCAGGAGCAGATGCTCAACCTGCACGGGCGCATGCACGGCGGCGCGCTCTATTCGCTGATCGACACCGCCCTCGGCCAGGCCAGCCACAGCCTGTTCGGCGGCGAGGCCGGCAGCATGACCCTGGAGTGCAAGGTCAACTACATCCGCGGCGTCGAGGCCGGCGAGGTGGTCTGCCACGCCCGCGTGCTCAACGCCGGACGCAAGGTGCATGTGCTGGAGGCACGAGTGGAACAGGGCGACAAACTGATCGCCACGGCCCAGGCCACCTTTATCTGCAAATGATCCGACTCCCTCTCCCTCCGGGAGAGGGTTGGGGCGGCCCGCGCAGGGTGAGGGAGGCAGCGCGCTGCTCCAGGCGCCCTCACCCCCGGCCCCTCTCCCAAAGGGAGAGGGGAGTCGCAGGCATTGCGCCTATCCCGGCTATCGGCGCATCCTCCCCTTCCGGTCAGGCGACAGCGCCGGTCCGCATCCGACTTGCAGTGTGGCGGCTCCACCCCCATATAGGGGCGACCGTCGAGTGAAGGAACAAGAATCTTGAGCGATCTCCTCAACCGCCGCCTGGCCCTGCTCGGCGAGGCCGACCACCTGTCCCTGCTGACCCGCTGCCTGCACGGCATCGAGCGCGAGACCCTGCGCGTCACCGCCAACGGCGAGCTGGCGCAGACGCCGCATCCGGTCGCGCTGGGCTCGGCGCTGACCCATGCACAGATCACCACCGACTATTCCGAGGCCCTGCTGGAGTTCATCACCCCGGCCGAGCCAGACCCGGCCGACACCCTGGCCGACCTCGAGCGCATCCACCGTTTCGCCGCCAGCCGCCTGGACGGCGAGTACCTGTGGAGCCCGTCGATGCCCGGCCGGCTGCCAGAGGAAGCGGACATCCCGATCGCCCGCTACGGCAGCTCCAATATCGGCCGCCTCAAGTACGTCTACCGCCAGGGCCTGGCCCTGCGCTACGGCAAGACCATGCAGTGCATCGCCGGCATCCACTACAACTTCAGCCTGGCCGAGGGCCTGTGGCCGTTGCTGCAGCAGCTGGACGGCGACACGCAGAGCGCGCGCGACTACCAGTCCGCCGCCTACATCGCGCTGATCCGCAACTTCCGCCGCTACAGCTGGCTGCTGATGTACCTGTTCGGCGCCTCGCCGGCGCTGGACGCCAGTTTCCTGCGCGGCCGCCCGCACCAGCTGCAGCAGCTCGACGCCGACACCCTCTACCTGCCGTACGCCACCAGCCTGCGCATGAGCGACCTGGGCTACCAGAGCAGCGCCCAGTCGGGCCTGACGCCCTGCTACAACGACCTCGCCAGCTACACCGAGAGCCTGCGCAGCGCCGTGGCCACGCCCTACCCGGCCTATGCCGAGATCGGCACCAAGGACGCCAACGGCGAGTGGCTGCAGCTCAACACCAACATCATCCAGATCGAAAACGAGTACTACTCGAGCATCCGCCCGAAGCGTGTCACCTATTCCGGCGAGCGGCCGATCCAGGCCCTGATGAGCCGTGGCGTGCAGTACGTGGAAGTGCGCTGCCTGGACATCAACCCCTACCTGCCCATGGGCATCGACCTCGACCAGGCGCGCTTCCTGGATGCCTTCATCCTGTTCTGCGCCCTGCAGGACAGCCCGCTGCTGGCCAGCGGCGTGTGCCGCGCCAGCACCGAGAACTTCCTCAAGACGGTCAAGGAGGGCCGCCGCCCGGGCCTGCACCTGCAGCGCGACGGCGTGCCAATCGAACTGCAGACCTGGGCCGGCGAGCTGCTCGACGCCTTCGCGCCCATCGCCGCCCTGCTCGACCGCGCCTACGGTGGCGATGCCTACCGCAACGCCCTGCAGCTGCAGCGGCGCAAGGTCGAGGACGCCAGCCTGACACCGTCGGCACGGGTACTGGCCGAACTGCAGGCACGCGGCGAAAGCTTCCGCGACTTCGCCCTGCGCCAGAGCAAGGCGCATGCCGCCACCTTCCGTAGCCAGCCGCTGACGGCGGGCGAAGAAGCCGCCTTCGAGCGCATGGCGCGCCAATCGCTGGCCGAGCAGGCCGAACTGGAAGCGGCACCGGCCGGCGACTTCGACACCTTCGTCGCCGCCTACCAGGCCAGCATCCTCGGCATTGGCGTTTGAAATCAGGCACCTGGGTGACGGACTGACGCAGCCAGCGGTAGTCCGTCACAAATCCGCCACTTCGACCGCTCGGTTCTGACCAGCGGCACGCCGCGGCCTCCGAGTCAGGCTAGCCTGTGGGGAAACCCGCATTGGCCACCGCCATGACGCCCGCCGAAGACAACCACGACTGGAGCCTGGAGAGCCTCAACAAGGCCTACCAGCAAGGCTACATGGCCGGACTCACCGGCCAGCCGCAACATGCCCAACCCCACCCCGTGGAAGTGCTGGCCGCCGCCTGGGAAGCCGGCTGGGACGATGGCAACGAGCAGTACGCCTTGCACCAGCGCCGCAGCGCCTGAGCCGATACCGATGAAAAAAGGGCCGCATTCGCGGCCCTTTCATTTTGTCCCCGCCCCAGATCGTTTTAGGCGTAGGGCGGGTGAAACCCGCGAGAAACCCCGCGACGCCAGCAGGAGCCCGCGCCCTCGTTCTTATAAGGCCTTCTCGAAGATCTTCGAGTTGCGCTGGTAGTTGTACAGCGAGGCGCGCGCCGCCGGCAGGCGCTCCACCGCGCTGGGCTCGAAGCCGCGCTCCTGGAACCAGTGCGCGGTGCGGGTGGTGAGTACGTAGAGGGTCTTCAGCCCGAGCGCGCGGGCACGCTCCTCGATGCGCTCCAGCAGTTCGTCGCCACGGCCACCGTGGCGGTACTCCGGGTTGACCGCCAGGCAGGCCAGTTCGCCGGCATCCGAGTCGGCGATCGGGTACAGCGCGGCGCAGGCGATGATCAGGCCATCGCGCTCGACGATGCTGAACTGGCCGATCTCGCGCTCCAGCACCTCGCGCGAACGGCGCACCAGGATGCCCTGGTCCTCCAGCGGAGTGATCAGCTCGATCAGGCCGCCGACGTCCTCGATGGTCGCCTCGCGCAGCGACTCGAACTGCTCCTGGTCGACCAGGGTGCCGCCGCCGTCACGGGTAAACAGCTCGGTGAGCAGCGAGCCGTCTTCCATGTAGCTGACGATATGGCTGCGCTTGACCCCGCCGCGGCAGGCCTGGGCGGCGGCGTCGAGCAGCTCGGCCTGGTAGCAGCTGCCCAGGCGTGCCAGGTGCGCCGGCACCTGCTGCGGGCGCAGCTCGCGCACCAGCTTGCCGACCTCGTCGAGCAGGCCGCGCTCGGCGGAAAACAGCAGCAGCTTGTCGGCCTGCAGGTCGATGGCGGCGCGGGTGGCGACGTCCTCGCAGGCCAGGTTGAAGATTTCCCCGGTGGGCGAGTAGCCGAGCGCCGAGAGCAGCACGATGCTGCGCTCGTCGAGCAGGCGGCCAATGCCCTTGCGGTCGACGCGGCGCACTTCACCGGTGTGGTGATAGTCGATGCCGTCGACCACGCCGATCGGCCGCGCGGTGACGAAGTTGCCGCCGGAGACGCGCAGGCGTGAGCCCTGCATCGGCGAGGCGGCCATATCCATCGACAACCTGGCTTCGATGGCGATGCGCAGGCGGCCGACAGCATCGATCACGCAGTCCAGAGTCGGCCCGTCGGTGATGCGCAGGTCGCGGTGATAGCGCGGCGTCAGGCCACGCTCGGCCAGGCGCGCTTCGATCTGCGGACGCGAGCCGTGCACCAGCACCAGGCGCACGCCCAGGCTGTGCAGCAGCACCAGGTCGTGGACGATGTTGCCGAAATTCGGATGTTCCACGCCCTCGCCCGGCAGCATGACCACGAAGGTGCAGTCGCGGTGAGCGTTGATATAGGGCGAGGCGTGGCGGAGCCAGTTGACGTAGTCGTGCATGTAGAGTGTTCGCAGTACGGGTCCATGACTCCCCTCTACCGCCTGGGGGAGAGGGGCCGGGGGAGAGAGGCATCGACTCGCCCTCTCCCCAACCCTCGCCCATGAATGGGAGAGGGGGTTAGTCCGTGGTTATCGTCGTAGCACGGTGAACAAGCTCCGGTCAGTCTGGCGGGTCATAGGCAGTAGTGCTGGATCAGCTGGCGCAGCAGACGCACCGTCGGCTCAATGCGCGCCAGCTCGAGAAATTCCCCCGGCTGGTGGGCACAGGCGATGTCGCCCGGACCGAGCACGATGGTCTCGCAGCCGAGCTGCTGAAGATACGGGGCTTCGGTGCCGAATGCCACCGCCTGCGCTGCATGCCCGGTCAGCTTTTCCGCGACGCGTACCAGTTCGCTGTCGGCGCTCTGCTCGAAGGGCGGCACGTTGGCGAACAAGGGCGCGTAGTCGATGCGCACCTGATGCCGCTCAGCCAGTGGCTGCAGCTTGCCACGGATGGCCGCACGCAGCTGCTCCGGGTCCATGCCCGGCAGCGGGCGCAGGTCGAACTCCAGGGCGCACTGGCCGCAGATGCGGTTGGGGTTGTCGCCGCCGTGGATGCAGCCGAAATTCAGCGTCGGCTGCGGTACGCCGAACTGCGGGTTGTTGAACTCGCACTGCCACTGCGCGCGCAGCAGGCGCAGCTCGCCCATGACATCCTGCATGGCCTCCAGGGCGCTGTGGCCGAGGCTCGGGTCGGACGAATGGCCGCTCTGCCCGAGGATATCGATGCGTTCCATCATCACCCCCTTGTGCAGGCGGATCGGCTTCAGCCCGGTCGGCTCGCCGATCACCGCCGCGCGCCCCAGCGGCCGGCCGGCCGCGGCCAGGGCGCGGGCGCCGGCCATCGAACTCTCCTCGTCGCAGGTGGCCAGCACCAGCAGCGGCTGGCGGAACGGCTGGTCGAGCAGCCCGCGCAGCGCTTCGATCACCAGCGGGAAGAAGCCCTTCATGTCACACACGCCGAGCCCCACCCAGCGGTCGCCCTGCGCGGTCAGGCGCAGCGGATCGCTGTGCCACAGGGCGGCATCGAACGGCACGGTGTCGCTGTGGCCGGCCAGCACCAGGCCGCCGGGACCACTGCCGTAGCTGGCCAGCAGGTTGGCCTTGCCCGGCGCCACCTCCTGGATCTCGCAGGCGAAGCCGAGGTCGCCCAGCCAGCCGGCCAGCAGCTCGATCACGCCTCGGTTGGACTGGTCCCAGTGCGGCTGGGTACAGCTCACCGAAGGCGCGGCGATCAGTGCGGCGAATTGCTGTTGCAGGGAGGGAAGCGACATTTGGCGGGATCTCCTGGGCCTGGAGCCATCATAGAGAGGGCGGCGCCCGCTGCCTACGCCGCGGCAGCACGACCTTTCGTCCGGCCCGACACGTTCGGAAACGAGCCACCGAGCAGAAGTTCCCGCCATCTGGCATACTTCGCGCCCCTTTTTCCGGTCACGAAAACGTCATGTTCGAGATATTCAGCGGGCTCGATGCCTGGGTTGCCATTAGTCTGGTGCTGGCCCTGGCCTTTGTCCTGACCTTCGAATTCATCAACGGTTTCCACGACACCGCCAACGCGGTGGCCACGGTGATCTACACCAAGGCGATGCCGCCGCACCTGGCGGTGATCGCCTCCGGCATCTTCAACTTCCTCGGCGTGGTCCTCGGCGGCATCGGCGTGGCCTACGCCATCGTCCACCTGCTGCCGGTGGAGCTGCTGATCAACGTCAATACCGCCCACGGCCTGGTGATGGTGTTCTCCCTGCTGACTGCAGCCATCGCCTGGAACCTGGGCACCTGGTACTTCGGCATCCCCGCCTCCAGCTCGCACACCCTGATCGGCTCGATCCTCGGTGTCGGCCTGGCCAACGCCCTGCTCACCCAGGTGTCACTGGCCGACGGGGTGAACTGGCAGAAGGCGATCGATATCGGCCTGTCTCTGCTGCTCTCGCCGCTGGCCGGCTTTGCCGTGGCCGCGTTGATCCTGATCGCCCTGCGCCGCGCCTTTGCCGACTCGAAGATGCACGAGACGCCCGAGAGCCGCATGGAGGTCAAGGGCAAGAAGAAGCCGCCGTTCTGGAACCGCCTGGTGCTGATCGTCTCGGCCATGGGCGTGAGCTTCGTGCACGGCTCCAACGACGGCCAGAAGGGCATCGGCCTGATCATGCTGGTGCTGATCGGCATCGTCCCGGCCAAGTTCGTCCTGGACCTCAACAGCACCACCTACCAGATCGAGCGTACCCGCGACGCAGCCATCCACCTGCAGCAGTTCTACGAGCGCAACCATGACTCGCTGAGCGAGTACCTGGCCCTCGGCAAGAACGGCACTACCGAGATGCCCAAGCAGTTCCGCTGCGACGCCAAGCTGACCGAGCCGACCATCGCCGCCCTGCTGCAGACCCTGGACGGCGTCACCGACTACAACCAGATGGATCAGGAAAAACGTACCCAGGTGCGCCGTTACCTGCTGTGCCTGGACGACACCGCGAAGAAGGTCGGCAAGCTCGATGGCCTGGCCAAGCGCGAGAAGGCCGACCTGGACAAGCTGCGCAAGGACCTTACCGCCACCACCGAATACGCACCCCTCTGGGTGATCTTCGCCGTGGCCCTGGCGCTGGGTATCGGCACCATGGTCGGCTGGAAGCGCGTGGTCCTGACCGTCGGCGAGAAGATCGGCAAGCAGGGCATGACCTACGCCCAGGGCATGAGCGCGCAGATCACCGCCTCGATCGCCATCGGCCTGGCCAACGTCTACAGCTTGCCGGTGTCTACCACCCACGTGCTGTCGTCCGGCGTTGCCGGCACCATGGTCGCCAACAAGAGCGGCCTGCAATTCGCTACAGTGCGCAATATCCTGATGGCCTGGGTGCTGACCCTGCCGGCCACCATCCTGCTCTCCGCAGGGCTGTTCTGGCTGGGCGTCAAGCTGTTCGTCTGACGCATCCGCACGCTGCCTGCAAGGCCGCCTTCGGGCGGCCTTGTCGTTACATCGCCGACGATGCGGGCGTCTCAGGCAGTCAGCAGAATCACCACGCCCTGAATTACGATGCCCGCACAGACAGCCCGACGGATGCAGCATATGGCAGTCGAGCAGCTCGAGCGCTACTGGCACCCCGAACGCGCGAGCGATACTCACGCGTACACTACCCAGAGCCACTCGCATCATAACCATCGTCAGTGCTCACACGACTTTTCGCTGACCTGGCCGTGCCCCGTCCAGTCGCCACTCAGCAGATCGCACTGTCACGGGATCTTTCGCCGATTAGCACACGGCATACTCGCCAGATGAAACAACCTCAAAGGGCCGCTTTCGCATGAACAAAGAAACCGAGATCAAGCTGCGCGTCAGCCGCGAAACCCTCGCCGCCCTGCGTGACCACCCGCTGCTGAAGAAGCGCAACAAGTCCGGCTGGCAGCGCTGCGAGCTGTTCAACCAGTACTTCGACACCCCGTCCCGTGACCTGGCCGGCGCCCGCGTGGCACTGCGCCTGCGGCGCGATGGCGAGCAGATCATCCAGACCCTGAAAAGCCGCGGGCAGAGCGTCGCCGGCCTGTCCGAGCGCAACGAGTGGGACTGGTACCTGAAGAAAGCCAAGCTGGACACCAAGCTGCTCAACGACGATTGCTGGCCGGCCAGCCTGGCCGAGCTGGACAAGAAGTGCCTGCAGCCGATCTTCACCACCGACTTCGTCCGCGAGAAAGCCGAAATCGCCTGGGGTCGCGGCAAGGCCAAGACCGTGATCGAGGCGGCGCTCGACCTGGGCAAGGTGATCGCCGGCGAGGGCGAGGAAGAAATCTGCGAGCTGGAGCTGGAGCTGCGTGAAGGCGAGCCGGCGGCCCTGCTGGAGCTGGCCTGCGAACTGGCCGCCGATCTGCCGCTGATGCCCTGCGACATCAGCAAGGCCGAACGCGGTTACCGTCTGTTCGACTCCGGCAGCTACGGCCTGGCCCTGCCGCTACCGGCACTGACCGCAGAGATGGCACTGGACGACGCTATCGCCGCCATCGCCTGGCATCTGCTCGGCAGCAGCCAGCGCCTGGCCGAGCAGTACCGCTGGAACGGCCACTGGAAACTGCTGGAGCAATGGCTGCAGCAGCTGATCGACCTGCGCGCCCTGCTCGGCAGCCTCGGCCAGGCCGCTCCGCGTGCCTCCAGCCGCGAGCTGCGCGAAGCGCTCGACGCCCTGCTGGCCGACTGGCGCCCGCGCCTGGCCGCCGGCCGCGACGACGAGGCGCTGCGCCATAACGCACCAGCCATGTTCGCCGGCGAATTGCAGGGCAATCGCTGGGGCCTGCTGTCCCTGCAGCTGTCGCGCTGGCTGCTGCAACGCGGCTGGACTGTGGGCCGCAATGCGCGCGGCGAGCGCCAGGGCAAAGCGACGCTGGGCAACTGGCTGCCGACCCTGCTGGCCGAAGAGGCCGAAGGGCTGCGCCTCAAGCACTATCAGCAGTTCCCCGAAGCCCTGGCCGAACAGCTGCCGCGCATCGAGCGCCTACTGGCCTGGCTGCGCATGGCACGCCAGGTGCCGGAGCTGCCGGAGCTGGATCGCCTGTATGGCGAACTGGCCAAGCTGGAGGCACTGGCCACCTGCGCCAACGACGCCGAAGTGCTGGTCGCTCGCCAGGCACAGGCCCATACTGTGGCGACGCTCAAACCCTGGAAGCTGCTGCTGAAATAAGCTATGCAGCACCGGTCGGAGTCCCGCCTGCAGCAGGCGTGGCGGGCTCCGGACCGGTTCTCAGCCTCGTCGTCACATGAAAGGGAGCTCCATGTCCGCCCTCGCCTCGCCCACCCAGGATCGCTGGCTCGACCTCAACGACATCCTCCGCGAACTGGTGGCCCAGGGTCGCGTGGCCCAGGAGCAGGCCGAGCAGTGCATGGTACTGCGCCGCGCCTCGGCCAATGCCCAGCTGCACCCCCTGGAGTTCCTCGCGGCGCAGCAGGTCGACGACCTGCAACGCCCCGGACGCAAGCACGACCTGGAAGGCCTCACCGTATGGCTGGCCAACTTCGCCAGCCAGCCTTACCTGCGCATCGACCCACTGAAGATCGACGTTGCCGCCGTCACGCCGCTGATGTCCTACGCCTTCGCCCAGCGCCACAAGATTCTCGCCGTGGCCGTGGACAGCGAGGCGGTGACCATCGCCAGCGCGCAACCCTTCGTGCATGGCTGGGAAAGCAACCTGACCCATGTGCTCAAGCGCCCGATCAAGCGCGTAGTGGCCAACCCGGCGGATATCCAGCGCTTCACCACCGAGTTCTACCGCCTGGCCCGCTCGGTCAGCGGCGCCAACGCCCAGGACATGAAACTCAGTGGCGTCGGCAACTTCGAACAACTGCTCAGCCTCGGCGCCAGCGACCAGGAGCCGGACGCCAACGACGCGCATATCGTCAATATCGTCGACTGGCTGTTCCAGTACGCCTACCAGCAGCGCGCCAGCGACATCCACATCGAGCCACGCCGCGAGGCCGGTACCGTGCGCTTTCGCATCGACGGCGTGCTACACAACGTCTACCAGTTCCCGCCGCAGGTGACCATGGCCGTGGTCAGCCGCCTGAAAAACCTGGGGCGGATGAACATCGCCGAGAAACGCAAACCGCAGGACGGCCGGATCAAGACCAAGACCCCGGATGGCGGCGAAGTGGAACTGCGCTTGTCGACCCTGCCCACCGCCTTCGGCGAGAAGATGGTGATGCGTATCTTCGACCCCGAGGTGCTGCTGAAGAGCCCGGACCAGCTCGGTTTCTCACCGGACGACCTGCGCCGCTGGGAAAGCATGACCTGCCAGCCCAACGGCATCATCCTGGTCACGGGCCCCACCGGCTCGGGCAAGACCACCACGCTCTACACCACGCTCAAGCAGCTGGCGACCGAGGAGGTCAACGTCTGCACCATCGAGGACCCGATCGAGATGATCGAGACCTCCTTCAACCAGATGCAGGTGCAGCACAACATCGACCTGAACTTCGCCAGCGGCGTGCGCGCGCTGATGCGCCAGGACCCGGACATCATCATGGTCGGCGAAATCCGCGACCTGGAGACCGCCGAGATGGCCATCCAGGCGGCACTCACCGGCCACCTGGTGCTGTCCACCCTGCACACCAACGACGCGCCTTCGGCCATCAGCCGCCTGCTCGAACTGGGCGTGCCGCACTACCTGCTCAAGGCCACCCTGCTGGGGGTCATGGCCCAGCGCCTGGTACGGACCCTGTGCCCGCACTGCAAGGCACCTGTGGAGCTCTCCGAAGACGACTGGCAGAGCCTGACCAAACCCTGGAGCGCGCCGCTGCCAACCCAAGCACACCGTGCCGTGGGTTGCCTGGAGTGCCGCGAAACCGGCTACCGCGGGCGTGCCGGGGTATACGAGATCATGCTGCTCAACGATGGCATCAAGCCGCTGCTCACCGCCGACACCGACCTCATCGCCCTGCGCCGCGCGGCCTTCAAGGACGGTATGCGCAGCCTGCGCCTGTCCGGCGCGCAGAAGGTCGCCGCCGGCCTGACCACCATCGAGGAAGTGCTGCGCGTCACCCCGCAGAGCGAGCAGAAGTAGCGCCACCCCGGGTCCGCCAGGCCGTGCAATACTTGCTCATCCGCACAGGCATCAGCAGGAGGCAGCAGCATGGGTATCGGTGGCGTCGTCTTTCTTTTCGTCGGTCTGGCCGTGGCCATCGTGTTCATGGGCTTCAAGGTGGTGCCCCAGGGCTACGAGTGGACGGTGGAGCGCTTCGGCCGCTACACCAATACGCTCAAGCCCGGCCTCAACATCATCGTCCCGGTGATGGACCGCGTCGGCCGCAAGCTCAACGTCATGGAAAGCGTGCTGGATATTCCGCCGCAGGAGGCGATCAGCGCCGATAACGCCATCGTCACCATCGATGCCGTGTGTTTCTTCCAGGTGATCAACGCCGCCCAGGCGGCCTATGAGGTGAACAACCTGGAGCACGCCATCCGCAACCTGGTGATGACCAATATCCGCACCGTGCTCGGCTCCATGGAACTGGATGCCATGCTCAGCCAGCGCGACGCGATCAACGAACGCCTGCTGCGCACCGTCGATGAGGCCACCGCGCCCTGGGGCATCAAGGTCACCCGCATCGAGATCAAGGACATCAGCCCGCCCGCCGACCTGGTCGAGGCCATGGCCAGCCAGATGAAGGCCGAGCGTCTCAAGCGTGCGCAGATTCTTGAAGCCGAGGGCAAGCGCCAGGCCGAGATCCTCACCGCCGAGGGCGAGAAGCAGGCGCAGATCCTCAAGGCCGAGGGCGAACGCCAGGCCGCCTTCCTCGAAGCCGAGGCCCGCGAGCGCGCCGCCCAGGCCGAGGCCGAGGCGACCCGCGTGGTGTCCGAGGCGATTGCCGGCGGCAATGTACAGGCGGTGAACTACTTCGTCGCGCAGAAGTATGTCGAGGCCCTGGGCAAGCTCGCATCAGCCAACAACAGCAAGGTGGTGCTGATGCCGCTGGAGGCCAGCCAAGTGATCGGTGCGGTCGGCGGTATCGGCGAAATCGTGCGCGCCACCTTCGATAGCAGGGACGGCAAGAAGTGATGGAGTACCTGCAGCACCTGTCGTTCTGGGACTGGCTGGCCTTCGGCACCATCCTGCTGATCCTCGAAGTATTCGGCGCTGGCGGCTACCTGCTGTGGATCGGCCTGGCCGCCGCCGCGGTCGGTCTACTCACCTACCTGCTGCCGGACCTGCCCTGGGCCTGGCAGTTCTTCGCCTTCGCCCTGCTCTCGCTGCTCACTGCGGTGTTCTGGTGGCGCCGCCAGCGCAGCGCCGCCAAGCCTTCCGACGTGCCGGGCCTGAATCGCCGGGGCAGCGAATTTCTCGGCCGCACCTTCGTGCTGCACGAAGCCATCGTCGGTGGACGCGGCAAGATCAAGGCCGGCGATACCCTGTGGCTGGTCACCGGCCCCGAGCTGCCGGCGGGCCGTGAGGTCCGGGTCACCGGCCAGGACGGTGTGCTGCTGAAAGTGGAAGCCGCCGGCTAGCATGGCCAGGCCGCTGCTGACGCTGCTGCTGGCCTTGCTGCTGGGCGGCTGCCAGCTCTGGACACTGGACCGTCAGGTGAAAATGGCGCAGCGGAGCATGGTGCTGATCCCCGGCCAGCTGCAGACGACCGCCGCACAGCCGGCACTGGTCGCCCTGTATGCCGAGGGTAACCTGCTGGCCTACCGCAGCGTGCGCCCCGGCGGTTTTTTCTACTTCAGCATGGCAGCCGGCGACTACTCGCTGCTGGCCTTCGAGGACCGCAACGGCAACCTGCGTCTGGACCCCGACGAGCCTCGCCACTGGCAAGCCCAGGCGCGCACGGCGCCGCTGCAGCTCCAACCCAGCGACGAACAACGCAGTGCCCTCGGGCAACTGAACGTGCTGCAGCCACAAGAGGCCGACGATACGCCGCTGCCCGAGCTCGACCTCGGCCTGGAGCGCCTGTACCGCGACCTGCCCAAGGTGCGCCACAACTACCTGCGCGTGGTCGATTTCGACGACCCGCGCTTCTCCGCCCAGCGCACCGCGCAAGGCGCCTGGCAGCCGTTGGATTTCCTCAGCGAGGTGGGCTACGGCCTCTATGTGCTGGAACCCTGGAGCCCAGACAAGGAGCCCATCGTCCTGCTCCACGGCATCAATGATTCGCCCAGGGTGTGGCGCGAGCTGGCTGCCGGCATCGACCGCACACGCTACCAGCTGCTGCTGTTCCATTACCCGAGCGGCATGCCACTGAACAACAGCGCCTACCTGCTCAGCGAGGCACTGCGCGATCTGCAACTGCGCTACGCTCCCAAACGCCTGCACCTGTTCGCCCACAGCATGGGCGGCTTGCTCGCGCGCCGCGCCACGCAGCTGCTGCACCCCGGCAACGCTGACGAGCAACTGTGCCTGCTGGTGACCCTGGCGACGCCCTGGGGCGGCCATCCCTCGGCCGCCACCGGCGCGGCACGCGTACCGCTGGACGTGCCGGTATGGCGCGATATGGCGCCCGGCAGCGCGTTCCTGCAACAGCTGTTCGCCACGCCCTTGCCCGCGCATGTTCGCCAGTGGCAGCTGGTCGCCTATGCCGGCAACAGCCGGATGATTGCCGAGCCCAACGACGGCAGCGTGCCGCTGGCCAGCCAGTTGCTGCCGGCGGCGCAGGACGAGACGGAACGCCTGTATCTGATCGAGGAAAACCACACCGGCATCATGCGCAGCGCACGCAGCCAGGCGTTGCTGCGCCGGGCCCTGGCCGGCCTGCCCGAGGAAGGCTGCGCCAGCGGGCAATAGCCGCCGGAAAGCAAGAGGCCGCCCAGTGGGCGGCCTCTTGGGTCACGACGTTCGACTCACTCGCGGTAGTCGTCCATCGGCACACAGGCGCAGAACAGGTTGCGGTCGCCGTAGACGTTGTCCACGCGGTTCACCGCCGGCCAGTACTTGTGCGCCAGGGTGTGGGCAGACGGGGTCACCGCCTCGGCGATGCTGTACGGACGATCCCAGGCGCCGGTAACGTCGGCCAGGGTGTGCGGTGCATGCTTGAGCGGGTTGTTGTCCGCCGGCCACTCGCCGCTGGCGACCTTGGCGATCTCGGCGCGAATGCTCAGCATCGCCTCGATGAAGCGATCCAGCTCTTCCTTCGACTCGCTCTCGGTCGGCTCGATCATCAGCGTGCCCGGCACCGGGAAGCTCATGGTCGGCGCATGGAAGCCGTAGTCCATCAGGCGCTTGGCCACGTCTTCCTCGCTGATGCCGGTCTCCGCCTTGAGCGGACGCAAATCCAAGATGCACTCGTGCGCGACGCGGTCGTTGCGGCCGCTGTAGAGCACCGGGAAAGCGCCCTTGAGCTGGCTGGCCAGGTAGTTGGCGTTGAGGATCGCGGTCTCGGTGGCGGTGGCCAGCTGCGGGCCCATCATGGCGATGTACATCCAGCTGATCGGCAGGATGCTGGCGCTGCCCCAGGGCGCGGCGCTGACCGCGGTGTTCTGCGGGTTCGGTCCCTGCAGCTCGACCACCGGGTGGTTGGCGACGAAGGACGCCAGGTGCGCACGTACGCCGATCGGGCCCATGCCCGGGCCGCCGCCGCCATGCGGGATGCAGAAGGTCTTGTGCAGGTTCATGTGCGACACGTCGGCGCCGATGTCGGCCGGACGCGCCAAGCCGACCTGGGCGTTGAGGTTGGCGCCGTCCATGTACACCTGACCGCCGAAGCTGTGGACGATCTCGCAGATCTCGCGGATGCCTTCCTCGTACACGCCGTGGGTCGAGGGATAGGTGATCATCAGGCAGGACAGCTTGTCGCCGGCCTCGGCCGCCTTGGCCTTGAGGTCGTCCATGTCGACGTTGCCGGCGGCATCGCACTCAACCACCACCACGCGCATGTTGAGCATCTGCGCCGAGGCCGGGTTGGTGCCGTGGGCCGAGGCCGGGATCAGGCAGATGTCGCGGTGACCTTCGTTGCGGCTCTCGTGGTACTTGCGGATCGCCAGCAGGCCGGCGTACTCGCCCTGGGCGCCGGAGTTGGGCTGCATGCAGATGGCGTCGAAGCCGGTGATGGCGCGCAGCCAGGCTTCCAGCTCGTCGATCATCAGCTTGTAGCCGACGGCCTGGTCGGCCGGCACGAAGGGGTGCAGGGCACCAAACTCGGGCCAGGTGACCGGGATCATCTCGCTGGTGGCGTTCAGCTTCATGGTGCAGGAACCGAGCGGGATCATCGCCTGGTTCAGGGCCAGGTCCTTGTTCTCCAGGCGCTTGAGGTAGCGCAGCATGTCGGTTTCGCTGTGGTGGCTGTTGAACACCGGGTGGGTCAGGTAGCTGGAGGTACGCTGCAGGGCGGCCGGAATGCCATCGTTGACCAGGCTCGCATCCAGCTCGGCGACGGACAGGCCGTGGTCGGCGCCGAGGAAGATGCACAGCAGCTGCTCGACGGTCTGCGCCGTGCAGGTCTCGTCCAGGCTCACGCCCAGCTTGCCGCGGCCGAGGATGCGCAGGTTGATGCGCGCGGCCTTGGCCGACTCGATGATGGCGGTCTGCATGCCGCCGACATCCAGGGTCAGGGTGTCGAAGAAGAACTGGTTGTCACGCTTGACGCCCTTCTGCTCCAGGCCGGCGGCCAGAACTGCAGTGAGGCGATGCACACGCTGGGCAATGCGCTTGAGGCCCTGCGGGCCGTGGTAGACGGCGTAGCAGCTGGCCATGTTGGCCAGCAGCACCTGCGAGGTGCAGATGTTGGAGTTGGCCTTCTCGCGGCGGATGTGCTGCTCGCGGGTCTGCAGGGCCATGCGCAGCGCGGTGTTGCCACGGGCGTCCTTGGACACACCGATGATGCGGCCGGGCATGGCGCGCTTGAACGCGTCGCGGGTGGCGAAGAAGGCCGCGTGCGGACCGCCGTAGCCCATGGGCACGCCGAAACGCTGCGCCGAGCCGAACACCACGTCGGCGCCCAGCTCACCCGGCGGGGTCAGCAGCAGCAGGCTGAGCATGTCGGTGGCCACGCAGGCCAGGGCGTTCTGCGCATGCAGCTGCTCGATCAGCGGCTTGATGTCACGAATCTCGCCGTGGGTATCCGGGTACTGCAGCAGGGCGCCGAACACTTCCAGGCCGGCCAGCTCGTCCAGCGCGCCGACCTTGACCTCGATGCCGAAGCCTTCGGCGCGGGTCTGCACCACCGAAATGGTCTGCGGGTGGCTGTTCTCGTCGACGAAGAACAAATTGCTCTTGCTCTTCGCCACGCGCTTGGCCAGGGCCATGGCTTCGCCGGCGGCAGTGGCTTCGTCGAGCAGCGAGGCGCTGGCCAGGTCCAGGCCGGTCAGGTCGATGGTCAGCTGCTGGAAGTTCAGCAGCGACTCCAGGCGCCCCTGGGCGATTTCCGGCTGATAGGGGGTGTAGGCGGTGTACCAGCCCGGGTTCTCCAGCAGGTTGCGCAGGATAACCGTGGGAGTGATGGTGCCGTGGTAGCCCATGCCGATCAGGCTGGTCCACAGCTGGTTCTGCTCGGCGTAGCCCTTGAGCTTGGCCAGCGCGCCCTGCTCGTCCAGCGCCGCCGGCAGGTCCAGTTCGCGGTTGAGGCGGATGGCCGGTGGCACGGTCTGCACGATCAGCTCTTCGCGGCTGCTCAGCCCGAGGGCGTCAAGCATGGCCTGTTCTTCACGGGCATCCGGGCCGAGGTGGCGACGGAGGAAGGCATCGGGCTGTTGCAGTTGGTCGAGACGGGGCGTGGACATAGCGGGGCTCTCGGAAAATGACAGAGCCCCGACGGATCGAGGCTCGACAGCGGGAATCGTGATTCTTGGCGACAGGCCGCGCGTTAGACGCGGCCAGGCACCTTAGGCATCAGCGGAGCAGACGGCCTGATAGCCGGCGGCATCGAGCAGCGCTTCCAGCTCGGCCGGGTTGCTCGGCTGCAGCTTGAAGAACCAGGCAGCGTAGGGCTCGCCATTGACCTGCTCGGGAGCGTCGGCCAGGGCCTCGTTGACCGACAGCACTTCACCGGAGATCGGTGCGTAGATGTCCGAGGCGGCCTTCACCGACTCGACCACACCGGCTTCCTGGCCGCTGGCCAGCTGCTTGCCGACTTCCGGCAGCTCGACGTAGACCACGTCACCCAGTGCTTCCTGGGCATGGTCGGTGATGCCCACGGTGACCGAACCATCGGCCTCCAGGCGGATCCACTCGTGGCTGGCGACGTAACGCAGATCGGCGGGAATGTTGCTCATGTCGTACTCCTCGAAATCGCTGGGCGGATCGGCCGCCCGGAAAATTTAGCAGCTGGCGCGGGCTCTGCCTCGCGCCATGCGAATCAGATGACGGCCTTGCCGTTGCGCACGAAGTTCGCTTGCACGACGCGTACCGGATACCACTTGCCACGGATCTCCACCTCGGCGCGGTCGCCGGTGGCGGCCGGCACGCGAGCCAGGGCGATCGACTTGTTCAGGGTCGGCGAGAAGCTGCCGCTGGTGATCTCGCCCTCGCCCACGCCTTCCACCCGTACCACCTGGTGGGCACGCAGCACGCCGCGCTCTTCCAGCACCAGGCCGACCAGCTTGGGCTGGTTGCCGGCGGCACGCTGGCTTTCCAGGGCGCTGCGGCCGACGAACTGGCGCTCGGCCGGCTCCCAGGCGATGGTCCAGGCCATGTTGGCGGCCAGCGGCGAGGTGTCTTCATCCATGTCCTGGCCGTACAGGTTCATGCCGGCTTCCAGGCGCAGGGTGTCGCGCGCGCCCAGGCCGATCGGGGCGATACCGGCGCCGACCAGCTCGGTGAGGAAGTCGGCGGCCTGCTCGGCCGGCAGCATGATTTCCAGACCGTCCTCGCCGGTGTAGCCGGTACGGGCGATGAACCAGTCGCCTTCCGGCAGGCCCTGGAACACCTTGAGCTCATGGATCAGCGCCGCGCGCGCCGGGGTCACCAGCTCGGCGGTCTTGGCGCGGGCGTTGGGGCCCTGGATGGCGAGCATGGCCAGTTCGGCGCGCTCGTTCAGCGCAACTTCGAAGCCGGCGGTCTGCGCCTGCATCCAGGCCAGGTCCTTGTCACGGGTGGCGGCGTTGACCACCACGCGGTAGCCCCAGTCGGTGAGGTAGACGATAAGGTCGTCGATCACCCCGCCACGCTCGTTGAGCATGCCGCTGTAGAGGGCCTTGCCGGGGGTCTTCAGACGCTCGACGTCGTTGGCCAGCAGGTGCTGCAGCCAGGCCTTGGCCTGGGCGCCGGTGACGTCAACCACGGTCATGTGGGAGACGTCGAACACGCCGCAGTCACGGCGCACCTGATGGTGCTCCTCGACTTGCGAGCCGTAGTGCAGCGGCATGTCCCAGCCACCGAAATCGACCATCTTGGCGCCGAGCGCCAGATGCTGTTCATACAGGGGTGTACGCTGTCCCATGGATAACTCCTTAAACGGGCCCGGCCTGATGGACGGGCTCATGGACGGCTGCGTCAGCAGGCGCGCATTGTAGCCCCGCGCAAAGAAACTGGACACTCCGTGTGGTCAATGCCCCGGCTGGCGGGCCGAGCGGCGGATCAGACCGATCACCGGCAGCAGGCCGACCAGCACCAGGGTCAGCGCCGGCAATGCGGCGCGCGCCCATTCGCCTTCGCTGGTCATCTCGAAGATACGCACCGACAGGGTGTCCCAGCCGAAGGGGCGCATCAGCAGGGTGGCCGGCATTTCCTTGAGCACATCGACGAATACCAGCAAGGCCGCCGACAGCGCACCCGGTACCAGCAGCGGCAGGTACACGCGGAAGAACAGCGCCGGCCCGCCCACGCCGAGGCTGCGCGCGGCCTGCGGCAACGACGGGCGGATGCGCGCCAGGCTGTTCTCCAGCGGCCCGTAGGCCACCGCCATGAAGCGCACCAGATAGGCCAGCAGCAGGGCGAACAGACTGCCCAGCAGCAGCGGCTTGCCGGCGCCGCCGAGCCAGGCGGACAGCGGGATGACCAGCTCGCGATCTAGCCAGCTGAAGGCCAGCATGATCGCCACCGCCAGCACCGAGCCGGGCAGCGCATAACCCAGGTTGCCGGTGCTGACCAGTGCGCGCATCGGCCGGGTCGGCGCCTGGCGCCGGGCGAAGGCCAGCAGCAGGGCCACGCTCACCGTGAGCAGCGCCGCGATGCCGCCCAGCCAGAGGGTGTGCAGGATCAGGCCGATGTAGCGCTCGTCGAGGTCGAAGCGGCCGCGCTGCCAGAACCACACCAGCAGCTGCAGTATGGGCACGACGAAGGCGCAGGCGAACACCAGGCCGCACCAGCTGCTGGCGGCGAACGCCTGCCAGCCGCGCAGGCGGTACAGCGGCTTGCCACGCGGGCGCTCGCTGGCCGGGCGGCTGGCGCCACGGGCACGGCGCTCGCCATAGAGCACCAGCAGCACGGCGAGCAGCAGCAGGCTGGCCAGCTGGGTGGCGCTGGACAGGCTGTAGAAGCTGTACCAGGTCTTGTAGATGGCGGTGGTGAAGGTGTCGAAGTTGAACACCGAGACAGCGCCAAAGTCGGCCAGGGTCTCCATGATCGCCAAGGCCAGGCCGGCGCCGATGGCCGGTCGCGCCATCGGCAGGGCGACCCGCCAGAACGCCTGCCAGGGCGACAGGCCGAGCACCCGCGCCGCCTCCATCAGGCCCTTGCCCTGGGCCAGAAAGGCGCCGCGCGCGAGCAAGTAGACGTAGGGGTAGAACACCAGCACCAGGACCAGAATCACCCCGCCGCTGGAGCGCACCCGCGGGAAGCGGATGCCGCTGCCGAACCACTCGCGGGCCAGGGTCTGCAGCGGCCCGGCGAAATCCAGCAGGCCGACGAAGACGAAGGCCAGCACATAGGCCGGGATGGCGAAGGGCAGCATCAGCGCCCAGTCCAGCCACCGCCGCCCGGGAAACTCGCAGAGGCTGGTCAGCCAGGCCAGGCTGACGCCAAGCAGCACCACGCCGAAGCTCACCCCGCTGACCAGCAGCAGGGTGTTGCCCAACAGGCGCGGCATCTGGGTGTCCCACAGGTGCGCCCAGATCTCGCCGTCAACCTCGTGCCAGGACAGCAGCAACACCGACAGCGGCAGCAGCACCAGGGCGGCGATGGCGAACGCGATGGGATACCAGCGGCGCTGTACGGAATGGCTCACGCGGACTCCTGGCAGGCGGAAACGAAACGCCCCGGGCAAGCCGGGGCGTCGAGTATAACGGCAGCGGATGCACGGAGTGGATGCTCCCTCTCCCGTTCACGGGAGAGGGAGCCCAGGCATCAGTTCCAGCCGGCGCGGTCCATCAGCTTGGTCGCCTCGGCCTGGCGCTTGCCAGCCACTTCCACCGGCACGCTGTCGGCCTTGAACGCGCCCCAGGCGGCTACTTCGGCAGACGGCTTGACCGCCGGATTGGCCGGGTATTCCTGGTTGACGTCGGCGAACAGGCTCTGCGCTTCCGCTGATGTCATCCATTCCAGCAGCTGCTGGGCGGCCTCGGCGTGCGGGGCATGCTGGGTCACGCCGGCGCCGGAGAGGTTGACGTGCACGCCACGGTCGGCCTGGTTCGGCCAGAACGGCTTGACCTTCAGGCCGGGCTGCTGCTTGGCCAGACGACCGTAGTAATAGGTGTTGGTGATGCCCACGTCGCACTGGCCGGCGTCGATGGCCTGCAGCAGGGCGGTATCGTCGGCGAACACGTCGGTGGCCAGGTTGTTCACCCAGCCCTTGACGATCTCCTCGGTCTTGGCCGCGCCATGGGCCTCGATCAGGGTGGCGGTCAGCGACTGGTTGTAGACCTTCTTGCTGGTGCGCAGGCACAGGCGGCCTTCCCAGTTCTTGTCGGCCAGTGCCTCGTAGGTCGACAGCTCTTCCGGCTTCACTCGCTCGGTGGAGTAGAAGATGGTCCGCGCGCGCAGCGACAGGCCGGTCCAGGCGCCAGTGCTGGAGCGGTATTGGGCCGGGATGTTGGCTTCGATGGTGGAGGACTTGAGCGGCTTGAGCACGCCCTCCTGCTCGGCCTGCCAGAGGTTGCCGGCGTCGACGGTGATCAGCAGGTCGGCCGGGGTGTTCTCGCCTTCGGCCTTGAGGCGCGCCAGCAGCGGGGCTTCCTTGTCGGTGATGAACTTGATCGGGGTTCCGGTCTTGGCGGTGTAGGCGTCGAATACCGGCTTGATCAGCTCGTCGATTCGCGCGGAGTAGACGACGATTTCATCGGCGGCCTGGGCGGTGCCGGCCAGGGCAGAAAGGGCCAGGGTGGCCAGGAAACCGGAACGGAGCTGCATGGGTGCTGCCTCTTATTTGGGTCGAGAGAGCGAATAGTAGTGAATGCTATTTAGCTTCTCAACGTGACCCTAGGCCGCAGCGTTACCGGATATTGCAGCCCTCAGAGCTGCGCCAGGGCCGGCAGGTCGCCGGCCAGGCCGAGGGCGCGGCGCACGAACAGCGCCTTGGCGTCCGGCAGCTCATCGACCCAGTTGAGGCCGCTGTTGCGCAGCAGGCGCAGCGGCAGCGGGTCGGCCTGGAACAGACGTTCGAAGCCCTCCATGGCCGCCATCATCGCCAGGTTGTGCGGCATGCGCCGGCGCTCGTAGCGGCTGAGCACGCGCACATCATTGGCCTGCTCGCCGCGCTGCAGCGCATGCAGCAGCACTTCGGCCAGCACCGCGGCGTCGAGGAAGCCGAGGTTGACGCCCTGCCCGGCCAGCGGATGGATGCTGTGCGCGGCGTCGCCGATCAGCGCCAGGCCGCTTTCCACGTAGCGCTTGGCATGACGCTGGCGCAGCGGGATGCAGAGGCGCGGATCGACCGCCGTGACCTGGCCCAGGCGCCACTCGAAGGCCTTGCCCAGCTCATGGCGGAAGGCTTCGTCGTCCAGCGCCATCAGGCGCTCGGCCTCGGCCGGCACGGTCGACCAGACGATCGAGCACCAGTGCTCATCGCCCTGGCGCGCCAGCGGCAGGAAGGCCAGCGGGCCGTCGTCGGTGAAGCGCTGCCAGGCGGTGGCCTGGTGCGCGCGTTCGCAGCGCACGCTGGTGACGATGGCGTGGTGCAGGTAATCCCACTCGCGGGTGGCGCAGCCGGCCAGGCGGCGCACCGCCGAGTTGGCGCCGTCGGCGGCCACCAGCAGCGGCGCGCGCAGCTCGCGGCCGTCGGCCAGGGTCAGCAACCAGCCGTCGCCGGAGCGGCGCAGCTGCTCCAGGCGGGCGCTGCCGAGCAGGCCGATCTGGCTGTCGTGCAGGCGATCGAGCAGAGCGTCCTGCACCACGCGGTTCTCGACGATATGACCGAGCACCTCGGCATGCACGCTGGCGGCGGAGAAATGCACGCTGCCGGTGCCGGAGCCGTCCCACACGCGCATGTCGCGGTAGGGCGAGACACGCCGCGCGGCGATGCCGTCCCACACGCCGAGGCGTTCGAGGATGCGCTGGCTGGCGGCGGACAGCGCACTGACCCGCGGCTCGAAGGCGCCCTCGGCAGCGAACGGCCGGACGCTGAGCGGGCCGCCGTCGACCACGAGGATCTCCAGGCCGCTGTGCTCCAGTGCCAGGGCCAGCGCGCTGCCGACCATGCCGGCGCCAACGATGATCAGGTCCGCTTGCATGCTGTTTCCTTAGGCTGTCTGCCGCGCACGCGGCTTGAGGCGGATGTACAGGGTCTTGTGCACGATGGCGACCAGGGTGCCCTCGTCGTCACGCACCTCCACACGCAGCTCGGGCAGGTACTTGTCGCCGTCGGCGGTGTGCTGGCGAATCTGCGCCAGCAGCTCGTCGTCGACGCGGAACTCGGCATGCACCGGGCCCTTGCCGGGGCTGATGAAGTCGATGCTGGCGGCCTTGTCCCAGACGATGTAGTCGCGCCCCAGCAGCTGCATCAGCATGAGCATGAAGAAGGGGTCGGTCATGCTGTACAGCGAGCCGCCGAACTGGGTGCGCACATAGTTGCGGTTGTACCAGCCGAGGCCCATGCGCACTCGCACGCGGCGGAAGTCCGGGCTGATCTCGCGTACGCGGATACCGGCGCCCAGGTAGGGCGGATAGAGGTTCAGTCCCAGGCGCAGCAGGCGGGACATGCGGGCCAGCTTGCGTTCACTCATAGGCTGCGGGTGCCCAGGCCCATCGCCTGGCGGGCGAACCAGCGCTTGGCCGGCGGCAGCAGGTCGAGGCCGAGCAGGCCGAGGGTGCGCCCGGCTACCAGCAGCGACTCGTCGCGGCCGAACAGGCGGGTAACCCGGTCGGAGAAGCCGACGGTCATCGCCTGGTCCTGGCTCTGGCGCTGCAGGTAGTGCTGCAGGGTGGCGAAGTCGCCAGGCACCTGCGGCCCGGCCAACAGGCACTCGGCCAGGGTCTGCGCATCGCGCAGCGACAGGTTGAAGCCCTGCCCGGCCACCGGGTGCAGGCTGTGCGCGGCATTGCCCAGCAGCACCAGATGCGGGCGCACCTGTTCGCGGGCCTCGACCAGCGCCAGCGGATACAAATGCCGCGCGCCGACCTGGCGCAGGCTGCCGAGGCGATAGCCGAAGGCCTGCTGCAGCTCGCCGAGGAAGGCGCGCTCGGGTAGCTGGTGCAGACGCTCGGCATCCACCGGCGGGCGGGTCCAGACCAGCGCGCAACGGTTGTCCGACAGCGGCAGCAGGGCCAGCGGTCCCTGCTCGGTGAAGCGCTCGAAGGCCTGGCCGCCATGGGGCTCGGCGGGGGTGACGTTGGCGATCAGCGCGCACTGGTCGTAGGGCGTGTGGCGCACGGCGATGCCCAGCTGCTCGCGCAGGCCGGAACGGCCGCCATCGGCCAGCACCGCGAGGTCGCAATCGAGACTGGTGTCGTCGTTCAGGTGCAGGCGATAACCGTCGCCCAGCGCCTCCAGACGGGTGACTTCCGCCGGGCAGCGCCATTCGACCACCGCCGGGTCCAGCGCCTTCCACAGGCAGTGGCCCATCCAGGCGTTCTCCAGCACGTAGCCGAGCGCCGGCACGCCTTCGTCCGTCGCGCTCAGGCGGGTGGCGCCGAAGCGGCCCTGGTCGGAGACCTGGATCTGCGTGATGGCCTCGGCGCGCTCGGCCAGCTGCGGCCACACACCGAGGCGCTCGAAGATCAGCCGACTGCCCTGCGACAACGCACTGGAGCGGGCATCGTAGCTCGGCTGGTAGTCATTGCCGGGAGCGAAGGGCTCGACCAGCAGGATGCGCCAGCCGCGCGCCCGCGCGCCGGCCTGCAGGGCCAGGGCCAGGCTCGCACCGACCAGGCCGCCACCGATGATCGCCAGCTGCACACGGCTCATGATTCAGGCCGCCTGCTCACGCGCGGCGGCCATCAGCGCCTCGATCTCGGCCACGGTCTTGGGCACGCCGCCGGTGATGATCTCGCAACCGGTCTTGGTCACCAGCACGTCATCCTCGATGCGCACGCCGATACCGCGCCATTTCTTGGCGACCTTCTCGTTGTCCACGGCGATGTAGATGCCCGGCTCGACCGTCATCGCCATGCCCGGCTCGAGCACGCGCCACTCGCCGCCGACCTTGTAGTCGCCAACATCGTGCACATCCATGCCCAGCCAGTGACCGGCGCGATGCATGTAGAAAGGCTTGTAGGCCTCGGCGGCGATCAGTTCGTCGACCGCGCCTTCGAGCAAACCCAGCTCGACCAGGCCGGCGGTGATCACCCGCACGGTGGCCTCATGGGCCTCGTTCCAGTGCTTGCCCGGAGCGATCTCGAGGAAAGCGGCTTCCTGGGCGGCCAGCACCAGCTCGTAGATGGCCTTCTGCTCGGGCGAGAACTTGCCGCTGACCGGAAAGGTGCGGGTGATGTCGCTGGCGTAGCAGTCGATCTCGCAACCGGCGTCGATCAGCACCAGGTCACCGTCGCGCAGCAGCGCGTCGTTCTCGCGATAGTGCAGGATGCAGGCGTTGCGTCCGGCGGCGACGATCGAGCCGTAGGCCGGCATCTTCGCCCCGCCCTTGCGGAACTCGTAGTCCAGCTCGGCTTCCAGGTGGTACTCGTAGAGGCCGGCGCGGCTCACCTGCATGGCGCGCACGTGGGCGCGCGCGCTGATCTCGGCGGCCTCGCGCATGACCTTGGCCTCGGCCGCGCTCTTGTACAGGCGCATGTCGTGCAGCAGGTGGTCGAGGGCGACGAATTCGTTGGGCGGCGTCGCGCCCTGGCGCGCCTTGGAGCGGATCACGTTGATCCACTCCATCAGCCGGTGGTCGAACTTCTCGTTGGTGCCGATTGCGTAGTAGACGCGCTCGCGGCCCTCGATCAGGCCAGGCAGGATGTCGTCGATATCGCCGATGGGGAAGGCATCGTCGGCGCCGTACTGCGCCACCGCGCCGTCCTGGCCGGCGCGCAGGCCGTCCCACAGCTCGCGCTCGGGATCGCGCTCGCGGCAGAACAGCACGTACTCGCCATGCTCGCGGCCGGGGATCAGCACCATCACCGCCTCCGGCTCGGGGAAGCCGGTGAGGTACTGGAAGTCGCTATCCTGGCGGTAGACGTGCTCGACGTCGCGGTTGCGGATGTAGACCGGCGCCGCCGGCAGGATGGCGATGCTGTTGGGCTCCATCTGCTCCATCAGCGACTTGCGCCGGCGGGCGTACTCTGCGCGGGGGATGCTGACCATGGGCTCGACCTTAATGCAGGGAAGGTTTCGGGGCCGGCGCGGCGGGCTTGCCACACTCGGCGAACAGCAGCAGCGGGGCGACGCGCAGGTACTCCATCACTTCCATGTAATCGCTCTCGCCGTCCTCGGACTCTTCCAGGCCGCTCTGCACCTGGGCAATGGCGGAGAGGTCCTGCAGCACCTCCATGGCCTCGGCGCTCAGCGGTGCGTTGCCGACCACCATGCCGAAGCCGTCGAGGAAGCCCTGGCACCACTGGCCCAGGGCCTTGGCCCGCTCGGCCAGCGGCGCATCATCGGCGGGCAGCAGCAGAACCAGGGTGATGTCGCTGCCGGACAGCTCGCCCTTGACCATCTCCTGCAGGCCGACCAGCGCCTGGCGCACGTTGTCGGCCGGCTCGCCACCGAGCAGCTCGCAGGCATCGGCGATCCAGGACTCGGCCTCGAAGCCGGCACCGGCGCAGCTGCGACCGAGCAGCAAGCCATGCAGTTCGGCAGGGGAAACGGGTTTGCCAGTGCTCGCCAGCAAGGCGGCGAAGGCGGCGTAGGGGGAATTCGAAGTGGACATGGCAACTAGGCGCTGAACCGCGCGATCTCTAGAATGGAGGCTCCGTATCCTAGCACCGGCAGGCGCACGCGGGCCATCGCACCGCCGCCGCGCATCCTTTATAGTGCAGCCACTCACAGCCCTGGTAGAGCCGATGGAAGACGCCGAACTGCAAGCCCTCTCGCGTAAGCTGGAACTCTTGATTCAGCGCGTCGAGCAGCTCAAGTCGCAGAACCGCGCCCTGCTGGCCAGTGAGAAGGCCTGGCGCGAGGAACGCGCCCATCTGATCGAAAAGAACGAAATGGCCCGGCTCAAGGTCGAAGCGATGATTTCGCGCCTGAAGGCCCTGGAGCAGGACTCATGACCCAGCCGAACACCGTTACCGTACATATCCTCGACAAGGAATACTGCATCGCCTGCCCGGCGGACGAGCGCGCCAACCTGGAGAGCGCGGCCCGCTACCTGGACGGCAAGATGCGCGAGATCCGCTCCGGCGGCAAAGTCATCGGTGCCGACCGCATCGCCGTGATGGCCGCGCTGAACATCACCCACGACCTGCTGCACAAGCAGCAGCGCCTGGACCAGGAAGCCGACTCCACCCGCGCCAAGGTGCGTGACCTGCTGGAGCGCGTCGACGGTGCCCTGGCCGCCGATCCGGATGGTCAATTGCTCTGATGCCAGAGCGGCGCGATGGGGTATACTGCCGACCAGCTCCCTGGAGTGTTGGCCAGTCGGTGATGTCCCTGAGCCGATACGCACAACCACGGGGGTTGCCAGTGGGGCCGGTGTGCATGTCCGCCTGACGGAAAGCCTTAACGCCTCCTGCAATCTCCACCTTGAACTTTCGGGTTCAAGGGCTAACCCGACAGCGGCACGCCCAGGGAGTCCTGATTCTCATGCTTGAAGCCGGCAATCTGTCCCGCCCGGCCCTGCGCCGCCAGCTGCGCCAGGCGCGCCGCAACCTTTCCCCGCAACAGCAGAAACGCGCAGCCCGCGACCTCTATCGCCAACTGGCGCAGCACCCGCTGTTCCGCCGCAGCCGCTATATCGCCCTGTACCTGCCCAACGACGGCGAGATCGACCCGCGCCCACTGCTGCGCGAGGCCCAGCGCCGCGGCAAGGCCACCTACCTGCCGGTACTCAAGCGCTGGCCGCGCACCAAAATGAGCTTCCAGCGCGTGCATCCGCACGAAAGCATGACCCGCAACCGCTTCCGCATTGCCGAGCCGCAGGACCTGCCCGCCCGCCAGCGCAAAGTCTGGACGCTGGACCTGATCCTGCTGCCGCTGGTGGGTTTCGACGAACAGGGCGGGCGCCTGGGCATGGGCGGCGGCTTCTACGACCGCAGCCTGGCCTACCGGCAATTGCGCAAAAATTGGCACAAGCCGACGCTGCTGGGCCTGGCCCATGAATGTCAGAAGGTGGATCACCTGGCGCTGGCCAGCTGGGATGTGCGTCTCGGTGCGGTGGTGACCGACCGGCGCTGGTATTGCTGAGGTCGCCGCGCTCCCTGCGGCAACGTCAACGGTGGGTCATTGCCCCTGGGTAACCGCCGGCGGATTGCCCTGACGATCCCAGAGACCCTGGGTGTAACCTGTGGTAACCATCCCCAGGCTGAACAGAATGACCAGGACCCACAACAGATCTGGCTTGCGTTTCATCGAGTTGCCTCCCCCTTTCGGCACACTGCTTGGCTTTACCGGTGGCGGTGTTGTTATTGGCCGTAAACGGCGGCGCCTAGCCTGAGCCATCGACCCGCAAGAAGCGGTGAAGACCCACACATTTTTTGACGCCATCCGGCAGTCATTGACGGGAACGATTTTCACTCCCGCGCAAAGACCGGCAAACAGGAGCAAAGTTCATGCCTTATTGGCTGATGAAATCGGAACCCGACGAACTGTCCATCCTGCACCTGCAGAAGCTCGGTCGTGCACGCTGGGACGGCGTACGCAACTACCAGGCGCGCAACTTCCTGCGCAGCATGCAGCCAGGCGATCTTTTCTTCTTCTATCACTCCAGCTGCCCGGAGCCGGGCATCGCCGGTATCGCGCGGATCGCCGGGCCGGTCTACCCCGACCCCACCGCCCTCGACCCGCAGAGCCACTACTTCGATGCCAAGGCCAGCACCGAGAAGAATCCCTGGAGCGCACTGGACGTGGAGTTCGTCGAAGCCTTCCCGCGCGTGCTGCCGCTGGCGCGCCTGCGCGACAACCCGGCACTGGCGGAACTGGCCCTGGTGCAGCGCGGCAGCCGGCTGTCGGTGATGCCGGTCAACGAGGCCGAGTGGCAAGCCGTGCTGGCCATGCGTTGAGCCGTTCGCGGCACTGTGCTATCACCAAGGCATAGCCCGCGGAGCCGACGATGCGCGCACAACCCGCCTGGCCGGCGCGTCTGGCCCTGGTTCTCCTTCTGCTGCTGCTGAGTGCGGCCAGCCTGATGATCTGGCGCCAGCTGGAGCAGGACCAGCACGAGCGCCTGGACGAGCGCCTCGACTACCAGGCGCGCAGCCTCGCCCGCCAGCTCGAAGGCACCCTGCATACCGAAGTGGAAGGCCTCGGCCGCATCGCCCGCCTGTGGAACAACCTCGGTCGCCTGAACCGGGAGGACTGGGAAACCGAGGCGGGAGCGGCGCTGACCGACTTTCCCGCCTACCAGTCGGTGCAGTGGGTCGGCGCCGACCTGCAGATGCGCTGGCTTCTGCCTCTGCAGGGCAACGAAGCCGCACGCAACTTCCGCCTCACCGCGGATCACCCCAACTACCCGCTGGCCATGCAGGCCCGGCAGACCGGCGAGCAGCGCTTCTCCAACAGTTTTCCGCTGGTCCAGGGCGGCCGCGGCTTCGTCCTCTACACCCCGCTGTACCTCAGGGATGCGCGGGGCGAGCGGCAATTCGACGGTTTCCTGCAGGGCGTATTTCGCGTCGAGCCGCTGATGGACCAGCTGCTCACCCAGCTCGACAACGACAGCTTCAGCCTGCGCCTGCTGGAAAACGGCCAGAGCCTGTACAGCCGGGAACGCCCCGGAACCCTGAGCAAAAGAGCCATCACGGTACCGCTGCGCCTGCTCAACAACGCCAGCTTCAGCCTGCAGCTGAGCCCCACCGAACACTTGCTGCAGCAGCTGTCCACGCCGCTGCCACAGGTGGTGCTGGGCGGCGGCCTGGCCATCAGCCTGCTGCTGGTGGCGGCTCTCGGCCTGGCCCTGGAGAACGCCCGCCGCGCCGGCGCCATGCAGCAGGCCAATCGCGACCTGCAGGCCGAGGCGGCGCGCCGCGAGGAGACCGAGCGACACCTGCGCGATAGCCGCGAGCGCCTGCAGCTGGTGCTCGACCTGACCGACTCCAGCCGCGACAGCCTGTTCATCTTCGATACCCGCAGCCGCGAGCTGCTGCACATGAACCAGGCCACCTATGCCGACCTCGGCTACCGCCCGGAGCAGTTCGCCCAGCTGCTGCGCGACGAACCGGAAAAGCTGCTGCCCGGCTTTCACAGCTGGCTGGAGCTGGTCCGTCATGCCCAGCAGGACAACCAGTCGCGGATCTTCCAGCGCGAGCTGATCCGCCGCGACGGCAGTCGCCAGCCGGCGGAGATCAACACCCAGCTGGTGCAGCAGGGCGAGCGCGAATACCTGATCGCCGTGTCGCGCGACAACCGCGAGCGCCTGGAACTGGAGGCGCGCCTGCAGCGCCTGTCACAGCTGGACGGGCTGACCGGCCTGTACAACCGGCGTTTCTTCGACCAGCAGCTGCACAGCGAATGGCGGCGCCTGCGCCGCATCGGCGGGCCGCTGGCACTGCTGATGGTGGATATCGACCACTTCAAGGCCTACAACGACAATCTCGGCCACCTGGCCGGCGACGATGCCCTGCGCCAGGTCGCCAGCGTGCTGCAGGACAGCCTGCAGCGCGAGGGCGACGTGGTATGCCGCTATGGCGGCGAGGAGTTCGCCATCATCCTCGCCAACACCGGCCTGGAGGGCGGCGAGCACGTCGCCGCGCGGGTTCACGAGCTGATCGCCGGCCTCGGCATCGCTCACCCGGTCAGCCCCGAAGGCCGCCTGACCCTGAGCATCGGCCTGGCGGTGGCCGACCCGGTGGCCGAGGAGCAACCCGGCGGCCTGGTGGCACGCAGCGACCAGGCGCTATACCGGGCCAAGCATGCCGGACGCAACCGCACTTGCATCTGGAACGCCAACGGCGTGAAGCTTGATCCCCCCGTTTGACCTGCATCAAACCGCGCAGGCGACGAACGGCAGAAAATGGAAGCCTGCTAACCATTGCCCCGAGCGGGGCGCAGAAGGGAAGCCCTGATGATGAACGCGCAACGCCCCCTGCCCTATCTGATCGCCGCCGGCCTCGCCCTGCTGGCGGCGGCCGCCTGGTGGCAGCTGCGCCCGGACGAGCTGGGTGAAGGCTTCGCCAGCGGCAACGGGCGTATCGAAGCCACCGAGGTGGATGTCGCCACCAAGCTGGCCGGGCGCATCGCCAGCATCGCCGTGGACGAGGGCGACTTCGTCCAGCCCGGCCAGTTGCTCGCGCAGATGGACACCCAGGTGCTCGACGCCCAGCTGGCCCAGGCCCGCGCCCAGCTCAAGCAGGCCGAGAATGGCGAAGTCACCGCGGCCAGCCAGATCACCCTGCGCGAGAGCGAGAAACTCGCCGCCGAGGCCGTGGTGCGCCAGCGCCAGGCCGAACTGGAGGCCGCCCGCAAGCGCCACAGCCGCAGTGCCAAGCTGGTCGAGCGCAACGCCATGGCCCAGCAGCAGCTGGACGACGACCTGGCCCGCCTGCAGAGCGCCGAGGCCGCGCTGGCGGCAGCGCGCGCCCAGGTCAGCTCGGCCGCGGCCGGCATCGCCGCCGCGCAGTCGCAGGCGATCGAGGCACAGTCCGCCAGCGAAGCGGCACGCGCCATGGTCGCGCGCCTGCAGGCGGACATCGACGACAGCCAGCTCAAGGCGCCGCGCGCCGGGCGCGTGCAGTACCGCGTGACCCAGCCGGGTGAAGTGCTCGGCGCCGGCGGCAAGGTGCTCAACCTGGTCGACCTCACCGACGTCTACATGACCTTCTTCCTGCCCGAGCGCCAGGCCGGCCGAGTGGCCCTCGGCAGCGAAGTGCGCCTGGTGATCGATGCCGCGCCGCAGTACGTGATTCCGGCCAAGGTCAGCTATGTGGCCAGCGTCGCCCAGTTCACCCCGAAAACCGTGGAAACCGCCAGCGAGCGCGAGAAGCTGATGTTCCGGGTCAAGGCGCGCATCGATCCCGAGCTGCTGAGCAAGCACCTGCAGCAGGTGAAGACCGGCGTGCCCGGCATGGCCTACCTGCGCCTTGATCCCGAGGCCGAGTGGCCGGCACACCTGGCGATCAAGGTTCCGCAATGAACCCGGCGGTCGCCCGCCTCAGCGGCGTCGGCCTGCGCTATGGCGCGACCCGCGCCCTCGAGGCCATCGACCTGGAGCTGCCGGCGCAGCGCATGGTCGGCCTGATCGGCCCGGACGGCGTCGGCAAGTCCAGCCTGCTGGCGCTGATCGCCGGGGCGCGGCAGATTCAGGCCGGCAGCGTCGAGGTACTCGACGGCGATATGGCCGACGCGCGCCACCGCCGCCGCGTCTGCCCGCATATCGCCTACATGCCCCAGGGCCTGGGCAAGAACCTCTACCCCACGCTGTCGGTGTTCGAGAACCTCGACTTCTTCGGCCGCCTGTTCGGCCAGGACGCCGCCGAGCGCGAGCGCCGCATCGACGACCTGCTGCGCAGCACCGGCCTGTCGGCGTTCCGCGAACGCCCGGCGGGCAAGCTGTCCGGCGGCATGAAGCAGAAGCTCGGACTGTGCTGCGCGCTGATCCATGACCCTGACCTGCTGATCCTCGACGAGCCGACCACCGGCGTCGACCCGCTGTCGCGCAACCAGTTCTGGGAGCTGATCGCCCGTATCCGCGCGCAGCGCCCGCAGATGAGCGTGCTGGTGGCCACCGCCTACATGGAGGAGGCCGAGCGCTTCGACCATCTGGTGGCGATGGACGCCGGCCGGGTACTGGCCGAAGGCAGCCCGGCCGAGCTGCGCACGCGTACCGGCTGCGCCAGCCTGGAGCAGGCCTTCATTGCCCTGCTGCCGGATGAGAAACGTCGCGACCACCGCGAGGTAGTGATCCAGCCCCTGCAGGACAACAGCGAGATCGCCATCGAGGCCAAGGGCCTGACCATGCGCTTCGGTGACTTTGTCGCGGTCGACGCGGTGTCGTTCCGCATCCGCCGTGGCGAGATCTTCGGCTTCCTCGGCTCCAACGGCTGCGGCAAGAGCACCACCATGAAGATGCTCACCGGCCTGCTACCCGCTTCCGAAGGCGAAGCCCTGCTGTTCGGCCAGACGGTGGACCCGCGCGACATGGCCACGCGCCGGCGGGTCGGCTACATGTCGCAGGCCTTCTCCCTCTATAGCGAGCTGACGGTAAGGCAGAACCTGGAACTGCACGCCCGCCTGTTCCATGTGCCGGCCGCGCAGATCGACAATCGGGTCGCCGCGATGGCGCGCCGCTTCGATCTCGGCGCGGTCATGGACATGCTCCCCGAGCGCCTTCCGCTGGGCATTCGCCAGCGCCTGTCGCTGGCCGTGGCGGTGATCCACCAGCCGGAGATCCTGATCCTCGACGAGCCCACCTCGGGCGTCGACCCGGTGGCGCGCGACGGCTTCTGGCAGCTGATGCTCGACCTGTCGCGCCAGGACGGCGTGACCATCTTCATCTCCACCCACTTCATGAACGAGGCGCAGCGCTGCGACCGCATCTCGCTGATGCACGCCGGCAAGGTGCTGGACAGCGACACGCCGCAGGGGCTGATGGCCAAGCGCGGGCTGGACAGCCTGGAAGCGACCTTCATCGCCTACCTGCAGGAGGCGGTCGGCGAGCAACCGATGAACACTGCGCCGCCGCTGGAACAGGCGCCGCCCCCGCAGCGCCAGCGCTTCAGCCTGCGCCGCCTGTTCAGCTACGCCCGCCGCGAGGCGCTGGAGCTGCGGCGCGACCCGATCCGCGGCGGCATGGCCCTGCTCGGCACGGTACTGCTGCTGTTTATCATCGGCTACGGCATCAGCCTGGACGTCGAGGACCTGACCTTCGCCGTGCTCGACCGCGACCAGACCACCACCAGCCAGGAGTACCACCGCAACCTCTCCGGCTCGCGCTACTTCCTGGAGAAGCCGGCGCTGCGCGACTACGCCGAGCTGGAACGGCGCCTGCGCAATGGCGACATCAGCCTGGCCGTGGAGATCCCGCCGCACTTCGGCCGCGACCTCAAGCGCGGCGCCAGCCCGCAGATCGGCATGTGGATCGACGGCGCCATGCCGACCCGTGCCGAGACCATCAAGGGCTACGTCGCCGGCCTGCACCAGCACTACCTGGCCGAGCTGGCGCGGCGCTCGCCGCAGCCACTGGCCGCCAGCGCCGCCGGCCTGGAGGTGCGCTACCGCTACAACCCGGACGTGGAGAGCCTCAAGGCCATGGTGCCGGCGGTGATCCCGCTGCTGCTGATGCTGATCCCGGCCATGCTCACGGCCCTCGGCGTGGTGCGCGAGAAGGAGCTGGGTTCGATCATCAACCTCTACGTCACCCCGGTCACGCGCCTGGAATTCCTCATCGGCAAGCAGCTGCCCTACATCGCCCTGGGCCTGTTCAACTGCGCCCTGCTGGTGCTGCTGGCGGTGACGGTGTTCGACGTGCCGCTGAAGGGCAGCGCGTTCACCCTCGGCCTCGGCGCGCTGCTCTACGTCGCCTGCGCCACCGGCCTGGGCCTGCTGATGTCGACCTTCACCAATAGCCAGATCGCCGCCGTGTTCGGCACTGCGATCGCCACGCTGCTACCGGCCATCCAGTTCTCCGGGCTGATCTACCCGGTCGCCTCGCTGGAAGGCTTCGGCGCCCTGGTCGGCCAGTTGTACCCGACCTCGCAATTCCTGGTGATCAGCCGCGGCGTGTTCTCCAAGGCGCTGGAGCTGCGCGACCTGCTCGGCTACTTCGTCGCCCTGGCGCTGACCGTGCCGCTGCTCACCCTGCTCAGCGCCAGCCTGCTGCGCAAACAGGAGGTGTGATGGAACGCCTGGCCAACATCTTCCACCTCGGCATCAAGGAACTGCGCAGCCTGCAGCATGACCTGGCGCTGGTGCTGCTGATCCTCTGGGCCTTCAGCCTGGGCGTGTACTCCTCGGCCACCAGCATGCCGGAGAGCCTGCACAACGCCGCCATCGCCGTGGTCGACGAAGACCAGTCGCAGCTGTCCGAGCGCCTGGTCCAGGCCTTCCAGGCACCCTACTTCCGCACCCCGGAACGCATCGACCTGGGCCAGATGGACCAGGGCATGGACTCCGGGCGCTACACCTTCACCCTCAACATCCCGCCGGACTTCCAGCGCGACGTGCTGGCCGGGCGCAGCCCGGCAATCCAGCTCAACGTCGATGCCACCCAGGTGAGCATGGCCTTCACCGGCGCCGGCTACATCCAGAGCATTGGCGCAAGCGAAGTGGCCGAGTTCGTCCGCCGCTACCGTGGCGACCTGCCGCAGGCGGCGGAGCTGGCGGTGCGCGTGCAGTTCAACCCGAACCTGACGCGCAGCTGGTTCGGTTCGGTGATGGAGGTGATCAACCAGATCACCATGCTGTCGATCATCCTCACCGGCGCCGCGCTGATCCGCGAGCGCGAGCACGGCACCGTGGAGCACCTGCTGGTGATGCCGGTGACGCCGCTGGAGATCATGCTGGCCAAGGTCTGGTCGATGGGCCTGGTGGTGCTGACGGCGGCAGCGCTGTCGCTGCTGCTGGTGGTGCAGGGCTGGTTGCAGGTGCCGATCGAAGGCTCGCTGGCGCTGTTCCTCGGCGGCGCGGCGCTGCACCTGTTCGCCACCACCTCGATGGGCATCTTCTTCGGCACCGTGGCGCGCTCGATGCCGCAGCTGGGCCTGCTGATCATCCTGGTGCTACTGCCGCTACAGATCCTTTCCGGCGGCACCACACCGCGCGAAAGCATGCCGGAGCTGGTGCAGCAGATCATGCTGGCGGCACCGACCACCCACTTTGTCGATCTGGCCCAGGCCATTCTCTACCGCGGCGCCGGGCTCTCCATCGTCTGGCCGCAGCTGCTGGCCATCGCCGGCATCGGCACGCTGTTCTTCATCGCGGCGCTGACGCGCTTTCGCAAGACCCTGGCGCAGATGGCCTAGCCCCGCTGGCGAAGCGTGCCCGCGTTACTGGATGATCAGATTGTTGAATAACAGGTCCTCGACGATGGGCTTGCCCTCTTCCTGGGTGAGCACATCCTGCACCTGCTTCAGCGCTTCCTGGCGCAGCTTCTCCTTCGCCGCCTCGTCGGCCATGCTGGCGTCGCTCTGCTGGGAGAACAGCATCACCAGCTGGTTGCGGATCAGCGGCTCGTGATGCTCGACCTTCTCCTCCGCTTCGGTGCCGGTCACCCGCAGGGCGATATCGGCCTTGTAGAACTTCAGCTTGGGCCCGGCGCCGAAGTTGCCGACCAGGGCCGGTACCAGGCTGTAGTAGGCCACTTTGGGCTCGGCCTTTTCTTCCTCGCCACCGCCGCTGGCCAGGGCGACGCAGGGCAGGAGCAGGGCAAACAGCAGGGCAATGCTTTTCTTCACGGGACATTCCTCGGTGCGAATTGCGCCTAGCATAGCCATAGCCGCCCGCGCGCCCAAGCTTATGGTGTGCCATCAGGTGCGACCATGCTCGTTGACCCACCGGGTGCGCCTCCTACACTGCCGGCAATCACGAACGCGAGGAAAGCGCGATGAAAGCCCTGCTCTGCAAAGCCTTCGGCCCGGCCTCCAGCCTGGTCCTGGAAGACCTGCCCAGCCCGGAACCGAAGAAGAACGAGGTGCTGATCGAGGTACATGCCGCCGGCGTCAACTTCCCCGACACCCTGATCATCGAGGGCAAGTACCAGTTCAAGCCGCCCTTCCCCTTCGCCCCGGGTGGCGAGGCGGCCGGCGTGGTCAAGTCTGTCGGCGAGAAGATCACGCACCTGCGCGCCGGCGACCGGGTCATGGCCCTGACCGGCTGGGGCGGCTTCGCCGAGGAAGTGGCGGTGCCCGGCTACAACGTGCTGCCGGTACCCAAGAGCATGGACCTGACCACCGCCGCCGCCTTCGGCATGACCTACGGCACCTCGATGCATGCGCTGAAGCAGCGCGCCAACCTGCAGCAGGGCGAGACCCTGCTGGTGCTCGGCGCTTCCGGCGGTGTCGGCCTGGCGGCGGTGGAGATCGGCAAGGCCATGGGCGCCAAGGTGATCGCCGCGGCGAGCACTGCCGAGAAGCTGGAAGTGGCGCGCAACGCCGGCGCCGACCACCTGATCAACTACAGCGAGCAGAGCCTGAAGGACGAGGTGAAGAAGCTCACCGGCGGCCAGGGCGTGGATGTGATCTACGATCCGGTGGGTGGCGAACTGTTCGAAGAGGCGTTCCGCTCCATCGCCTGGAACGGCCGCTTCCTGGTGGTCGGCTTCGCCGCCGGCGGCGGCATACCGGCCCTGCCGGCCAACCTGCCACTGCTCAAGGGCGCAGCCCTGGTCGGCGTGTTCTGGGGCGCCTTCGCCCAGCGCCAGCCGCAGGACAACGCCGCCAACTTCCAGCAGCTGTTCGCCTGGCATGCCGAGGGCAAGCTCAAGCCGCTGGTATCGCAGACCTTCCCGCTCGCGCGTGGCGGCGAAGCCATCGACGCGCTGGGCCAGCGCAAGGCGGTGGGCAAGGTGGTGGTGCAGGTGCGCTGATACTCCCTCTCCCTATGGGAGAGGGTGCCCGACAGGGCGGGTGAGGGTGTTCCAGGCGACTCGGAGCGCTCACCCCCGCCCCCTCTCCCGCTGACTCAGCCTATCGGATGAACGAAAAAGCCGCCCTCGGGCGGCTTTCTCGTTGCCGGGCGATCACTCGCGCGGTGCGTAGGCAAACACGTCGGCGCGCATCTGGTGCGGGTCCATGCCCGCCTCCACCAGCGCATCCAGGGTGCCGTAGACCATCGCCGGCGAGCCGCTGGCGTAGACGTGCAGCGCCTTGAGGTCAGGGAAGTCCTCGCACACCGCCTCGTGCAGCAGGCCGCAGCGACCGCCCCAGGCTTCGGCCTCGCTGACCACCCGGTGCAGCTGCAGTCCCGCCTGCCGCTCCCAGTCCTGCCAATGCGGCAGCTGGTAGAAGTCATCGGGATGACGCACACCCCAGTAAAGGTGAACCGGGTGACTGAAGCCCGCGGCGCGGCAGTGCTCGATCAGGCTGTGCATCTGCGCCATGCCGGTGCCGGCGGCGATCAGCACCAGCGGCCCGGCCGGCAGTTCGGCCAGGTGGGTGTCACCGAACGGCATCTGCACCCGCGCCAGGCGGGTGCGGCGCAACTGCGCGATGATCTGCCGGCTGCTGTCCTCGCGGGTCAGGATATGCAGCTCCAGGTCGCGGCCGACGTGCGGCGCGGAGGCCAGGGAGAAGGCCGACCACTCGCCGTCGTCGCGCTGCAGCAGCAGATACTGCCCGGCGTGGTAGCGCGGCGTCTTGCCGGCCGGCGCGCGCAGTACCACCCGGCAGACATCGCCGCCAACCTCGCTCAGCTCCAGCACCTGGCAGCCGAAGGTACGCACCGGCAGTTCGCCGGGGGAGAGCACGCCGTCCCAGTGCAGCACGCAATCTTCCAGCGGCTCGGCCAGGCAGGTGAACAGCTCGCCGTGATCCAGCTCGGCGCCGGCCTGGCGCACCCGGCCCTCGACCAGCAGCGCGGCGCAGATGTGGCAGTTGCCGTTGCGGCAGCTCTGCGGGCAGTCGTAACCGAGGCGCCGGGCACCGTCGAGAATGCGCTCGCCAGCCTGGATCTCGAGCACCGCGCCGGAGGGTTGCAGGGTGACTTTCATCAGTCGATACCGAGGCTCGCCCACAGCTCATCCACGCGCTTGACCACAGCCTCGTCGCGCTCGATCACCCGTCCCCATTCGCGGCTGGTCTCGCCCGGCCACTTGTGGGTGGCGTCCAGGCCCATCTTGCTGCCCAGGCCGGACACCGGCGAGGCGAAGTCGAGGTAGTCGATCGGCGTGTTGTCGATCAGCACCGTGTCGCGCTTGGGGTCCATGCGCGTGGTAATCGCCCAGATCACGTCGTTCCAGTCGCGGGCGTTGATGTCGTCGTCGGTGACGATGACGAACTTGGTGTACATGAACTGGCGCAGGAACGACCACACGCCGAGCATCACCCGCTTGGCATGGCCGGGGTACTGCTTCTTCATGGTCACCACCGCCATGCGGTAGGAGCAGCCTTCCGGCGGCAGGTAGAAGTCGGTGATCTCCGGGAACTGCTTCTGCAGGATCGGCACGAACACCTCGTTCAGCGCCACGCCGAGGATCGCCGGCTCATCCGGTGGTCGTCCGGTATAGGTGCTGTGGTAGATCGGATCGCGCCGACGGGTAATGCGCTCGACGGTGAACACCGGGAAGGTGTCGACCTCGTTGTAGTAGCCGGTGTGGTCGCCGTAGGGCCCTTCCGGCGCGGTCTCGCCCAGATGGATCACGCCTTCGAGGACGATCTCGGCACTGGCCGGCACCTGCAGGTCGGAGCCGATGGCCTTGACCAGCTCGGTGCGATGGCCACGCAGCAAGCCGGCAAAGGCGTACTCGGAGAGGGTGTCCGGCACCGGCGTCACCGCGCCGAGGATGGTCGCCGGATCGGCACCCAGGGCCACGCACACCGGGTAAGGCTTGTCCGGGTGCTTCAGGCACCACTCGCGGAAGTCCAGGGCGCCACCGCGGTGGCTGAGCCAGCGCATGATCACCTTGTTGCGGCCGATCACCTGCTGGCGGTAGATGCCGAGGTTCTGCCGTTCCTTGTTCGGCCCCTTGGTGATGGTCAGGCCCCAGGTGATCAGCGGCGCGGCGTCGCCCGGCCAGCAGTGCTGGATCGGCAACCTGGTCAGATCGACCGCCTCGCCCTCTTCGATCACCTCGTGGCAGGGCGCATCCTTGAGCACCTTGGGCGCCATGCTGATGACCTTCTTGAAGATCGGCAGCTTGCTCCAGGCATCCTTGAGGCCCTTGGGCGGCTCGGGTTCCTTGAGGAAGGCCAGCAGCTTGCCGATCTCGCGCAGCTCGCCGACATCCTCGGCGCCCATGCCCAGCGCCACGCGCTTCGGGGTGCCGAACAGGTTGCCGAGCACCGGCACGGCGAAGCCGGTCGGTTGCTCGAACAGCAGCGCAGGGCCGCCCTTGCGCAGGGTGCGGTCGCAGATTTCGGTCATCTCCAGCACGGGAGAAACCGGGGTCTGGATGCGCTTGAGCTCGCCGCGCTTTTCCAGCTCGCGGATGAAGTCGCGCAGATCGCGGTACTGCATGCTTGGGCCTCACAGGTCGGGGCGCAAAGTTTAGCGCCGAACTCGGTCATTCAGAAGGCCGCAGAAACGCAAAGGCCGGGTTTCCCCGGCCTTTGTGGCAACGTCTGGATTACTTCCGCTTCATCGACAGGAAGAATTCATCGTTGGTCTTGGTCGCCTTCAGCTTGTCGATGAGGAACTCGATGGCGGCGATTTCGTCCATCGGGTGCAGCAGCTTGCGCAGAATCCACATGCGCTGCAGCTCTTCCTCGCCGGTCAGCAGCTCTTCGCGACGGGTGCCCGACTTGTTGATGTTGATGGCCGGGAACACGCGCTTCTCGGCGATGCGGCGGTCCAGCGGCAGCTCCATGTTGCCGGTACCCTTGAACTCCTCGTAGATCACCTCGTCCATCTTCGAGCCGGTCTCAACCAGCGCGGTGGCGATGATGGTCAGCGAGCCGCCTTCCTCGATGTTACGGGCGGCGCCGAAGAAGCGCTTGGGCTTCTCCAGGGCGTGGGCGTCGACACCACCGGTGAGTACCTTTCCGGAGCTCGGGATCACGGTGTTGTAGGCACGCGCCAGGCGGGTGATGGAGTCGAGCAGGATGACCACGTCCTTCTTGTGCTCGACCAGGCGCTTGGCCTTCTCGATCACCATCTCGGCAACCTGCACGTGGCGGGTCGGCGGCTCGTCGAAGGTCGAGGCGACCACTTCGCCGCGCACGGTGCGCTGCATCTCGGTCACTTCTTCCGGGCGCTCGTCGATCAGCAGGACGATCAGGTAGCACTCGGGGTTGTTGCGGGTGATGTTGGCCGCGATGTTCTGCAGCATGATGGTCTTGCCCGCTTTCGGCGGGGCGACGATCAGGCCGCGCTGGCCCTTGCCGATCGGCGCGCAGAGGTCGATCACGCGGCCGGTGATGTCCTCGGTGGAGCCGTTACCGGCTTCCATGACCAGGCGCTTGGTCGGGAACAGCGGCGTCAGGTTCTCGAACAGAATCTTGTTCTTGGCATTTTCCGGGCGGTCGAAGTTGATCGTGTCGACCTTGAGCAGGGCGAAGTAACGCTCGCCTTCTTTCGGCGGGCGGATCTTGCCGACGATGGTGTCACCGGTACGCAGGTTGAAGCGGCGGATCTGGCTGGGCGAGACGTAGATGTCGTCCGGGCCGGCCAGGTAGGAGGAGTCCGCGCTGCGCAGGAAGCCGAAGCCGTCCTGGAGAATCTCCAGCACGCCGTCGCCGGAGATCTCTTCGCCGCTTTTCGCGTGCTTCTTGAGCAGGGCGAAGATGATGTCCTGCTTGCGCGAACGGGCCATGTTTTCCAGACCAGCCTGGTCGGCCATGTCCAGCAGTTCGGCAATCGGCTTTTGCTTGAGTTCGGTCAGATTCATAGGAATGACATGATTATGAGGAAGGGAAGGAAAGCACTGGGCTTTACAGGCCGCGCCGCGGAGAAGGCGACTGGATCGCTCGATATTATCGGGGAGGGTGCGTCGGCGACGGCTTGAGGGGCAACGGGGAACCCGCTGCAGGCCCGAATGTAACACCGGGTTTGGCGCGACGTCCAGCCTGCGCCCAGAAAAAAGCCCCGCACTGTGCGGGGCTTTTCGCATGACGCCTTAGATGTTGGCGTCGAGGAAGGCCGCCAGCTGCGACTTGGACAGGGCGCCGACCTTGGTGGCCTCGACATTGCCGTTCTTGAACAGCATCAGGGTCGGGATGCCACGCACGCCGTACTTCGGCGGGGTTTCCTGGTTCTCGTCGATGTTCAGCTTGCAGACCTTCAGCTTGCCGGCATAGGTCTGGGCAATCTCGTCCAGTACCGGGGCGATCATCTTGCACGGGCCGCACCACTCGGCCCAGTAGTCGACCAGAACCGGGCCATCGGCCTTGATCACGTCGGCTTCGAAGCTGGCATCGCTGACGTTGGTGATGAAGTCGCTCATGTACAGTCTCCGTGACTCGGAAGCAAAAAGTGGCGCCATCATAGCCCGCATCCGCCCATGCTGAAAGCCGCTGGCCATTGAGCTTGACTATCAATGCTTTTGATAGTGCCGATGAAAGACTACGGCAACCCGGCCATCGCCGGTTAACATGCAACCATTGAGGTGGCCGCTCGAGCAGCGAGAGGGCCGATGTTTTGCCAAGGGACCCGATTGCATGCCCACTACCGCCAAACAGTTCCCCCTGATCGCCGCCATCGACCTGGGCTCCAACAGCTTCCACATGGTGCTCGCCAAGGCCGACCACGGCGAGATCCGCATCCTCGAGCGGCTCGGTGAGAAGGTCCAGCTGGCCGCCGGCCTGGATGAAGAACGCCAGCTCAGCGAGGAGGCCATGCAGCGCGGCCTGGACTGCCTGCGTCGTTTTGGCCAGCTGATCCAGGGCCTGCCGCAGGGTGCCGTGCGCATCGTCGGCACCAACGCCCTGCGCGAGGCGCGCAACCGCGCCGAGTTCATCCGTCGCGCCAACGAGCTGCTGGGCCACCAGGTGGAAGTCATCTCCGGCCGCGAAGAGGCGCGCCTGATCTACCTGGGCGTGTCGCACAGCATCGCCGACACCCCCGGCAAGCGCCTGGTCGTCGACATCGGCGGCGGCAGCACCGAGTTCATCGTCGGCCAGCGCTTCGAGCCACTGCTGCGCGAGAGCCTGCAGATGGGCTGCGTCAGCTACACCCAGCGCTACTTCCGTGACGGCAAGATCACCCCGGCGCGCTATGCCCAGGCCTACACCGCCGCACGCCTGGAGCTGATGAGCATCGAACAGGGCCTGCAGCGCCTGGGCTGGCAGGAATCGGTCGGCGCCTCCGGGACCATTCGCGCCGTGGGCCTGGCGATCAAGGCCGGCGGCCTGGGCAATGGCGAGATCAACCCCGAGGGCCTGGCCTGGCTGAAGCGCAAGGTGTTCAAGCTGGGCGAGGTGGACAAGCTGGAGATCGACGGCATCAAGCCCGACCGTCGGCAGATCTTCCCGGCCGGCCTGGCCATCGCCGAGGCCATCTTCGACGCCCTCGACCTGCAGCGCATGGATCATTCCGAAGGCGCGCTGCGCGAGGGTGTGCTCTACGACCTGCTCGGCCGCCACCACCACGAGGACGTGCGCGAGCGCACCCTGGGCGCACTGATGGAGCGCTACCACGTCGACCTGCAGCAGGCCGCGCGAGTCGAGGCCAAGGCCTTGCAGGCCCTGGAAAAGGTCGCCGAGGCCTGGCAGCTGGACCAGGACTGGCACAGCGACCTGCTGCAGTGGGGCGCGCGGGTCCACGAGATCGGTCTGGACATCGCCCACTACCAGTACCACAAGCATGGAGCCTACCTGATCGAGCACTCGGACCTGTCCGGCTTCTCCCGCCGCGACCAGCTGATGCTGGCCCTGCTGGTGCGCGGCCACCGCCGCAATATCCCCAAGGACCGCTTCGCCGAGTTCGGCGACGACGGTGTGCAGCTGCTGCGCCTGTGCGTGCTGCTGCGCTTCGCCATCCTCTTCCACCACATCCGCGGCACCCAGGAAATGCCCAAGGTGCAGCTCAAGGCCGGTCCGCAGAGCCTCGACCTGACCTTCCCGGAAGGCTGGCTGGCCGCCAACCCGCTGACCCAGGCCGACTTCGAGCAGGAAGCCGAGTGGCTGACCCGCATCAATTTCGTGCTGACCGTGCGCTGAACAGAACGCGGGCATGAAAAAGGGAGGCCGAGGCCTCCCTTTTTCGTTGCAGCGAAACGCCCTTAGAACAGGACGCGGCTGCGGATGGTGCCGGTGACGTGCTGCAGCTTCTCCAGCGCCAGGTCAGAGTATTCCTTGTCCACGTCGATCACCACGTAGCCGACCTTGTCGTTGGTCTGCAGGAACTGGCCGGAGATGTTGATGCCGTTGTCGGCGAACACCTTGTTGATCTCGCTCATCACGCCCGGCACGTTCTGGTGGATGTGCAGCAGGCGATGCTTGCCCGGGTGCGCCGGCAGGGCGACTTCCGGGAAGTTCACGGAAGACACCGAAGTACCGTTGTCGCTGTACTTGACCAGTTTCTCGGCCACTTCCAGGCCGATGTTGGCCTGGGCTTCGGCGGTGGAGCCGCCGATGTGCGGGGTCAGGATCACGCGATCCAGGCCGCGCAGCGGGCTTTCGAACTCTTCATCGTTGGACTTCGGCTCGACCGGGAACACGTCGATGGCGGCGCCGATCAGGTGCTCGTCCTTGATCGCGGCGGCCAGGTGGTCCAGCTCGACCACGGTGCCACGGGCGGCGTTGATCAGGATGCCGCCCTTCTTCATGGCGCGGATTTCCTTCTCGCCGATCATCCACTGGGTGGACGGCAGCTCCGGCACGTGCAGCGACACGATGTCGCACAGGCCCAGCAGCTCGTGCAGGTTGCCGATCTGCGTGGCGTTACCCAGCGGCAGCTTGGTCACGGTGTCGTAGAAGAACACCTGCATGCCCAGCGCTTCGGCCAGTACCGACAGCTGGGTGCCGATCGAGCCGTAGCCGACGATGCCGAGCTTCTTGCCGCGGATCTCGAAGGAGTTGGCCGCCGACTTGATCCAGCCACCGCGGTGGCAGGAGGCGTTCTTTTCCGGAATGCCGCGCAGCAGCAGGATGGCCTCGGCCAGCACCAGTTCGGCCACCGAGCGGGTATTGGAATAGGGCGCGTTGAACACGGCAATACCGCGCTCGCGGGCAGCGTTCAGGTCGACCTGGTTGGTGCCGATGCAGAAGCAGCCGACGGCGACCAGCTTCTTGGCGCAGTCGAACACCTCGGCGGTCAGCTGGGTACGCGAACGGATGCCAACGAAGTGGGCATCGGCGATCTTGGCCTTCAGCTCTTCGTCGGACAGGGCGCCCTTGAGGTACTCGATGTTGGTGTAGCCAGCGGCCTTCAGGGTGTCGACGGCGTTCTGGTGCACGCCTTCCAGCAGAAGGAACTTGATCTTGCTCTTGTCGAGAGAGGTCTTGCTCATCGGAGTACCTGTGGTCCCACAAAAAGTGTCAGGAAATCGGCCATGGCCGACCCCGCGGATCGGCTCGGGGGCACGATTGACGGGGTGCGTATGCTACCATATGCACCCCGCGAAACGCCCACCCCTGACCGATGAAGCGTTCTCAGGGTGACCATGAATCGTTTGAGAGTTCCCAGATGACCAATCCTGCCCTGATCGACGAGCTGAAGACCCTGGTGGAGCCCGGCAAGGTGCTGACCGATGCCGATTCTCTCAACGCCTACGGCAAGGATTGGACCAAGCACTTCGCCCCGGCACCGACCGCCATCGTCTTCCCCAAGACCATCGAGCAGGTGCAGGCCATCGTGCGCTGGGCCAACCAGCACAAGATCGCCCTGGTGCCCTCCGGCGGCCGCACCGGCTTGTCCGCCGCTGCCGTGGCGGCCAACGGCGAGGTGGTGGTGGCCTTCGACTACATGAACCAGATCCTCGCCTTCAACGAGTACGACCGCACCGTGGTCTGCCAGCCGGGCGTGGTGACCAAGCAGCTGCAGCAATACGCCGAGGATCAGGGCCTGTACTACCCGGTGGACTTCGCCTCCTCGGGCTCCAGCCAGCTGGGCGGTAACATCGGCACCAATGCCGGCGGCATCAAGGTGATCCGCTACGGCATGACCCGCAACTGGGTGGCCGGCCTCAAGGTGGTCACCGGTACCGGCGAGCTACTGGAGCTGAACCGCGACCTGATCAAGAACGCCACCGGCTATGACATGCGCCAGCTGTTTATCGGCGCCGAAGGCACCCTGGGCTTCGTTGTGGAAGCCACCATGCGCCTGGAGCGCGCGCCGAAGAACCTCACCGCCATGGTCCTCGGCACCCCGGACTTCGACTCGATCATGCCGGTACTGCACGCCTTCCAGGGCAAGCTGGACCTGACCGCCTTCGAGTTCTTCTCCGACAAGGCCCTGGCCAAGATCCTGGCACGTGGCGACGTGCCGCCGGCCTTCGACACCGACTGCCCGTTCTACGCCCTGCTGGAGTTCGAGGCGAGCACCGAGGAAGTGGCCAACCAGGCCCTGGAGACCTTCGAGTACTGCGTCGAGCAGGGCTGGGTGCTGGACGGCGTGATGAGCCAGAGCCAGCAGCAGCTGGAGAACCTGTGGAAGCTGCGCGAGTACATCTCCGAGACCATCAGCCACTGGACCCCGTACAAGAACGACATCTCGGTCACCGTCGGCCAGGTGCCGGCCTTCCTGCATGACATCGACCGTATCGTCGGCGACAACTACCCGGACTTCGAGGTGATCTGGTTCGGCCATATCGGCGACGGCAACCTGCACTTGAACATCCTCAAGCCGGAGAACCTGTCCAAGGACGAGTTCTTCACCAAGTGCGCCATCGTCAATAAGTGGGTGTTCGAGACCGTGCAGAAGTACAACGGCTCGATCAGCGCCGAGCACGGCGTGGGCATGACCAAGCGCGACTACCTGCACTACAGCCGCTCAGAGGCCGAGATCGGCTACATGAAGGCAATCAAAGCGGTGTTCGACCCGAACGGCATCATGAATCCGGGCAAGATCTTCCCGCTCTGAGTCTTAGCTCCCCTCTCCCCTTGGGAGAGGGGCCGGGGTGAGGGATTCCCAGGCCATTCCGAGCCGCCTGCGGCACCCTCACCCCAACCCTCTCCCAGAGGGAGAGGGAGCCCGTATCCCATCCGAGGAGTGTGGCCCATGAGCTACCAGCACCAGTACATCGACGGCACGCCGATCCACTTCCCGCTGGGCAAGGTGGTCTGCGTCGGGCGCAACTATGCCGAGCACGCCGCCGAGCTGAACAACCCGATCCCGACCGAGCCGCTGCTGTTCATCAAGCCCGGCAGCTGCACCGTGCCGATGGATGATGGCTTCGTCATTCCGCAGGAACGCGGCGCCGTGCACTTCGAGGCAGAAATTGCCGTACTGATCGGCAAGCCGCTGTCGAAGAAGCCGAGCGAAGAGGAAGTGCGCGACGCCATCTCCGGCTACGCCCCGGCCCTGGACCTGACCCTGCGCGACGTGCAGGCCAAGCTCAAGGAGAAGGGCCTGCCCTGGGAACTGGCCAAGAGCTTCGACGGTGCCTATGTACTGGCCCCCTTCGTCGCCGCGGACGCGGTGGAAGACGTGCGCGACATCGGCATCCGCCTGAGCATCGACGGCCAGTTGCGCCAGGACGGCAACAGCCGCGACATGCTCAACCCGATCATCCCGCTGATCCAGCACATCGCCGGCCACTTCAGCCTGCAGCCGGGCGACGTGGTGTCCACCGGCACCCCGGCCGGAGTCGGCCCGCTGACCAGCGGCGAGCAGCTGGAAATCGAACTGGTCGGCCTCAGCCGCTTCAGCACTCGCGTGCTCTGAGCGCGCGGGCGCTCTTCACAGAACTTTCACTCGCCATCCGTAGTCTGAGAGGCTCGAATTCTCCGAGCGCTCTCAGATGTCCCTCGCCCGCCGCCGCAGCCTCACCCTCGCCCTGGTCATCACCGCCGCGTGCGTCACCGCCGTGGTGCGCTACATGCACTGGGACGACCGCACCCTGCTGTGGCTGAAGGAACAGAACCTGCCGCTGGCCGACCGCGCCGCCAGCATCTGGTTGCCGGGCTACCGCGCCAGCGTCGAGGGCAAACCGCTGGCCGGCCTGGAGGACGACGAAGCCTCGGACCTGGCCTACAACCCGCTCACTGGCACCCTGTTCACCGTTACCGGCAAGTTGCCGATGCTGGTCGAGCTGAGCCGCAGCGGCGAAGTGCTGCGGCGCATCGCCCTCAAGGGCTTCTCCAACCCCGAGGGCGTGGCCGTGCTGGAAAACGGCATGATCGCGCTGACCGACGAGCGCAAGCGCAACCTGTCGATCTTCGAGCTGGACTCGCAGACCCGCGAGCTCGACCTGGCCGACGCCAAGCCCTTCGACCTGGGCTTCCCGGACGCCGGCAACAAGGGTTTCGAGGGCATCGCCTGGGATCCGGCGCAGCAGCGTCTGCTGCTGGGCAAGGAGCGCGCGCCTACCGCCATGTTCAGCCTGGGCAGCGACGGCCAGCGCCTGCTCGACCAGGAGTTGCGCCCGCTGCCGAGCTACGGCCTGGGCATGCGCAACCTGTCGGCGCTCAGCGTCGACCCGCGAACCGGTCATATCCTCGCCCTCTCCGCCCAGTCGCGGCTGCTGCTGGAGCTGGACGAAAAGGGCGAGCCGGTCGGCTTCATCAGCCTGCTCGGCGGCCAGAGCGGCCTGGAAAGCCGCATCCCGCGCGCCGAAGGCGTGGCCATGGACGAGGAAGGCACCATCTATATGGTCAGCGAGCCGAACCTGTTCTACGTGTTCCGCAAGGATGAGCCCTTCACCGCACCGCAAGGCTGAGAACCTACTTATGCTTTGCTGCGCGTCGGCCAGGCTGTGTTGAAAGCCGGTTCGGAATGCTCATTTACCATTCGTAAACTCCGCTTCCTCACCGGCTTTCGCCTTGCCTGGCTCTAGCTCGCAAGAGCCTAAGCAGGTTCTAGGCGTTTAACGGGTAACGCTATCGAAGCCCTGCAGTACGTTGATCGCGTTGATACCGATCTCCTCCACCGCATAGCCACCTTCCATCACGAACAGGGTCTGCAGGCCCAGCGCGCCGATGACTTCGCCCATGCGCAGGTAGTCCGGGCTGTCCAGCTTGAACTGCGAGATCGGGTCTTCCTTGAAGGTGTCCACCCCCAGCGACACGATCAGCGCATCCGGCGCATAGGCGGCGATCTGCCGACAGGCGGCGGCCAGCGCCAGGCTCCAGGCCGACCAGTCGCTGCCGGCGGCCAGCGGGTAGTTGAAGTTGAAGCCGCGACCGACACCCTCGCCCTTCTCGTCGGCATAGCCGAGGAAGAACGGGTACTCGAAGCGCGGGTCGCCGTGAATCGAGGTGAACAGCACGTCGGCGCGGTCGTAGAAGATGTCCTGGGTGCCGTTGCCGTGGTGGTAGTCCACGTCGAGGATGGCCACGCGGCTGGCGCCCTGGTCGAGCATTGCCTGGGCGGCGATGGCGGCGTTGTTGAAGTAGCAGTAGCCGCCCATGTAGTCGGCCGCAGCATGGTGGCCCGGCGGCCGGCACAGCGAGAACACCCCGCGCGCGCCCTTGGCCAGCTCGGCCTGGCCGGTCAGCGCGACGTTCACCGAGCTGCTCACCGCCTGCCAGGTGCCGGCAGTGATGGGCACGCCGGCGTCGAAGCTGTAGTAGCCGAACTTGCCGTCGATGCAGTCCGGAATGGTCTGGCGCAGGCGACGGTTGGGCCAGGTGAACGGCAACATGTCGTAGTCGCGACCCATGGCCTGCCACTCGGTCCAGGCATCCTTGAGGAAATGCACGAAGCCCTCATCGTGCACCCGCAGGATCGGCGCCAGGCCGAACTCGCGCGGCGCCGCCACCTCACCCAGCTTCACCTTCTGCGCCCTTGCCAGGACCATGTCGGCGCGGCTGGGCTTCTCGAAGCAGGGCGTGAGCTGGCCGTCGATCAGCTCGTACTTGCCGTGGTGCAGGTGATGGTCGTCGCTGTAGATCGTCAGCATGAGAGGCTCCCCGGACTCGGGTCGGTCCGTGAAAGTTGCGAGTGGAATCCCCTCTCCCGTAAAACGGGAGAGGGGAGCCATGGGCTTACTTCTTGAGTTTCGTCCAGACCTTGGTGCGCAGCGCCAGGGCCTTGGGCGAGCAGAGCTTGAACGAGCGCAGGCGCTCGAGCTTGTCCTGCGGGGTGTTGATCGCCGGGTCCTCGAACAACGCCTTGTCCATGAACTGCTCGGCGCCGGCGATGGCGTTGTTGTACTTGGCAAAGTTGGAGGCGGCGGCGATGTTTTCCGGCTGCATCATCCAGTTGATGAACACGTGGGCTTCCTCGACGTTGCTCGCGCCTTTGGGAATCACGAAGTTGTCGATGAAGGTGGACACGCCCTCCTTCGGATACACATAGACCAGCGAGGCGCGCTGCTCCTTGGCGCGGTGGAAGGCGCCGTTCCACTGCTGGTGCATGGCCACCTCGCCGGCGGCCATGCGCTCGATGGTGCCGTCGCTGTTGTGCATGGCCAGCATGTCTTTCTGCTGGCTCAGCAGGTCCATGATCTTCTTCACGTCCTGCGGGTCCTCGGTGCAGCGGTCGATGCCGAGGTAGAAGGCCGCCGGCGGGAACAGGTCGTCCATCGAGTTGAGCGCCACCACCTTGCCCTTCAGCTCGGCGGGCGGGGCGAAGAACGGCCCCCAGCTCTCGTCGAGCTTGCCGCCCGGCACCTGGGCGCTGTCGTAGCTGTAGCCGGTGGTGCCCCACAGGTAGGGCACGCTGTAGTCGTGCGCCGGGTCGAAGTCGAGCTTCTGGAAGGTCGGCGCCAGGTTCTTCAGGTTCGGCAGCTTGCTCTTGTCGAACTTCTGCAGCAGGTCCTCCTGCACCATGATCTGGATGAAGCTGTCCGAGGGCACCACCACGTCGTAGTTGCCGCCACCGGCCTTGAGCTTGGCCAGCAGGGTCTCGTTGGAGTCGTAGGCATCCAGGGTGGCCTTGATGCCGGTGTCCTTCTCGAATTTCTGCAGCAGCTCCGGCGGGTAGTAATCCGACCAGTTGGCGAAGTTCAGCGTGCCGGCCGCCTGAACGGCGCCGGACAGGCCGAGGGCGAGAACAACGGAGAGCGCGAGCGGGGTACGACGGGTCATGGTCTGGCTCCTAGCGTTTGCGTTGGCCGAGGTAGTACGACAGGGTGACGAACAGAATCGAAAGAACGAGCATGATCGAGGAAATCGCGTTGATCTTCGGCGATATGCCCATACGGATGGAGCTGAAGATGTAGATCGGCAGGGTGGTCGAGCCGGCCCCGGCGACAAAGTAGGTGATGACGAAGTCGTCCATCGAAATGATGAAGGCCAGCATCGCCCCGGAGAGGATGCCCGGCAGCAGCAGCGGGAAGCTGATCCGCCAGAACACCCGCCAAGGCGAGGCATACAGGTCGGCAGCGGCCTCCAGCAGGCGCGGGTCCATGCCCTGCAGGCGCGCGCGGATCGGCAGGTAGGCGAACGGCGTGCAGAACACCACGTGCGCGATCAGGATGGTCAGCAGCGATAGCTTCAGGCCGATGAAGGCGAAGAACATCAGGATGGCCACGGCGCAGACGATGTCCGGCACCAGCAGCGGCAGGCCGAGCACGCCCTGCAATGCGCCCTGGCCACGGAAGCGCCGGCCGTGCATGCCGAGCGCCGCCAGGGTCGCCAGGGCGGTGGAAATCAGCGTCGCGCACACCGCGATGATCAGCGAGTTCTTCGCCGCGCGAAGGATCTCCGGGTCATTGGCCACCACCCCGTACCACTTGAAGCTGAAGCCCTGCCACAGGGTCGCCGACTGCCCGGCGTTGAAGCTCAGCGCCACCAGCACGATGATCGGGATATAGAGAAAGGCGAAGAACGCCCAGGCCACCGGGCGCACGCCGGTGAAACGCCACAGCGGGCCCTGCAGGTTCATCCGCGCACCTCCTGGCCACGCTGGCGCAGGCCATTGAACAGAAGGGCCAGCAGCACCAGGCTGAACAGCGAGAAAGCCAGCGCCGCGCCCAGCGGCCAGTTGTGCCCGGAGCCGAACTGCAGCTGGATCAGGTTGCCGATCATCAGCGCCTTACCGCCGCCCAGCAGCTCGGGGATGATGTAGTTGCCCAGCGCCGGGATGAACACCAGCGTGGCACCGGCCAGCATGCCCGGCAGCGCCAGCGGCAGGATCACTCTTTTCAGCGCCTGCCAGCGGTTGGCGCCGAGATCGAAGGCGGCCTCGACCAGGCGCCAGTCGAGCTTCTCCAGGCTGGTGTAGATCGGCAGCACCATGAACGGCAGAAAACTGTAGAGCAGGCCGATCATCACCGCCGTGTTGCTGTAGAGCAGGCCGAGGCTACCCTCGGGCACACCGAACACGCCCAGGCCGCTGTCCACCAGGCCGCCATTGCGCAGCAGCAGCATCCAGGCGTAGACCCGCACCAGCAGGTTGGTCCAGAACGGCACGGTGACCAGAAACAGCAGCAGGTTGCGCTTGCGCTCGCTCTGCAGCGCCAGGTACAGCGCAGTGGGAAAGCCGATCAGCAGGCAGCCGACGGTGGTCGTCACGGCCAGCCAGAAGGAGCGCTGGAAGATACCCAGGTAGTCGGTGTTGAACACCAGGCTGTCGTCGAAGTCGCGCTCGTAGAGGAAATTGACGTAAGCCTCGAGCGAGTACTGCCCCCACTTCACCCCGCCGTACTCGCCGGGCTGCAGGAAGGACACCAGCAGCATGATCGCCAGCGGCGCGACCAGGAACACCGCCAGCACCGCCATGCCCGGCGCAATCAGGCCCAGGCGGCGCAGCAGCTGGCGACGCTCGGCCAGTTGCCGAGGCGTGCTCATTCGCCCAGCACCCGAATGGCGGCGGCCGGCACGTCCAGGCGCACCTGCGCACCGCGCGGCAACGGCTGGCCGCTGCCAGCGCGATTCTGCTGGCGCACGCGGAAGCCCGACTGGCCGGCGACCTTGAGCAGGTAGAGGGTGTCGGTGCCGATGTACACCACCTCCTCCACCTCGCCGGCGAGGTTGCCGGCGTCAGTCAGGCTGACGCGCTCGGGCCGAATGGCCAGGGTGATGCGCCCGCTCTCCGGCATGCCGGCCAGGCTCAGCACCTGGCCATCGGCCAATCGTGCGCCACCGGCAAAGGGATCGGCCTCGAGGAAATTGGTCTCGCCGATAAAGTCGGCCACGGTGCGGTTCAGCGGGCGCTCGTAGATCTCGTTCGGCGTGCCGACCTGGAGGATGCGTCCCTTGCTCATCACCGCGATGCGGTCGCTCATGGTCAGCGCTTCTTCCTGGTCGTGGGTGACGAAGATGAAGGTGATGCCGGTTTCGGCCTGCAGGCGCTTGAGCTCGATCTGCATATCCTTGCGCAGCTTCATGTCCAGCGCCGACAGCGACTCGTCGAGCAGCAGCACCCGTGGCCGGCTGGCCAGCGCGCGGGCCAGAGCGATGCGCTGCTGCTGGCCGCCGGACAGCTGGTCGGCGCGGCGGTTGCCGACGTCCGGCAGCTTCACCAGCGCCAGCATCTTTTCCACCGTGGCGGCGATCTCGGTTTTCGGCTTGCCCTGCATCTCCAGACCAAAGCCGATGTTCTGCGCCACCGTCATGTGCGGGAACAGCGCATAGCTCTGGAACACAGTGTTGACCGGGCGGCGGAACGGCGGCAGGTCCTGCATCGGCTCGCCATAGAGGCGGATCACCCCGGCGCTGGGCTGCTCGAAACCGGCGATCAGCCGCAGCAGCGTGGTCTTGCCGCAGCCGGAGGGGCCCAGCAGGGTGAAGAATTCGTTGTCGCGGATCTCCAGGGAGACAGTGTCCAGCGCCAGGTGGCCGCTGCCGGCCGTCCCGTATTCCATGCTCAGGCTTTCGATCGAGATCGCGCTGCTCATCCGCAATTAGCTCCTAACCAATTGTTTTTATTGGCGATTAAGAGGCAGTAGAAGCCAAGGGCTCTGGCATCGATTCTAGGCAGCGCGGTGCTGGCGGCAGAACGATAGATGCGGTCAAAAGGGGATAGATGTGGCCAAGTTGACTCATCGCATGGATTGGCTCCCCGTCGTGAGGCTCAAGACCAGAGCACCAAACCGATGGCTGCACCTATCCAAATCTCCCGGTTTCGCCCTCCTGGGCGAAAACGACAGTAACGAAACGCTCGGAAATGGGCTTAGGAAAAACTCATCCCGGCGACGTCAGATGCCGCGCAATCCCCTTCTTCAAAGGCAGTAATCCCTGAGCCACCCGCAGCCCGGCCCCGCGTAGCAGCTTCAGCGGCAGACGATCATCGGTGTAAACATCCACCAGCAGATTGGTGGCCTGGTACAGCGGCCACGTGGCCAGGCGGTGCTGCCGCGCATAGCGAGCCAGCACCGCCGGCGCGGCGATATCCTCGCGCCGGGCCTTGGCTGCCAGTACGGCCGCACTGAGCCGCTGCACGCTGCCCAGGCCGAAGTTGAAGCCGTGGGCGGTGACCGGATGCATGCCGACGGCGGCATCGCCGATCAGCGCACAGCGCGGGCCGACCAGCTTCTCGGCGTAGGCGCCGACCAACGGGTAGGCATGGCGCTCGCTGGCGAGGCGCATGGCGCCCAGGCGGCGGTCGAAGCGACGCTCCATCTCGCGGGCGAAGGCATCTTCGTCCAGCGCGCGCAGGCGTTCGATCTCGCGCGGCGGCAGGGTCAGCACCACCGACGACTGCTCACCGTTGAGCGGCAGCAGCGCCAGGGTCTGGCCATAGCCGAACCACTCCCAGGCGGTCTGCCGATGGGGCTTCTCGTGGTCCATGCGGCACACCAGCATGGTCTTGCCAAAATCCTTGAGCCGCGCGCCGATGCCCAGCTGGCGACGGGTCTCGGAGAAACGGCTGTCGGCGGCGACCAGCAGGCGCGTGCGTAACAGTTCACCGCCGGCGAGCTCCAGCTCGACCTCGCGCTCACGGTGGCGGATGGCAGTCACTGCCACTTCGCAGCGCAACTGCACATCGACACAGGCCTGCACCGCCTCGTAGGCAGCGCGGCGGATGGCGCGATTGGCTACCAGATGACCGAGGCGTTCAGCGCCGGCCTGCTCGGCGCGAATCTGCAAGGCGAACAACGACGGACCATTGAGCACCTGGGCATCGCGCAACACGGCGACTTCCTCGGCCGGCAGGCGCTGCCACAGGCCGAGCTGCTCCAGCAGTGCCTGCGAGGCATGGGTCAGGGCGATCTCGCGACCATCGAAGGCGGGATCGGCCAACGCTGTCTCGGCCTGGCGCTCCAGCAGGACGATCGACAGCCCCTGCCCGGACAGGGCGCGGGCCAGGCACAGGCCGGCCGGGCCGGCACCGATGATGGCGACATCGTGGATCATGGCAGAGCGCTCCGCGCAAAAAGGACTGCGCACGAGTCTAGGGGCGGCTCCGCCGCCGACCCTTGTCCGAGGTCAATTAGCGGCGCAGTTCGCTCGGCGCCAGGCCGCTCCAGCGCTGGAAGGCATGGCGGAAACTGGCGGTCTCGCTGTAGCCGAGCTGCTCGGCGATCAGGTAGATCGGCAGATCGGTATTGAGCAGCAGCTGGCGCGCCTTGTCGTAGCGCACCTCGTCGAGCAGGTGCTGGAAGCTGGTATTGAGCTGCTGCAGGTGGCGGCGCAGGGTGCGCTCGGAACGGTGCAGGCGGGTGGCGACACGCTCCAGGCTGGAGCACTCGGCCAGGTCCACCGACAGCTGCTGGCGGATCAGGTCGCGCAGGTCATGGCGATTGTGCAGCTGCGCCTCCAGCTGCATGCACTGCTGCAGGCCATGCTGGTAACTGACCGGGTCGGCCAGCGGCAACGGGCGCTCCAGAAGGATCGGGTTGAAGCACAGGGCATTGCATTCGGCGTTGAACTCCACCGGGCAGCCGAGCTTCTCGCTGTAGCTGGCGGCATGCGCCGGTGCCGGATAGGCCAGCAGCAGGCGCCGCGGGCGCACGGACTCGCCGAGCAGGTCCTGCACCACGGTCAGCAGCGACGCCAGGCACAGCTCGGTATTGAACAGACTCAGCGCCGGGTCGTAGCGATAGCCGCTGGCGCTCAGCCGCACTTCGTCGACCACCGTCTGCAGCTCGAGACGGAAGTAGGTGCCGAGCAGGGCCGGATGGGCGATGGCCAGGCGCAGGGCCTCGCCCAGGTTGCGGCTGGCCAGCAGGGTGTAGCCGAGCATGCCGTAGGCCGACACGTGCATGCGTTTGCCCAGCAGCAGACCAAGGGCCGGATCGGCACTGGCCGCCAGGGCGTTGGCCAGCACGCGCAGCTCCTGGGCGTGGCTGATCAGGCGCGTCGGGCTCTCCAGCTCCGCAGCGGCAATGCCGCTGCCGACCAGCACGGCATCGGCCGCCACGCCCATGCGCTGAAGACTCTGCACGGCCAGGGCGACCGTGTGCAGGGTGGTCAATACTCGCTCTTCCGGTAACACTGACATGACTGCCGTTTCCACTGCGGTGGTGTTCGGTAACTCGGCCGGCGGCCCCGCTCAGCTTTCTTAAGCTTGAATTCAGCTGCAGCTGTTTTGATGCAGCCACCCAAATTCGGAACCTCGTCCATGCGCCGCCTGACCCATGCTCGCGTCCTGTTGCCCACCCTGGCACTGCTCATCCTCGTGGCCCTGTTGCTGGTTGCCCAGCAGTGGCGCCTGCTCGAACGCGGCTGGTTCATGGTGCAAGAATGGCGCCATGCCGCCGAATGGCGCGACAAGTCGATCTGGCTGCCGGAGTACCGCGCCACGCTGCAGGCGCTGCCGATCGAGGGGCTGAGCGACGATGTGTCGGCGCTGACCTACGATCCGGATCGCCGCAGCCTGTTTACCGTGACCAACAAGAACCCGGAGATCATCGAGCTGTCGCTCGACGGCAAGATCGTGCGCCGCGTGCCCCTGGTCGGCTTCGGCGACCCGGAGGCGATCGAATACATCAGCCCCGGCCTCTACGTGATCACCGACGAGCGCCAGCAGCGCCTGTTTCGCGTGCACCTGAGCGATGACACCCAGTTCGTCGATGCTGCCGAATCCGAGCAGCTGTCCCTGGGGATCGGCCTGAACGGCAACAAGGGTTTCGAGGGTCTGGCCTACGATGCCACCAACCATCGCCTGTTCGCCGCCAAGGAGCGCGACCCGGTGAGCATCTACGAGATCCACGGCTTCCCACACACCAACCCGGACAAGCCCTTCGCCGTGCATGTGGTGGAAGATCCCAAGCGTGATGCCCGCCTGTTCGTGCGCGACCTGTCGAGCCTGCAGTACGACGAAGGCAGCGGCCACCTGCTGGCGCTGTCGGACGAGTCACGCCTGGTGATCGAGCTCAACTCCGACGGCCGGCCGATCAGCACCCTGTCACTGCTGCGCGGCCAGCATGGCCTGGACAAGAGCGTGCCGCAGGCCGAGGGCGTGGCGATGGACAACCAGGGCCGCCTGTACCTGGTCAGCGAACCGAATCTGTTCTACCTGTTCGAGAAGCAGGCGGTGCAGTAGGCCAGGCGCCCTGCGCGAAGGCCGCGGGCTAGGCGTCGTCCTGCACGCTCGCGCCCGGCGCGCTGCTCTTCACCGAGTCGCAACCCGCCTTGGCGCCGGCCTCGCTGGCATACAGCTGGCTGGTGCCGATCACCTGGCCATTGCTGGCCTTGAGCACGAAGTGGTACTTGCCGCCGGAGGCCGCCTTGACCTCGAAAGCGCCCTCACGCTGGGCGTTCTTGCGCACCGACTCGATCCCGTCGAGAGCCGACTGCTTGGCCTTGTACTGCTCGCTGGAGAGGATGATCTCGCCATTGCCGGCGTGCAGGTTGAAGTGAAACTGCTCGTTGCTGGCTTTCTTCAGGTGGAACTTGCTGGCCATGGTCGGACTCCTGTCGTGTGGGCAGTCCGCTAAGCCTAGCCGTTGCGGGGCATTCGGCGAGCCATGCCGCGCAGCCACAAAAAACCCGGCCGCGGCCGGGTTTTCTGCAGGCGCCCGCACTCAGGCCTTGAGCGTCTTCACGCCTTCGGCGGTGCCGAGCAGCAGCAGGTCGGCCGGGCGGGCGGCGAACAGGCCGTTGGTGACCACGCCGACGATGGCGTTGATGTCGGCCTCCAGCTTCACCGGGTCGACAATGCTCATGTTGTGCACGTCGAGAATGATGTTGCCGTTATCAGTCACCACGCCCTCGCGGTACACCGGATCGCCGCCCAGCTTGACCAGCTGGCGCGCGACATGGCTGCGCGCCATGGGAATCACCTCTACCGGCAGCGGAAACGCTCCGAGCACCGGCACCAGCTTGCTGCCGTCGGCGATGCAGATGAAGGTCTTGGCCACCGCCGCGACGATCTTCTCGCGGGTCAGTGCCGCGCCGCCGCCCTTGATCAGGTTGAGGTGTTCGTCACTCTCGTCGGCGCCATCGACATAGAACTCCAGGCCATCCACGGCGTTCAGGTCATAGACCGGGATGCCATGCCCCTTGAGGCGCGCGGCGGTGGCCTCGGAGCTGGCCACGGCGCCGTCGAAGGCCATCTTGTGCTGGGCCAGGGCGTCGATGAAGCAGTTGGCGGTGGAGCCGGTACCGACGCCGATCACGCTCTTGCTGTCGAGGAAGGGAAGGATATGGTCGACGGCGGCCTGGGCCACGGCCTGCTTGAGCTGATCCTGGGTCATCGCGGGTTCTGCGCCTGGGAGGGAACGGGAGGCGCGAATTATAGCCGCATGCCGGGCAAAAACCCCGCACTCTCTGTGGTCGCACGGCGAAGCGCTGGGGTAGACTCCGAAGTCCCCGCAAAGCCCGCCAGTGAAGCCGTGATGCTCGAACAGTACGTCAAGAAGATCCTCACCTCGCGCGTCTACGACGTCGCGGTGGAAACCCCGCTGCAACCTGCCCGCCAGCTCACCGAGCGCCTGGGCAACCAGATTCTGCTCAAGCGCGAGGATCTGCAGCCGGTGTACTCGTTCAAGATTCGCGGTGCCTACAACAAGCTGGCCCAGCTGACACCCGAAGAGCTGGAACGCGGCGTGGTCACCGCCTCCGCCGGCAACCACGCCCAGGGCCTGGCCCTGGCCGCCAAGCACCTGGGCGTGAAGGCAACCATCGTCATGCCGCGCACCACCCCGGAGCTGAAGGTACAGGGCGTGCGCTCGCGCGGGGGCAAGGTGGTGCTGCACGGCGACGCCTTCCCCGAGGCCCTGGCCCATTCGCTCAAGCTGGTGGAGGAAAAGGGCTACACCTACATCCACCCCTACGACGACCCCCTGGTGATCGCCGGGCAGGGCACCGCGGCCATGGAAATCCTGCGCCAGCAGCCGGGCCAGCTGGACGCCATCTTCGTGCCGGTCGGCGGCGGCGGTCTGATCGCCGGCATCGCCGCCTACGTCAAGTATCTGCGCCCGGAGATCAAGGTCATCGGCGTCGAGCCGGACGACTCCAACTGCCTGCAGGCCGCCATGGCCGCTGGCGAGCGCGTGGTGCTGCCGCAGGTGGGGCTGTTCGCCGATGGCGTGGCGGTGGCGCAGATCGGCCAGCACACCTTCGACATCTGCAAGCACTATGTGGATGAGGTGATCACCGTCAGCACCGACGAGATCTGCGCGGCGATCAAGGACATCTACGACGACACCCGCTCGATCACCGAGCCGGCCGGCGCGCTGTCGGTCGCCGGGATCAAGAAGTACGTCGAGCGCGAAGGCCTGCAGGGCAAGGTGCTGGTGGGTATCGACTCGGGCGCCAACATCAACTTCGACCGCCTGCGCCACGTGGCCGAGCGCGCCGAACTGGGCGAGAAGCGCGAGGCGATCATCGCCGTGACCATCCCCGAGCGGCCAGGCAGCTTCAAGGCCTTCTGCGAGGCGATCGGCAAGCGCCAGATCACCGAGTTCAACTACCGCTACCACTCCGACCGCGAGGCGCACATCTTCGTCGGCGTGCAGACCCACCCGGAAAACGACCCGCGCCAGGCGCTGGTCGATGGCCTGCGCGAGCAGGGCTTCCCGGTGCTCGACCTGACCGACAACGAGCTGGCCAAGCTGCATATCCGCCACACCGTGGGCGGCCACTCGGCGGCGGTGGCCGACGAGGTGGTGTTCCGCTTCGAGTTCCCCGAGCGGCCCGGCGCGCTGTTCAACTTCCTCAACCGCCTGGGCGGACGCTGGAACATCACCATGTTCCACTACCGCAACCACGGCGCCGCCGACGGCCGTGTGCTGGCCGCCCTGCAGGTGCCGGCGGACGAGCGCAACCAGATTCCGGCGGCCTTCGACGCCATCGGCTATCCCTACTGGGACGAGACCGACAATCCGGCCTACAAGCTTTTCCTCGGTTAAGGAACGCTGATGGAACACTACCAACTGCTGAAATACGCCCACCTGATCCCCGCCGTGCTGCTGCTCGCCGGGGTTATCGCCCATGCCTTCATGCTGTGGAAAGCGCATCGCGCAGGCGATGCCGCCGTGATCACGCGCAAACTGCGCGTCACCCGCCTGTACAGCCTGCCGGCGCTCGGCGTGCTGGCGCTGTCGCTGCCGGTCAGTGGCTGGTGGCTGGTACACACGGTCGGCCTGCCGCTGGGCGCCAGCTGGCTGCTCTACAGCGCCAAGCTGTTCGGCGTGCTGATGCTGTTCGGCCTGCTGCTGCATAACCGCCTCGGCGCCTGGCAGCAGGCCGTCGCCGCGGGCGACGTGCCGGTCAAGCTGCTGCGCTTGGTGGTTGCCTATGCGGCCCTGGTGCTGGTCCTGCTGCTGGCCATCTTCGCCCTGATGGGGGCCAAGCCGGCCTGATGTTCCGCCCCTTGCGCGAGCGGCAGCGATGAGTCTCTACCTGCTGCTCAAGACCCTGCACATCCTCTCCGCCACCCTGCTGTTCGGTACCGGGCTGGGCTCGGCTTACTACGCCCTGCGCGCCTGGCGCAGTGGCCAGCTGCAGGTGATCGCCACCACCTTCCGCCACCTGGTCACCGCCGACTGGCTGTTCATCGCCACCACCGCGGTGTTCCAGCCATTCTCCGGCCTGGCCCTGGCCAAGCTGGCCGGCTGGCCTCTGAGCCAGGCGTGGCTGCTGTGGAGCGCCGGGCTGTTCGTCTTCGCCGGGCTGTGCTGGCTGCCGGTGCTGTGGCTGCAGATCCGCGTGCGCGATATGGCCTGCGAGGCGCTGGCCACTGGCGGCGAACTGCCCGAGCGGGCCAACCGCTATATGCGCATCTGGTTCGTGCTGGGCTGGCCGGCGTTCATCGCCTTCATCGTCATCTTCTGGCTGATGGTGGCCAAGCCGCTCTGACCCCTCGGCTATGCTGCTCTCTATGAGTGGCGGGGCCGATGAACAGACTCTGCTGCAGCGCACTGACCCTGAGCCTGAGCAGCGCCGCCCTGGCGGGCGAAGCGCCGGTGCAGATCTGCCTGGGTGAAGGCAACGAGTGGCCGCCCTACACCTACTGGGAACGGCAGGACGGCAAGATCGACCAGAGCCGCCTGACCGGCGCCGCCACGACCATGGTGCTGGATGCCCTGCAACAGCTCGGTCTGCAGCATCGCATTCAATACTTGCCTTGGGCACGGGTGCAGCAGGAACTGGCCGAGTTCGCCAGCAACAACCGCTGCGAGCTGACCTGGGATGCCAGCTACAAACCCGAACGGGCGGCCTACGCACACTACAGCGTGCCGCTCTACCAGACGCACCTGGGCCTGTTCTATTCCGCCCGCCGCTTCAACCAGCCGCCGAGCACGCCCGCCGCGCTGCCGGCCAAGCGCTTCTGCGGGGTCATCGGCTACAACTACGCGCCTTACGGCGTGGTCCAGGAACCGCAGCGCTTCCCCAGCATCCAGCAGGTGCTGGACATGCTGGAACGCCAGCGCTGCGAGTTCTTCCCCAGCGAGATCGAACCGCTGACCAGCGGCATCGCCCTGGGCATCTACCAGGGCCATGCGGAATTGCGCAGCCTGCGCCTGGACATCCGCAAGAACTTCTAACTGCTGGTCAGCAAGGGTTCGCCGCGGGGTGAGCAACTGGTCAACCAGCTCAACCAGATCTTCATCGCCAGCCAGGAAAGCGGCCAGCACGCCGAGCTACTGCAGCGCTTCATGCCCACGCCCTGATGGCGCGGCCGATCAGCCGCGCAGGCTGAGCACCGGCCAGCCGCGCTCGCCGGCGATGGCGCGCAGGGTGTCATCCGGATCGACCGCCACCGGATTGGCCACGGCTTCCAGCAGCGGCAGGTCGTTGCGCGAGTCGCTGTAGAAGTAGGCGCCGTCCAGACTCAGGCCCGTTTCGGCCAGCCACTCGTTCAGGCGCACGACCTTGCCCGCCTGGTAGCAGGGTATGCCCGCCACGTGGCCGGTGTAGCGGCCGTTATCCATGCCGCATTCGGTGGCCAGCAGGGTCTCGACGCCCAGGCGCGCGGCAATCGGCGCGGTGATGAAGCGGTTGGTGGCGGTGATGATCACCAGCTTGTCGCCGGCCTCGCGATGCTTGCGCAGCAGCGCCTCGCCCTTGGCCAGGATGATCGGTTCGATGACCTCGGCCATGAACTCGGCCTGCCAGCGCGCCAGCTCGGCAGCCTCGGTACGCGCCAGGATGGCCTGGGTGAAGCTCTGGTAGGCCACCACGTCGAGCTTGCCGGCGCAGTAGTCGGCGTAGAAGGCATCGTTGCGTGCACGGTATTCGACGGCATCGACGCGGCCGGTCTCGCAGAGGAATTCGCCCCAGCTGTGGTCGCTGTCGCCGGCCAGCAGGGTGTTGTCGAGATCGAAGAGGGCAAGGCGCACGTCTGGATACCTGGTTCATAGTGTCACGAAGGGGCGCCAGAATAGCCGCTTTCGACGCCTCTGCCCATTGCTGCGGGCCGCGCGTTTGCTGCGCCCGCGGCCTTTGTGGAACAATGCCGGAACATGCGTTTTCGAGGTGCTGCTCCGTGATCGATTCCGATGGTTTCCGCCCCAATGTCGGCATCATCCTGACCAATGATGTCGGCCAGGTCATGTGGGCACGACGGATCAACCAGGACGCCTGGCAGTTTCCCCAGGGCGGCATCAACCCCAATGAGTCGGCCGAACAGGCGCTGTACCGCGAACTGAACGAGGAAGTGGGGCTGGAAGAGCAGGATGTGAAGATTCTCGCCTGCACCCGTGGCTGGTTGCGTTATCGTCTGCCGCAGCGCCTGGTGCGCACCCACAGCCAGCCGCTGTGCATCGGGCAGAAGCAGAAATGGTTCCTCCTGCGCCTGACCGGCGACGAGAGCCGGGTGCGCATGGACCTGACCGGCAAGCCGGAGTTCGACGGCTGGCGCTGGGTCAGTTACTGGTACCCGCTGAACCAGGTAGTCACATTCAAGCGCGAGGTCTACCGTCGCGCCCTGAAGGAATTAGCCCCGCGCCTGCTGGCGCGCGACTGACGGAGTTCAAGTGCGAGCCATGCTCAACACCCTGCGCAAGATCGTTCAGGAAGTAAACGCCGCCAAGGACCTCAAGGCGGCGCTGACGATCATCGTGCAACGGGTGAAGGAAGCGATGGGCAGCCACGTCTGCTCGGTCTATCTGCTCGACCCGGACAGCAACCGCTTCGTGCTGATGGCCACCGACGGCCTCAACAAGCGCTCGATCGGCAAGGTCAGCATGGCGCCCAACGAAGGCCTGGTCGGCCTGGTGGGCACCCGCGAGGAGCCGCTCAACCTCGAGCACGCCTCCGAACACCCGCGCTACATGTACTTTCCCGAGACCGGCGAGGAACGCTACGCCTCCTTCCTCGGCGCGCCGATCATCCACCACCGCCGGGTGATGGGCGTACTGGTGGTGCAGCAGAAGGACCGCCGCCAGTTCGACGAGGGCGAGGAAGCCTTCCTGGTCACCATGAGCGCCCAGCTCGCCGGGGTAATCGCCCACGCCGAGGCCACCGGTTCGATCCGTGGCCTGGGCAAGCAGGGCAAGGGTATCCAGGAGGCCCGTTTCGTCGGCGTGCCCGGCTCTCCCGGCGCCGCCGTGGGTACCGCCGTGGTGGTACTGCCGCCGGCCGACCTCAACGTGGTGCCGGACAAGGCCATCGACGATATCCAGGCCGAGCTGGCGCTGTTCGGCAAGGCCCTGGAATGGGTCCGCGAGGACATGCAGGAGCTGTCCGCCAAGCTCGCCAGCCAGTTACGCAAGGAAGAGCTCGCGTTGTTCGAGGTCTACCTGATGATGCTCGACGACAACGCCCTGGGTAACGAGGTGCGCAAGGTCATCAAGACCGGCCAGTGGGCCCAGGGCGCCTTGCGCCAGGTGGTCACCGAGCACGTCTCGCGCTTCGAGCTGATGGACGACGCCTACCTGCGCGAGCGTGCCAGCGATGTGCGCGACCTCGGCCGGCGCCTGCTCGCCTACCTGCAGGAAGAACGCAAGCAGAGCCTGGTCTACCCGGACAACAGCATCCTGGTCAGCGAGGAGCTGTCGCCCGCCATGCTCGGCCAGGTGCCGGAGGGCAAGCTGGTTGGCCTGGTCTCGGTACAGGGCTCGGGCAACTCGCACGTGGCCATTCTCGCCCGCGCCATGGGCATTCCCACGGTCATGGGCGTAGTCGACCTGCCCTACTCCAAGGTCGACGGCATCCAGCTGATCGTCGACGGCTACCACGGCGAAGTCTTCACCAACCCCAGCGAGCTGCTGCGCAAGCAGTACGCCGAAGTGGTCGAGGAAGAACGCCAGCTGGCCCAGGGCCTCGATGCCCTGCGCGAACTACCGTGCGAGACGCTGGACGGCCAGCGCATGCCGCTGTGGGTCAACACCGGCCTGCTGGCCGATGTGAAACGCGCCCAGGAGCGCGGCGCCGAGGGCGTCGGCCTGTACCGCACGGAAGTGCCGTTCATGAACGGCGAACGCTTCCCCAGTGAAAAGGAACAGCTGGCCAACTACCGCGAGCAGCTGGCTGCCTTCCACCCGCTGCCGGTGACCATGCGCACCCTCGACATCGGCGGCGACAAGGCCCTGTCCTACTTCCCGATCAAGGAAGACAACCCGTTCCTCGGCTGGCGCGGCATCCGCATCACCCTCGACCACCCGGAAATCTTCCTGGTCCAGGTGCGCGCCATGCTCAAGGCCAGCGAAGGCCTGAACAACCTGCGCATCCTGCTGCCGATGATTTCCGGCATCCAGGAGATGGAAGAGGCGCTGCACCTGATCCACCGCGCCTGGGGCGAGGTGCGCGACGAAGGCGTGGACATTCCCATGCCGTCGGTGGGCGTGATGATCGAGATTCCCGCCGCCGTCTACCAGATCCGCGAGCTGGCCCGCCAGGTCGACTTCATCTCGGTCGGCTCGAATGACCTGACGCAATATCTATTGGCGGTGGACCGCAACAACCCGCGGGTCGCCGACCTCTACGACTTCCTCCACCCGGCCGTGCTGCATGCCCTCAAGCTGGTGGTCGAAGGCGCGCATGCCGAAGGCAAGCCGGTAAGCATCTGCGGCGAAATGGCCGGCGACCCGGCCGCCGCCGTACTGCTGCTGGCCATGGGCTTCGACAGCCTGTCGATGAACGCCACCAACTTGCCCAAGGTGAAGTGGCTGCTGCGCCAGATCAGCGCCAGCCGCGCCAGGGAGCTGCTCGGCCAGCTGATGACCATCGACAACCCGCAGGTCATCCACAGCACCCTGCACCTGGCCCTGCGCAACCTCGGCCTGGGCCGTGTGATCAACCCGGCGGCGACCATCCAGAGCTGATCCGCCGCGCCACGAACAAGGAAAGTTCATGCGCGCCCTGCTGCTTCTCCTGATCCTCCTGGGCCTGCCGGCGCTGGCCGCCGAGACGGTCAACGACGTCACCGGCCTCAACCCGATCCGGGTCGAGCGCGTTCTCGCCCCCACCGAACTGCAGCAGATAGTCGCCGCCGTGAAGAACCACCCCGGCCCGATCAGCATCGGCGGCGGGCGTTTCAGCATGGGCGGGCAGACCGCCACCGAGGGCGCCCTGCAGCTCGACATGCGCGACTTCGACCAGGTGCTGGCATTTTCCGCCGAGCGCCGCGAGATCCGCGTGCAGACCGGCATCACCTGGCGCGAGATTCTCGAGTACGTCGATCGCTACGACCTGTCGCCGCAGATCATGCAGTCCTATGCCAACTTCACGGTCGGCGGCTCGCTGTCGGTCAACGTGCATGGCCGCTACGTCGGCGAAGGCGCGCTGATCGGCTCGGTACGCAGCATCCGCCTGGTGCTGGCGGACGGCAGCCTGGTGGACGCCAGCCCGCAGCACAACAGCGAGCTGTTCCATGGTGCCATCGGCGGCTACGGCGGGCTCGGCGTGATAGTCGAGGCCACCCTGGGCCTGGCGGAGAACAGCCGCATCGCCCGCGAGTCGCAGGTGATGCCGCTGAGCCAGTACCGCGCCTGGTTCGACCGCGAGGTGCGCGGGCACAGCGACCTGGTGCTGCACAACGGCATCCTCTACCCGGACCGCTTCGACAAGGTGCGCGCCGTGTCCTACCGGCGCACCGATGCACCGCTAACCGAGACAGCCAGGCTGACGCCCGCCGACCGCAGCTACCACCTGCAAAAGGCCGGCATTCGCCTGACCAGCGCCTCGCGTACCGGGCGCATGCTGCGCGAGGCGGCGCTGGACCCGTTGCTGTTTCGCGGCACGCAGGTGCAGTGGCGCAACCACGAGGCCAGCCTCGATGTGCGCGAACTGGAGCCCATCGCGGGGCCGGATTTCAGCTTCGTGCTGCAGGAGTACTTCGTGCCGCCGGCGCAGCTGGAGCGCTTCGTCGGCGAACTGGCGCGGCTGACCGGCCAGCACCAGGCCAACCTGATCAACGTCTCCATCCGCCATGCCAAGGCCGACCCCGGCAGCCTGCTGGCCTGGGCCCCGCAGGAAGTCTTCGCCCTGGTGCTCTACTACCGCCAGGGCAGCTCAGTGGCGGAGCGCAAGCGCGCCGCGGCCTGGACCCGCGACCTGATCGACGCCGCACTGGCCTGCGGCGGGCGCTACTACCTGCCCTACCAGATCCACGCCAGCCGCGAGCAGTTCCTCGCCGCCTACCCGCGCGCGCCGGAGTTCTTCGCCCTCAAGCAGCGCGTGGACCCCACCTACAAGTTCCGCAACCGGCTGTGGGATACCTACTACCGGCCCTCCTCCAGCAACAACCTGGCCCGATAGGCATCCGGGGCAATGCCGTACCAGCGCTTGAATGCCCGGTAGAACGGCGACAGCTCGGCGAAGCCACAGGCACGGGCCACCTCGCGGATCGCCAGGCCACCCTGCAGCAGCTCATGGGCACGAGCCTGCTGGATCGCCTCGCGCACCTGGGTGAAATGGCTGCTCTGGGCGGCCAGGCCGCGCTGCAGCGCCGCCGCCGTCATGCCCAGCTCGTCGGCGCAGGCCCGCAGCGAACAGTCCGCCTGGCCCAGACGCACGCCGAGCAGGTAGCTCAGACGATTGAGCAGGTCGTTCTCCACCAGCTCGGCCAGCTGCGCCTGCGCATGCTGCCAGAGCAGCCGATGCAGGCCGGGATTGGCGTTACGCGACGGGCGCCTGAGCAATGCGGCGGGAAACCACAGAGCGTCGTGGGCGGCGGCGAAGTTCGGCAGCAGGCCGAACAAGCGGCGGTGCTCGCCGACCCGCGCCGGCCGGGCATGGCGGAAGTCGAGGCCAGTGATACGAAACTCGTCGTCGGTGACCAGGCGCAGCAGCTTGATGAACAGCAGCGCCAGGCACTCCATCTGCTGGCGCAGGGGGCCGAAGCCGCGATAGTTGAGATCCAGCACCAGGCAGGCACGCTCGCCCTCGACGCGTAGCTGGGCGACGAAGCCGCCGGCGAGGATGTGCTGGAAGCGCAGGAAGCTGTCCAGCGCCTGCTGCAGGTCGCAGCTGGCCAGCAGCAGGTAGCCGACCACATCGAGCAGGCGCGGCTTCATCACCTCGCCCAGGTGCAGGCCGATGTCGGGGTCGCCACACAGGGCGTCGGCGGCCTGCCAGAACAGGGGCGCCTCGTCATGGCTGAGACGGCCCTCGGTCGGTGGCGGCACCAGGCGGCGGTGCTGGTTGGCGCGTCGGTAGATACTCGCCGGATCATGGCCAAGCTCGGTCAGGGCCTCGTACAGCAGGCGCCGCAGGGTGGCGGAGTGGGTCAGCGGCGCGGTTCCGGCCAATGAGGACATGGGGCGCTCCTTGTTTGACCAGAGAATTCCAGCGAACGCATCTACGGTCAATGCCGCCGACCGCAGTGCTGCGCAGAATGGCCGCACAACAACAAGGAGGCGTCATGAAACGCAGTCTGACCATCCTCGCCGTGGTGGTTGCCACGACAGCCGCCGGCAGTGCCTGGTACATCGACAACAAACTGCCGGTGCGCGACGGCGCGCTACCCCTGGCCGGCCTGCAGGCGCCAGTGCAGGTGCGCTACGACGAGCGCGGCGTGCCGCATATCCAGGCCCAGAACGAGGCCGACCTGTACCGCGCGCTGGGCTTCGTCCACGCCCAGGACCGCCTGTTCCAGATGGAGCTGCTGCGCCGCCTGGCGCGTGGCGAGCTGGCCGAGGTGCTGGGGCCCAAGCTGGTCGATACCGACCGCCTGTTCCGCAGTCTGGGCATCCGCCAGCATGCCGACCGTTACGTACAGAACCTCGACCGCAACAGCCCCTCGGTGAAGGCGCTGCAGGCCTACCTGGACGGCATCAACCAGTTCCAGGCCAGCCGCCCGCTGCCGGTGGAGTTCGATCTGCTGGGCATCGAGAAACGCCCCTTCAGCCTCGAGGACACGGTGTCCGTGGCCGGCTACATGGCCTACAGCTTCGCCGCCGCCTTCCGCACCGAGCCGGTGCTGACCCAGGTACGCGACCAGCTCGGCGCGGACTACCTGAAGGTATTCGATCTCGACTGGCACCCTGGCGGCGCCGTTGCTCAGCGCCTTGGCCGCGACGACTGGCGAGCCCTCGACAGCCTGGCCCGCCTCAGCCTGCAGGCGCTGGAAGACGCCGGCCTGCCGCAATTCGAGGGCAGCAATGCCTGGGCGGTGGCCGGCAGCCGTACTGCCAGCGGCAAGCCGCTGCTGGCCGGCGATCCGCACATTCGTTTCGCCGCGCCGGCGGTGTGGTACGAGGCGCACCTGAGCTACCCCGGCTTCGAGCTGTACGGTCACCACCAGGCGCTCAACCCCTACGCCTCGCTCGGCCACAACCAGCAGTTCGCCTGGAGCCTGACCATGTTCCAGAACGACGATCTCGACCTGATCGCCGAGCAGGTCAATCCGGACAATCCCAACCAGGTGTCGATCAACGGTCAGTGGGTCGACCTGCAGAGCCGCGAGGAGACGATCAGGGTCAAGGGCGGCGAGGACGTCAGCATCACCCTGCGCCGCTCGCCGCACGGCCCGATCGTCAACGACGCCCTGGCCAATCCCGGCCAGACGCCCATCGCCATGTGGTGGGCCTTCCTCGAAACCGAGAACCCGATCCTCGACGCCTTCTACCAGCTCAACCGCGCCGACAGTCTGGCCAAGGCCCGCGCCGCCGTCGCGCAGATCCACGCTCCCGGCCTCAACGTGATCTATGCCAACGCCAGCGGCGACATCGGCTGGTGGGCCGCCGGCAAGCTGCCGCAGCGCCCGGCCGGGGTGAACCCGAGCTTCATCCTCGATGGCAGCAACGGCGAGGCGGACAAGCCCGGTTTCCTGCCGTTCGCCGCCAACCCGCAGGAGGAGAACCCGGCGCGCGGCTACATCGTCTCCGCCAACTACCAGCCCGACTCGCCGACCGGCGCGGCCATCCCCGGTTACTACAACCTGGCCGACCGTGGCGTGCGCCTGAACCAGCGCCTGGCCCAGGCGGACGTGAAGTGGGATACCCACAACAGCCAGGCGCTGCAGCTGGACGACGGCACCGGCTACGGCCCGCGCCTGCTGGCGCCGATCCTCGCCGACCTGCGCGCGGCGGCAGCCAGTGACGAGGAACGCGGCCTGGTCGAGCAGCTGGCGGCCTGGGACGGCGGCCATCCGCTGGAGTCCACCGCCGCCACCCTGTTTAACCAGCTCACCTACGAGCTGGCCAGGCAGGCCATGCATGACGAGCTGGGCGATGCCTTCTTCGACAGCCTGCTGCAGACCCGCGTGCTCGACACCGCCCTGCCCCGCCTGAGCGCCGATGCTGCCTCGCCCTGGTGGGACAGGCGCGGCAGCGAAGCCGTGGAGAGCCGCGCCGATACGGTCAAGGCCGCCTGGCAGGCCAGCCTCGCCCATCTGCGCCAGCGCTTCGGTACGGACAGCCGCCAGTGGGCCTGGGGCAAGGGCCATACGCTGACCCATGAACACCCGCTGGGCGCGCAGCAGCCGCTGCACCTGCTGTTCAACGTCGGCCCCTTCGCCGTGCCCGGCGGCCACGAAGTGCCGAACAACCTGTCGCATCGGGTCGGCCCGGCGCCCTGGTCAGTGGTCTACGGCCCCTCGACCCGGCGCCTGGTCGACCTGGCCGCCGCCGACCAGGCGCTGGGCATCAACCCGACAGGGCAAAGCGGTGTGCCGTTCGACGGACATTACGCGGACCAGGCCGAGGCTTATGTAGCCGGGCAGTACCTGCCGATGTATTTCGCCGAAGCGGATGTGCAGGCCCACACCCGCGGCACACTGGAACTGCACCCCGTCGACTGAGCGCCGCTGACGAAAAAGGCCGCCCGATGGCGGCCTTTTTCTTGGCGCAGCAACCGCCCCAGGCGGCCCGGGCCATTTCCCTTAGCGGTTACTGACGCATTGATACAGCTGGGCACGCGCGGCCAAGCCATCGGTCCAGTCGATATCTGCCACCGCATGCCCACCCATCTCGACGACGAAATGCTCAACGTCCAGCATGGTGTTCAGCGCCGCGTCGATGTTCGGCACGGTCAGGCCGAGCGCACCGGCGGGAATATTCGGTACCGAGAAATTCAACGCATTCACCGACTGCGGCTGATACTTCGACTGTTTGAGTGTCACGGCAACGGTTTGCGTCTCCGCAGGCCGGGGAATATCCGCACTCCAGAAGATCAGCATTCCGCCCTGATAGGCCTTGCCAGGGCCGACAATACTGACTGCGCCACCCGCCTTGCTCCACATGGCCACGCAATTGTCTCCGGGCGCCGAATCCTTCCTGCCCTGAAAGATTTTCCATTCACCCTGCTGGTAGCGCTGGTACTCCGGGTCCGCCTCCAGCTTCTGCAGTTTGGCTTCGGCTTCCTGCATCTGTTTCTGGAGTTCGGCGTTTCTGGCCGCCTGCTCGTTGATGGCAATGCTCATGGCGTCGTAACTGGGCGGTGCAGGGTCGGCAAAAATATTGCAGCCGTCACAGCGGTAGCCGGCATAGCCACCGCCGGAGCTGTCAGACCCGCCACCGGTGGCCACGCACAGCGGAACCGCGGCAACGCCATGGGTGCCACCGCCAACACCGATCTGCTGTTCTCCAGGCCCGGGGCCACCCGGGCACGGATAGTTCGCCAATGCCGGTTGCGCGATCAAGCCAAGCGCGGCCAGTAGAAGAAATCTCACCATGTTGTTCTGCTTCCATTCATTTTCAGGGGCTGCTGTGCAACAAGCTTATTGAATTGAAGCCCGGGCAACATGAATAACCCCGGCAGAAGGTGATAGCGCCCACATTTCGCAGCCATGAAAAAAGCCGCCCGAAGGCGGCCTTTTTCATGGCGCAGCAACCGCCTTACGCGGCCTGGGCCGGCTTCCAGTTGGAGCCGGACGCTTCCTGGGCCATGGCCTCCATGGCCTGCTGGATGGCGCGCTTGCGGCGCTCCTCGGCCTGGCGGGTGAAGTACCAGGCGAGGAAGGTGAACAGCGATACGCTCAGCAGGATCAGGCTGGCGATCGCGTTGATCTCCGGCTTCACGCCCAGGCGCACGGCGGAGAACACTTCCATCGGCAGGGTGGTCGAGCCCGGTCCGGAGACGAAGCTGGCCAGCACCAGGTCGTCCAGCGACAGGGCGAAGGACATCATGCCGCCAGCGGCCAGCGAAGGCGCGATCATCGGGATGGTGATCAGGAAGAACACCTTCCACGGCTTGGCGCCCAGGTCCATGGCCGCTTCCTCGATGGACAGGTCGAGCTCGCGCAGGCGCGCCGACACCACTACCGCCACGTAGGCCGAGCAGAAAGTGGTGTGGGCGATCCAGATGGTCACGATGCCACGCTCCTGCGGCCAGCCGATCAGCTGGGCCATGGCCACGAACAGCAGCAGCAGAGACAGACCGGTGATCACTTCCGGCATCACCAGCGGTGCGGTAACCAGGCCACCGAACAGGGTGCGGCCCTTGAAGCGGGTGACCCGGGTCAGCACGAAGGCGGCCAGGGTACCCAGTGCCACGGCCGCCACGGCGGTGTACAGGGCGATCTCCAGGGAACGCCCCACCGAGCCCATCAGCTGGCTGTTGTCGAGCAGGCCGGCGTACCACTTGATCGACCAGCCACCCCACACGGTCACCAGCTTGGAGGCGTTGAAGGAGTAGATCACCATGATCAGCATGGGCAGGTAGATGAAGGCCAGGCCTACCCAGAGCATGACGTTGGAGAAGCTGAGCTTTTTCATGCGCGACCCTCCATCTCTTTAGCTTGGTTGCGGTTGAACCAGATGATCGGGCCCATGAGGATCGCCAGCATGATCACCGCCAGGGCGGACGCCACCGGCCAGTCGCGGTTGTTGAAGAACTCCTGCCACAGCACCTTGCCGATCATCAGGGTCTCCGGGCCGCCGAGCAGTTCGGGAATCACGAACTCACCCACCGCCGGGATGAACACCAGCATGGAGCCGGCGATGATGCCGTTCTTCGACAGCGGCACGGTGATCTTCCAGAAGTTGTTGATGTTGCTCGAACCCAGGTCCGATGCCGCTTCCAGCAGGCTCATGTCGTGCTTCACCAGGTTGGCGTAGAGCGGCAGGATCATGAACGGCAGGTACGAGTAGACGATGCCGATGTACACCGCCAGGTTGGTGTTGAGGATCTGCAGCGGCTGGTCGATCAGCCCGATGCCCTGCAGGAAGCCGTTGAGCAGGCCGTTGTTGCTGAGGATGCCCATCCAGGCGTAGACGCGGATCAGGATCGCGGTCCAGGTCGGCATCATGATCAGCAGCAGCAGCACGGTCTGTGCTTCCTTGCTGGCGCGGGCAATGGCGTAGGCCATCGGGTAGCCGAGCAGCAGGCACAGCAGGGTGCTGATGAAGGCCATCTTCAGCGAGCCGAGGTAGGCCGAGATGTACAGCTCGTCCTCGCCCAGCAGCACGTAGTTGCCCAGGTTGAGCAGGATCGACAGCTGATTGTCGGCCCAGCTGTAGATTTCCGTGTACGGCGGAATGGCCACGTCGGCTTCGGCGAAGCTGATCTTCAGGACGATGAAGAACGGCAGCAGGAAGAACAGGAACAGCCAGAAGAAGGGCACACCGATCACGGCATGCCGCCCGGTGGGCAGGTAGCGTTTCAGTTTGCCGATCTTCATGATTGCAGTACCACGCCGCTGTCGTCTTCCCAGTAAACCACCACCGCGTCGTCCCAGGTCGGACGCTTGCCGCGGCGCTCGGCGTTGGCGATGAAGCACTGCACGATCTGCCCGGAGCTGAGCTTGACGTAGTACACCGAATGGCCACCGAGGTAGGCGATGTCGTGCACGGTGCCATTGCACCAGTTGTAGTTCGGATGCTCGTGATCGGCCGGCAGCTGCGTGGCCATCAGCAGCTTCTCCGGACGCAGGGCGTAGCTGACCGACTTGTTCTCGGCGCGGGTACTGACGCCGTGGCCGATGTAGATCGGCTTGTCCAGCTGCGGGCAGCTGATGATGGCGTGGTCGGCCTCGTCGGTGGTGATCACCCCGTCGAACAGGTTGACGCTGCCGATGAACTCGCAGACCAGGCGGCTGGCCGGGGTCTCGTAGATGTCGATCGGGCTGCCGGTCTGGGCAATCCAGCCGAGGTGCATGATGGCGATGCGCTGGGCCATGGTCATGGCCTCTTCCTGGTCATGGGTCACCATCACGCAGGTCACGCCGACGCGTTCGATGATCTCGACAAGCTCAAGCTGCATCTGCGAACGCAGCTTCTTGTCCAGAGCACCCATGGGCTCGTCGAGCAGCAGCAGCTTCGGACGCTTGGCCAACGAACGGGCCAGGGCCACACGCTGACGCTGGCCGCCGGACAGCTGGTGCGGCTTGCGCTTGGCGTACTGGGTCATGTGCACCAGCTTGAGCATCTCGGCCACGCGCTCGTCGATCTCGGCCTGCGGCAGCTTGTCCTGCTTGAGGCCGAAGGCGATGTTCTGCGCCACGGTCATGTGCGGGAACAGTGCGTAGGACTGGAACATCATGTTGATCGGCCGCTCGTAGGGCGGCATGTCGGTGATGTCCACGCCGTCGAGCAGGATGCGCCCGGAGGTGGGGCGCTCGAAGCCGGCGAGCATGCGCAGCAGGGTCGACTTGCCCGAACCGGAGCCACCGAGCAGGGCGAAGATCTCGCCCTTGTTGATGGTCAGCGAGACGTCATCGACCGCCACGGTCTCGTCGAATTTCTTGGTCACGCGGTCGATCTTGACCAGCACCTCTTTGGGTTGCTGGTTGCCCTCAAGGGCTTTCTTGTAGGCGCTGGAGGCAACGGCCATTTCCAAAACTCCCGGAAAGATAAATCGTGCCCGGCCGGCGAGGCCGGGCAGTGAACTCATTTACCCGACTTGACCTTGGTCCAGCTGCGGGTCATCAGACGCTGAATCTTCGGTGGCAACTCGGCCGAAACGTACAGTTTGTCCAATACGGCCTGGGATGGGTAGACCGAAGGATCGTTGCGCACTTCCTGGTCCATCAGCTCGCCTGCCTTGAGGTTGGGGTTGGCGTAGCCGACATAGTCGCTGACCTTGGCGATCACCGCCGGGTCGAGCAGGTAGTTGATGAAGGCATGGGCTTCCTTGGCATTCTTCGCGTCGGCCGGGATGGCCAGCATGTCGAACCACAGGTTGGCGCCTTCCTTGGGAATGCTGTAGGCGATCTGGATGCCTTTGCCCGCCTCTTCGGCACGGGCGGCGGCCTGGAATACGTCACCCGAGTAGCCGAAGGCCACGCAGATGTCACCGTTGGCCAGGTCAGAGACGTACTTCGAGCTGTGGAAGTAGGTCACGTGGGGACGCACCGCCAGCAGCTTCTCCTCGGCCTTCTTGTAGTCGTCCGGGTTGGTGCTGCGCGGGTCGAGGCCCAGGTAGTTGAGCACGGCGGGGAACATCTCGTCCGGCGAGTCCATGAAGGCGACACCGCAGCTGGCGAGCTTCTGCAGGTTCTGCGGCTCGAACAGCACGGCCCAGGAGTCGATGCTGTCGACGCCCAGCGCGGCCTTGACCTTCTCGACGTTGTAGCCGATGCCGTTGGTGCCCCACAGGTAGGGGACGGAGTACTCGTTGCCCGGGTCGTTCACGTCGAGCTGCTTGAGCAGCGCCGGGTCGATGTTCTGCCAGTTGGGCAGCAGGCTCTTGTCCAGCTTCTGGAAGGCGCCGGCCTTGATCTGCTTGCCGAGGAAATGGTTGGAGGGCACGACCACGTCGTAGCCGGAATGGCCGGCGAGCAGTTTGCCTTCGAGGGTCTCGTTGGAGTCGAACACATCGTAGACCGGCTTGATGCCGGTGGCCTTCTGGAAGTCATCCAGGGTGGTCTCGCCGATGTAGTCGGTCCAGTTGTAGATATGCACGCTGGGCGCAGCCTGCGCGACAGTGGTCAGCCCCAGGGCCACAGCGGCCGCAGTCAGGGTTTTGCGGAAGGAAATTCGCAAACGTCGGTCCTCTTTCTTGTTGATCTTGCAGGCCGCAGAGCGACCCGGACTGTTGGAAATTCGGTCTGTCCTATCCCTGACGTCCATGCCCGTCGCCCAGCCGCCCGCGCACGGAGCTGTGTGGGGCTCGTGTGTAACGGTAGTCGAAGGGGTCATGGAACCTCCTGCGGGGCTCCGGCGGGAGCACCCGCCGGAGGGTGTCGCTGCTGTCTGTTACTTGCCGGACTTGATGGTGGTCCAGCTGCGAGTCATGGTGCGCTGCACCTTGGCCGGCAGATCCGGGAAGGCATACAGCTTGGCCATGGTTTCCTGGCTCGGGTAGATGCCCGGGTCTTTGCGGATGGCTTCGTCAACCAGTGCGGTCGCGGCGGCGTTGCCGTTCGGGAACTGCACGAAGTTGGTGATCTCGGCCATCACTTCCGGCTTCATCAGGAAGTTCATGAAGGCGTAGGCCGCTTCCGGGTTGGCGGCATCTTTCGGCATGGCGATCATGTCGAAGAAGGTACCGGCGCCTTCCTTGGGAATGTTGTAGGCAACGGTCACGCCGCCCTTGGCCTCTTCGGCGCGGGACTTGGCCTGATAGATGTCACCCGAGTAGCCGACGGCCACGCAGAGGTTGCCGTTGGCCAGGTCGGAGATGTACTTGGAGCTGTGGAAGTAGGTCACCGACGGGCGAATCTTGAGGAACAGCGCTTCGGCTTCCTTGAGTTCCTTGGCGTCCTGGCTGACCGGGCTGTGGCCCAGGTAGTGCAGGGCGATCGGCAGAATCTCGGTCGGCGAATCGAGGAAGGACACGCCGCAGGACTTCAGCTTCTCGATGTTCTCCGGCTTGAACAGCAGGTCCCAGGAATCCACCGGGGCGTTCTCGCCCAGCACGGCCTTGACCTTCTCCGGGTTGTAGCCGATGCCGATGGAACCCCACATGTAGGGGAAGGCGTACTGGTTGCCCGGGTCGGAAACCTCGATGGTCTTCATCAGGTTGGCGTCGAGGTTCTTCCAGTTCGGCAGCTTGGACTTGTCCAGCGGCTGGTAGACGCCGGCCTTGATCTGCTTGGCCAGGAAGTTGTTGGACGGCACCACGATGTCGTAACCGGACTTGCCGGCCAGGAGCTTGGCTTCCAGGGTCTCGTTGGAGTCGAAGACGTCGTAGACGACCTTGATGCCGGTTTCCTTGGTGAACTTCTCGACGGTATCCGGGGCGATGTAGTCCGACCAGTTGTAGACGTGCAGTACCTTGTCTTCAGCCTGCGCCATGCCGGCCACGGTGCCCGCCAGGGTCACGGCGAGCAGTGTTTTACCGAAGGTCTTGATCATGCGGGTTAGCTCCATTGTCATTTGAAGTATCCGGGGCTGCGTCGCCTCAGCGACGCACCCTCCGGTGAGCCTGGCCAACGCTCGTGCAGTCTGGCAAGGTCGAGCCCGAGGCTCAAGCCTTATACCAGCACCGCGCGGGCGGTCAGATCGAGGCACTTGCGCGCCTTTTCCACCAGTTCATCGATTTCGTCTTTGCTGATCACCAGGGGCGGGGCAATGATCATGGTGTCGCCCACGGCGCGCATGATCAGGCCGCTCTCGAAGCAGTGGCCGCGGCAGATCATGCCGACGCCCATCTCGCTCGGGAAACGCTCGCGGGTCTGCTTGTTCTTCGCCAGTTCGATGGCGCCGAGCATGCCCACACCGCGGACCTCACCCACCAGCGGATGATCCGCCAGCTCACGCAAACGCTTCTGCAAATACGGTGCCGTTTCTTCGCGAACCTTCTCGAGGATCTTTTCTTCCTTGAGGATGCGCAGGTTGGCCAGGCCGACGGCGGCCGCCACCGGGTGCCCGGAGTAGGTGAAGCCGTGGTTGAAATCACCGCCGGCGTTGATCACCTGAAACACCTTGTCACTCACGATCAGGCCGCCCATGGGCACATAGCCCGAGGTCAGGCCCTTGGCGATGGTCATCAGGTCCGGCTTGTTACCGTAGAAATCGCTACCGAACCACTCGCCGGTACGACCGAAGCCGCAGATGACTTCGTCGGCGACGAACAGAATGTCGTACTTGGCGAGGATCTCGCGGATGCGCGGCCAGTAGGTTTCCGGCGGGATGATCACGCCACCGGCGCCCTGGATCGGCTCGGCGATGAAGGCGGCGACGTTGTCTTCACCCACTTCGAGAATCTTCTTCTCCAGCTGGTCGGCGGCCCACACACCGAATTCCTCGGGGCTCATGTCGCCGCCCTCGCCGAACCAGTACGGCTGCGGGATGTGCACGATGCCCGGGATCGGCAGGTCGCCCTGTTCGTGCATGTACTTCATGCCGCCCAGGCTGGCGCCGGCCACGGTGGAGCCGTGATAGCCGTTGTGTCGGCTGATGATCACCTTCTTGTTCGGCTGGCCCTTGCACGCCCAGTAGTGGCGGACCATGCGCAGCATGGTGTCGTTGCCTTCCGAGCCGGAGCCGGTGAAGAACACATGGTTCATGCCCTGCGGCGCCACTTCGGCGATCGCCTTGGCCAGTTCCAGCGCCGGTGGGTGGGCGGTCTGGAAGAAGGTGTTGTAGAACGGCAGTTCGCGCATCTGCGCCGCGGCGGCCTCGACCAGCTCTTCACGGCCGTAGCCGACGGCGACGCACCAGAGGCCGGCCATGCCGTCGAGGATCTTGTGGCCTTCGCTATCCCAGAGATAGACGCCGTCGGCTTTGGTGATGATGCGCGGGCCCTTTTCGTGCAGCTGCTGGTAGTCGCTGAACGGCGCGAGGTGGTGCTCACGGCTCATGGCCTGCCACTCGCGGGTTTTCGGGTTGGTCACTGCATTGGTCATAACAACACCTTTCTATACGCGAGCCGCCGGCGGCGACCCGATGAAATCCGTGGCAACGGGCGCGGCCTGCCGCGCCCGCCCCAATCACACCGACAGCAGCAGGAACTCACGCTCCCAGGAGCTGATCACGCGCTTGAAGTTCTCGTGCTCGGCGCGCTTGACCGCGACGTAGCCACGTACGAACTTCTCGCCCAGGTACTTCTCGGCGTCCTTGCAGGCTTCCATACGCTCCAGTGCGCTCTCGATGGTCACCGGCAGGCGCAGGTTGCGGCGCTCGTAGCCGCGCCCCTTGACCGGCGCGCTCGGCTTGAGGCCCTCGACCATGCCGATGTAGCCGCACAGCAAGGAGGCCGCCAGCACCAGGTAGGGGTTGGCGTCGGCACCGGCCAGGCGGTTTTCCACGCGGCGGTTCTGCGGCGACGCTTCCGGCACGCGCAGGCCCACGGTGCGGTTCTCCTCGCCCCACTCGACGTTCACCGGTGCCGAGGTATCCGGCAGGAAGCGGCGGAACGAGTTGACGTTCGGCGCGAACAGCGGCAGCACCTCGGGGATGTACTTCTGCAGGCCGCCGATGTGGTGCATGAACAGTTCGCTCATGGTGCCGTCGGCATTGGAGAACAGGTTCTTGCCGGTCTTGATGTCCACCACGCTCTGGTGAATGTGCATGGCGCTGCCCGGCTGATCGGTGATCGGCTTGGCCATAAAGGTGGCAGCGACATCGTGTTTCAGCGCGGCCTCGCGCATGGTGCGCTTGAACACGGTGATCTGGTCGGCCAGGTGCAGCGCGTCGCCGTGACGGAAGTTGATTTCCATCTGCGCCGGACCGTCTTCGTGAATCAGCGTGTCGAGGTCCAGGTCCTGCAGCTCGCACCAGTCGTAGACGTCCTCGAACAGCGGGTCGAATTCGTTGGCCGCGTCGATGGAGAAGGACTGACGACCGACTTCCGGGCGGCCGGAGCGGCCCATCGGCGCGACCAGCGGGAAGTCCGGGTCGCTGTTGCGCTTGGTCAGGTAGAACTCCATCTCCGGCGCGACGATCGGCTTCCAGCCCTTGTCGGCGTAGAGTTTGAGAATCTTCTTGAGCACGTTGCGCGGCGACAGCTCGATCGGGTTGCCCTGCTTGTCGAAGGTGTCGTGGATCACCATCGCAGTGGGCTCGATGGCCCAGGGCACGAGGAACACGGCGTTCTCGTCGGGGCGGCAGAACATGTCGATGTCCGCCTCGTCGAGCAGCTCGTAATAGATGTCGTCCTCGACATAGTCGCCGGTCACGGTCTGCAGCAGCACACTCTCGGGGAGGCGCATGCCCTTCTCGTCGAGAAACTTGTTGGTCGGCGAAATCTTGCCGCGCGCAATGCCGGTAAGATCGCTGATCAAGCATTCAACTTCGGTGATTTTGCGTTCTTTCAGCCAGCTGGTGAGCTGGTCTAGCTTGGTACTCATAGAGACCTCAGGGTTGTAGAGCGGCTACTGCGGACCGGTTAAAGCCTAGCGAAACCTCCGAGCTTCGCCGACCGGTTGCTCACCTACTCAGCGTTGCCCCGCCCTCTTCCTGCATGCCTCACCAAAGGCCTGGAAGATGGCGAGATAATTCGGGTTCGATCGCACCTGCCACTCCGGGTGCCACTGCACCCCGAGCGCGAAACTTGGCGCACCTTCGACGGAGAAGGCTTCGATCAACCCGTCAGGCGCCAGTGCTTCTACGCGAAGGCCCGGCGCCAGACGCTGAACGCCCTGGCCATGAATGGAATTGACTTGAATCTCGTCCGGCAAGCCGAGGCCGGCGAGCACCCCACCCGCCTGTACACGCACGGTGTGGCGGGGGGCATATTGCACTTCAACCGGCTGATCGGCCGGCTCGCGGTGGTCCATCATGCCGGCCACTTCCTGCACACGCTGGTGCAGGCTGCCGCCGAAGGCCACGTTCATTTCCTGGAAGCCGCGACAGATGCCCAGCACCGGAATCCCGGCGTCGATGGCCTTGCGGATCAGCGGCAGGGTGGTGGCGTCGCGGAAGATATCGTGATGTGTGCCGGGCATGCTGGCCGGGCCACTATAATGATGAGGTTCGACATTGGACGGCGAACCGGTGAACAGCAGGCCGTCGACGCTGGCCAGCAGGGTGTCGTGATCGATCAGCTCGCCCAGCGCCGGAATCACCAGGGGCAGCGCTTCGGCCCCCACCGCCACGGCGCGTACGTATTTGTCGCCGACTATGTGGTTGGGATGCAGACCGACCTGCTTGGTGCAGGCCGTGACGCCGATGATCGGCAGGCGCAACATGGGACACCCGTTCTTATGCTGTTGTCAGGTGAGGCCGAGATTAGCCTTGTTCAATTTATTACACAATAGGGCTGTAAAAAATCGAACACAGGCGGCTGAGCAGCAGGCTGCACAAGGCTGACCAGCGGGTCTGAAAACCTTGTAATGCCCCAAAACTGGCCATCGAGCCCCGTTTCAGGGCAAAATGGGACGCTATTGACAGCCCAGGGTGTTTGAGATTGACTCAGGGCTGCTTAAGCGAATGATTGAAATTTTTAACAATAAAGGTGTTGCATCATGTCGGTACCCCCGCGTGCCGTTCAGCTCAACGAGGCGAACGCGTTCCTTAAGGAACATCCGGAAGTCCAGTTCGTTGACCTTCTGATTGCTGATATGAATGGGGTGGTGCGCGGTAAGCGCATCGAACGTAACAGCCTGCACAAGGTGTACGAAAAAGGCATCAACCTGCCCGCCTCGCTGTTCGCCCTCGACATCAACGGCTCTACTGTAGAAAGCACCGGCCTCGGCCTGGACATCGGCGATGCTGATCGCATCTGCTTCCCCATTCCCAATACCCTGTGCAACGAGCCCTGGCAGAAGCGCCCCACCGCGCAGCTGCTGATGACCATGCACGAGCTGGACGGCCAACCCTTCTTCGCCGACCCGCGCGAAGTGTTGCGCCAGGTAGTGGCCAAGTTCGACGAGATGAACCTGCGCATCTGCGCAGCCTTCGAGTTGGAGTTCTACCTGATCGACCAGGAGAACGTGAACGGCCGTCCGCAGCCGCCGCGCTCGCCGCTGTCCGGCAAGCGTCCGATTTCCACCCAGGTGTATCTGATCGACGACCTCGACGAGTACGTCGACTGCCTGCAGGACATGCTGGAAGCGGCCAAGGAACAGGGCATCCCGGCCGACGCCATCGTCAAGGAAAGTGCCCCGGCGCAGTTCGAGGTGAACCTGCACCACACCGAGGACGCGATCAAGGCCTGCGACTACGCCCTGCTGCTCAAGCGCCTGATCAAGAACATCGCCTACGACCATGAGATGGACACCACCTTCATGGCCAAGCCCTACCCGGGCCAGGCGGGCAACGGCCTGCACGTGCACATCTCGCTGCTCGACAAGACCACCGGCAAGAACATCTTCACCAGCGATGATCCCCAGGAGAACGCCGCACTGCGCCACGCGATCGGCGGTGTCCTGGAGACCATGCCGGCGTCCATGGCCTTCCTCTGCCCCAACGTCAACTCGTACCGCCGCTTCGGCGCGCAGTTCTACGTGCCCAACGCGCCGAGCTGGGGCCTGGACAACCGCACCGTGGCCGTGCGCGTGCCGACCGGCAGTGCCGATGCCGTGCGCATCGAACACCGCGTGGCCGGGGCCGATGCCAACCCCTACCTGATGATGGCGGCGATCCTCGCCGGCATTCACCACGGTCTGACCAACCAGATCGATCCGGGCGAGCCGATCGAAGGCAACTCCTACGAGCAGCTGGAACAAAGCCTGCCGAACAACCTGCGCGATGCTCTGCGCGAGCTGGACGACAGCGAAGTGCTGAACAAGTACATCAGCCCGGACTACATCGACATCTTCGTCGCGTGCAAGGAAGCCGAACTGCAGGAGTTCGAGACCACCATCTCCGATCTCGAATACAACTGGTACCTGCATACCGTTTGATGCAACACCCCAACGCCGGCCGCAGTGCCGGCGTTGTTTTATCTGCCGCCAGCGCTTTGCCGACCGTCACCCCGGGTGCGCGGTGCGGCAAAGCCTTGCCCGACAATCACCGAGGAGGTCGTCATGTTTCGCATTCTTGCTCCGCTGCTGCTGACCCTCGCCCCGGGGCTCGCGGCTGCCGCCGACAGCATCCGGGTCTACAACTGGAACGACTACATCGCCCCGCAGGTGCTGGCGGACTTCACCAAGGCCACCGGCATCGCCGTGGAGTACCACACCTACGCCTCGGCCGAGGAGCTCGACAAGATCCTCGCCAGCGGCGAGAGCATCGACATCGCCGTGCCCTCGCAGAACGACCTGCCGCCGCTGATCAAGGCCGGGCTGGTACAGCCGCTGGACATGAGCCGCCTGCCCAACCGCAAGCACCTGGACAAGCAGCTGCTGAGCAAGCTGGCCGCCGTGGACCCGCAGAACCGCTATGCCGTGCCCTACCTGTGGGGCGCCGTGGGCCTGGCGATCAACACGCCGCAGGCCGAAGCGGCCTACGGCGGACCGCTGCCCTCCAGCTGGAGCCTGCTGTTCGATCCAGCGCAGAGCAGCAAGCTGGCCTCCTGCGGCGTCAGCGTGCTGGATGCCCCGGACGAGATGTTCTACAACCTGCTCAGCTACCAGGGCCGCAGCCTCACCAACAGCTCGCCAGGGCGCCTGCGTAAGGCCGGCGAAGCCCTGATGGGCCTGCGTCCGAACCTGCGCTATGTGGACAGCGAGCGCTACATCGACGACCTCAACCAGGGCCGGCTGTGCGTGGCCGTGGCCTGGGTCGGCGACGCCCTGGGCGCCAGCGATACCGGGCAGCCGGTGCAGTTCGTGGTACCGGAGGAAGGCTCCACGCTGTTCATCGACAACCTGGTGATCCCGTCCAGCGCGCGGCGTGCCGACCTGGCCCACCAGTTCATCGACTACCTGATGCAGCCGCAGGTGGCCGCACAGATCAGCAGCGAGACGCTCTACCCGAGCGCCAACCTCGGCGCGCAGCAGTTCCTCGAACCCAAGCTGCGCGAGCAGCTGGGGCGCAATCTGGACAGCGCCAAGAATCGCCTGTTCGCCCTGATGCCGCTGTCGGACAAGCTGAAGAGCGCACGCGACGAAACCTGGACCCGTTTCCGCGACGGCAGCTGAACCTCGAGGCGCTGGAGCACCTGCGCCACGACAAGCGGCAGGTGCGCCGCCACCAGCCGTGACCCGTCCGTACCAGGCCGGTAGACCCACCCCCTCCCGACGAACGGCTTGCCACCCCTGCCCGTCTGGCGTCCAATAGCGCCTCGCACGGACAGGAGATGAGCATGCCCCGCCCCGCCACCGCCCGCAAACCCCGCGCCAGCAGCCAGGCGCGCATCGAGCTGATCCTGGCGGCGGCGCGCGAACTGCTCAGCAGCCAGGGCTTCGCCGGCCTGACCATCTATGCGGTGGCCGAGCGCGCCGAGATTCCACCGTCCTCGGTGTACCACTTCTTCGCCAGCGTGCCGGCGCTGCTCGAAGCGCTCACCGCCGATATCCACGCCGCCTTCCGCGACTGCCTGCTGCAACCGGTGGAACATGCCGAACTGCGCAGCTGGCGCGATCTGTCGCGGGTCATCGAACAACGCATGCTGGCGATCTACGCCGGTGACAGCGCCGCACGCCAGCTGATCCTGGCCCAGCACGGGCTGTCCGAAGTGACCCAGGCCGACCGCCAGCACGACCTGGAACTGGGTCGCCTGATGCAGGCGCTGTTCGACCGGCACTTCCCGCTGCCACAGCTGCCGGCCGATATCGACGTGTTCACCCTGGCCATGGAACTGGGTGACCGGGTCTATGCCCGCTCGGTGCAGCTGCACGGCGAAATCACCCCGCGCCTGGCCGAGGAAGGCATGCGCGTGTTCGATGCCTACCTCGGCCTGTACCTGCCCGCCGCCCTGCCCAGGCGCGAACAGCCGCTGAGCTGACCGATTTCTATCGGCGCCCATCGCCTCGGCAGGACCTCCTCGCCGAGGCCCTGCCACGCCAGGACGCCTCAGCAACAAAGCCCATAAAATAGATAATTATCAAGCATCGCGTACGCGAGAAGCCTAATCCGATAAAAATCAGCTTTTAAAGCCGATATTTATCGGATATAAATCGAGCATTCGCCGCTCCAGCGGCACCGCCAAGGGTCCGATGACCTGCCCTGCTCCTGCGAGGTGTTCCATGTCGCGTATCGTTACCGTCGCCGCCACCCAGATGGCCTGCTCCTGGGATAGCGCCGCCAATATCGCCAAGGCCGAGAAGCTGGTGCGCGCCGCGGCCGCCCAGGGCGCGCAGATCATCCTGATCCAGGAGCTGTTCGAGACCCCCTACTTCTGCCAGAAGCCCAACCCGGACTACCTGCAGCTGGCCACCCCGACCGCCGAGAACCCGGCCATCGCGCACTTCCAGAAAGTCGCCCGCGAACTGCAGGTGGTGCTGCCGATCAGCTTCTACGAGCGTGCCGGCCGTGCCCGCTTCAACAGCATCGCCATCCTCGACGCCGACGGCAGCAACCTCGGCGTGTACCGCAAAAGCCATATACCGGACGGCCCCGGCTACCACGAGAAGTACTACTTCAACCCGGGCGATACCGGCTTCAAGGTCTGGGATACCCGCTACGCGAAGATCGGCGTGGGCATCTGCTGGGACCAGTGGTTCCCCGAGGCCGCGCGCAGCATGGCGCTGCTCGGTGCCGAGCTGCTGTTCTACCCGACCGCCATCGGCAGCGAGCCGCACGACCCGAGCATCAGCTCGCGCGACCACTGGCAGCGCGTGCAGCAGGGCCACGCTGGCGCCAACCTGATGCCGCTGATCGCCGCCAACCGCATCGGTCGCGAGGAACAGGACGGCTACGCCATCACCTTCTACGGCTCCTCCTTCATCGCCGATCCATTCGGCCAGAAGGTCGCGGAACTGAATGAGACTGAAGAAGGCGTGCTGGTACACAGCTTCGACCTCGACCGCCTCGAGCAGGTGCGTAGCGCCTGGGGCGTGTTCCGCGACCGCCGGCCGAACCTGTACGATCCGCTGAAGACCCTGGACGGCTCGCTGGAATCCTGATGGCTCCCCTCTCCCACATGTGGGAGAGGGGCTGGGGGAGAGGGCAAGGCAACCACCCTCTCCCTAACCCTCTCCCGTAAACGGGAGAGGGGACGCCATACCGAACACCGAATGGCCATCCGAGCCTGCGTAGCACCTGACAACCCTTGTAAAGGACAGGAACACGACATGACCACCCTCAACAGCACCCCGCGCGCCGACGGCTTCCGCATGCCCGCCGAATGGGAACCGCACAGCCAGACCTGGATGGTCTGGCCCGAGCGCCCGGACAACTGGCGCCTGGGCGGCAAGCCGGCGCAGGCGGCGTTCACCGCCGTGGCCAAGGCGATAGCCGAGTTCGAGCCGGTGACGATCTGCGTCTCCGCCGGGCAGTACGAAAACGCCCGCGCGCGCCTCGACGGCAGCAACATCCGCCTGGTGGAAATCAGCACCGACGACGCCTGGGTGCGTGACACCGGTCCGACCTTCGTCACCAACGCCAGCGGCGAGGTGCGCGGCGTGGACTGGACCTTCAATGCCTGGGGCGGCTTCGATGGCGGTCTGTACTGGCCGTGGCACCGCGACGACCAGGTAGCCAGCAAGATCCTCGAGATCGAGCGCTGCGACCGCTACCGCACCGAGGGCTTCGTGCTGGAAGGCGGCTCCATCCATGTCGATGGCGAAGGCACCCTGATCACCACCGAGGAATGCCTGCTCAACAAAAACCGCAATCCGCACCTAAGCCGCGAGCAGATCGAGGCGATGCTGCGCGAACACCTAGCCATCGATACCGTGATCTGGCTGCCGGACGGCCTGTTCAACGACGAGACCGACGGCCACGTCGACAACTTCTGCTGCTACGTGCGCCCGGGCGAGGTGCTGCTGGCCTGGACCGACGACGTCAATGACCCCAACTACCCACGCTGCCAGGCGGCCATGCGCGTGTTGGAGAGCGCCCGCGACGCCAAGGGCCGCCAGTTGGTGGTGCACAAGATGCCGATCCCCGGCCCGATCCATGCCAGCGAGGAAGAATGCGCCGGCGTCGATGCCGCCGAAGGCACGCAGGAACGCGACCCGTCGATCCGTCTGGCCGGCTCCTACGTCAACTTCCTGATCGTCAACGGCGGCATCGTCGCGCCGAGCTTCGACGACGCCAAGGACGAAGAAGCCCGCGTCATCCTCCAGCGCGTATTCCCCGAGCACCGCGTGGTGATGGTGCCTGGCCGCGAGATCCTCCTCGGCGGCGGCAATATCCACTGCATCACCCAGCAGCAGCCGGCACCGCAGCACGGCTGATGGTCGTCCATAAAAAAGCCCGCCAGGTGGCGGGCTTTTTCACAGCACGGCGACTCAGGCCGTGGCCGGGCGCAGCGAGTAGGTCTTGAGCTGCTCGGCGAAGTCACGCAGCGACTGGATGCCACTGGCCTCGGCCTCGTGCACCCACTGCTTGATCGCTTCGAGCATGTCGTGGCCGTTGCTGCTGGTCTTGACCCAGATCTGCTGCAGGGCGATGCGCTTCTCGTAGATCACCTTGAGCGCCTGGCTCTGCTCCAGCATGGCGGCGATGCGCGCCTGGTGGCGCTCGTCGAGCAGGCTGGTCTCGCGCGACAGCAGGCGCTTGGCGCGGTGGAACAGGTGGCGGGCCGAAGCATCGGCCTTGGCCAGCTCCTGCTGCACCAGCGGCTTGATCACCAGCTTGCGGTACTGCGCCATGATCTGGAAACGGTTGTTGAGAATGGCCATGGCGGTGTCCATGTCCAGGCTGCGCTTGCCCTCGACGCGGTGGGCAATCGGTGCCACGCGCTGCACCTTGGCCATGCCGAGGAAGCTGAACAACTGAATCCAGGCCCAGCCCAGGTCGAACTCCCACTTCTTCACCGACAGCTTGGCGCTGTTCGGGTAGGTGTGGTGGTTGTTGTGCAGCTCCTCGCCGCCGATCAGGATGCCCCAGGGCACCAGGTTGGTGGCGGCGTCGCGGCACTCGAAGTTGCGGTAGCCGATGGCATGGCCGAGACCGTTGATCACGCCCGCCGCCCACACCGGGATCCACATCATCTGGATCGCCCACACGGTCATGCCGAGCACGCCGAACAGGGCCAGGTCGATGATCGCCATCAGGGTCACGCCGCCGATCGGGAAACGGCTGTAGAGGTTGCGCTCGATCCAGTCATCCGGGCAGTTCTTGCCGTAGATGCGCAGGGTTTCTTCGTTGCGCGCCTCTTCCTGGTACAGCTCGGCGCCCTTGCGCAGCACGGTACTCAGGCCCTTGATCACCGGGCTGTGCGGGTCATCGACGGTTTCGCACTTGGCGTGGTGCTTGCGGTGGATGGCGGTCCACTCGCGGGTGTTCTGGCCGGTGGTCAGCCACAGCCAGAAGCGGAAGAAGTGTTTGAGTGCCGGATGCAGCTCCAGCGCGCGGTGCGCGGAGTAGCGGTGCAGGTAGACGGTGACGCTGACGATGGTGATATGGGTCATCACCAGGGTGACTGCCACCAGTTGCCAGGGCGACAGATCGAGAAAACCGTTGTACCACATGTAGGGTGTAGCCTCGCGGGGAAGAGAACGACTGTAAACTCAGTCTCTCGGCATTATGCTCAAGCTGCGGGAGAAAGCCAGTGCGCCGTTAGACGAGAATGCACTGGATGCCGTCTTATCTATAATGTGCGGCAGTGCACACTCCCGATGCCATGGCTGACCCCTCTCTGATGATCTTTCGGCGCAACCCACTGCAGCTGACTCTGCTCTATTTGTCCATCGCATCCCTGTGGATTCTCTTCAGCGACGCGCTGTTGCTCGCCCTGGGCCTGGACCGTGACGCGCTGGCTCACTATCAGTCGCTCAAGGGCTTCCTCTTCGTCCTGGTCAGCGGCCTGGCCCTGTACTGCGCGCTGGCCCAGCACTGGCGCGAGCAGCACCTGGCGCGCGCAGCGCTGAAGGGCAGCGAGGAGCGCCTGGCCCTGGCCCTCGACTCGGCCCAGGAGGGCATGTGGGACTGGGACATGAAGAGCAACCGGGTGTTCTACTCGCGCCGTTACTGCGAGATGCTCGGCTACAGCCCAGAAGACTTCGGCACCGACCGCGAAGCCTGGCTATCGCGCCTGCACCCGGAAGACCGCCACCTCGCCGAAGAGCGCCTGCGCGCCCTGGTGGATGATCGCCCGCCCTACTACGAGGGCATCTTCCGCCTGCGCCATCGCAACGGCGACTACCGCTGGCTGTACGCCCGCGGCCAGTTGCTGCTGGACGAGGACGGCGAGCCGAGCCGCTTCATCGGCACCTCCAGCGACATCACCCAGCGCCGTGCCGACGAGGAGAGCCTGCGCCAGGCCGCCGTGGTGTTCGACAGCACCCTGGAAGGCGTGCTGGTCACCGACCGCGAGCTGAAGATCGTCCACGTAAACCCGGCCTTCAGCCGCATCACCGGCTATTCCAGCGACGAAGTGCTGGGCAAGGCGCCGAACATGTTCAAGTCCGGCCACCATGACCCGGACTTCTACCGCAGCCTGTGGCACGCCCTGGAGCAGCGCGGCTCCTGGAGCGGGGAAATCTGGAACCGGCGCAAGGGCGGCGACGTGTTCCCCATCTGGCAGTGCATCCGCAGCATCCATGACGAGAACGGCAACCTCAGCCATTACGTCGCGGTGTTTTCCGACATCAGCGCGATCAAGCACTCGCAGCAGGAGCTGGACTACCTGGCCCACCACGACCCGCTGACCAGCCTGCCCAACCGCCTGCTGTTCGGCGAACGCATCGACCAGGCGCTGCAGCGCGCGCGCCAGGACGGCCGGCGCGGCGCCCTGCTGCTGGTCGACCTGGACCACTTCAAGATCGTCAACGAGAGCCTCGGCCACAACACCGGCGACCAGTTGCTCAAGCTGATCGGCGAGCGCCTGCACAACGCTCTCGGCCAGGGCGTGACCCTGGCCCGCCTGGGCGGCGACGAATTCGGCCTGCTCAGCGGCGACTGTGCCCAGGCCGAACACGCTTCGCTGCTGGCGCAGCGCCTGCTCGACTGCCTCGAGCAGCCGTTCAGCATCGGAGACGAGACCCTGTTCGTCGGCGCCAGCATCGGCATCAGCCTGTTCCCCGACGACGGCGACAGCGTCGAGAAGCTGCTGCGCAATGCCGACTCGGCGCTGTTCCGCGCCAAGAGCAGCGGGCGCCAGACCTTCAGCTTCTACAGCCAGGAGATGACCGCCCAGGCACGTCAGCGCATCAAGCTGGAGGCCGAGCTGCGCGTGGCCCTGGAGCAGGAGCAGCTGCGCGTGCACTACCAGCCGATCCACCGCCTGGACGACGGCGCGATGCTCGGCGTCGAGGCGCTGGTGCGCTGGCAGCATCCGGAGCGCGGCCTGGTAGCGCCGGGCGAGTTCATCCCGGTGGCCGAAGACAGCGGCCTGATTGGCGCCATCGACGCCTGGGTGCTGGAACAGGCCTGCGCGCAGATGGTGCGCTGGCTGGCCGAAGGCCGTGCCCTGGAGTTCGTCGCGGTGAACGTCTCCAGCCGTCTGTTCGGACGCGGCGAGCTGGATCGCCGGGTCGAGCGCGTGCTGCGCCAGACCGGGCTGGCCGCCACTCACCTGGAGCTGGAAGTGACCGAAAGCGCGGTGATGGACAACCCCGAGCGCGCCCAGGAGCTGCTCGGCCATCTGCAAGGCCTGGGCGTGCGCCTGGCCATCGACGACTTCGGCACCGGCTATTCCTCGCTGGCCCGCCTCAAGCGCCTGCCGGTGCACAAGCTCAAGCTCGACCAGAGCTTCGTGCGCGGCCTGCCGCAGGACAGCGAGGATGCCGCGATTGCCCGCGCCGTGGTCAGCCTTGGCCAGAGCCTGGGCCTGCGCGTGCTGGCCGAAGGCATCGAGACCGCCGAGCAGGCGGCCTACCTGCGCGAGGCCGGCTGCAACCTCGGCCAGGGCTACTGGTTCGGCAGGCCACAACCGGCCGAGCAGCTGCTGGCGGTATCGGCGCCCGCCTGAGGGGCGCCGGCCTCAGAGCTTGGCGATCGACACCTCGGTGGATTTGACGAAAGCGATCACCTCGCTGCCCACCCGCAGCTCCAGCTCGCGCACGGAGCGGGTGGTGATCACCGAGGTGACGATGCCGGCGGCGGTCTGCACGTCGATCTCCGACAGCACGTCGCCGATCACGATCTCCTTGATGGTGCCCTTGAACTGGTTGCGTACGTTGATGGCTTTGATGGTCATGGTGTTGCTCCTTCATCTCTCAAGTAGCCCGGATGCAATCCGGGAATAGTGGGTACCGCTCCCGGATTGCATCCGGGTTATGGACTTGCTGCTCTTTTGCTGCTTACAGGGCCCAGCGCAATTGCGTGGGCAGGGGTGAAACGGGTTCGGGCTGCGGCGGCAGTTCGGGCAGCGCCAGCACCCGGTTGAGCACTTCGGCCTCCAGCGCGGCCAGGCGCGCCGAGCCGCGCTGACGCGGGCGTGGCAGGTCGACGGCCAGGTCGAGACCGATCTCGCCCTCCTCGATCAGGATCACCCGGTCGGCGACCGCCACCGCCTCGGCCACGTCGTGGGTCACCAGCAATACGGTGAAGCCGTGCTGCTGCCACAGGCGCTCGATCAGCTGCTGCATCTCGATGCGGGTCAGCGCATCCAGCGCGCCCAGCGGCTCGTCGAGCAGCAGCAGGCGCGGCTGATGGATCAGCGCGCGGGCCAGCGCCACGCGCTGCTTCTGCCCACCGGACAAGGCCGCCGGCCATTCCTGGGCGCGGTCGGCCAGGCCGACGGCGGCCAGTGCCTCGCGGGCTTTGGGCTGCCAGTCACCGGACAAGCCGAGGCCGACGTTGTCGATCACCCGCTTCCACGGCAGCAGGCGGGCGTCCTGGAACATCAGCCGGGTATCCTCGCGGGCGGAGGCCAGCGGGCCGTTGCCGGCCAGCAACTGGCCGACGCTGGGCTGATCGAGGCCCGCCAGCAGGCGCAGCAGGGTGCTCTTGCCGCAACCGCTGCGACCGACCACGGCGACGAACTGGCCGGCCGGGATGTGCAGATCGATGCCCTGCAGTACCTCGCGCTCACCGAACGCCTTGCGGATGCCTTCCACCGCCAGGGGAATGCCCTGGCGGATGCTGTGCAGGGCGGTCATCGCGCACCTGCCTTGGCCTGGTAGGCCGGGTGCCAGCGCAGCCAGGTGCGCTCGAGCAGACGGGCGGCCAGATCGGCCAGTTTGCCCAGCACCGCATAGAGCAGGATGGCCAGCACCACCACGTCGGTCTGCAGGAACTCGCGGGCGTTCATCGCCAGGTAGCCGATGCCGGCGCTGGCGGAAATGGTCTCGGCGACGATCAGGGTCAGCCACATGAAACCGAGGGCGAAGCGCACGCCGACCAGGATCGACGGCAGCGCGCCGGGCAGGATCACCTGCCAGAACAGGGCGAAGCCTTTCAGGCCGTAGCTGCGCGCCATTTCCACCAGCGCCGGATCGACGTTGCGGATGCCGTGGTAGGTGTTGAGGTAGATGGGGAACAGGGTGCCGAGGGCGACCAGGAAGATCTTCGCCGCCTCGTCGATACCGAACCACAGGATCACCAGCGGGATCAGCGCCAGGTGCGGCACGTTGCGGATCATCTGCACCGAGCTGTCGAGGAAACGCTCGCCCCAGTTGGACAGGCCGGTGATAAAGCCGAGCAGCAGGCCCAGGCCGCCGCCGATGGCGAAACCGATGGCGGCGCGCTGACCACTGATGGCCAGGTGGGTCCAGATCTCGCCGCTTTCCAGCAACGCCCAGCCGGCCGCGATGACCGCACTCGGCGCCGGCAGGATGCGGGTGGACAGCCAGCCGGCCACCACCGCGCCCTGCCAGATCGCCAGCAGGGCCACGGGCAGCGCCCAGGGCGCCAGGCGGCGGCCGATGTTGTGTAGCTTGTGCGTCGACATGCTCAACGCTCCTTAACTATGAGTGTGGACAACCACCCTCTCCCCCAGCCCCTCTCCCGCGAGCGGGAGAGGGGAGCCAAGCCAGTGCCGGCGAACTGGCGGGCAGCGCAGATATGCTCCCTCTCCCATTTATGGGAGAGGGCTGGGGAGAGGGTGCCTTTCAACTCGCCGCAGCCGCCTTGGGCAGAATGTCGCTGGAGATCATTTCGCCGAACGGGCTGACGTAGCCGCGCGACGCCGGGCGTTCCGGCTGGGCGATGTCCAGGTGCGGGAACAGCAGCTCGGCGACCCGATACGACTCCTCCAGGTGCGGGTAGCCGGAGAAGATGAAGGTGTCGATGCCAAGGTCGGCGTACTCCTTCACCCGCGCGGCCACGGTCGGGCCGTCGCCGACCAGCGCGGTGCCGGCGCCGCCACGCACCAGGCCGACTCCGGCCCAGAGGTTGGGGCTGACTTCCAGGTTGTCCTTCTTGCCGCCGTGCAGGGCGGCCATGCGCTGCTGGCCCACCGAGTCGAAACGCGCCAGGGAAGCCTGGGCACGGTCGATGGTGTCCTGATCCAGGTGACTGATCAGACGGTCGGCGGCGGCCCAGGCTTCCTCGTTGGTTTCGCGCACGATCACGTGCAGGCGGATGCCGAAGCGCACCTCGCGGCCCTGGGCCGCGGCTTTCGCGCGGACCTGGGCGATCTTCTCGGCCACCGCGGCCGGCGGCTCGCCCCAGGTCAGGTACAGCTCGACCTGCTCGGCGGCGAGGTCTTGGGCGGCCTCGGAGGAGCCACCGAAGTACAGCGGCGGGCGCGGCTGCTGGAGCGGCGGGTAGAGCAGCTTGGCGCCCTGCACCTGGATGTGCTTGCCGGCGTAGTCGACCGTCTCGCCCTCCAGCACGCGGTGCCAGATGCGGGTGAACTCGACGGAGGCCTCGTAGCGCTCCTCGTGGGACAGGTGCAGACCATCGCCGGCCAGCTCGTCCGGGTCGCCGCCGGTGACCAGGTTGAACAACGCGCGGCCGCCCGACAGACGATCCAGGGTCGCCGCCTGGCGCGCGGCCACGGTGGGCGAGATGATCCCAGGGCGCAGGGCGACCAGGAACTTCAGGTTCTGCGTCACCGGGATCAGCGAGGCGGCCACCAGCCAGGAGTCCTCGCAGGAACGCCCGGTGGGGATCAGCACGCCACCGAAGCCGAGGCGGTCGGCGGCCTGGGCGATCTGGGTGAGGTAGCCGTGGTCGACGGCGCGCGCGCCTTCGGCGGTGCCGAGGTACTTGCCGTCGCCGTGGGTGGGGAGGAACCAGAAAATATTCAGGCTCATGGAGTGGTCTCCTTGGTTTACTCCCCTCTCCCATTGGGAGAGGGGCGGGGGTGAGGGGAGAGAGCGCAGCGGTATGCCGACACCCTCATCCGGCGCTGCGCGCCACCTTCTCCCGAGGGGAGAAGGAAAAACCTACTGCTGGGCCACCTTGGCCGAGGCCGGCGGTCCATCTGGCCGAGTCCAGATCACGTCCTTGATGGTCAGGCGCTTGGGAATCAGCTTGAGGTCGCTGAAGGTGTCGGCGATCTGCTGCTGCGCCTCGACCACATCCGGGCTGATGAACTGCGCACCGTAGGCCTGGCGCTCGACCGCCGTGCGGGTGATTTCCGGGACCAGGCCCAGCAGCGGCGCGACCTGCTGGGTCGCCTCGGCGCTGTTCTGGCGAATCCAGCCACCGACCGAGCGAATCTCCTCGACCAGCACGCTGACCACTTCCGGGTGCTTCTCGGCGTAGGGCCTGGCGGCCAGGTAGAACTGGTGGTTGGCCACCAGGCCTTCGCCGTTGCGCAGGGTACGCGCCTGCAGCTGATGCTCGGCGGCGGCCTGGAAGGGGTCCCAGATCACCCAGGCATCAACGCTGCCACGCTCGAAGGCGGCGCGCGCATCGGCCGGCGGCAGGTACACGGGCTGGATGTCGCTGTACTTCAGGCCGGCGTCTTCCAGAGCGCGCACCAGCAGGTAATGCACGTTGGAGCCCTTGTTCAGGGCGATCTTCTTGCCCTTCAGCTCGCTCACCGACTTCAGCGACGAGTCCTTGGGCACCAGAATCGCCTCGCTGGTCGGCGCCGGCGGCTCATGCGCCACGTACAGCAGGTCGGCACCGGCGGCCTGGGCGAAGATCGGCGGCGCTTCGCCGGTGGTGCCGAAGTCGATCGAGCCGACGTTCAGCCCCTCGAGCAGCTGCGGGCCGCCGGGAAATTCGGTCCACTGCACCTCGATGCCCTGCTCGGCCAGGCGCTTCTCCAGCGAGCCCTTGGCCTTGAGCAGCACCAGGGTGCCGTACTTCTGATAGCCGATCCGCAGGGTCTCGGCCTGAGCTTGAGTTATGGCGCCGAAAGAAATGGCCGCGGCAAACAGGGCGACCAGGCTCCGACGCAAAGTGATAGTGCGCATGGCGCTCTCCTTTGCAATTCGTGATTTGGGTGTCGACCTGCTCGCCCGTTGGCGGGTGAGTAAGGAAGGGCGTTGCGTGTTTCGCGGGTTTCACCCGCGTCGGTTCAGATACTCCAGCGGGCGTTCACCAGCCGGTCGTTCAACAGCTGCGGGTCGATCGGCCGGGGCCGCCGCGCCAGGGCGGCGAGCAGCTGGTCCAGCGACTCGTCGAGACGCTCGCGCAGTTCGTCGTCGATGCGCGCGGGGAGGTCCCCTTCCGCATAGGCGATCTGCTTGTCCACGGCGAACAGGCCGGGGAGCATTTCCTGCGCCTTGAGCGCGGCCAGCACTGGCTTCAGCGCGTAGTCCACGGCCAGCAGGTGGGCCGGGCTGCCGCCGCTGGCCAGCGGCAACACCGCCTTGTGCGCCAGGGCGCGCTCCGGCAGCAGGTCGAGCAGTACCTTCAGCGCACCGGTGAACGACGCCTTGTACACCGGCGTCGCCACCACCAGGCCGTCGGCGCTGGCCACCGCTGCCTGCAGCTGCTGCACGGCGGGGCTGGCGAAGTCGGCGTGCAGCAGGGCCTCGGCCGGGAAATCACGCACGCGCAGCAGGCTGACCTCCAGACCGTGACCTTGCAGGTGCTGGCGGGCGTACTCCAGCAGCAGCTCGGTGCGCGAGCGCGCCGAGGGGCTGCCGGACAACAGAACCACGTGCATGGCGGCTCCTCAGCGGTTCGGCTGCGGGGTCAGACGCAGGTAAGGCTTCACCGCGCGATAGCCCCTGGGGAAACGCTGGGCGATTTCCGCCTCATCCTTCAGCGACGGCACGATCACCACCTCGTCGCCGTCCTGCCAGTTGGCCGGGGTGGCGACCTTGTGCTGGTCGGTCAGCTGCAGCGAGTCGATGACGCGCAGGATCTCGTGGAAGTTGCGCCCGGTGCTGGCCGGGTAGGTGATGATCAGGCGCACCTTCTTGTGCGGGTCGATGATGAACAGCGAGCGCACGGTCAGGGTGTCGTTGGCGTTGGGGTGGATCAGGTCGTACAGGCCGGAGACCTTGCGGTCGGCGTCGGCGATGATCGGGAAGTTGACCCGGGTTTTCTGCGTCTCGTTGATGTCGTCGATCCACTTCAGGTGCGAGTCCACCGGGTCCACGGAGAGGGCGATGACCTTGACGCCGCGCTGGGCGAAGTCGTCCTTCAGCTTGGCGGTGAAACCCAGCTCGGTGGTGCACACCGGGGTGAAATCGGCCGGGTGGGAGAACAGCACGCCCCAGCTGTCGCCCAGCCAGTCGTGGAAACGGATGCGGCCTTCGCTGGAGTCCTGCTCGAAATCGGGGGCGATGTCGCCCAGACGGATGCTCATGGTGTTGCTCCTTGGCGGTTCGTTGCGTGGGGCTCACTATGCTCAGGAACGAAATGGAATAAAAAGAATAAATAACGATTTATTTATTCCATAAAGAGATATGAGAATTCCAGCCAAAAGGCATAAGCATCTAATCAATTATTCTTTCAAAGAATAAAAATCCGCTTCTATAGTCGGCGTCGTTATCCGAATCCAAGGACGTCCGATGAAACGCCTACTGCCCCTCTCCCTGCTGGCCGCCGGCTTCGCCCTGGCCACTTCCGCCCAGGCGGCGACCCTGCTCAACGTCTCCTACGACGTGATGCGCGACTTCTACAAGGACTACAACGCCGCCTTCCAGAAGCACTGGCAGGCCGAAGGCGGCCAACCGCTGCAGATCCAGATGTCCCACGGCGGTTCGAGCAAGCAGGCACGGGCGGTGATCGACGGCCTGGCCGCCGATGTGATCACCATGAACATGGCCACCGACATCAACGCCCTCGCCGACCACGGTGGCCTGGTGCCGCAGGACTGGGCCGCGCGCCTGCCGGACAACAGCGCGCCCTTCACCTCCGCCACCGTGTTCATCGTGCGCAAGGGCAACCCCAAGGGCCTGCAGGACTGGCCGGACCTGCTCAAGGACGGCGTGCAGGTGGTGGTTCCCAACCCCAAGACCTCGGGCAACGGTCGCTACACCTACCTCTCCGCCTGGGGCTACGTGCTGCAGAACGGCGGTGACGAGGGCAAGGCCCGCGACTTCGTCGGCAAGCTGTTCAAGCAGGCGCCGGTGCTGGACACCGGCGGCCGCGCCGCCACCACCACCTTCATCCAGAACCAGATCGGCGACGTGCTGGTGACCTTCGAGAACGAGGCCGAGATGATCGCCCGCGAGTTCGGCCGCGGCAGCTTCGAAGTGATCTATCCGACTGTTTCCGCCGAAGCCGAGCCGCCGGTGGCAGTGGTCGACAGGGTGGTGGACAAGAAGGGCACCCGCGCCGAGGCCGAGGCCTACCTGAAGTATCTGTGGTCGGAGGAAGGCCAGCGCATCGCCGCCAACAACTACCTGCGGCCGCGCAACGAGAAGGTCCTCGCCGAATTCGCCGACCGCTTCCCCAAGGTCACCTTCTTCAACGTGAACCAGACCTTCGGCGACTGGCCGAGCATCCAGAAGACCCACTTCAACGATGGCGGCGTGTTCGACCAGATCTACACCGCGCAATGACCGCGCCCCCCTCTCCCAGGGGGAGAGGGGACTCTCACCCCGTCCGCCGCTGCATTCATGCCACCACCGGCTCGGAGCGTTTCAGGCCCATCAGCTCCAGCTCGATGAACAGCAGCACCAGCAGCGCCTGGCCGATGACGAAGATGTGGCCGAGCTGGCGCTGGAGACCTTCTTCCCGGCCGACGAGGCCAGCGCCGCGTATCTGCGCCAGCTGGCGCAGGGCTGACGGCTTGCAGGATGGCGAATCTGCCCCCATCTTGAGCAGCCCATCAGGAAAACGGACTGCACCATGCTCGAACTCGTCTCGGTCATCACCATCACCCTGCTCGCGGTGATCAGCCCCGGCGCCGACTTCGCCATGGTCAGCCGCAACAGCATGTTCCTCTCGCGCCGCGCCGGCCTGCTCACGGCGCTGGGCATCAGCCTCGGCGTGCTGGTGCACGTGACCTACTCGATGCTCGGCATCGGCCTGCTGATCTCGCAGTCGATCCTGCTGTTCAACCTGGTCAAGTTCGCCGGCGCCGCCTACCTGATCTGGCTCGGCATCGGCATGCTGCGCAGCCGCAAGCTCGATCCGCAGCAGGTAGTCGCCGCACCGCAATTGAGTGACTGGCAGGCGCTGCGCGTGGGCTTCCTGACCAACGCGCTGAACCCCAAGACCACGCTGTTCGTGGTCGCTCTGTTCACCCAGGTGATCAGCCCGGACACCGCCACCCTGACCCAGCTCGGCTACGGCCTGTTCATGTCCGCCGCCCACCTGTTCTGGTTCGCTCTGGTGGCCTACGGCCTGTCCTCGGAAGCGGCACGCGGCTTCGTCGCCCGCAGCCGGCACCTGATCGAGCGCGCCATCGGCGGTGTGCTGGTCGCCCTGGGGTTGGGCCTGGCAGCCTCGTCGTTGCAGCGCAGCTAAAAAAACCGGGCCATAGGGCCCGGAAATGCTTCCACCTTGAGGATCGTTTACAGCGTCAGCTCGGTCAGTGCCTCGCCGCGCAGGTAGGCCAGCTCCACCGCGCGGCGGTCGCGCGGGTGGGGCAGCGGCACGGCCAGTTCACGCTGGATGCGACTGGGGCTGCCGCCGAGGATCAACACCCGGTCGCTGAGATAGAAGGCCTCGTCGAGATCGTGGGTGACCAGCAGCAGGGCGATGCCATAGCGGTCCGCCAGGCCCACCACCAGGTCCTGCAGCTTCATGCGGGTGAAGGCGTCCACCGCACTGAACGGCTCATCCAGCAACAGCACCTGCGGACGCTGGTACAGGCCACGGGCGATGGCCACGCGCTGGGCCATGCCGCCGGAGAGCTGCTTGGGCAGCTTGCCGCCCTGGCCGGCCAGGCCGACATCCTCCAGCAGTTGCTCGATCCACTCGGCGTCGGCGCCACGGCCATCGGCGAAGCCGACGTTCTGCGCCACGTTCAGCCAGGGCATCAGCCGTGGCTCCTGAAACACCACGCCGATACCCGTGCCACCACCGAAATCCAGCAACGGGTTATGCGCCAGACCGCCCGTGAAATCCTGGTCGAGGCCAGCGGCGATGCGCAGCAGGGTACTCTTGCCGCAGCCGCTGGGGCCGAGCAGGCTGACGATCTCGCCCGGCGCCAGGCTCAGGTCGACGTCTTCCAGCACGCGCTGGCCGGCGAAGGCCTTGCGGATGCCGCGCAGTTCCAACAGTGCACTCATCTCAGCCCTCCCCGCCGACGAAGCTGTCGCGCCAGTGCAGCGCGCGGGTTTCCAGCCGTTTGAGCAGGCCGTCGCTGAGCTTGCCGAGCACGGCCAGCAGGAGGATGGCGGCGATCACCAGGTCCGGTCGCGAAGTCTCGCGGCCGTCGCTGAGCAGGTAGCCAAGGCCCTGGGTGGCGGCGATCAGTTCGGCGGCGACGAGGAACATCCAGCTCAGGCTGAGTGCCCCGCGCAGGCCGGTGAACAGGCTTGGCAGCGCCGCCGGCAGGAGGATGCGCCGGGTCAGCTCGACGCCGGACAGGCGATGCAGGCGGCCGACCTCGACCAGCTTGCGGTCGACATTGCGGATGCCGGCGAGCAGCGCCAGGTACACCGGGAAGAAGGCACCGAGGGCGATCAGCACCACCTTGGGCGTTTCGTCGATGCCCAGCCAGAGCAACAGCAGGGGCACCCAGGCCAGGCTGGGGATGGCGCGCAGGGCCTGGAAGGTCGGCTCCAGGTAGCTCTCGGCGCGGCGGCTGAGACCGACCCAGGCACCGATCAGCACGGCCAGCGCCGCGCCGATGGCGAAGCCGGCCGTGACCCGCGCCAGGCTGACGCCGATATGCCCCCACAGCTCACCGCCGGCGGCCAGCCACCAGAGGGTCTGGCCGACCTGGCTGGGTGCCGGCAGCTGGTGCGCTGGTATCCAGTCCAGGCGTACCAGCGCCTCCAGCAGCACCAGCACGGCCAGCGGCAGCACCAGTCCGCGCCAGTGGCCCAGCCATGGGCGCCGGACGATCAGCGCGGCGTCGCTGCCGACGCGCGCGCCGAGCAGGCTACTCGCGGGCATGGCTCACTACTCCGTCTTGGCCAGCGGCTGGCCGATCACGCCGGCGGCCAGTTGCGGACTGATCAGCTGGTCGACCACCGCGGCCACGTCGGTACCTGGGCGCACCAGCTGCTCGTCGAGCAGGATCGGCGCGGCGGCCTTCAGCGCGGCGACGTGCTCGGCACCCGGCTGCGGGTTGCTGAAGTCGGTGCGCGACAGCTGCAGCTTGGCCACTTCCAGCGGCAGCTTGGCTTCCCTGGCCAGCAGTTCGGCGGTCTGCTGCGGGTGGGCGAGGGTCCACTGGCGCGCCTCTTCATAGGCGGCGATGACCTTGCCGATCAGCTGCGGCTGCTCCTTGAGGAAGCTGTCGCTGACGTTGAGCACGCCGTAGCTGTTGAACTCGACGTTGCGGTAGAGCAGGCGCGAGCCGGCCTGCAGCTGGCTGGCGGCCAGGTGCGGATCGAGGCCGGACCAGGCGTCCACGTCGCCGCGCTCCAGGGCCACGCGGCCGTCCGGGTGCTGCAGGTGGACGATCTCCACGTCGCCCTTGCCCAGGCCGGCCGTGTTCAGGCTGCGCAGGAGGAACAGGTAGGGATCGGTGCCCTTGGTGGCGGCGATCTTCTTGCCCTTGAGGTCGGCCAGGCTCTTGATCGGCGAGTCCTTGGGCACGGCCAGGGCGGTCCATTCCGGACGGCTGGCGATGTACACGGTCTTCACCGGGCTGCCGTTGGCGCGACTGAGCACGGCGGCCAGGCCGGCGGTGGAGGCGAAGTCGATGCTGCCGCCGTTGAGGTATTCGAGAGAGCGGTTGCTGCCCTGGCTGAACACCCACTTCACGGCGATGCCATCGGCGGCCAGGCGTTTTTCCAGGATGCCCTGGTCTTTCAGCACCAGGCTGGTCGGCGCGTAGTAGGCGTAGTCGAGGCGGACTTCCTGGGGCGCGGCGGCCTGCGTGCCCAGCGGCAGGGTGGCGGCCAGCAGCGCGGCGAGCAGATAGCGGAGTTTGAAGCTTTTCATGGGGAATCTCCCTGGACTCTGGGTGAGACCTTCCCGGCCGATGGCGGCCGGGTCAGGAGAAAGGTGAAGCCTGGCCGGTCAGAGGATCGGCAGGCTGTAGCTGAGGATCAGACGGTTCTCGTCCTGGTCCGCCGCGCTGGTATTGCCGCGCAGCGTGGCGTTGCGCCAGGAGACGCCGAGCCCCTTGAGTGCGCCTTCCTGCAGCACGTAGTCGAGGCGGAAGTCGCGCTCCCATTCCTTCTGTTCGCCGGTGGCCGAGTCGATGTTGTCGCCGGACAGGTAGGTGATGGTGGCCTTCAGACCCGGCACGCCGACCTTGCTGAAGTCGTAGGCGTATTCGGCCAGCCAGGTGCGCTCGCCGGCGGAGAGGAACTTGCCGATCTGGCGGTCGGTAATCAGGTAGGCGGTGGCGCCGTCACCCTGGTTGAGGAAGGGGAAGTTGCTGTCGCCTTCGACCTGCTGATAGCCGGCACTCAACGCATGGCCGCCGAGGCTGTAGGTGAACAGGGCGCTCCAAGTGTCGTTGTCGACCTCGCCCTTGGTCACGCCGTTGCCGTAGTAACCGGTGCTGACGTAGCCGTCGGCACGGCCGCTGGCACTGCCGTTGGCGCCATCGGAGTCGCTGTGGAAGTAGCGCAGGTCGGACTTCAGCGCGCCGGGGCCGATGGCCCAGTTGTGGGTCAGGCCGAGGAAGTGCTGCTGATAGAAGTCTTCCAGGTTGCCGTAGTAGTACTGCGCCAGCAGGTCCTTGCTGATCTTGTAGTCGGCACCGGCGTAGTAGAACGTGTTGCTGAACTGGCCGGTCTCGGCATTGTTGGCGCCGCCGATGGACAGCCCCTCGGTGTTGCTCGAATTGCGCCCCTTGGCGTGTTCCAGCTGACCGCCGATCAGGGTCAGGTTGTCGATCTCGGCGGAGGTGATCTGGCCGCCCTCGAAGGTCTGCGGCAGCAGGCGACCGTCGTTGAAGGTGACCACCGGCAGCTTGGGCTGCAGGGTGCCGACACGCGCCTCGGTCTTGGAGATGCGCACCTTGCCGGTCAGGCCCAGGCTGCTGAAATCGTCCACCGCGCGGCCGTTCTCGTCGGTGGGGAACACCGTACCGCCGTACTTGCTGGAGTCCGGGTTGCCGTGGCGGCCCTTGCCGGAGTCCAGCTTCACGCCGAGCAGGCCGAGGGCGTCGACGCCGAAGCCGACGGTGCCTTCGGTGTAGCCGGAGATGTAGTTGAACTGGAAGCCCTGGCCCCATTCTTCCTGGGTGTTGGCGTCCGCGTTGCGGGTGTCCTGGTTGATGTAGAAATTGCGCAGGCCGAGGGTGGCCTTGCTGTCTTCGATGAAGCCGGCGGCGGACGCCTGCTGGGCGATCACGCCGAGGGCGACGGCCAGGGCCAGGGTGGACTTGTTCATGCTCGATGCTCCAGATGCTGTTCTTGGTCTAGTGCTGGGGCTCGAGTTGGCGGGGAGCCCCTGATTGATCGGGCTCGGTGCGGTGGTCCGCTGGCGGCTTGGCGGCCAATCTAGGGGATTTTCTTAATCCCTAAAAAGAATTGTTTTTCACTTTTATAAAACTAAAAAGAATAACTGACGATTCCAGCGCTGCGCATAAGCTAATGCCCAAAAAGTATTTGAGAGCTGCTTTTTAGATCGCTTAGCTTGATCGATACCGGACAACCGGACTTCCTGCCTTCACCCGAAGTTTCCCGTGTTCCGCCGCCTCGCCTGGCCGGGACACCCCACCACGAGGTCCGCCATGTCCCGCTTTCCCTTCTCCCGCCGCAGCCTGCTCGGCCTTGGCCTGAGCCTCGGCCTACTCGCCGCCCTGCCCGCCCAGGCCGAAACCCAGCTGCGCATCGGCTACCAGAAATCCTCCACCCTGATCAGCCTGCTGAAGAGCCAGGGCACCCTGGAACAAGCCCTGGCCGACCAGGACATCAGCGTCAGCTGGCACGAGTTCGCCAGCGGCCAGCCGCTGCTCGAGGCGCTCAACGTCGGCAATATCGACCTGTCCGCCGATGTCGCCGACACCGTGCCGGTGTTCGCCCAGGCCGCCGGCGCGCAACTGGCCTACTTCGCCCGCGAAACGCCGTCGCCGGCCGCCCAGGCAATCCTGGTGCGCGACGGCTCGCCGCTGCGCAACCTGGCCGACCTCAAGGGCAAGAAGGTGGCCGTGACCAAGGCCGCCGGCGCCCACTACCTGCTGATCGCCGCCCTGGCCAAGGCCAACCTGAAGTTCAGCGACATCCAGCCGGCCTACCTGACCCCGGCCGACGGCCGCGCCGCCTTCGAGAACGGCAAGGTCGACGCCTGGGTGATCTGGGAACCCTTCCTCAGCGCCGCCCAGCGCCAGCTGCCGACCCGCACTCTGGAGGGCAGCCAAGGCCTGGCCAGCTACCAGCGCTACTACCTGACCAGCAGCCGCTTCGCCGCCGCGCACCCGCAGGTACTGCAGACCGTGTACCGCGAACTGGCCGAGGCCGGCGACTGGCTGCGCGCCAACCCGGCCGAAGCGGCGCGGATTCTCGGCCCGCTGTGGGGCAACCTCGACCCGGCCATCGTCGAGCAGGCCAATGGCCGGCGCAGCTACCAGGTGCGCCCGGTGCAGCCGGACGGCCTGGGCGAGCAACAGAAAATCGCCGATGCCTTCTTCGCCGAAGGCCTGCTGCCCAGGGCCGTCGACACCCGCGCCGTGGCCACCTGGCAGCCGGAGGCCGAACATGTCCAGTGAAGCCCGCTATCTGCACCCGCAGGCCGAGCCACTGCTGGATGCGCGGCTGTTCCCCGCCGACTTCGGCAACCTCACCGCCAAGGTCGAACGCCTGGCGCGCAAGCTGGCCGAGAGCGCGGTGGAACGCGACCGCCGTGGCGGCCATGCGCGTGCCGAGCGCGAGCTGATCCGCGACAGCGGCCTGCTGAACCTGGCCATCCCGCAGCGTTTCGATGGCGCGGAGCGGCCCTGGCCGGAGATCTACCGCATCGTCCGCCACCTGGCCGCCGCCGACAGTTCGCTGGCCCACCTGTTCGCCTTCAACCACCTGCAGGTGGCCACCGTCCTGCTGCACGGCAGCGCCGAACAACAGCGCCACTGGCTGACCCGCGCGGCACGCGAGCGCTGGTTCTGGGGCAACGCCAGCAATGGCCGCGACCTCGGCCTGCAGCTGCAGGCGCGCGAGGAGCACTTCGAACTGAACGGGCGCAAGTCGTTCTGCTCCGGCGCCCTCGGTGCCGACGCACTGGTGGTCAGCGCGCCGCGCACTGGCAGCGCCAGCGAGCGGGTGTTCCTGGTGCTGCCGGCGCAGCGCGAGGGCCTGGCGATCAACGACGACTGGGATGCCTTCGGCCAGCGCCAGACCGACAGCGGCACGGTGCAGTTCGAGAATGTCTTCGTCGACCGCGACGAGCTGCTGCTCTCCGGCGGCCACAGCCCGCGCAGCAGCCTGCGGGTGTGCGTGTCGCAGCTGATCCTCACCCAGCTCTACCTGGGCAACGCCCAGGCCGCACTGGACGGCGCCCTGCGCTACGTGCGCGAGCAGGCGCGGCCCTGGGCCGGCGCAGGGGTCGAGGCCGCGGTCGAAGATCCCTTTATCCAGAAACGCTTCGGCGAGCTCTGGCTGCTCTACCGCGGTGCCCTGCTGCTCGCCGAGAACGCCGCCGAGCGCCTGCAGCGGGCTTGGGACAAGCCGGCACTGGGCGCGGCCGAGCGTGGCGAGCTGGCATTGCTGATCGCCGAGACGCGGGTCGCCTCGGCCCGCGCGGCGCTGGAGATCAGCAGCCAGGTATTCGAGGCCATGGGCGCGCGCGCCAGCGCCTCGCGCTACGGCTTCGACCGTTTCTGGCGCAACGTGCGGGTGCACAGCCTGCATGACCCGCTGGACTACAAGGTGCGTGACATCGGCCAGTGGCTGACCCGCGGCGTGGCACCGACGCCTTCGCTGTACTCCTGAGCGGGCAGACCGGCGCGGCGGCACTTTGTCCGCGCCGGGGGCAGACTTTTCCGAGTGACTGTGTAGAATCCCGCGCCCGAAAAAAGCAGGAGTCACTCGATTGGTCATCCACTACTTCACCGCGCCAGAGAGCGTTGCATGCGGGCGCACCGGCGCGAACCTGAACGGCAGCCAGGAGCTGGCCGAAGTATCGTGCAAGCTGTGCCTGCGCTCTGCCGACAAGAAAGTCAGCGAGCCCGTGCGCAAGACCCCGAGCCTGGCCGAGCTGCGCGCTGCCGCCAAGGCGGAGAAGGCCGCGCAGGCCGTAGCCGCCGCCAGCCAACCGGCCGCCCGGGTAGCCCGCGGCGAGTGGCAGCAGCGCCTGGCGCAGCTGCCGGGACGCAACCGCCTGCCGCGCGGCATGGCGCGCTAAAGGCGCTGGAGCCCCGTGGCGCGGCCACGGGGCATGGCCGCTAGCGGCGCACCAGCGGTGGTGTGCGCGGCGGCACCTGGCGCTTGCTGCCGGTGGCCTCGAAGGCCGCGGCCAGGCTCAGCAGCTGGTTGTCGTCATAGGCACGACCGGCGAAGGTCAGCCCCACCGGCATGCCGATATCGGCCATCACACCCATCGGCACGGTGACGGTCGGCACGCCCAGGTGGCGGATGGCCAGGTTGCCGTTGGCCACCCAGATGCCGTTGCTCCAGGCGATATCGGCGGACTGCGGATTCACGTCGGCATCCGCCGGGCCCACGTCGGCGACGGTGGGGAACAGCACGGCGTCCAGGCTCTGCTGCGTCATCCATTCCTCCAGGTCGAGCTTGCGGGTCTGCTCCAGACCACGCAGGCCGTCCGCCAGGGTCTCGATCTGGTCCCAGGTCTTGAGGCCGCGCTTGGCCATGTTGACGTACTCGTCCATGCCGGCTGCCAGGTCGTCCTCGCGGTTGGGCAGGGTGCCCGGGTCGTGCGGGAAGATCTGCGGTCCGTCGACATCCGCCAGCCGGTTCAGCCTGGGGTCGCCATTGGCGCGCAGGAAGTCGTCGAACGCCCAGCCCGACAGCTCCCACAGCTCGTCATGGAGGAACTCCGGGCTGACGATGCCGCGGTTGAACACGGTCGGCGCGCCGGGGCGGTCGCCCTCGCAGTAGGATACCAGCGGGAAGTCCACTTCGATGACTTCCGCACCAGCCGCTTCCAGGGCCTTGCGCGCCGCATCCCAGAGGGCGATGACCGAGGCGCGGGTGTGGATGCGCTGGCCAGTCGGCCCGCCGATGCCGGGCTTCTCGCTGGTCCCGGCCAGTTCGTCCTTGTTGATGTACATGCGCGGCACGCCCAGGCGCTTGCCCTTGAGCACGGCCGTGCCCTGGGCCAGCGCCGGGTAGGACGCCGGGCGCACCTCGGACGGTTTGGGGATCGGCACCCAGGGCTGCAGGCGCCAGAGGTCGCCACGCGTGTCCGCATCATCGGCCACCACCAGGTCGAGCACTTCCAGCAGGTCGGCCATGGTCCGCGCATAGGGCACCACCACGTCCATGGTCGGCGTCAGCGGCCAGTTGCCGCGCACCGAGATCACCCCGCGCGACGGCGTGTAGGCGCACAGGCCGTTGTTCGAAGCCGGCCCACGGCCGCTGGACCAGGTTTCCTCGGCCAGGCCGAAGGCGGCGAAGCTGGCGGCGGTAGCAGTGCCGGCGCCATTGGACGAGCCGGAGGCGAAGGGCGCGGTCAGGTACTGCTCGTTGTACGGACTTTCGGCACGGCCATAGACGCCGCGCTGCATGCCGCCGTTGGCCATGGGCGGCATATTGGTCTTGCCCAGGCAGATGGCACCGGCGGCGCGCAGGCGCTCGATGGTGAAGGCGTCGCGCTGGGCCACCAGGTCCTTGAAGGCCGGGCTGCCGGAAGCGGCGGTAAGGCCCTTGACCAGGTAGCTGTCCTTGGCCGTGTAGGGAATGCCATCCAGCGGGCCGAGAGTCTCGCCACGGGCGCGCCGAGCGTCGGACGCCGCGGCCTCCTGCAGCGCCTCGGGGTTGCGCACCACCACGGCATTCAGGCGGGTGGCGCTGTCGGGGCCGTCGTAGGCATCGATCCGGGCCAGATAGGCCTCGACCAGTTCGACCGCGGTGGTGCGGCCGGATTCGAGCGCGGCACGCAGCTCGGCAATGGAAACCTCGGTTACCTCGATCATCTTGTCCCCGCTGGAGGCTTTGGTGCACGGCGGATGCCTGGGCATGCCGAGCTTTGGAATTGGAGCGTCAATTATGTCGAACAGATGGTCGATTATGTCAAACACTTCTGTCTGACCCGCATCGCCCACTGCAGGACGCCGGCAGCGCACCCGGCGCTGCGCCGGGTGCGCCACGCCGCACTCAGATGCGGAAGCTGCCCACCAGGTGCTGCAGGCGCGCGGCCTGCTGCTCCAGATCACCGCAGGCACGTAGGGTCGCCTGCAGATTCTCCACACCTTCCTGGTTGAGGGTGTTGATTTCGTTGATGTCCATGTTCAGCGCCTCGACCACCGCGGTCTGCTCCTCGGTGGCGGTGGCCACCGACTGGTTCATGCCGTCGATCTCGCCGATGCGCTGGGTCACGCTGCCCAGGCGCTCGCCTGCTTGGTTGGCGATCTCCACGCTCTGCGCGCTGTAGTGCTGGCTCTCGCTCATGGTGGTGACCGACTCGCGGGCGCCGACCTGCAGCTCCTCGATCATCTTCTGGATTTCCTGCGCTGACTCCTGGGTGCGGTGCGCCAGGCTGCGCACCTCGTCCGCCACCACGGCGAAACCGCGCCCGGCCTCGCCAGCCCGCGCTGCCTCAATGGCGGCGTTGAGCGCCAGCAGGTTGGTCTGCGCGGAGATGCTCTTGATCACTTCGAGGATCTGGCCGATGTCCACGGTCTTGCTGTTGAGCAGCTCGATGTTGCTGCTGGAGGCGCTGATCTTCTCCGACAGCTCGTTCATCGCGGCGATGGTCTTGCGCAGCACCTGGCCGCCCTCCTCGGCCAGATGGCGGGCGTCGGAAGCCTGGTGCGAGGCATCGGCGGCGTTGCGCGCGATCTCCTGGGCGGCGGCGCCCAGTTCGTTGATCGCCGCGGCCACGCTGTTGGTGCGGCTGGCCTGCTCGTCGGAATTGACCATCGACGAGTTGGAGGCGCTGACCACCAGCTTGGCCACTTCGTTGAGCTGCTGGGTGGCCGAGGACACCTCGCGGATCGAGCCGTGGATACGCTCGACGAACTGGTTGAAGGAAGTTGCCAGCTCGCCGAACTCGTCCTGGCTCTGCACCTGCAGGCGCTTGGTCAGGTCGCCCTCGCCCTGGGCGATGTCACGCATGGCCTTGCCCATCAGCAGCAGCGGCTGCATCAGCACGCGGATCAGCATGCCCAGCAGCAGTACGGTGGCGGTCACCGCGATGAGGGTGGCGACCACCGCCGAGGTGCGGAACTCGTCGAGGGCGGCGAAGGCGGAATCCTGGTCCAGCACCAGCGCCACGTACCAGTTGGCCGAGGGCAGGCCCTGCAGCGGGGTGAAGGCGATGAACTGGGTCTTGCCGTCCACTTCGACTTCGCTGACCCCGGCCTGCACGCGTGGGGTGTCCTGCGGGTACAGCGCCTGGATGTCCTTGAGCGTGTAGTTGCTGTCCGGGTGTAGCAGCACCTTGCCCTGCGCACTGACCAGGAAGGCATGGCCATGACCCTGGAACTTCAGCGAGCCGAGCAGCTGGGCGATGCTCTCCAGGTCCATGTCGGCGCCGGCCACGCCGACCATCTGGCCGTCACGGCGTACCGGAGTGGCGATGGTGATCACCAGCTTCTTCGACGAGGCGGCGATATAGGGTTCGGTCAGCACGCTGGCCTGCGCCGCGCTGGCGACCTGGTACCAGCCGCGCACGCGCGGGTCGTAGTCGGCCGGACGGTTGCCCGCCGGCACCGAGGTCATGGCGCCGTCGGCGCCGCCGAAGTAGCTGAGCTGGAAGCGCTGGCCATACACCGGCAGGTTTAGCGCCGCTTCCAGCGCAGGGCCCTGCTGGCCATTGGCGGAGAGCTGCTGGGCCAGCGACTCGACCAGCTGGATGCGCCCGTCCAGCCAGGTCTTGATATTGCGGGTGGCGAGATCGCCGACCTCCTGCAGCGCCGCATGCACGTCGGCATTCAGGGCTTGGCGCTGGCGATAGTCGTTGAACAGCACGAACAGGGTGAAGGCGACAATAGTCACCAGAGAGGCGGCCAGCAGGATCTTCTGGCTGAACTTCAGGTTGGCGGGCATCGCAGGATATCCATGCAGGTTTGCTGGCGGCCGCACCGGCTCGTGACCGACGCGGATCATGGTGCGGGCTGCCGAAGGCCGAGCCCGTACCGCGGCTGCCGAGGTAACGGCGGGCCGCGCGCCCTATACGGAGGTGAAAGGGGCGCTGCGCGGCGGGCGAGGAACGCACGCCGCATAATGAATTATCGCCATTCTGCGGCGCGCTGCAGCACCAGCGTTAGCCGGATTTGCGGCAAAGATGTGCAGCTTTGGGCCGATGGCGCTGCTAGCGCTATAACAGCTCGCGCAGCTGCGCGCGCTGCGCCGGATCGAGGCGGTCGATCAGCCGCTGCAGATCCGGTGTCGGCAGGTTGAGGTGCTGCGGCAGGATCTCCTCACCGCTGCTGACCAGCAGGGCAAAGTGCACGACGTTCTCCAGCTCGCGGGTGTTGCCATGCCAGGGGTGGTCTTCCAGCGCCGCCTGGGCGGCTGCGCCGATCTGCGGGATGGCCAGGCCCAGGCGCTGGGCATAGATGCCGAGGAAGTACTCGGCCAGCGGCAGGATGTCGGCGGGGCGTTCGCGCAGCGCCGGCAACTCCAGGCGCCCCTCGTCCAGGTAGTGGTACAGGCGCGCGTCGAACTTGCCGGCGGCCACCGCCTGGGCCAGGTCGATGCTGGTGGCGGCCACCAGGCGCACATCGACCGGTACCGCCTGCTGGCTGCCGACGCGCTGTACCTCGCGGGTCTGCAGCGCGGCCAGCAGCTTTTCCTGCAAGACCAGCGGCAGGTCGGCGATCTCGTCCAGGTAGAGGGTGCCGGCGTTGGCCGAGCCGAACCAGCCGGCGCGACTGCTGGCGGCGCCGGCATAGGCCGCGGCGACGTGACCGAACAGCTCGGCCTCACCCCAGCGCGGGCTGATCGCGGCGCAGCTGACGGCAACGAACAGGCCGCCGCGCTCGCTCTCGCGGTGGATATGCCGGGCCAGCAGCTCCTTGCCGGTGCCGGTCTCGCCGACGATCAGCACCGGCAGGTCGGCGCCGGCCAGCGCATTGGCCTGCTCGCGCAGCTGGCGCGAACGCGGGTCGACGAACACCAGCGCCTTGGCGCGAATGCTCAGCGGGCTTTTCTCGGCATCGCCGAAGGTCAGCAGGGCTTGCTGGGGGAACTCGGGGCGGCTCATTGCAGGTTCTCTGGTCGAGGCGAGCCGCCGCCAGGCAACGGCTCAGAAAGGAATGGGCGGGATACGGCGCACTCGGGGGGTGGCCAGCGGGCTCATGCGCGCAGGCGCTCCAGCTGTTCGATCTGCCGCTGCAGGCGGTACAGGTAGGCGAAGCCCTGCTCCCAGCGCTGATGCCCGGACTTCACGTTGATGTGCCCGGCACCGGGCAGGATCGCCGCCTGGCTGCCCCAGTCGCGGGCCAGCTGCAGGGCACGCGCGGCGCTGGCGGCGTGGTCGTTGTCGGAGCCCACCAGCAGGCTGGGGAAAGGCAGCAGCTCGCGGGAAATGGGGGCGAAACCCTGCAGGGCCTCGGGGCAGTTGGTGCGCTCGACATCGGCCGGCGCCACCAGCAGGGCACCGCGCACCTTGCGCAGCGAGGCCAGCGGCGCCTGGGCCGCCCAGCGCGCCACGGTGATGCAGCCGAGGCTATGGGCCACCAGAATCAGCGGGCTACGGGCGGCAGCCACCTGCCGCTCGAGAGCGGCGACCCAGCTGTGCGGATCGGGGTTGTGCCAGTCCGCCTGCTCCACCCGGCTGGCGTTCGGCAGGCTGCGCTGCCAGTGGCTCTGCCAGTGGTCGTCCGGCGAGCTCTGCCATCCCGGCAGGATCAGGTAGTGAGTGGTTTGACTGGCCATGGGCGGGGCCTCCTCGAATACGTTTCGAGGGCCAGTCTAGGCAGGATGGGATCAGCAATGAAGGAATAAGAATTTATTTGCTTATTCCATTAAGAGCTATCAACTCAGGACGATGCAGTCCTTGCCCTGGCGCTTGGCCTGGTACATGGCCGCATCGGCGCGCGCGTAGAGATCGTCCAGCACATCGCCTTCGCCCAGCATGGTGATGCCCTGGCTGATGGTCACGCCGAAGCTCTCGCCATCGTTGGCGAACTGCAGGCGCTGTACTTCGCGCTGCAGGCGCTCGGCCACCTGGCGCGCCTGCTCGGCATCGCAGTTGGGAAACAGCGCCGCGAACTCCTCGCCGCCGATGCGCCCGAACAGGTCGTCGCGACGCAGCACATAGGCACCGCAGTGGGCCACCCGCTGCAGCACGCGGTCGCCGACCTGGTGGCCATGGCCGTCGTTGATCTTCTTGAAATCGTCGATATCGAGCAGCAGGAACGACAGCGGACTGCCGCTGCTGCGCGCCTCGGCGAACAGCACCTCGGCGCACTCGAAGAAGTGCCGGCGATTGCTCGCGCCGGTCAGCACGTCACGGGTAGCCAGGCGATGCAGCTCGCTCTGCAGGGCCTTCTTCTCGGTGATGTCCTCGGCAATGCCGACGATCAGCGACTGGCCGCCGAACAGCTTGGACGGGCTGACGAAACACTTGTCGCTGAGCCAGCGCACCTCACCATCGCCGCGGATGATGCGGTACTCGCGCTGCTCCACCGAACCCAGCTCATGCACCGAGGCCAGGCTGCGGGCGGCGTACTCCATGTCGTCCGGGTAGATGCTGTTGAGCCACTCGTTGTAGTCGGCCAGCAGCAGCGCGGCGCTGCGGCCGAAGATCTGCTCGTAGGCGGGGCTGACGTAGACCACCCGCTGCTGCTCCCAGTCGAACGCCCAGAGCACGGCATTCAGGCCGCCCAGCAGGCTGCTCACCAGCAGCTCGCGCTCACGCAGGCGCTCGACCTCGCCCCGGCTGTGCAACAGCGCCAGGGTCAGGGTCTCCAGCTCGCTGGGAGCCTGGTCGTTGTCGTCCATCGGACGCCGCCTCATGACATTCATGAGCCAAGACTATGGCCCGGCGGCCGCCCTGGCGATGCTGGCACCAGCGGGTTGTGACGAGCGGCAGAATTTTCGACTCAACAGTCAGGAAGCGGGAACCGGCAGCAGATTCTGCGGTATCGGCGCCCCTTATAGACCTGAAAAGAATAAATAAATCATTAAATATTCTTTTTAAGACTAACTTGCAGCCCCCTACTATCCGCTCCACGCCCAACCCGGGCCCCCTTACCCAGGAGCAGAGTCATGAGCGCAACCCTCAGAAGCGTCGAAGGCCAGGAAGAAGCCGGCATTCTGCGCGAAATCCAAGTCGCCCTGCAGAACCTGCGCTTCGGCGCGGTGGAAATCACCGTGCACAACGGCCAGGTGGTGCAGATCGAGCGCAAGGAAAAATTCCGCCTGCAACCCCAGGCCGGCAAAACCGCCTGATTGCAGAGCACCCCGACCGGACCTCCGGAGGGCGTATCGCCACTTTTATCCGGCCGCCAGCACACCCAGCAGCGCCAAAACCCAATAAAGCCAAGCCCATACGTCTTTTCAGGAGCAGTTCCATGTCTATCCGCCGATTCGCCCTGGCCAGCCTGGCCGCCGCCCTGTTCTCCGGCCCGACCCTCGCGGCCAGCGAGATTCTCAACGTCTCCTACGACCCGACCCGCGAGCTCTATCAGGAGTTCAACGCCGCCTTCAACAAGCACTGGACCGCCCAGGGTAAGGAAGCGGTGAAGATCCAGCAGTCTCACGGTGGCTCGGGCAAGCAGGCCCGCGCGGTGATCGACGGCCTGCGCGCCGACGTGGTGACCCTGGCCCTGGCCGGCGACATCGACGAGCTGCACAAGCTCGGCAAGCTGATCCCCGAGGACTGGCAGAGCCGCCTGCCGCAATCCAGCACGCCCTACACCTCGACCATCGTGTTCCTGGTGCGCAAGGGCAACCCGGAAGGCATCAAGGACTGGGATGACCTGGTCAAGCCGGGCGTGGAAGTGATCACCCCCAACCCGAAGACCTCCGGCGGCGCGCGCTGGAACTTCCTGGCCGCCTGGGCCTATGCCCAGCAGAAGTACGGCAGCGAGGCCAAGGCCCAGGAGTTCGTGCAGAAGCTGTACAAGAACGTCCCGGTACTGGACACCGGCGCCCGCGGCTCGACCATCACCTTCGTCAACAACCAGATCGGCGACGTACTGCTGGCTTGGGAGAACGAGGCCTTCCTGGCCCTGAAAGAACAGGGCGGTGACCAGTTCGAGATCGTCGCGCCGAGCCTGTCCATCCTGGCGGAGCCGCCGGTGGCCGTGGTCGACAAGAACGTCGACAAGAAGGGCACCCGCGAAGTCGCCACCGCCTACCTGCAGTACCTGTACAGCGAAGAGGGCCAGCGCATCGCCGCGAAGAACTTCTACCGTCCGCGTGACGAGAAGGTCGCCGCCGAGTTCGCCAAGCAGTTCCCGCAGCTGAAGCTGGTGACCATCGACAAGGACTTCGGCGGCTGGAAATCCGCCCAGCCGAAGTTCTTCAACGATGGTGGTGTGTTCGACCAGATCTACCAGGCGCAGTAAGCCGGCTCGTGGCCGCGGGTGCCTCCGCGGCCGACGTAGGGCGGGTGCAACCCGCGCGATACACCGTTTCCCGGCCTCGCGCGGGTTTCACCCGCCCTACCCACTCCAAGCAAAAGGGACATCGCAATGTCACGCCGCATTTCCCCCGTCATACCCGGCTTCGGGCTGACGCTGGGCTACACCCTGGTGTACCTCAGCCTGTTGGTGCTGATTCCCCTGGGTGCCATGTTTGTGCACGCCGCCCAACTCAGTTGGGCCGAATTCTGGGCCATCATCAGCGCACCGCGCGTGCTGGCCGCCCTCAAGCTGAGCTTCGCCACCGCCTTCGCCGCCGCCGTGCTCAACGGCGTGATCGGTACCCTGCTGGCCTGGGTGCTGGTGCGCTACAGCTTCCCCGGGCGCAAGATCATCGACGCGATGATCGACCTGCCCTTCGCCCTGCCCACCGCCGTCGCCGGCATCGCCCTCACCGCGCTGTATGCGCCGGCCGGTCTGGTCGGCCAGTTCGCCACCGAGCTGGGCTTCAAGATCGCCTACACCCCGCTGGGCATCACCCTGGCGCTGACCTTCGTCACCCTGCCCTTCGTGGTGCGCACCCTGCAGCCGGTGCTGGCGGACATTCCGCGCGAGGTCGAGGAAGCCGCCGCCTGCCTGGGCGCCAGGCCTTTCCAGGTGTTCCGCCATGTGCTGTTGCCGGCCCTGCTGCCGGCCTGGCTGACCGGTTTCGCCCTGGCCTTCGCCCGGGGCGTCGGCGAGTACGGCTCGGTGATTTTCATCGCCGGCAACATGCCGATGAAGACCGAGATCCTGCCGCTGCTGATCATGGTCAAGCTCGATCAGTACGACTACACCGGCGCCACCGCCATCGGCGTGCTGATGCTGGTGGTGTCCTTCGTCCTGCTGCTGCTGATCAACCTGCTGCAGCGCCGCATCGAACGCCCGTAAGGAGGCCGTCATGACCACCGCTACCCTGTCGGCCAGTGCGGCGACCAACGCCGCCCGCCGCGGTAACGCCGCTGGCCGCATCACCCTGATCATCGGCGCCTGGCTGGCCTTTGCCCTGTTTCTCCTGCTGCCGCTGTTCGTGGTGCTGAGCGAAGCGCTCAAGCTCGGCTTCGGCACCTTCTTCAGCGCCCTGCTGGAGCCGGACGCGATCGCCGCGCTGCAGCTGACCCTGCTCGCCGTGGGCATCGCCGTGCCGCTCAACCTGGTGTTCGGCGTGGCCGCCGCCTGGTGCGTGAGCAAGTACGAGTTCCGCGGCAAGAGCCTGCTGGTGACCCTGATCGACCTGCCGTTCTCCGTCTCACCGGTGATCGCCGGCCTGATCTACGTACTGCTGTTCGGCGCCCAGGGCTTCTTCGGCGAATGGCTGCAGGACCGCGACATCCAGATCATCTTTGCCCTGCCCGGCATCGTGCTGGCGACCATCTTCGTCACCGTGCCCTTCGTCGCCCGTGAACTGATCCCGCTGATGCAGGAGCAGGGCACCCAGGAGGAGGAAGCCGCGCGCCTGCTCGGCGCCAGCGGCTGGCAGATGTTCTGGCACGTGACCCTGCCCAACATCAAATGGGGCCTGATCTACGGCGTGGTGCTGTGCGCCGCGCGGGCCATGGGCGAGTTCGGCGCGGTGTCGGTGGTGTCCGGGCATATCCGTGGCTACACCAACACCCTGCCGCTGCACGTCGAGATTCTCTACAACGAATACAACCATGTCGCCGCCTTCAGCGTCGCCAGCCTGCTGCTGGCCCTGGCGCTGATCATCCTGCTGCTCAAGCAGTGGAGCGAATCCCGTCTGTCCCGCCTACGTCACAGCGACGCGGAGGAATAAGTCATGTCCATCGAAATCCGTAAAGTCAGCAAGACCTTCGGCGCCTTCCGCGCGCTCAACCAGATCAACCTGGATATCCACAGCGGCGAACTGGTGGCCCTGCTCGGCCCGTCCGGGTGCGGCAAGACCAGCCTGCTGCGCATCATCGCCGGCCTGGAGACGCCCGATACCGGCAGCATCCAGTTCCACGGCGAGGACGTGTCCAACCACGACGTGCGTGATCGCAACGTCGGCTTCGTGTTCCAGCACTACGCGCTGTTCCGCCACATGACGGTGTTCGACAACGTCGCCTTCGGTCTGCGCATGAAGCCCAAGGGCGAGCGCCCGAGCGAGGCGGAGATCGCCGAACGGGTGCACGAACTGCTCGGCATGGTCCAGCTCGACTGGCTGGCCGACCGCTACCCGGAGCAGCTGTCCGGCGGCCAGCGCCAGCGTATCGCCCTGGCCCGCGCCCTGGCGGTGAAGCCCAAGGTGCTGCTGCTCGACGAACCCTTCGGCGCCCTCGACGCCAAGGTACGCAAGGAACTGCGCCGCTGGCTGGCGCGCCTGCACGAGGAAGTGCACCTGACCAGCGTGTTCGTCACCCACGACCAGGAAGAAGCCATGGAAGTGGCCGACCGCATCGTGGTGATGAACAAGGGCACTATCGAGCAGATCGGCTCGCCGGCCGAGGTTTACGAGCAGCCGGCCAGCGACTTCGTCTACCACTTCCTCGGCGACGCCAACCGCCTGCACCTGGGCGACGACCAGCACCTGCTGTTCCGTCCGCACGAGGTGTCGCTGTCGCGCCTGGCCATCGACGAGCACCGCGCGGCGCAGGTGCGCGACATCCGCCCGCTCGGCGCCATCACCCGGGTGACGCTCAAGGTGGAAGGACAGGACGAGCTGATCGAGGCCGAAGTGGTCAAGGATCACGACAGCCTGAGCGGCCTGACCCGCGGCGAGACGCTCTATTTCCGGCCCAAGGTCTGGCAGCGCCAGGCGGCGTTGTGACCCGGTAGCACACGCGGAGCCGCGACGGCTCCGCGGCGCCAGAATTGCGATACGAATCACTCTTTTGGCTCATCCTTTGCTATGACAAGCGCAGTAGGCTGTTGCCACTGCGCCGATGGCCGCCCTGCCTTCTGACATCACGCACCGACAAGAATAATTAGGGAGCGACCGGGGATGAATCGTAATCCGTTGATTCGATTGTGTTTTTCGCTGTTTATCGGGATCGCGGCAAGCCTCTCTGCCGTCGCCCAGGCGGCCGCCATGACGGCCGCCGAACAGGTACAGGTGTACGCCAGCCGCGCCACCAGCAGCCTGCTGCTGGTCCGTGGCGAGGGCTTCCAGGAAGAGCATCTGACCCGCCTGGAGAAGGATATTGCCGATCTGGAGACATCCGCCCAGGCTGCCATGAGCGCCAGTTCGGAAATTCCCGGATTGACCACCAAACTTGTTACCCAGTTACGCCTGGGTGTTTCCTTTGGCCCCAACGAAGACAACATGCCCTGGGAATATCCCCAGGATCTGGCCAAGGCCCTGCGCGAACTGCTGACTGTGGCGCGCGGCGTACCGGATGCCGACCCGCTCGGTGAACTGCCGGCCCAGGTCGAGTACCTGGCCGTGCAGTACCTCAGCCGTTCCTACATTGGCAGCTTTGAAATCGCGCGTGAGCAGCCGGACAACTATGTCGGCCAGGACGAGCGCATCCTGGTGCCGCAGATCGACAAGGAACTGGGCAGCCTGGACGGCAAGGCCAACCCCGCCGTGGCCAAGCTGCAGACCCGCTGGAAGTTCCTGCGCGCCGCCCTGATGGACATGAACAGCGGCAGCAATGCCCTGGCCAGTGCCTCCGGCCGCGCCTTCGCGCCAACCACCGTGGACCGCCACACGCGCTCTATGACCGGTCAGTGGATGGGACTCGGCCAGGTCGCCGGCTCGCTCTGAGCCCCGCGGCGGTAGAACAAGCCGGGTCATTGCCCGGCTTTTTCATGCCCGTCACGCACCGCGATACTCGCGCGCCGCCTGCAGCAGCCAGTCGCGGAAGGCGCGCAGGGCCGCGGACTCGACCTTGCGCTCGGGGATCATCAGCCGGTAGGCCCTGTCGCTGCTCAGCAGTGCCGCCGGGTGCGCCGGCACCAGAAGGCCGGCGTCCAGCTCGCGCTGGATGAGAAACGGCGGGATCAGCGCCACGCCCATGCCATGCATGGCCGCCTGGGCCAGCATGGAGAACAGCTCGTAGCGCGGCCCGCTCATGTCGCGCGGCACATTCAGGCCCTGCGCGGCGAACCACTGGCGCCAGGCGTAGGGCCGGGTGCTCTGCTGCAGCAGCGGCAGGTTGGCCAGCTCGGCGGCGGTGAACTGCGTACGCTCGCCCAGCAGCTCGGGGCTGCACACCGGCAGCGGCTCCTCGGGCATCAGGTAGTGCGCCTCGGTACCCGACCAGTCGCCATCGCCGAAATAGATGGCGGCATCGAAGCTGGTATCGGCGAACAGGAAGGGCCGGGTGCGGTTGGTCAGGTGCACCGTGACCTCCGGGTGCAGGCGCTGGAACTCCTTGAGGCGGGGCACCAGCCACTGGGTGGCGAAGGTCGGCACCACGGCCAGCTCCAACCCCTGGGCACCCTGCTGGCCCATGGCGGCCAGGGTGTCGCGCTCCACCGCATCCAGCTGCGCCGCCACCTTGCGGCTGTAGGCCAGGCCCGCCTCGGTCAGCTTCACGCCACGCCGTGAGCGACGGAACAGCTCGATGCCGAGGAATTCCTCCAGCCCGGCGATCTGCCGGCACACGGCGCTCTGGGTCAGCGCCAGCTCGTCGGCAGCCTTGGTGAAGCTCTGGTGACGGGCGGCCGACTCGAAGGCCACCAGGGCCGCGGTGCTGGGAATCTTGCGACGCATCTATGCCTAAGCCTCACTCATAAGCAGCAAAAAAGCTGATCCAGGCTATCTCGAAGTGAATTTTACGCACAACAGCGTGCGAAATACTCGTTTGCCGCCCGCGCCGCGCGGGCCTAGTCTTTCTCCACTGCCCGGCTTCGCGCCGGCCCTTCACTGCCAACGCTTCGAGGATTGCACCATGGCCGCCAAGGCAAGCTTCAACTGGATCGACCCGCTCCTGCTGGACCAGCAGCTGACCGAAGAAGAGCGCATGGTGCGCGACAGCGCCCAGCAGTTCGCCGCCGACAAGCTGGCCCCGCGCGTGCTGGAGGCCTTCCGCCACGAGCAGACCGACCCGAAGATCTTCCGCGAGATGGGCGAGACCGGCCTGCTCGGCGCCACCATTCCCGAAACCTACGGCGGTAGCGGCCTGAACTACGTGTGCTACGGCCTGATCGCCCGCGAAGTGGAGCGCATCGACTCCGGCTACCGCTCGATGATGAGCGTGCAGTCGTCGCTGGTGATGGTGCCGATCCACGAGTTCGGCAATGAAGCCACCAAACAGAAGTACCTGCCCAAGCTGGCATCCGGCGAGTACATCGGCTGCTTCGGCCTGACCGAGCCGAACCACGGCTCCGACCCGGGCTCGATGATCACCCGCGCCAAGAAGGTCGACGGCGGCTACCGCCTGACCGGCAGCAAGATGTGGATCACCAACAGCCCGATCGCCGACGTGTTCGTGGTCTGGGCCAAGGACGACGCCGGCGAAATCCGCGGCTTCGTCCTGGAAAAAGGCTGGCAAGGCCTGTCCGCGCCGGCCATCCACGGCAAGGTCGGCCTGCGCGCCTCGATCACCGGCGAAATCGTCATGGACAACGTGTTCTGCCCCGAGGAGAACGCCTTCCCCGACGTGCGCGGCCTGAAGGGCCCGTTCACCTGCCTCAACTCCGCCCGCTACGGCATCAGCTGGGGCGCCCTGGGCGCCGCCGAGTTCTGCTGGCACACCGCGCGCCAGTACACCTTGGACCGCACCCAGTTCGGTCGCCCGCTGGCACAGACCCAGCTGATCCAGAAGAAGCTGGCCGACATGCAGACCGAGATCACCCTGGCCCTGCAAGGCTGCCTGCGCCTGGGCCGGATGAAGGACGAGGGCACCGCCGCGGTGGAAATCACCTCGATCATGAAGCGCAACAGCTGCGGCAAGGCACTGGATATCGCGCGCATGGCCCGCGACATGATGGGCGGCAACGGCATCAGCGACGAGTTCGGCGTGGCCCGCCACCTGGTCAACCTGGAGGTGGTCAACACCTACGAGGGCACTCACGACGTCCACGCACTGATCCTCGGCCGCGCGCAGACCGGCCTGCAGGCGTTCTTCTAAGTCACTTTGGCCGCGCGCGCCTCTCTCCCCTCGCCCATTTATGGGAGAGGGGCAGGGGGAGAGGGCGATGTTTCGGCGCACCTACCTTCCCTCTCCCTAGCCCTCTTCCGCTAGCGGGAGAGGGGACTTCTCCGAGAGATCCATATGCCCGGCGCCCTGTCCCATCTGCGTGTTCTCGACCTGTCCCGCGTGCTCGCCGGCCCCTGGGCCGGGCAGATCCTCGCCGACCTCGGCGCCGAGGTGATCAAGGTCGAGCGTCCCGGCAGTGGCGACGATACCCGTCACTGGGGACCGCCCTATATCAAGGATGGCGCCGGCAACGACAGCCGCGAAGCGGCCTACTTCCAGTGCGCCAACCGCAACAAGCAGTCGCTGACCCTGGACTTCACCCAGCCCGAGGGCCAGCGCCTGGTGCGCGAACTGGCGGCGCAGTGCGACGTGCTGCTGGAAAACTTCAAGGTCGGCGGCCTGGCCGCCTACGGCCTCGACTATGCCTCGTTGAAAGCGGTCAACCCGCGACTGATCTACTGCTCGATCACCGGCTTCGGGCAGGACGGGCCCTACGCCAGGCGGGCAGGCTACGACTTCATGATCCAGGGCCTCGGCGGCATGATGAGCCTGACCGGCAAGCCCGATGGTGAGGAGGGTGGCGGTCCCATGAAGACCGGCGTCGCCCTCACCGACCTGCTCACCGGCCTGTACGCCGCCATCGGCGTGCAGGCCGCCCTGGCGCATCGCGACAAGACCGGCGAAGGCCAGTATGTCGACGTGGCGCTGCTCGACGTACAGGTGGCCTGCCTGGCCAACCAGGCGATGAACTACCTGGCCACCGGCGTGGCCCCCCGGCGCATGGGCAACGCCCACCCGAACATCGTGCCCTACCAGGACTTCCCCAGCGCCGACGGCAACTTCATCCTCGCCGTGGGCAACGACGGGCAATTCCGCAAGTTTTGCGAGGTCGCCGGCCTACCGGCTTTGGCCGACGACCCGCGTTTTTCCAGCAACAAGGCGCGGGTCGATCACCGCGCCGAGCTGATCCCCCTGCTGCGCCAGGCCACGGTGTTCAAGAGCACCGCCGAATGGGTCACGCTGTTGGAGGCGGCCGGCGTGCCCTGCGGGCCGATCAACGACCTGGCCCAGGTGTTCGCCGACCCGCAGGTCCAGGCCCGCGGCCTGCGCCTCGATCTGCCCAACAGCCTGGGCAGCAGCACGCCCCAGGTGGCCAGCCCGCTGCGCCTGTCCGCCAGCCCGGTCGAATACCGCAACGCGCCGCCGCTGCTCGGCGAGCACAGCGACGATGTGCTGCAGCGCCTGCTCGGCCTGGATCAGCAGCAGATTGCCGCGCTGCGCAGTGCCGGCGTGGTATAGCGCCTAGTCCTCGGCCAGGCCGAACCCGGTCTCGATCAGGCGCAGTTGATCAAGCATGCGCCGCCGCGCCAGGCTGGGGTCACCGGCCAGCACCGCCGCCCCCAGGCGCGCCTGGTGCTCGCCGAGGTGCTGCAGAATCCACTGCGCCACCGCACCGCTCGGATAGCTCTCGGCCAATGCGCCGAGCAGTCGCACGAACAGCGCCAGCGCCCGGTTGCCGCTGAGCTCGGCCAGGCACAGGTCGAGCTCGCCGCTGCGCTGCAGGCGCTCCGCCTCGCCGGCCCGCTGCAGGCTGTCCAGCAGTGCCTGCAGGCGCTGCCGCCCGGCAGCGTCCAGGCGCTGAGCGGCGAGCCCGGCCACCGCCAGTTGCAGGTTCTTCCACACCGCATGGAAATGCTGGCTGAGCGGCTGCGTCTGGCCCAGGTATTCCACTGCCAGGCGCACCGTGTAGCTGGGTTCCGGCGTGGCCACCAGCAGGCCGCCACCGGGGCCGCGCCGGCTGCGCACGATGGCGTGCAGTTCGAGGGTGCGCACCGCCTCACGCAACACCGCGCGGCTGACCCCATGCCGCGCCTGCAGGTCCGGCTCGGCGCCGATCCGCGCGCCGCTGCCGAGCCCCGAGGCGCTGATGTTGCGGGCGATGACCACGGCCAGGCGATGGGCGCTCTTGTCATAGACCCGCGAGAAGGCAAAGTCGGGAGCCGCCGCCAGCTCGGTCATGGCCGAGGTGGGGCCATGGCTCAGGCCGCCGCGCAGCTCGATGATCAGCTCGCGGGTCAGGCGCAGCTTGTCCTGGATGCGCTCACGGGCGCGCAGGCCGTCGCCGCCGATCAGTGCCTCGAGCAGCTCGATCTTCAGCCGGCGCACCTGGCCGAATACCGTCTGCACCCGTGCCCGCGCATGCGCGTCACGCGGCGTGCGGCCGCTGACGGTGACGCATTGCAGGGCTTCGAGGATCAGGCTGATCGCGGCATTGCCGGAAACCCGGCAGATGAAGTCGCGCACATCGGCAAGCAGGCGCAACTCGGCGTTGAAGCAGCCGGGCTGCTCCTGCCCGAGCAGCTCGATCAGTTCCCGCGCCCGCGGGATGTCCGGCTCGTCCAGGCGCTCGGCGGCCAGCAGCACCGCCTGCGATTCGATCAGCGCACGCGCCTCGTACAGCTCGCCAAAGCTGACATCGATCAGTTCCAGGTAGGTGGCCAGCGCCAGCGCCGCCGAGTCGCGCGCCGGGCGACTGATCACCAGGCCACCGCCACTGCCACGGCGCATGTTGGCCACGCCGTGGCGCTCCAGCTGGCGTATCGCCTCGCGCAGGGTGGCCCGGCCGATGCCGTAGCGCTCCATCAGCTGCGCCTCGGAACCGAACACCTGGCCGACCGGCCAGCCGATCGCGCTGATGTCGCGCTTCAGCGCCTCGGCCACCCGTTCGGCCAGCTTGGCCGGCCGGCTCGAAGCCAGGGCGAAACCTGATGGATCCGACATGTTTGCCACCCAATCCATGGAGAAGGCGACACATTAGCCCAGTTTTTCCTGGTTTCACACGGCACCAACGCACAGATATAGGTGCAAAGCCATCACCCCAATTCAGCTTGCTGATAACACCTTAGAGCGATACTAAGCCGCGCTTATACGGACCTAAGCTGGATTCACCCCTCCCTCTATTCGAGTGCCAGGACGGCGCCGCGGAGCCTTGCCATGCCCAACAACAATAACGGCTACCCCTCCAGTCTTTCCGCCTGGGTCACCGTGACCATCCTGATGGTCGCCTACGTGCTGTCGTTCATCGACCGGCAGATCCTCAACCTGCTGGTCGAACCGATCCGCCGCGACCTGGTGATCAGCGACACGCAGATGAGCCTGCTGATGGGCCTGTCCTTCGCCCTGTTCTACACGGTCTGCGGCATTCCCCTCGGGCGCCTGGCCGACACCAAGAGCCGGCGCGGCCTGATCGCCGTCGGCGTGCTGTTCTGGAGCGCCGCCACCGCCGCCTGCGGCATGGCCAAGCTGTACTGGCAGTTCCTCCTGTGCCGGGTCGGCGTCGGCGTCGGCGAGGCGGCGCTGTCGCCGGCGGCCTATTCGCTGATTGCCGACAGCTTCCCGCCGGAACGCCGCGCCACCGCCATCAGCGTCTACTCGATGGGCGTCTACCTGGGCTCGGGCATTGCCTTTCTGCTCGGCGGCCTGGTGATCCAGTTCGCCTCGGCACAGGGCGACCTGGTGCTGCCACTGCTCGGCGAGGTACGCCCCTGGCAGCTGATCTTCCTCATCCTCGGCGCCGCCGGCGTGCTCTTCACCCTGCTCATGCTGGCCGTGCACGAGCCGGCGCGGCGCGGCGTCGGCGCCGGGGTGGCAGTGCCGCTGGCCGAGGTCGGCCGCTATATCCGCAGCAACCGCCGCACCGTGCTGTGCCACAACTTCGGCTTCGCCGGGCTGGCACTGGCCGGCTACGGTAGCGCGGCATGGATTCCGACCTTCTTCATCCGCACCTACGGCTGGGACGCCGGCCAGGTCGGCATCGTCTACGGCTCGATCGTGGCAGTATTCGGCTGCCTGGGCATCGTCTTCGGCGGGCGCCTGGCCGACCGCCTGGCGCGGCGCGGGCGGGACGACGCCAACATGCGCGTCGGCCTCTACGCGGCCATCGGCGCGCTGCCCTTCGTCCTCGCCTTCCCGCTGATGCCGGATGCACTCTGGGCCAGCGTGCTGCTGGCACCGGCGGTGTTCTGCCTGAGCATGCCGTTCGGCGTGGCGCCGGCGGCGATCCAGGAGATCATGCCCAACGCCATGCGCGGCCAGGCCTCGGCCATCTACCTGTTCGTCATCACCCTGATCGGCCTGGGCCTGGGCCCGACTGCCGTGGCACTGGTCACCGACTTCGTGTTTGGCGACGACCAGGCCCTGCGCTACTCGCTGCTGATCGTCACGGTGCTGGCCGTGGCCTCCTCGATCCTCCTGCTGTGGCGCGGCCTGCATCCCTACCGGGAAAGCCTGCAGCGCCTGCAGCAGTGGTCGCTGGGCACTGCCTGAGGCAGCGCGCGCGAGTGCATGAGCCCCGCTTCGGCGGGGCTTTTTCATGGTCAATGGGTTTGCGCTGATGACGCTCCATTCAGCGCGTTTCTGAGCGCCGCCAGGCCGCGCGCCAGGGGGCCATTCGTACTTTCGAGCGACAGGCCAAATACATCCTTGGTGCGCTTATGCGCCTGTCAGCCGCTGGGTAGGGTGCTGTCCGTTGCACCCTCATTCACGGAGAGCCTCATGACAAAAACAACAAGGCCCGGAATCTTCCAGCCGCACCTCCTCACCCTGGCCATCGCCCTCGGCACGGCCGCTCCGGCGCAGGCCGTCAACTTCAACATCGGCGAAATCGAAGGCCAGCTCGACTCGTCCCTCTCGGTGGGCGCCAGCTGGTCGATGCGCAGCGCCGACCCGGACCTGATCGGCGAAGCCAACGGCGGCACCGGCTTCACCCAGACCGGCGACGACGGCCGCCTGAACTTCAAGAAGGGCGAAACCTTCTCGAAGATCTTCAAGGGCATTCACGACCTCGAACTGAAGTACGGCGACACCGGCGTCTTCGTACGCGGCAAGTACTGGTACGACTTCGAGCTGAAGGACGAACAGCGCCTGTGGAAGGACATCGACGACTCCAACCGCAAGCAGGGTGCGCAGTCCTCCGGTGCCGAGATCCTCGACGCCTTCGTCTACCACAACTACGCCATCGGCGAGCTGCCGGGCTCGGTGCGCCTGGGCAAGCAGGTGGTCAGCTGGGGCGAGAGCACCTTCATCGGCAACAGCATCAACGCGATCAACCCGATCGACGCCGCAGCCTTCCGCCGCCCAGGCGCCGAGATCAAGGAAGGCCTGATCCCGGTGAACATGTTCTACCTGTCGCAGAGCATCACCGATCAGCTATCCGCCGAAGCGTTCTACCAGCTGGAGTGGGACCAGACGGTGGCCGACAACTGCGGCACCTTCTTCGCCGGCGCCGACGTGGTCGCCGACGGTTGCGACAACAACTACAACATCCTCGGCCCCAGCTCGATCGCCTCGATCCAGGGCGCTAAGGCTGGCGGTTTCGGTCCGGCTGCCCAGGCTGCGCTGAGTGAGGTGGAGGTCACCGACGAGGGCCTGGTGGTGCCGCGCGGCGGCGACCGCGACGCCAAGGACAGCGGCCAGTTCGGTGCCGCCCTGCGCTGGATGGGCGACGAGGCGGAGTACGCCGCCTACTTCCTCAACTATCACAGCCGCACCCCCAACCTGAGCATGCAGAACGCCAACGCGGCCGACATCACCGCCGCGCTGACCACCCTTGGCGGCGCCCTGGCCCAGCCGATCCTGCTCGGCCGCGGCAGCTACTTCCTCGAATACCCCGAGGACATCCGCCTGTACGGCCTGAGCTTCTCCACCTCGCTGCCCACCGGCACCGCCTGGGCCGGCGAGCTCAGCTACCGGCCGAACATGCCGCTGCAGATCAACAGCACCGATATGACCGGCAAGCTGGCCACCTCGGTAGCCGGCGCCGCGGCGACCGGCGGCCTGGCTGGCGCGCTGGGCCAGGCCGGCGCCGTCAGCCGTGGCTATAACCGCAAGGAGGTGACCCAGGCGCAGACCACCCTGACCCACTTCTTCGACCAGGTAATGGGCGCCGACCGCCTGACCCTGGTGGGCGAGCTGGGCGTGACCCGCATCGGTGGCCTGGAGCGGCAGAGCGAAGTGCGCTACGGGCGCGACTCGATCTACGGCTCGCCCTACGGCACCGCCGCCTCCAACCTGGCCTCGGCCGAGGAGTACGGCTACCACGGCTTCTACACCAGCACCTCCTGGGGCTACCGCGCCCGCGCGGTGTGGGACTACAGCAACGTGATCGCCGGCATCAACCTCAAGCCGAACCTGTCCTGGTCGCACGACGTCGACGGCTACGGCCCGGTGTTCAACGAAGGCTCCAAAGCGATCAGCGTCGGCCTCGATGCCGAGTACCGCAACACCTACACCGCCAGCCTGTCGTACACCGACTTCTTCGGCGGCGACTACAACCCGATCGTCGATCGCGACTTCCTCGCGTTCAGCGTCGGCGTGAACTTCTAAGGGAAAGGATCGACATGAAAACAACAAAACTGATCACCGCCCTCGCCCTCTCCCTGCTGGCCGGCAGCGTGCTCGCCGCCGTGGCGCCGGAAGAAGCGGCCAAGCTCGGCAACAGCCTCACCCCGCTCGGCGCGGAGAAGGCCGGCAACGCCGATGGCAGTATTCCAGAGTGGACCGGCGGCCTGGCCAAGGGCGCGGCCAGCGTGCTGTCCGGCGGCTTCCTCGGCGATCCCTTCGCCAGCGAGCAGCCGCTGTTCACCATCACCGCACAGAACCTGGAGCAGTACCGCGACAAACTGTCCGAAGGGCAGGTCGCCATGTTCAAGCGCTACCCCGAGACCTACCGCATGGCGGTCTACCCCAGCCATCGCAGCGCCGCCCTGCCGGCGGACATCTACGCCGCGGCGGCGAAGAGCGCGGTCAACACCAGCCTGATCGAGGGCGGCAACGGCCTCAAGGGCTTCGCCGACAGCCGCTACTACGCCTTCCCGATTCCGCAGAACGGTCTGGAAGTGGTGTGGAACCACATCACCCGCTACCGCGGCGGCAACCTGCGGCGCAGTACCGTACAGGCCGCGCCGCAGGCCAACGGCGACTTCACCCTGGTGCACTTCGAGGACGAAGTGGCCTTCCCCGGCATGACCAAGGGGCTGGACGCGAAGAAGGCGGAGAACGCCCTGCTGTTCTTCAAGCAGCGCGTCACCGCGCCGGCGCGCCTGGCCGGCAACGTGCTGCTGGTGCACGACTCGCTGGACCAGATCGCCGAGCCGCGCATGGCCTGGCTGTACAACGCCGGCCAGCGCCGCGTGCGCCGCGCGCCGCAGGTGGCCTACGACGGCCCGGGCACCGCCGCCGACGGCATGCGTACCTCGGACAACTTCGACATGTACAACGGCGCGCCCAACCGCTACGACTGGAAGCTGGTCGGCAAGCGTGAGCTGTACATCCCCTACAACAACTACAAGCTGCAGTCGCCGGAGGTGAAGTACGACGACATCCTCAATGCCGGCCACACCAACCAGGACCTGGCGCGCTACGAGCTGCACCGCGTCTGGGAAGTCGAGGCCACGCTGAAGTCCGGCGAGCGCAACATCTACGCCAAGCGCCGCTTCTTCGTCGACGAGGACAGCTGGCAGATCGCCGTGTCCGAGCACTACGACGGCCGCGGCCAGCTGTGGCGCGTCGGCCAGGCCATGCTGCTGCAGCAGTTCGACCAGCAGGTGCCGGTGTACGCCTTCGAGGCCCTGTACGACATCATCGCCGGACGCTACATCGCCGTCGGCATGGCCAACGAGGAGAAGAGCGCCGTGCAGTACGGCATCCAGGCCTCGGCCGTGGACTTCACCCCGGCCGCGCTGCGCAACGCCGGCGTGCGCTGACGGGTTCCAACGCAACGCTGCTCCTGTTTCAGGCGACCCCAGTGGTCGCCTTTTTTATCCGCAGCCGACTCGCCGGCGGCGAATTGGATAAGATCGAGCGCTCGCCACAACAACTACAAGAGCCGAGGCCACGACCATGCACGAGAAGGTTCGCGCCCTGCATCCGGCTGCCACCGCGCGACAACCGGACCCGTCCCTGCCCCGCCTGCCGGCGGCGCATATCCATCGCCCGCGCCTGACCCAGGCCCTGCTGGCCGGCGACAGCCGCCTGACCCTGGTCTGCGCCCCTGCCGGCTTTGGCAAGAGCGTGCTGCTCAACGAATGCGCGCGCCAGGCGCCCTTCGCCACTCGCGTGGTCTGGCTCGACCTGCTCGGCCACCCGCACAGCCCCGCCGAACTGCTCGCCCGCCTGGCCGCCGCCCTGCAGCTGGCGCACGGCGACGGCGAGCCCTGTGCCGAACTGGGCCTGCTGCTCGGGCGCGTCGAGCAGCCGCTGTGGATCATCCTCGACGACTATCCGCGCCAGCCCTGCGCCGAGCTGGATGCCTGCCTCGACCGCCTGCTCGAACGCGCCCCGCACACCCTGCGCTGGTGGATCGGCGGGCGTCGCCGGCCGGCCTGGAATCTGCCGCGCCTATTGCTGCAGGGCGACCTGCAGGAACTCGATGCGCATGACCTGGCGCTCGACCGCGACGAGCTCGACCGCCTGCTGCTGCAGCGCCAGCAAGCGCTGCCCGACGAGCTGGCCGGCCAGTTGCTGCATCACAGCGAAGGCTGGCTGGCCGGCATCTGCCTGCTGCTGATCGGCGGGCATGCCGACAACCTCGGCCAGCGCCTGGGCGCCGGCACCCCGCTGCTGCTCGACTACCTGGAGCGCGAGGTGCTCGCCGGCCTGCCACCGGCCCTGCGTCATGCGCTGTTCGTGCTGGCGCACATGCCACGCTTCTGCGCCGAACTGTGCACCCACCTGCTGGACGAGCAGGGCGGCGCCGGCGTGCTCGAGCAGCTGCGCCAGCGCCAGTTGTTCCTGCACGGTCTGGACAGCTGCGGCAAGTGGTTTCGCCTGTGGCGCCCGCTGGCCAACCTGCTCCGCCGCCTGCCCGACGGCCGCACGCCACTGCAGGCGCATGTGCGCGCCTGCCAGTGGTTCGCCCAGCGTGGCGAGGTGCGCGAGGCGGTGGAACACGCGCTCTGGGCCGAGCAACCGGATGTGGCGGCCAGCTACCTGCAGCGCTACGGCCAGGACCAGCTGCTGATCGGCCACAGCGTCGCGCAGTTCCTGCACTGGCGCGACGAGCTGCCGGCCAGCCTGTTCAACAGCACGCCACGGCTGATCATGCTGCAGGCCTGGGCGCTGATCATCTGTGCCCGGCTGGACGAGGTGGATGCCTGCGTCGCCGAACTGAACCGCTTCCTGCCGCAGCCCGATGCCCGCCGCCAGCAGCAGCTGATCGCCCAATACCAGGCGGTACAGGGCGTGCTGCAGCGCCAGCGTGGCCTGGCCAGCGCCCGCCAGCACTGCCTGGAAGCGCTGGACGTGCTGCACGAGTCGGCCTGGTCGCAGCACATTCTTTGCCATCAGGCCCTGGCCCAGCAGGCCATGGCCGAACTGGACCTGACCAGCGCCCAGCAGCACAGCCGCGAAGGCCTGCGCCTGGCCAGGCTGCGCGGCAACGTGCTGTTCGAAGCCCTACTCAGCGTCGACCATATCCACCTGCTGGCCATGCTCGGCGAACGCGAGCGCGCCCTCGACCTGGCCAACCAATGCCTGCAGCTGCTGCAGGATGCCGCGCTGCGCGGCCCGGTGCATGCCCGCCTGCAGCTGCTGCGCGGCACCCTGCTGGCCGGCCACGGCGACCTCGACACGGCGCAGACCGTGCTGCAGGCCGGCGTGCAGGAAGCCGAGGACTGCGAAGACGCCTACCTGCTGTTCGGCTACCTGAGCCTGGCCGAACTGGCCGCTGCCCAGGGTGAACATGAGCAGGGCGAGCAGTTGCTGCGCCGCGCCGAACGCCGGATGCACTGGCTGCATGTGCCGGAGGTGCGCTACCGGGAAATGCTGCAACTGGCCCAGGGCAACCTGAGCCTGCGCCTGGGCGAGGCGGAACAGGCGCGCCAGGCCTTCCAGCGGGTGCGCCAGCGCCTGGAGCAGGAGCGCCTGCTGGCGCCCTCGGGCTTCTACGACCTGCTGCCGCGCGCCCGCCTGTGCCAGGCCCAGGCCGACCTCGCATTGGGCGAGCAGGCGCGGGCACTGCAGGCCCTGCAACAGCTGCATGACGACTGCCGACACAGCGGCCACCACAGCCTGGCCACCCAGGTGCGCCTGAGCCAGGCCGAGGCCCTGCACCTGAGCGGACGCGAGGACGAGGCCGAGGCGCTGTTGCGCATCGCCGTCGCTGAGGCCGAGCGCCAGCAGCAGGTGCTGCCGCTACTGGCATTGCAACAGCGCCAGCCCGACTGGCTGGAGGGGCACCCGGCCTGGCCGCAGCAGCTGTTGCAGCGCACGGCCGAGAGCAGCGGCGCCGCCCAGAACGAGTCGCTGCTGAGCAAGCGCGAACTGGCCGTGCTCGGCCTGATCGCCCAGGGCCACTCCAACCAGCAGATCGCCGAACAGCTGTACATCTCCCTGCACACGGTGAAAACCCACGCGCGGCGGATCAACGTCAAGCTCGGTGTACAACGCCGCACCCAGGCCGTGGCCCGGGCCAAGGCGGAGGGGTGGTTGGGCTGAAGGCCGGCAAGCACGCCGCCCGCGCACCGCGCAAAGAAAAAGGCCCCAAGCTTGCGCTTGGGGG
>NZ_BATI01000002.1 GCF_000467105.1 Aquipseudomonas alcaligenes NBRC 14159
TTGGCGGCATCGACCTGCTCGCTCACCAGCTTCTTGCCCTGCTTCTCCACGCCTTCGCCGGCCTTGACCAGCTCCTTGAAGTACTCGGCGCCTTCGGCACCGGCCTTGGCGTAGGCGCCCAGACCGGCCAGCCAGACCTTGCGGGCATAGGCTTTGACGTCGGTCAGAACGGTGAGTTTGTCTTCGACTTTCTCGACTGCGACTTTCTTCTTGGCGGCAACTTTAGTGGCCATGATGCACCTCGCGTTCAAAGTGATGGACTGGTGGTCCTTTGCCAGGACTTGAACGCAAGGTAGAGGGAAAAATTAGAAATCACATACTAGGGGCGATTCAGGCCTGCAGGTGCTTGTCCAGCGTCTGCTCGATCTCGCGCTTGATCGTGCCGCCCAGCGCGGAGAGCAGCAGGCCCAGCTTGAGCTCGACCCGCACGCTGTCGTCACCGACGGCAATGGTGCCGTCCGCACCGCTGCGCTTGAACTCCAGGGTGTCGCCGCTCCAGCGGTACTTCACGTCGTACTCGCTGGCCAGGCGCTGGGCCAGCGCCTCGGCCTTCTCGCGGGCGACGGCGAGGCCGAGGGAATGGGAACGTTCGACGGTGATACGGGACATGCGCGACTCCTGCTGCGACCTGGTGTCACGCGACTATAACAGCTCCACCCGGCGCCAAGACAAAGGCCGGCAGGGGGTTTAGAATGGCCGCCACTTCGATTCAGGTGACGCGACATGAACGACCCGCGCAAGGCCCCAGAGCAGGAAAAGACCACCCACTTCGGCTTCCAGGATGTCCCGGAAAGCCAGAAGGCGGACAAGGTCGCCGAAGTCTTCCACTCGGTGGCGGCCAAGTACGACCTGATGAACGACGTGCTCTCCGGCGGCCTGCACCGCCTGTGGAAGCGCTTCACCATCGAGCTGTCCGGCGTGCGTCCAGGCAACCGCGTGCTGGACATCGCCGGCGGCACTGGTGACCTCACCCGCAAGTTCTCCAGCCTGGTCGGCCCGAGCGGCGAAGTGGTGCTCGCCGACATCAACGACTCCATGCTCAAGGTCGGTCGCGACCGCCTGCTGGACAAGGGTGTGGCCGGCAACGTGCAGTTCGTCCAGGCCGATGCAGAGGCGCTGCCCTTCCCGGACAACCACTTCGATGTGGTCACCATCGCCTTCGGCCTGCGCAACGTGACGCGCAAGGAGAACGCCCTGCGCTCCATGCTGCGCGTGCTCAAGCCGGGCGGCCGCCTGCTGGTGCTGGAGTTCTCCAAACCGGGCAACCCGCTGCTGGCCAAGGCCTATGACACCTACTCGTTCAGCTTCATGCCGCTGGCCGGCAAGCTGATCACCAACGACGCCGACAGCTACCGCTACCTGGCCGAGTCGATCCGCATGCACCCGGACCAGGAAACGCTCAAGGCGATGATGGTCGAGGCCGGCTTCGAGCGCGTCACCTACCACAACATGACCGGCGGCATCGTCGCCCTGCACCGCGGCATCAAGCCCTGATGCTGACCCAGGCGCTGCTGGCGGGCGTTGAGCTTGGCCTCAACCGCGTGCTGCAAATGGACAGCACCGCGCTGCCGCGCCTGGCCCGGCTGGAAGGCAAGCTGATCGAGGTCGACTGCCAGAGCCCCGTGCTCAAGCTGTTCATCCTCCCCGGTGCCGAGGGCCTGCAACTGGCCAGCCACTGGGAAGGTGCCGACTGCGTGCTCAGCGCGCCCGCCAGCAGCCTGCTCAAGCTGGCCCTGGCCAAGGACAAGACCGCCGTCCTGCACCGCCCGGAAGTCAGCCTGAGCGGCGACAGCGCCGTGCTGCTGGAACTGGCCGGCATCCTCCAGGACCTGGAGCTGGACTGGGAATACGAACTGTCGCGCTGGCTCGGCCCGGTCGGCAGCCAGCTGCTCGCCGGCCACCTGCGCAGCCGCGTGAACTGGGCCGGCGAGAGCCTCGACAGTCTGCGCCAGACCCTGGCCGACTACCTGGCCGAGGAGTCGCGCAGCCTGGTCGGCGAGCGCGAAGCCCAGGCCCGCTTCGATGAACTGGACGACCTCAAGCTGGCCCTCGATCGCCTCGACGCGCGCATCGACCGCCTCGCCCGGAATCTGCACAAGAACTCATGAGCCTGCTCGCCACCCGCCGCCTGCTGCGCATCCTGCGCGTGGTCATCCGCTACCGCCTGGACGACCTGCTGCTGACCCTGCCACTGCCCACCTGGATGCGCGCCCTGCGCTTCGCCCTGCCGTGGCGCTGGCTGCCGAGGGGGAAACTGGAGTTGAGCCGCGGCGAGGCGCTGCGCCTGGCCCTGGAAGACCTCGGCCCGATCTTCATCAAGTTCGGCCAGCTGCTGTCCACCCGCCGTGACCTGTTGCCGCCGGACGTCGCCGACGAGCTGGCGCGCCTGCAGGACCAGGTACCGCCGTTCGACCCCGAGCATGCCGTGGCGCGCATCGAGGAGCAGCTGGGCGCCAAGGTCGGCGATATTTTCGCCCGCTTCGACGTGCAGCCGCTGGCCTCGGCCTCCATCGCCCAGGTACATGCCGCGCAGCTAAAGAGCGGCGAGGACGTGGTGGTCAAGGTGATCCGCCCCAACCTGCGACCGATCATCCGCTCCGACCTGGCCTGGCTGTTCCTCGCCGCGCGCATCGCCGAGAAGGCCTCGGCCGACGCGCGCCGCCTGCGCCCGGTGGAAGTGGTGTCGGACTACGAGAAGACCATCTTCGACGAGCTCGACCTGATGCGCGAGGCGGCCAACGCCAGCCAGCTGCGGCGCAACTTCGCCGACTCGCCGCTGCTTTACGTGCCGCAGGTGTACTGGGACTTGTGCCGGCCCAAGGTACTGGTGATGGAACGCATCTACGGCGTGCCGGTGACCGACCTGGAGACCCTGGCGGACCAGCGCACCAACATGAAACTGCTGGCCGAGCGCGGCGTGGAGATCTTCTTCACCCAGGTGTTCCGCGACAGCTTCTTCCACGCCGACATGCACCCCGGCAACATCTTCGTCGCCACCCGCACGCCCTGGAGCCCGCAGTACATCGCCATCGACTGCGGCATCGTCGGCAGCCTCACCCCCGAGGACCAGGATTACCTGGCGCGTAACCTGATCGCCTTCTTCAAGCGCGACTACCGCAAGGTGGCGCAGCTGCACATCGACTCCGGCTGGGTGCCGGCGGAAACCAAGGTCAACGAATTCGAGGCAGCCATCCGCACCGTGTGCGAACCGATCTTCGAGAAGCCGCTGAAGGACATCTCCTTCGGCCAGCTGCTGCTGCGCCTGTTCCAGACCGCGCGGCGCTTCAACATGGAAGTGCAGCCGCAGCTGGTGCTGCTGCAGAAGACCCTGCTCAATATCGAAGGCCTGGGTCGCCAGCTCTATCCGGACCTGGACCTGTGGAGCACCGCCCAGCCCTTCCTCGAGCGCTGGATGCGCGAACGCATCAGCCCGCTGCACCTGCTGCGCAACCTGCAGCAGCAGGCCGAGCAGGTGCCGCATCTGTCGCAGATGGCCCGCGACACCCTGGAGCGCCTCAACCTGCCGCGTCCCGCGGCGCCCGTCGAGGCGGCGCAGGGCTCTGCCTGGCCGCTGCGCCTGCTCGGCGCGGCGCTGGTCGCCGGCGGGGTCAGCCAGGGCCTGGTGCTGGCACCGGCGGCATGGGCCGCCTGGCTCAGCCTGGGCGCCGGGCTGGCGCTGATCCTGCGCCGATAGCCAGTCACGCCCCCGGCTGGCACACTTGGACTTTCGGCACCTTCGCGGTGCAGCAACGGCGTAGCACCTGCGCCATGACAGTGCCCGGCAACGGGCGGATTGAGACATGACCGACTGGCTCGACGAAATTCACTGGAACGAGGATGGCCTGGTGCCGGCTATCGCCCAGGACCACAAGACCGGGCGCGTGCTGATGATGGCCTGGATGAACCGTGAGGCCCTGGCCCTCACCGCGGCCGAGCAGCGTGCCATCTACTGGTCACGTTCGCGTGGCAAGCTGTGGCGCAAGGGCGAGGAGTCCGGTCATGTGCAGAAGCTCCATGAGCTGCGCCTGGACTGCGACGCCGACGTGATCATCCTGCTGGTCGAGCAACTCGGCGGCATCGCCTGCCACACCGGGCGCGAAAGTTGCTTTTACCGGGTCTGGGAAAATGGCGCGTGGCACACCGTCGATCCGGTACTGAAAGACCCGCACGCCATCTACCAGGGACACAAGCATGAGTGACACCCTCACCCGCCTGGCCGAGGTGCTGGAGGCGCGCAAAGGCGCGGCGCCGGACAGCTCCTACGTGGCCAGCCTGTACCACAAGGGCCTGAACAAGATTCTGGAGAAGGTCGGCGAAGAGTCGGTCGAAACCATTCTTGCGGCCAAGGACGCAGCCATCAACGGCGATTGCAGCGACCTGATCTACGAAACCGCGGACCTCTGGTTCCACAGCCTGGTCATGCTCGCCGCCCTCGGCCAGCATCCGCAGGCCGTGCTGGACGAGCTGGACCGCCGTTTCGGACTTTCCGGGCACGACGAGAAAGCGGCGCGCTCCACTTCCTGAGTTCATTTTCGAGGACTGTTTGCATGGGCATTTTCGACTGGAAACACTGGCTGGTCATCCTCATCGTGGTAGTGCTGGTGTTCGGCACCAAGCGCCTGAAGAACCTCGGTTCCGACCTGGGCGAAACCATCAAGGGCTTCCGCAAGGCGATGAACAGCGACGAGGACAAACCGGCCGAAGCGCAGCCGCAGGCACCGGTGCAGCCGGCAGCCACCGCCAGTGCAGACGTGCCGCACAAGCCGCAGACCATCGACGCCCAGGCCCAGCGGGTCGAAGAACCGGCACGCAAGGACTGACCCCAGGCCATGTTCGATATCGGCTTCTCCGAGCTGCTGCTGGTCGGACTGGTGGCGCTGGTCGTGTTCGGCCCCGAGCGCCTGCCCGGCGCGGCACGCACGGCCGGTCTGTGGATAGGCCGCCTGAAACGCAGCTTCAGCGCGATCAAGGCCGAGGTCGAGCGTGAGATGGGCGCCGACGAAATCCGCCGCCAGCTGCATAACGAGCAGATCCTGCAGATGGAGCGCGAGTTGCAGCAGTCGATCCAGCCGGCGGCCACGCCGCCTGCCGACACCCCGGCAGCGCCGCCGCCTGCGCCCGAAGCCGGCCCGACCACTCCGCCCCCGGCCACCCCGGAACCGCACCGCCAGCCATGACCGAACCGAACGCCGAAATGCCCCTGGTGGCGCACCTGACCGAGCTGCGCACGCGCCTGCTGCGCTGCGTGATCGCGATCTTCATCGTGTTCGCCTGCCTGTTCTACTTCGCCCAGGACATCTACACCTTTGTCTCGGCGCCGCTGCGGGCCTACCTGCCGGAAGGCGCGACGATGATCGCCACCGGCGTCGCATCGCCTTTCCTCACCCCGTTCAAGCTGACGGCCTGGTGCTCGCTGTTCCTCGCCGTGCCGATCATCCTGTACCAGGTGTGGGGCTTCATAGCCCCAGGGCTGTACAAGCACGAGAAGCGCATCGCCCTGCCGCTGCTGGTCTCCAGCATCTTCCTGTTCTACGGCGGCATGGCCTTCGCCTACTTCCTGGTGTTCCCGCTGATCTTCCACTTCTTCGCCAGCGTGACCCCGGAAGGGGTGGCGATGATGACGGACATCAACGAATACCTGGACTTCGTCCTCACCCTGTTCTTCGCCTTCGGCGTGGCCTTCGAGATCCCAGTGGCGACCTTCCTGGTGCTGTGGGTCGGCATCGTCGATATCGAGACGCTGAAGAAGAGCCGCCCCTACGTGATAGTCGGCTGCTTCGTGGTCGGCATGATCCTCACCCCGCCCGATATCTTCTCGCAGACCCTGCTGGCGGTGCCGATGTGGATGCTGTTCGAGGTCGGTCTGCTGTTCGGCGGCCTGGTGCGCAAGCGCGGCGAGCCTGAGGCGGACGACGAGCAACCCGACGACCAGCCCCCCGCACCGCTGTCATGAATCTGCTGCTGCTGGAAGACGCCGACTTCGTCGCGGCGGATCGCGCCGTGCTCAGCGGCCGCAGGCTCAAGCACCTGCATGAGGTGCATGGCGCCGAGAGTGGCGACTCCCTGCGTGTCGGCCGCCTCGGCGGCCTGATGGGACGCGGCACCCTGCTGGCCCTGGATGAGCAGCACGCCGAACTGCGCGTCGAACTGGACCAACCGCCGCCGGCCAAGCTGCCCCTGACCCTGCTGCTGGCCCTGCCCAGACCGAAGATGCTCAAGCGCGTGCTGCAGACCGTGGCCGCCATGGGCGTGCCGCGCCTGGTGCTGCTCAACAGCTACCGGGTGGAAAAGAGCTTCTGGCAGACCCCCTTCCTCGAACCCGAGGCCATCCGCGAGCAGCTGCTGCTCGGCCTGGAACAGGCCCGCGACACCGTGCTGCCCGAGGTGAGCATCGAGAAGCGCTTCAAGCCCTTCGTCGAGGATCGCCTGCCCGCCATCAGTGCCGGCACCCTGGGCCTGGTCGGCCACCCGGGCGACTACCCCGCCTGCCCGCGCGCCGTGAGCGAGCCGGTTACCCTGGCCATCGGCCCGGAAGGCGGCTGGATTCCCTACGAGGTGGACAAGCTGCAAGAGGCCGGCCTGGCGCCGGTGCAGCTGGGCGAGCGCATCCTGCGCGTGGAGACGGCCGTACCGGCATTACTGGCCCGGCTGTTCTGAACGTCGTTGTCGTGCAACACGCGCGGGCTTAGGCTGGCGCATCGCCCGCGCTTCCGGAGCCCGCCATGCGCCCGCTGACCATCGACCTGGACGAACTGGCCTGCGCCCTCAACACCGAAGGCCTGGATCACTACCTGGACCTGTTCAGCGGCAAGCTGCTGCTGATTCCCGAGGAAGATGCCGATCCCGAACTGGAAGCCCTGTTGCGCGAGGAGCCGGAGCGCTTCCTGCTGGTCGAGCCACTGCAGGCCGAGGACAACCTAGCGCTGATGCGCGAATTCCTCGCCGAGGTGATCCACCCGCACGCCTATGGCGAACTGCAGCAGGCACTGGAGAGCCGGCGCCCGGTGCGCACCTTCAATCACGTCCTGATGCACTACCCGGCATTGCTACAGGCCTGGCAGACCTTCGAGGCCGAGCGCCTGCGCGAACTGGCGCAGGACTGGCTGGAACAGAACGAGCTGCAGCCTGCCCAGTCGCGGCACTGAGCAGGGAGCGGCTCAGATTTCCAGGAGAAAGGTCACCGGTCCATCATTGATCAGGTGTACCTGCATGTCGGCACCGAAACGTCCGGTGGCCACCTGCGGGTGCTGCTCGCGGGCCAGCTCGACCAGACGCTCGAACAGGGCCAGGCCCTGCGCCGGTGGCGCCGCGGTGGAGAAGCTCGGGCGCAGGCCGCTTCGGGTATCGGCGGCGAGGGTGAACTGCGAGACCAGCAGCAGGCCGCCGTTCACGTCCTGCAGTGACAGATTCATCTTGCCAGCTGCATCGCTGAAAACACGGTAGGCGAGCAGGCGCTGCAGACCCTTGGCCAGCGTCTGCGCATCATCCTGCGGCTCGATGCCAACCAGCGCCAGCAGGCCCTGGTCGATGGCGCCGACCACCTCGCCCGCGACCTCGACGCGGGCGGCGCGCACCCGCTGGATCAGCAGCTTCATGCCTCTTCCGGCGGCAGGTCGAGCAGGCGCCGCGCCATCTGGTCGGCGGCACGTACCAGGGCGTCGGTGATGCCCGGCTCGGCGGCGGCGTGACCGGCGTCGCGGATAATCTGCAGCTCGCTGTTGGGCCAGGCCTGGTGCAGCGCCCAGGCGTTGTCCAGCGGGCAGATTACGTCGTAGCGGCCATGCACGATCACACCCGGCAGGTGGGCAATCTTCGGCATGTCGCGCAGCAATTGGTCGTCAGCCAGGAAAGCGTTGTTGACGAAGTAGTGGCACTCGATGCGGGCGATCGACAGGGCGCGGTGCGGCTCGCTGAAACGGTCGACCACCTGCGAGTTGGGGCGCAGCGTGGCGGTACGCCCCTCCCAAGTCGACCAGGCCTTGGCCGCGTGCATCTGGGCGATCTGGTCCGGACCGGTCAGGCGCTTGTAGAAGGCCTGAACCAGGTCGCCGCGCTCCTCGGCCGGGATGGGTGCCAGGTAGTCTTCCCAGTAGTCGGGGAACAGTCGGCTGGCGCCTTCCTGATAGAACCAGCTGATTTCCTGCGGGCGGCACAGGAAGATGCCGCGCAGGATCAGGCCATGCACGCGCTCGGGATGGGCCTGGGCGTAGGCCAGCGCCAGGGTCGAACCCCAGGAGCCGCCGAACAGCAGCCACTTGTCTATCCCCAGGTGTTCGCGAATGCGCTCCAGGTCGGCCACCAGGGCCTGGGTAGTGTTGTTCTCCAGGCTGGCGTGCGGGGTGGAGCGGCCACAGCCACGCTGGTCGAAGGTGACGATGCGGTACAGGTTGGGGTCGAAGTAGCGGCGGCTGGCGGCATCGCAGCCGGCGCCGGGGCCGCCGTGGATGAACACCACCGGCAGGCCGTCCGGAGAGCCGCTCTCGTCCACATACAGAACGTGCGGTTCCTCCACCGCCAGCTCGTGGCGGGCGTAGGGTTTGATCTCCGGATACAAAGTCAGCATGGCGCACTCCCGAGTCTGTGCGTAAGGTCCCTGAGGCCGTCTGCCGACGGCCAGCCGTGCCGGGCATCATAACCATGAAAAGGACCTTGAACATGACTCCAGCGCGATTAATCCCCGCTTTTCTGCTGGCCTGCGCCCTGCTCAGCGGCTGCACTCCCAGCGATCCGCAAGCTGCCCTGGAAGCCGCCGTGCAGCAGCTGCAGGACAACATCGAAGCCAAGGACAACAGCGCGGTGCTCGAGCAGCTGCATCCGCAGTTCAGCGCCCAGCAACAGTACGACCGCACCTGGGCACAGCGCACCATGGCCCTGATGTTCCTGCGCCACAAGCAGGTACGGGTGATGGCCATCGGCACCCGCAGCGAGATCGATCCAACCTACAGCAACAAGGGCCATACCCGCGCCGAAGTGGCCCTGACCGGCGCCGAGGGCCTGATCCCGGACAGCGCCCGCCACTACAGCGTCAGGCTGGAATGGTGGCTGGAAGATGGCGAATGGAGACTGGCGCGGCTGAACTGGGAGTAGCCGCAGGGTGGGTGAAACCCGCGCCTCCATATAGGGCCAACGCGGGTTTCACCCGCCCTACGGCTGTTAGAACAGCCAGGGAATAAACATCCGGCTGCGCCCCATATACGCACGGTAATCCTCGCCAAAGTAGGCCAGGCACTCAGCCTCATCGCGCCGCGCCGCCAGGTACAGCAGCGCGCTGGCCAGCAGCGCCAGCACCAGGGTGCCGAGGTGCAGGTCCTTGCAGGCGATACCCCAGGTCAGCAGCAGCAACGAGCAGAACAGCGGGTGACGGATGAAGCGGTAGATGCCGCCGGTGACCAGCTGCGAAGTGCGCTCGAAGGCATAGAGCTCGTCGTCCTGCCGCTGCTCGCCGGGCTTGCCGTCGCGACGCAGCTGGTAGATGCCAAGCAGCAGCACGCCCAGCGAGGTGAACAGCAGCAGCCAGGAGATCTTCTGGTGCAGGGCGTAGCGGTCTTCGAACCAGACCGGCGCATTGAGCACCAGCAGGCCGAGCATCGCTTCCCAGGCGAAGAAGCGATAGAAACCGTGGGAACGGGTGTTCTTCAAAGCCCGCCAGGAAATCCCCAGCAGCGCCAACGAACCCAGCGCGAAGGCCGTCGCCTGTATCCACAGCATCCCGTCACTCCTTGCGTTGTACTCATCGACCTCGGGCGCCCTGCTGGTACACTGCCGGCAAGACAATAACGACTGCCTGCAATGGACCGCACCCAACTGCACAGCCTGCTGCCGCACCAGGGCCAAGCCCTGTGGCTGGACGCCCTGCTCGGCCACGATGCCGAGCGCATCGAAGGCCTGTCCGCCTGGCACCATCTGCAGGCCCTCGGCCACGACGCCTCGCCCTGTCTGCTGTTCGAGGCGGCCGCCCAGCTGTGCGCCGCGCATGGTGCCCTATATGGCGAGGATAACGCCATCGACATGGCCCTGGTGGGCAAGCTGTCGCAGCTGCAGCTGCACCATGAACCACAGCGCCGCGAGGGCGCGCTGCACGTCAGCGCCACCCAGGAGGCGCTAAGCCCGGCCGGCGCCCTCTACGCCTTCAGCATCCACGCCGAGCAGCGCCTGTTGCTGGACGGCAAGCTCCTGCTGGTGTTGGTCCGTGCTTGAGCTAACCAATATCACCCACCGCTATCCCGGCGCCGAAACCCCGGCCCTGCAGGGCATCGACCTGCAGCTGCAGGCCGGCCAGTGCCTGGGCCTGCTCGGCAGCAACGGCGCCGGCAAGACCACCCTGCTCTCGCTGCTGGCCGGCGTGCTGCCGCTGCAGCAGGGCGAGATTCGCTGGGACGGCGAGCGCAGCCTCGGCCTGGTGCCGCAGCAGCTGGCCTTCTACGCCGAGCTGAAGGTGCGCGAGAACCTCGAACTGTTCGCCGATCTCTACCGCCTGCGCGGCGCCGAGCGCGCCCGCCGCCTGGAGCTGTGCATCGCCAGCACCAGCCTGGAGAGCAAGCTGCAGCGCCGTGCCGGGCGTCTGTCCGGGGGTGAGCAGCGCCGCCTGAATTTCGCCATCGGCCTGCTGCAACCGGCGCGCCTGTACCTGTTCGACGAGGCCACGGTCGGCGTCGATGCCAGCAGCCGCCAGCGCCTGCTCGGCGCCGTGGAGCAGCTGACCGCCGAGGGCCACGCGGTGATCTACACCAGCCACTACCTCGACGAAGTCGAGCGCGTGGCACAGCGCATCCTGCTGCTGCACCAGGGCCATGTGCGCCTGGACCTGGACAGCCGCCAGCTGCTCGGCGACGACCACGGCCTGTTACTGGAATGGCAGAGTGAGGAGCCCGCCGGCCTGCGAGAGCTGCTGGGCAAGCTGCACCTGAACGCCGAGGCGCTGCCGGGCGGCCTGCGCATCGCCAGCCTGGACGGTCCGCAGCTGCTGGAGATCACCCGTTTTCTCGCCGAACGCCCCGAGCTGCCGCACCTGCTGCGCTTCGGCCGGCCTTCGCTGGAGCAGCTCTACCTGCGCCTCAACGGAGGCCGCCTATGAGGCTGCGGGCGCTGGTGCGCAAGGAATTCCTGCTGATGCTGCGCGACCCGCATGCGCTGGCCGTGCTGTTCATCATGCCGACCCTGTTCCTGGTGCTGATGGCCGGCGCCATGTCCAACTACCTGCAGGACAAGCCGCCGACCCTGCACCTGGTGCTGCAGGCCTCGCCGAATGGCGCCTACGAACAGGTGTTCCGCGCCGCCCTGGCCGCCCAGTTGCCAGGCAGCGAGTTGCTGGCGCAGGGCGACGCCCGCAGCGCCAGGATCAGCCTGCCTGCCGACTTCAGCGAAACCCTGCTGGACGATGAGCAGCAGGGCCTGGCCCTGAGCTTCCCGCCGCAACTGGACAAGCTGTCACGCCAGCACCTGCGCGGCGCCATGCGCATCGCCCTGGCGCAGACCCGCCTGCTCGCCTACCTGGAGGACAGCGGCGAGCTGGACGCCAGCCTGCCGCTGGCCGAGCGCCTGGCCCTGGTGCAGCAACGCACCCAGAGCAAGGTCGAGGAACAGGAGCTGCTGGCCAGCGGCGACCTCAGCGGGCGGGCCAACGCCAGCCAGTTGAGCGTGCCGGCCTGGCTGATCTTCGGCATGTTCTTCGTCGCCCTGCCGATGGCCGGCGGCTTCCAGCGCGAGCAGCAGAGCGGCGCGTTGCTGCGCTTCCGCGCTCTCGACCTCAACCTGGGCACCCTGGCCCTGAGCAAGCTGCTGCCCTACTTCGCCATCAACCTGGTGCAGTTCGCCCTGCTGCTGACCATCGGCGTGCACGGCCTGCCACTGCTCGGCCTGCAGGGCCTGGCGCTGCCCGGCAGCCCGACCGGCTATATGCTGCTGGCGATCAGCCTGAGCCTCGCCACCTGCGGCCTCGGCCTGCTGCTGGCGGCCCTGGCGCGCAGTGCCGAGCAGGCGTTGTTGCTCGGCGGCGGGATCAATATCATCCTCGCCGCCCTGGGCGGCATCATGGTGCCGAAGAGCGTGATGCCGGCGGCCATGGGCCAGCTGGCGGAGGTCTCGCCAATGAGCTGGGCACTGGACGCCTTCCTCACCCTGCTGGTGGGCGAGGGCTCCGCCGCCGACATTGCCCCCTACTGTTTCCGCCTGCTGCTGATGGCCGCCCTGCTGGGCGGTGGTGGCGGGCTTCTGTTCCGCCGACGAGTACAGCAAACGCAATGGACCAACCACTAGAACAACAACTCAAGCAACTGCTGATTCGCGAGTGCGACAAGGAAGACGACATCGACTGGCAGAGCATCGCCGACGATGAGCCGCTGTTCGGCGCCAAGAGCCGCGTGCAGATGGACAGCCTGGACGCCCTGCAGGTGTCGCTGGCACTGCAGCAGCACTACGGCGTGCGCATCGAGGGCGCCAAGGATGGCCGCAAGATCCTCGCCAGCATCGCCGATATCGCCGCCTTTATCCGCAGCCAGCAATGATCCCCGTCTACCTGCAGCGCGGCGCCCTGCACAGCACCCTGGGCGCAGACCTGAGCGACGCGGCGAGCAACCTGCTGGCCGACCGCCGGCCGCAGCCGACGCCCTTCCAGCTGCACGAACTGCAGCAGCCGCGCCCCTACTTCGCCGTCGCCACTGACGAGGCGCTGGACGCGCGCCTGGATCGCCTGCTCGGCGAAACCTTGGGTGATACGCCGACTGGCGACTGCCTGCTGATCGTCACCAGCACCGCGCTGGATATCACCGAACTGGAAACGCGAGTGGCCGACGAGGGCGGCTTCCGCTTCGAGCATTCCACGCCGCTGGACCTGATGGCCGAGCGACTGCGCCAGCGCCACGGCTTTGCCGATGCCTTCACCCTCAACACCGCCTGCACCAGCGCCGCCAATGGCCTGCTGTACGGTGCGCGCCTGCTCGCCAGCGGCGGATACAAACAGGTGCTGGTGCTGGCCTTCGAAACGCCCAGCGCCATCGCCCAGCAGGGCTTCGGCGCCCTCGACCTGACCAGCCCCAGCGGCGCCTACCGGCCCTTCCATCCGGAGCGCGACGGCCTGGTGCTGGGCGAGTGCTACTGCGCCACCCTGCTCGGCCTCGAGCCCGGCCCGGCGCCACTGGCGAAGCTGCTCGGCGGCTTCAGCGCCTGCGACACCAGTAGCCTGACCACCACCCGCGAGGACGGCAGCCATATCGACTGGGTGATGCGCCGCGCGCTGCAGGTCGCCGGAGTCGGGGCCGAGCAGATCGGTCTGGCCAAGCTGCACGGCACCGCCACCGGCGCCAATGACCAGGCGGAAAGCGCCGGCATGCGCCTGCTCTACCCCGAGGCGCTGCCGCCGCTGGCCGTGCTCAAGCCCTGGCTCGGCCATACCCTGGGCGCCTGCGGCCTGAGCGAGACGCTGCTGTTGCTCGCCGCCCTGCGCCAAGGCGCGCTGCCGGCGCTGGACTATGCCGGCGAGGCGCTACTGCCGCTGCCCAGCGAGCCGACGGCCATTGCGCCCGACGCCCTGCTGCTGGCCAATTTCTTCGGCTTCGGCGGCAACAACGCCAGCCTGGTACTGCAGGGCTGCGTTGCAGGAGAACAGCCATGAAGGTTATCGCCGCCAGCGAGATCCACGGCAGCGCCGAGCTCGACGACAAGGCGCTGAAGGCCGCACTCGGCCAGTACCTGGCCAGCCCGCCACGGCGCATCGACCGCCTGATCTTCCAGGCCCTGCTCGGCGCCGCCCTGTTCAAGGACCATGTGCGCAGCGACTGCGGCCTGTACCTGGCCTCGCGCCACCCGGCGCGGCCGACCATGGGCGCACTGCTCGACGCCGTGTGCGTGCAGCAGCGCCAGCCCAAGCCCTTCGAGTTCGTCAACAGCGTGAGCAATGCCGCCGGTTTCCATGTCGCCCAGCAGCTGGGGCTGGAAGGGCCGAACCTATTCGTCGGCGCCGGGCCACGGGTGTGGCCGCAGCTGCAGCGGCTGGCCGCCCTGGACCTGGCCGATGGGCTGGTCAGTCAGGCGCTGCTGGTAGTGGTCGAGGACCTAGGCGATTTCCGCGTGCAGGCAGTGCTGCTGGAGCGCGGTGCAGAGGCCACGGCTGCGGTGAACTTCACCGCTCTGACAGTAGGGACTGAGGTACAGCAACTTACCCTGTAGCACCGATCTCGATCAGAAATGCATCAATGGCAGGAGCCAATCAATGAAGAAAACTCTACTGATCATGCTTCTAGGCACTCTGCTACTCGGCTGCCATCGCTTCTTGGACTACTCCGCTAACCCAACAAACTTCAATTCTCCTGCCGGGGCTATTGAGCTTCTTGAGCGAATATTTCACGAGGACTACGGCAAGCAGAAAGTCGAATCGGTCGCCGTTTACCCGAAATACATCCTCCTGGGTGACGGAATAGTCTCAAGCAGCAGCGGTACCGCTGTTGCTGCCCCAATTGGCAGCGGTGCAATTGCATCGGGAACTACGACAACAGTTACCCAGCATGCAGGACAGCGGCTTTACTTCAGCTCGCTTGGGAAAAGCACCATCCATCAGCGACGTCTACGCTCGGGCCGCTATGTAGTGATCGTGAGAGCGCATGATGGAGCCGAACTCAGGAAGGTCAGCATGCGCACTCTGACCGATGCAGAACGCTTTGTAGACGCCATCGAATATCTAAAGCAAAACGCGCAATAGAGCTGTAGGGCGGGTTAGCCGCATCGCGGCTTAACCCGCCAAGCGTTATTTCGTCCGGCCCCCATGGCGGGTTACGGCCTGCGGCCTAACCCGCCCTACGCCTTGCGCTTGCTCCAGGCGCCCAGCTCCTTCATCAGCGCCCGCTCCTGGCCGGCGATACCGCGCAGCATCTCGGCGATGGGGCGGAAATCCGGCGCCTCGCCCTTGCTGCGGCTGGCGCGCACGCAGGCCGAGGCGAACTGGCGCCAGTCGTCGCCGATGGCGGTCAGACGTGCAGAGGCCTCGCCCAGCTCGGCCGCGCCGATCTTCTCGCCGGCCTCCTGCAGGAAGCTGGCGTACATGAAGCGGAAGCCGGCGCCGCCGGTGCCGATTTCTTCCTGCATGCGCACGATGTGGGTCAGGTACAGGCGGTTGTACTTGGCCTGCGTCGGATCAAGCAGTTCGACCTGTTTGGCCAGGTGCTGGATGCCACGGATGCCGATCCACGGCAGCGGCATGCCGTCGAGGATGCGCGTGGTGCCGAGCACGGCCTGGCGGACCAGCTTCCCCCAGTCCTGCTCCCGGGGCACGTCGTCGAGCCAGTACATCAGGCCCTTGGCCGCCAGCGCGCCCTTGGCGAAACGCGCCTTCTGCAGGTCGGCGGCGGCGCAGCGCACCGGCTCTTCGAACACCGGGTCGCTGATCAGGTACTCGTCGCCGTCGCGGCCGTAGGCCAGCAGGTTGTGCGCGTTGAAGTGGAAGCGCATCTCCGGCGGGAAGTACGGCAGCCAGAACACCGAGCTCTGCAGGCCGGCCAGGCGGCCCTGGTCGAGCAACGCATCCAGCTCGCGGCGGCCCTGCTCGGGGTTGCCGAAGGTACGGCTGTTGAGGCGCGCGCCGAGGCGCTTGCTCAGGGTCTTGATCAGGTGTTTGGGCGGCATGCGGTAGGCAATCAGCGGCATGCCGCTGAGCTTGACGATCGGCAGATAGGCGAAGGCCAGGCCCGAGGCCAGGCCGAAGGCCATCGGCTCGCTCATCGGCAGGCCGGCGTGACTCAGCAGGCTGGCCATCACCCCGCTCTCGCAGTGGGCGCTCTGGCGGTGCTGGAAGTGCGGTTCGAAGCTGCTCATGCCGGGGCCTTCTGGTAGCAGATCAGTTGTTCCACCGGCAGGCCGAAGGCTTCGGCGTAACGGGCGAGGATGGATGCGCTCAGGCGCCGGTAGATGGCCGGGCGAAAGTGCCGGCGGATGCGCCACTGGAACAGCCCGGTGATCTGCGCCAGCGCCGGTTCGTCCAGGCGGTAGCGGTACATCAGGCACTTCAGCGGCGACAGCTCGCCGCGCTGCCAGGCCGCCTCGGCCTCGGCTTCCTGGGCCTCCAGTTCGGCCACGGCCAGCTGGGTGGCGTAGGCCTCGGTGTCCCAGCCGTCGCTCTGCGCGCGCTGGTAGTGGCCCTCGGCGTCCACGGCGTAGACCAGCTTGCTGTGGCCGCCGTAGGTGGAGCTGTGATCCTGGGGAACCTCGTCAAGCTTCATCGCCGACCACCGTCAGATGCATGAATGCGCTGGAGAAGCGCCCGCTCTCGGGCACGTAGCAGAGCAGGCGCTCGCCACGGCGCAGGCGGCCGCCGTTGAACAGTTCCTCGAGGATGATGAAGATCGAGGCGGCACCGGTATTGCCCTTGCTGGTCAGGTTGGTGAACCAGCGCTCTTGGGGGATCGGCAGGTCGGCCTCGGCCAGGCCCTCGGCCAGGCGCTCGCGGAAGAACTCGGAGGAGTAGTGCGGCAGGAAGTGGTCGATGTCCGCCGCGCGCAGCGCGCGCTTGTGCAGGATGCGCCTGAGCGCCTCGACCACGGTGACACGGACGATGTTGTCGTTGAGCAGTTTGACGTCCTGCTTGATCGCCATCACCGAGCGGCGGTTGCGCTCGTCGGCGTCGAAACGACTCCAGCCGGTCAGGCCACCCTCCTCCATCTCGGCGCCGGCGTACATGCACGGCGGCATCTGGTCGGCGAAGGAGAGGATGTCGATCCAGTCGATGCGCAGGCTCAGCCCGCCGGCATTGGGGCGGTCCTGCAGCCACACGGCGCCAGCGCCGTCGGAGAGCATCCAGCGCAGGAAGTCCTTCTCGAAGGCGATCTCCGGATGGCTCTCCAGCTCCTCGCTGCGGCGCTCGTACTCGGCGTCGAAGTTGCGTGCCTGCATCAGCGTGGAGGCCACCTCCGAGCCGCAGGCCACGGCGTTGCGGCTCTCGCCGCTGGCCACGCTGAGGTAGGCGTACTTCAGCGCAGTAACGCCGCACAGGCAGATGCCGGCGGTGGTCACCACCTCGCTCGGCGGGTTGCCCAGCTCGCCATGCACCATCACCGCGTGGCCGGGCATGGTCTGGTCCGGCGAGGAGGTGCTGGCCACCAGGCAGTCCAGCTCGCCCAGGTCGAAGCCGGGGCCCGCAAGGCCACGGATGGCAGCGGCGCTGATTTGCGCGTTGTTCATCGCCGGCTCGCCGCTGAGCGGATCGATCACGTAGTGGCGGCTCTGGATGCCGTTGCGCTTGAGCACCAGGCGCCGCGCCCGCGACGGCTGGCCGCCGACCAGGCCGAGGCGCTCCTCCATCTGTTCGTTGTCGACCGGGTCGAACGGCAGGTAGGCGCTGATGCGATTGATGAAGACAGGGTTGGCCACGTTGAATCCTCGGGTCACTTCACTCGCCGGACGGACCGGCGAAGTAGGCCTTTTCACGCAGAGTCCGATCCCTGGACAGCGGAGCCAGCAGTTTCTTGAGCAGGGCGCCAAGCGGCACCACGGTGATGATCAAGCAGATCAGAAAGACGATATAGACCACCAGGCCGGCACCGCGGCGACGACTCTGCTGCGGGCCGAGGGCGGAGAGCAGACGGCTCCACAGCTGGAAGCTGCGGTTGCCGACCTTCTCGCTGCCGATCAGCTTCTCGTCGACGCGCACGGCGCCCAGGCCCTTGAGCATCGGCTCGCTGACCGGCAGCGCGTCGCGGGTCAGGCGCTGCGCCATGGCCTCGCCAAAGCGGCTGGCGGCGGCAATCTCGCGCTCTTCGATGCCGGCGCGCGGCACCCAGGCATAGGGCTTCTGCCGGCCGGTGAACATCCACAACGGCGTGGCCAGGAAGCTGGCGGCGGTGCCGCAGGCATCGGTCAGGGCGATGTTGTCGACCAGCCGCGCGCCCAGCTCGGTGAGCTTGGCTTTGACCTTCTCCTGGGCCATCAGCCACATATTGCGGCAGCCGATCAGGGTCACCACCGGGGTGTCCTTGAACAGCCTGGCCGCTTCCGGCGAGGCGAGGAAGCTGGTCACCGGCAGCGATGGCGAAAGGAACCACACCTGGTAGGCGAGGATGATCAGGTCGTAGCGCTTGTCCGCATCCACCTGCAGCGGCAGCAGCGGCTGCGGACGCATCAGCACCGTCTCGGGGAAGATGCGGAAGAAGCCGAGGAACGGCCAGGGAAAGGGAAACGGCTGGGCCGGCTGCAGCGGCAGGTAGTCGACCTGCACGCCGGAGGCTTTTTCCAGGGGAGCGCATACCGACCGGACCAGACGGTCCAGCTGGCCGGTTTGGGAAAAATGAACCACTAAAACCTGACGCATCCCTTGGCAAATCCCTGCAGAATGGCCGGATTATGCCACAGCGATTTCTTCAAACCGTAACCTGGCCATGCCTGGCAACGCTGCTGTTCGTCAGCTCGCCGGCGTGCGCGGGGGATATTCTGGTCAGGGTCGAGGGCATACAGGCCAGCGGCAACCTGTATCTGGCGCTGGCGCCCGCCGACCGCGACGACTGGGGCGACCGCCCGCTGCAGCAGCTGCACGCCGAGACCGGCGAGCTGCGCCTGCGCGACGTGCCGCCGGGGCGCTATGCCGTGCAGCTGTACCAAGACAGCAACGGCAATGGCCGGCTCGACCTCAGCCCGCGCGGCGTGCCGCAGGAGCCGGTGGGTTTCTCGGGCAACCCGTCGCTGGTCAAGGGCAAGCCCTCGCCGCGGGCCTGCCTGTTCATCCACGGCGAGGCGGACAGCCTGGTCACGCTACGCCTGCAGAACCCGCGCAAGCGCCGCTAGGGCGCGATCTGCGCATCCGCTACGCGCCAGATCAGCGCATCGGTGTCGTAGCCGCGCGCGCGCGCCTCGGTCAGCAGCTGCTCGCGGATCTCGGCCGAGACCTGCGGGGTGCGCGACAACAGCCAGAGGTACTCGCGATTGGGGTTGCCGACCAGCACGTGCTGATAGTCCTGATCCAGGTAGAGCACCCAGTAGTCGCCCTTGGCCACGCCGGGGAAAAGCGCGCTGAACCAGTTGTCGAAGCTCACCCACAGCTTGTCGGTGCGCCCGGCCTGCTGGGCCACGGCACGCCCGCGTGCCTCGATCCACTCGCCCTCCAGGGTGCGGCAGCGGTTGGTCACACCGATGCTGCCATCGTCCTGCAGCAGGTAGTGCGCCTCGGACTGGGCACAGTTGCGCTGGAAGAACATCGGCAGGCGCGCTAGTTCGTACCAGGTGCCCTGGTAGCGCTGCAGATCAACCTGGCCGGCGCTGGCCGGCGGCGCTTCCGCGGACGAACTGGCGCAGCCGGCCAGCAGGGCAAGTGCCAGGGTGCAGAACAGGGCACGCATCATTTCAGCCCCTGGCCGGAAAACAGCATCACCTTGTCCGCGGCGAACTGCACGCTGATGAAGGCCTTTTCATCGCCCCAGGTGCAGCTGGTCAGGCCGATGGCGCCGGAGCATTCGGTCGGACTGCCGAGCAGGCTCTCCACTTCGCTCTTGGCCATGCCGGCCTTGAGCTTGGAATAGTTTTCCTGGTTGATCTTGCTGCAGGCGGCCAGCAGGACACAGGCGACGAGTACAGCGACAGAGCGCAGCGACATGACGAACTCCTGAGGGAAAGAAACTGCGACAGAGCTTGGCACAGGACCGACTCGATTGCGCCCCTTGAGACTTCAGAAACGCGAACCCGGTTCCTCGAGAAAGGCCAGTTCCTGCGGAGAGGAAACACGACCGAGCAGAGCGTTGCGGTGGGGGAAGCGGCCGAAGCGACGAATCACCTGGCGGTGACGTTCGGCGTAATCCAGGTAGCCGTCGAACAGCGCACGCTCGGCAGCCGGAGCCTGGTCGCGCAACGCGCCGAAGCGCGCGACCGCCTCGTCCTGCAAAGCCAGGTCCTCGGCATGTTCCAGGACTAGGTAGGCGAACACCCGACGGATCGCCGGCAGATCGTGGTCGAAACCTTGCGCCAGGCCCTCCCGCAGCACCTGCCTGGCGCGCGAGTCGCCGGCGAAGGCCTGCGCTGTGCCGCGATGAATCATGCGCGGCAGCTGGTCGAGCAGCAGGAGCAGCGCCAGGCGCCCTTCGGCACACCCACACCAGTCTTGCAGGCCACCGGCCAGTGCCTGCTCGCAGAGGTCGCCGAAACGGCGACGAGCATCGTCATCCTGCTCGGCGCGGTAGCCGAACCACAGGCCACTGCGCTGCGCCGCTACCTCGCCGGCGGTTACGGCAGCGCCGAACCACCAGTCCAGCAACGGCTGCCAGGCGGGCATGGTTCAGGCCTGGTGATAGCCGGTGACGCGCTCGACTTCTTCCTTCGAGCCGAGGAACACCGCCACGCGCTGGTGCAGGGATTCCGGCCGGATGTCGAGGATGCGCTGGGTGCCGTTGGTGGCGGCGCCGCCGGCCTGCTCGATGAGCATGGACATCGGGTTGGCCTCGTACATCAGGCGCAGCTTGCCCGGTTTCTCAGGCTCACGGGCGTCGCGCGGGTACATGAACAGGCCGCCGCGGGTGAGGATGCGGTGCACGTCGGCCACCATCGAGGCGATCCAACGCATGTTGTAGTTCTTGCCCAGCGGGCCTTCCTTGCCGGCCAGCAGCTCGGAGACATAGCGCTGCACCGGGGCTTCCCAGTGACGCTGGTTGGACATGTTGATGGCGAATTCGGCGGTGCTTTCCGGGACGCGGATGTTTTCGTGGGTGAGCACGAAGCTGCCCATTTCGCGATCCAGGGTAAAGCCCATCACGCCGTCGCCGAGGGTCAGCATCAGCATGGTCTGCGGGCCGTAAATGGCGTAGCCGGCCGCAACTTGCTGGGTACCTGGCTGGAGAAACGCCTCTTCGCCGAGATCGCCGCTTTCGCCATTGCGATCCGGGCAGCGCAGCACGGAGAAGATGGTGCCGACCGAAACGTTGACGTCGATGTTGCTGGAGCCGTCGAGCGGGTCGAAGACTAACAGGTAGGCGCCTTTCGGGTACTTGCCGGGGATCTGGTAGGCGTTGTCCATTTCTTCGGACGCCATGCCGGCCAGGTGGCCGCCCCATTCGTTGGCTTCGAGGAGGATCTCGTTGGAGATCACGTCGAGTTTCTTCTGCACCTCACCCTGCACGTTCTCGGTGCCCATGCTGCCGAGTACGCCGCCCAGCGCGCCCTTGGACACGGCGTGGCTGATTTCCTTGCACGCGCGCGCGACGACTTCGATGAGGAAACGCAGATCGGCCGGGGTATTGTGGCTGCGGGTCTGTTCGATCAGATAGCGGCTCAGGGTGACGCGCGACATGAGGGGCTCCGGAGGAGGAAGTGAAAATCGCGCGCAGTTTACCCGTCTGTGACCGCCGCGTCTCGACCCGCTCGGCGCCCACCGCAAAGAAGTGGGGCCTCGAACGAGGCCCCGGTGTGACTCAGATATCCCAGGACAGGGACAGGTTGATGCCGTGCGAGTCGCTGTCGTCGGCGTCGCGGAAGGTGTACGCACCCCGCACGGCCATGCCCGGAGCGAGCTGGTGGCTGACGCCGAAGCTGGCGCGCCAGGTCTTGTCGTCCGGGGTGTAGCCTTCGAGGGTGTAACCGATGGTCGGCAGGCTACGCAGCGACATGTCGACTTCGCTGGCGTCGTCCTCGTACTCGCGTTCCATCGCCACTTCACCGAACAGACGGGTCTGCTGGCTCAGGTCATACAGGCCCTGCAGGCCGATGCCCAGGCGCTTGGAGTTGCGCTTCTGGTCGCCATACTCCAGCGCGGTCGATCTGACGCTGTCCTCGGCGTAGCCGTCCACTTCGACCCGCGCATAGTCGGCGCTGACGAAGGGGCTAAGGTGCCACGGGCTGGAGGCGCTCTGGGCGATGTCGTAGCCGATACGGCCGCTCAGGCTCCACAGGTCGCCATCGGTGTCGCCCTTCTCGCTGCGGGTGGTCTGGCCGAGGTCGAACTGACGTTCGAGATCCTTGTAGTCCAGGTAGCCGACGCTGGCCGCCAGCTCACCCCACCAGCGATTCTGCTGGTACTGGGCGAAGGCGGTGGCCAGGTAGCTGCGCAGGTCGTAGTCGGAGTTGGCTTCCCCGGCCTCCAGGCCCTGCTCGTAGAAACCGGCAGCCAGGCCGACGCGCCAGGCTTCGTCGAGGCGATAGCTGCCGCCGACGTTCAGGCTGTAGCCATTGCCATCGGCGTCGCTCTCGTAGACGTCATAGGACAGGCGCTGACCGCCGCCATTGACGAAGGAGCGCCACTGGCCCACTGCCTGCCAGGCCTCCCAGTCCGCCTGCCACTGCGCGCGCAGCTGGTCCTGGTGCGAACGCAGGGTGCCGTGCGCCATCTCCGGCAGCAGGCTGATCTCCCAGGGCGCGGCCAGCAGCGAGTAGGCATAGTCGGCGATCAGCATCTGGCCGGCGATGGTCGGATGCACGCCGTCGTTGAACAGCAGCTTGGTCGGGTCGGGATTGGTGCCGTTGACACCGTAGATCGGGTTCTCCGTGCAACCGTCACTGTCGAAGCAGGTACCGATCAGGTCCTGATCGGCAGCCAGGCCAAAGGATGCCGGGCTGGCCAGTACCTCGGAGAGCATCAGCGGTACGTTCAGCGGGATGATTTCGGCATCTACGGCGGCCAGCTGGCGCACCAGCTCGTTGTTGAAGTCGACACCCAGTCGCGAAGCCGTGGCCCCCAGCCCGCTGCCGGAAAGCGCAGGTGTCTTGCCCACGTCAGGCAGCAGCCAGACCACGATGTACCGCGCGCCAGCACGCTGCAGAGACTCTACGCTGTCGACCAGACGGCCGGCGGCAGCCTGCGCGGTGGCTGTACTGACGATACGCCCCTGGAGAAAGTCGTTGCCGCCACCGGTGATGTAGTAGAGCGCGTCAGGATCGGCACGCAGGCCGTTGCCAGCCAGGTACTGATCGTTGACCGTATCGAGAATCTGGTCGGTACGGTACCCACCTACCGCCCAGTTGTTGCCTCCCGCATTGGCGGAGGCAAGACCGGCATCACCAAGCCCCAGCTGACCGCCGAGCAGCATCGGCGCTACCGGCCCGTAGGCTTCGCCAGCCCGATAGGTTGGGCCGACCCTGTTGGTGAAACGCACCGAACCATCGGCGTCGGTGAACCAACCCGCATCGCTCAGGCTGTCGCCGAACACGATCAGGTTCGAATAGGGAGAGGCGTGCAGCGGAAGGGATGCACTGGCCAACAGGCAGGCCGCCGCAAGGGGGGTCAGTAAGCGCTTCATCGGAATGTCCTTGTCGTTGTTATTGGACCGGTGGAACTGCGCGACTTTAGCGTGATTTTCCTCTCAATTCACTATGCGCTTGGCCTCGGAGAACTAGTGTTCACCGGGCTTCGCTTGGCGCAACAGACTGAAGGCCATGCCCCCGAGAAGCGCGACACCTGCCAGCAGAACTCCCCACAAGCCCACGCGTTTCCAGTCAGCCGCGAACTGTGCTGCGTCGGCCGCCTGCTGCACCGCAGCCGGCACTTGCTCGGGCGCCGTGGCGCGTCCCAGGCTGGCCAGGCGCTTGGGTTCATAGCCGGGAATAAGAGTCCCCAGCGGCAGCGCCGCGGAGTGCGCCGCGGCATCGCCCAGAGCCAGGCGGTAGGGCGCGGAGCCGCGGGCAAGGAACACCACCTGGGTGCCGCGCACCGCCACGCGGATGGTCGGCGCCTGGCTGCCCAGGCCCCCGCCGCGCGCGTCGACGCGCAGGCGTAGCTGCTGCACCGGCGTGCCCCACAGCTCGATCTCGTTCTGCAGCACCTCCTGGCCATCCTGCGGCAGGCGATACAGCAGGCCACGCGTCAGCGACTGCCATTCGAGCTTGCCGGCGCCGCGCGAGGCCAGGCTGACCGGCGCCAGCACATTGCCCGCCGGCAGCTCGACGCGAATCTTCTGCAAGGGCAGCGACAGCGGCAGCTCCCAGGTATATTCGCCAGACTTGCTGGAACTGGCCGGCAGAGGGGCAGACCAGGCCAGCGGCGGGGCCTGCTCCTGGCTAGCCAGGCTGACCACGCGCGCGGCCAGGAGTGCCGGCGCCTGCTGCGGCGCCTGCCACAGCAGGCGCAGATAGCGCGCCCTGGCGCCGGGCAGGCGTACCTCGCGCTGCTCGACACGCTCGTCGGCAAAACTCAGGCGGGCGATCTGCCCGTCCTCCCAGCGCTGCCAGTGCTGCAGGTCGTCGCTGGCCTCGATGGTAAAGCGCTGGAAGCCCTCCTGCTCGGAACTCCAGTCCAGCTGCAGGCGGTGCAGCGGTTGGTCGAAGGCACTGGCATCCAGCAGCCAGCCACGCAGGATCTGCTCACCCGAGGCGACCTGCTCCGGCGCCACCTCCACCAGGGTGCCGCTGGTACTGCGCTGCACGCGGATGGCCGGTACCGCCTGGGCGTCAGCGGGGCCACTCAGCGGGAACCACTTCACCGCCGCCTCCTGGCGCTGCTCCGCCGGCTGTGAGGTGCCCAGGGTCAGGGCATAGGCCAGCTCCTCGCCCTCGGCATTGAGCACCCGCAGGTCACGCAGGTCGGTATGACGGGCAGCCATCTGCAGCGACAGCGGCAGCTCCAGGCGATACCAGGGCCCCTCGCCTTCCAGCGTCAGCGGTACCTGGGTCGCGTAGTCGGCTTGCGCCAGCGGCGCCATGAGCAGCGTCACCAGGGCCGGTAAGAGGTATTTGTTCATGCGTTCACCTGCTCAGGCTCGGCTTTGCGCGGCGGCAGCGGGGCGAAGTAGCCCACCACCAGCAGCAATACGCCGACGCCGATAAAGGAAATGATGCGTTCCAGGCCGCCACGGTTGCCGAGTTCGACGAAGAACAGCTTGGCCACCACCACGGCGATCAGTACCGCGCCCAGCAGCCACAGCTCGCGGCGTCCGCGCAGGTGGCCGAGGATCATCAGCGGCAGAGCGATCAGGGTCCAGACAATGGATAGCCCGGCCTGCACCAGCATCGAGTCGAGCAGCGCATCCAGCTCGTAGGGCACGCCGCCCCAATGATGGGCCGCGCGGAATACGCTGGCGGTCAGCACCACGAACAGCGAGGCACCGGCGACGGTCTGCGCGATGCGCTCGCCATACGCCGCCAGCCCCAGCTGCGGCAGGCCGCCACGCAGCCAGGTGTAGATCGCCAGCAGTACCAGCAGCATGCCCAGCTCCAGCGGGTTGAGCAGCGGCAGGTAGGGCAACGGATCTGCGCTGCCATCGCTGGCGATGTTGGCCAGCCACAACCAGCCGAGCATCAGCAGCGCCAGTGGCGCGGCCGCCAGCACGCGGTATTCGCGCGGGTAGGCCGCCACCGGCCAGGGCCAGGCGCGCGGTGCGGCCATGGCCAGGAGGAAGGCACTCGGCAGCACGGCCCAGCCCAGCCAGCGCCAGGCGTTGTAGTGCTCGGCCAACAGCATCAGGCCATAACGCAACTCCAGGGCCAGCACGCCGAGCATCAGCCAGCAGCCCAGCACATGGGCGGCGCTGCGCACGCCCGCCGGCAGCAGTTCCGCCAGGCGCTTGAGCGACCACAGGTGCACGGCAAAGACCAGGCCCCAGCCGAGCCAGCCGAACCCCGCGGCCGGATGGTAAAAACGATGCCCCAGATGCAGCAGGATGACCACTGCAGCCGGCACCAGCAAGGTGCCCAGCAGCGCCAACGCACGCCAGCGCAGACGCCCGGCCAGCCAGGCCCACAGCGCCACGCTGAGCGCCGCCAGGGCCAGCAGCACCGCGCCCTGCAGGTCAGCGGCGACGAAGCGCAACACCTCGCTGGCCAGCGCCAGCACCCACCAGCCGGCACCCCAGGCCAGCAACAGCTGCGCCAGACGCTGCAGGCTGAGGCTACCCAGCGTACCGGCCTGCTGACGCAACAGGACATGACGCAGACGCCAGGCGCCGATCTGCGCCGCCAGGGCCAGCACCAGCGGTGCCCAGAAGCCGGCATGCGCCAGCGGGCGCAGACCTTCGCTCGGCAGCGAGCCGAGCAACAGCGGGCTGGCGGCGAGGAAGGCAATACCGCCGACCACCTGCAGCAGCAGGCCGAACAGGAAGCTGGCGCGCAGCTGCAGGTGCAGGCTGAGCCAGAGGATCAGCAGGCCCGTGCCGGCCCATACCGCCGCAGCGCTCTGCCAGGGCAACACGAACAGTACCGCCAGGTTGACGAAAACCAGGCCGACCAGCATCACCAGCGACAGGCCGCGCATCAGCCGGCGATCCTCGCTGACCAGCTTGTCGCGCACCGCGATCAGCATGCCGGCGACCAATGCCAGACCGATCAGCGAGCAGACCATGAGACCGCGCCAGCCGGAGTAGAACACCCCGGATTCGCCCAGCCCGCTGCCCTGCATCTGCGTGAGGAATACCGCGCCACCGAGCAACTGCACGGCGAAGGCCGTGAACAGGAAACTGCGCGCCTGCAGGCGCAGGCCGACGAACAGGGTGGCCAGCCCCGCCAGCGCCCAGGCGATGGCCGTACCCTCGGCGCCGAAACACAGCGGCGCAATCAGGTAGAGGAACAGCAGGCCCGCCACCGCCAGCCAGGGCAAGCCACGACGTTCACAGTCGCGAATCGCCTCGAGCGGCGCCCGGCGCAGCTGCCTGTAGCTGAACAGCAGCGCCACGCCGAGCATCAGCGCACCCAGCGGCGCACCGTCGAGCAGGTTGTCGTAGCCGATATCGACCTGGCCGAGGAAAGCCAGCGCCGCGCCCACCTGCAGCAGCAGGGCGAAGATACGCGCCAGCGGCCGCCCCTGGCGCAGCCCCAGCCAGTAGATGCCGGCACCCTCCACCGCCCAGGCGGCGGAGGTCCAGCGCGCATCTAGGCCCAGCGGGATGGCCAGGGTGGCGAACACCACGCCCAGGGCCAGGCAGGTTTCCATCAACAGCAGCACGTTGCGTCCGCGCAGCAGGCGCGCCAGCACCAGGTAGAACAGGCCGAGGCCCAGGGCGCTGAAGGCGGCGGCGAGCTCGATGTGCTGGACGATGGCGTACTGCAGGCCGAAGCCCACCAGCGGCGGACCGAACAGCACGGTGGCGTCGACATAGTCGGCGCGCCCGCGCGACCAGCGCAGCAACTCGTCGCGCCCCTCCGGCGCGTCCGCCGCCTCGCGCAGCCGGCGCCGGGCGAACAGCAGACCGATGGCCACGTACATCAGGAAAAACACAATCAGGAACGGCTCGCTGCTCCACAGCAGCTCCGGGGTATAGGAACGCAGGCCCCAAGCGAAGCCAATGCCGAAGGTGCCCAAGAAGCCGACCAGGTTGAGCAGACGCCAGGCCTTGAACCAGGCGATGGCGAGGATGCCGGCATTGAGCAGGATGAAGTAGCTGAACAGCGCTACATGGTTGCCACTGCCGGTGGAGGTGAGGATCGGCGCGGCGAAGCCGCCGAGTGCCGCCGCCACCGCCAGGCCCAGGGCGTTCTGCGCCACGGCGAGGATGGCCGAGAAGGCGGTGACCAGCACCAGCAGGCCGAGCGCCAGCTTGGGGTCGAGCAGCGGGTGCAGGCGCATGGCGGCGAACACCGTCAGGTACAGCACGGCAATGCCGGTGCCCTGCAACATCAGGCCGTAGTTCGGGTTGCGCCGGCGCAACCACCAGCCGAGGCCCAGCAGGGCGATGGCGCTGGCCGCCACGCCGGCATAGCGCAGTTCCACCGGCACCACCATGCCTTCGGTGGCGTAACGCAGGAGGAAGGCCAGGCCGAGGAACAGCAGCACCACACCGACGCGCAGCACGGTATTGCCGCCCAGCAGCCAGGCCTGGGCGATGTCGATGGCACGTTCGATGGGCGAAGGCTCACGCGGCGGCGCCGGCGGGCGCGGGATGGCCGGCCGCGGCGACTGGGGTTGCGCAGGCGCCGCGGCGGGCTGCATGGCCACCGCAGCGGCGGGCAGCTCCGGCAGCTCCCAGACCAGCTCGTCGGCCGGGTTCTCGGGCAGCGGCTGCGGCGCGACCGGCAGCGGAATCGGGACCGCGGCCGCTTCGGCCTCGGGTTTGGGCGGGACATCAGCGACGGCAGCAGGCGCCGCGGGCTCGGCAGTCGCCGACTGGCCACTCTCCAGCCTTGTCAGCCGCTCGACCATGGCCATGGTGCCGCGCTCGAAGCGCTCGGCGAAGCCTTTCAGCTCCTCGCGCAAGCGCGCATTGTCGGCGCCGAGCTGCTGCAGGCGCAGCGCCTGGCCCAGGCCCAGGCCGATCAGGCCGCCGAGCAGGGCGGAGATCACCGATTCACCGGCCAGTGCGCCCAGCACCAGGCCGACCAGCATGAAGATCCATTGCATGCGTTGTATCCCTGCGAGACCCGCGAACGACGTGGGGCGCACCGAGTATATCGGCGCGCCCTGCCTCCCACACAGAGACGTAGGTCAACTGGCGCACAGACACAACGCTTCGCAGGCTTACGTTCTTCCGGACAACGCAATCCCACGCCCACAGAAACGCAAAAGCCCCGCCGAGGCGGGGCTTTGCATCACCGAAACGCGCTTAGAACTGCGCGGCGTCCAGCAGGTACAGCGACTCGCTACCGGCCTTGACCGAGGCGGTCAGCGAGTGGATGCGCGGCAGCAGGCGGGCGAAGAAGAAGCGCGCGGTGCCCAGCTTGCTGGCGTAGAAGTCGTCCTGACCTTCCTTGCCCAGCGCGGCGCGGGCCATCAGGGCCCACATGTAGGCGTAGGCGGTGTAGCCGAACACGTGCAGGTACTCCACCGAAGCAGCGCCGATTTCGTTCGGGTTGGCCTTGGCCTGGTCGATGACCCAGGCGGTCAGCGCATCGAGGTTTTCCACGGCGGCCTTCAGCGGGCCGGTGAACTCGGCCAGCGAGGCGTCGGCGGAAGCGACGAAGCCCTTGATCTCGTCGGACAGGTGCTTGTAGAAGCTGCCACCGCTGCCGACGATCTTGCGACCCATCAGGTCCAGCGACTGGATGCCGTTGGTGCCTTCGTAGATCTGGGTGATGCGGCAGTCACGGATCAGCTGCTCCTGGCCCCACTCGCGGATGAAGCCGTGGCCGCCGAAGATCTGCTGGCCGTGCACGGTAGTTTCCAGGCCCATATCGGTGAGGAAGGCCTTGGCCACCGGGGTCAGCAGGGCGACCAGCTCCTCGGCACGCTTGGCGGTTTCCTTGTCTTCGCTGTACTTGGCGGTGTCCAGCTGCATGGCGACATAGCTGGAGAAGGCACGACCGCCCTCGTTCAGCGCCTTCATGGTCAGCAGCATGCGGCGCACGTCCGGATGCACGATGATCGGGTCGGCGGCTTTTTCCTTCGCCACCGGGCCGGTCGGCGCGCGGCTCTGGATACGCTCGCGGGCGTACTCGACGGCGCTCTGGTAGGAACGCTCGCCCAGGGCCAGGCCCTGGATGCCGACGCCCAGACGCTCGTAGTTCATCATGGTGAACATGGCGTTGAGGCCCTTGTTCACTTCACCGACCAGGTAGCCGGTGGCGCCGTCGAAGTTCATCACGCAGGTGGCCGAAGCCTTGATGCCCATCTTGTGCTCGATCGAGCCGCAGCCCAGCGAGTTCTTCGCACCCAGCGAACCATCGGCATTGACCATCACCTTCGGCACCAGGAACAGCGAGATGCCCTTCGGGCCGGCCGGGGCGTCCGGCAGCTTGGCCAGCACCAGGTGGATGATGTTCTCGGTCAGGTCATGCTCACCGCCGGTGATGAAGATCTTGGTGCCGGAAATCTTGTAGCTGCCATCGGCCTGCGGTTCGGCCTTGGTGCGGATGATGCCCAGGTCGGTACCGGCGTGCGGCTCGGTCAGGCACATGGAACCGGCCCAAACACCGGCGTACATGTTCGGCAGGTACTGCTGCTTCAGCTCTTCGCTGGCGTGGTTGAGGATCGACAGGCAGGCGCCGGCGGTCAGCATCGGGTACAGGCCGAACGACAGGTTGGCCGAGTTGACCATTTCCTCGACCTGGGCACCGATCACTTTCGGCATGCCCATGCCGCCGAACTCCGGCGAACCACCAACGCCGACCCAGCCGCCTTCGGCGTAGGTCTGGTAGGCCTCGGGGAAGCCGGCCGGGGTTTTCACCGCGCCGTCGACCCAGGAGCAGCCTTCTTCATCGCCACTGCGGTTCAACGGAGCGATGGTGCCGCCACTGACCTTGCCGGCCTCTTCGAGAATGGCAGCCGCAGTATCGGCATCGACCACCTCGGCCAGGCCAGGGAGCTCGGCCCACAGCTTGGAAACGTCGAAGACTTCATTGAGAACGAAGCGCATGTCGCGCAGGGGAGCTTTGTAGTCGGCCATGGAACGATCCTCGGGAGCAACGGAACGGCCGACGATCCGGCCGTTTCAACATGGCCCGGAGTCTATCCGAACACAAAAACAGGACATAGGTTCAGGTTGTGGACTATCGGTCACGCCGCAGGCGCTACTCGGCGACAGCCGCGACCCGCACCGCACCACGACGGCTTTCACCCTGCGCCACCACGCAGTTGCGCCCGGCTTTCTTGGCCGCGTAAAGGGCCTTGTCGGCACAGCGAATCACCTCGTCGACGGAACGCTGCTGCAGCTCACGCTCGGCCACGCCGATACTGATGGTCACCGATACACTGCCGGCCCCGCCGGGCCTGCGCCGCTGGCGCCCCTCCTTGTCGCTCTTCGGGCGCTGCTGGCGATCACGCAGCTGCAGCGGATACTTCTCGACCGCCTCGCGCACCGCCTCCAGATGCGGCCGACACTCGTCCAGCGACTTGCCGGGAAACACCAGGGTGAACTCCTCACCCCCGTAGCGGTAGGCCTTGCCGCCGCCACCGACCTTGCGCAGCTGGCTGGCGACCAGCTTGAGCACTTCGTCGCCAACGTCGTGGCCGTGGGTGTCGTTGAATTTCTTGAAGTGATCGACGTCGGCCATGGCGATCACGTAATTGCGCCCCAGGCGCTCCAGGCGATCGTTCAGCGCGCGGCGCCCGGGCAGCCCGGTGAGTTCGTCGCGATAGGCCATCTGATAGGCCTCGTGCACCACCGCCGCCACGATCATCAGCATCACCAGGCTGCTCATCACCTGCAACGCATGCGGCAAGATGAAGGTGTTGGGCAGCATCCACAGCAGCCCGAGCAGGCCTAGCAACAGCGCCGCATGTAGCGGCCGCGGCTGGCGCAGGTACTGCACCGCGAGCAGCACACCGGCGATCAGGAACAGCGGGTAGGCGAGCTGGATCAGGCTCATCCACTGCCCATGCCAGAGCGGCCAATGTATCTCCGTCAACCAGCCCTGCAGCCCAGCGGGGAAGCGCCGCGCCAGGGCCAGCGCAGTGCCGCCGATAGCCAGCAGCACGGCGGCTCGCGCCACCATGTCCTGCAGCAGGTGGCTACGCTCGCGCCAGGCGCCGAACAGGCCGTACAGCAACGGCAGCAGCAAACTGCACAGATGGAACACCAGCGCGGCATCCTGGCGCACCTGGCCCTGCTCGCGGAAGTGATCGGTCTGGATGTCCAGCAGGAAGTAGGCGAGGTAGACCACCACCAGCAGGGAGAACTCGCGCTGGCGGCCATAGACCACGCAGAAGGCGCCGCCCAGCAGCAGGAGCAGGGTCGGCAGCACGTTGAACAGCGACAGGAAAAACTCGCTCAGCTCCCCCAGGCGCGCCACGGCCAGGCCGGCCAGCAGCAGTGGCAGGGCGGTCAGCAGATGGTCGGGGCGGTAGGCGCTTAGACGAGGCACGGGCAACGGAGCATTGGCTGGGATGATGCGGCATTCTGCCTGCATCGCACGCAAAGGGCAGCGGAAATCCTTCGCATTCCGTCGTGCATTTTCCTCGACCCATAAAAAAACCGCAGCCCGAAGGCTGCGGTTTTCTGACCTGAGGTCGGACCGGACTTAGTAGCCCAGAGCGAAGTGCTCTTCGTCCATTTCCATCAGGTTGTTGGCGCCGGACAGCATGGCTTCGACGTGGGCACGAGTACGCGGCAGGATGCGCTGGAAGTAGAAGCGCGCGGTCTGCAGCTTGGCCTTATAGAAAGCTTCGTCGTCGGTACCAGCAGCCAGCTTCTCGGCGGCCAGGCGCGCCATGTCGGCCCAGAAGTAGGCCAGGCAGGCGTAGCCGGAGTACATCAGGTAGTCCACGGAAGCGGCACCGACTTCTTCGCGATCTTTCATCGCAGCCATGCCGATCTTCATGGTGATGTCGCCCCACTCCTTGTTCAGCTGAGCCAGCGGAGCAACGAGGCCCTTGATGGCTTCGTTGCCTTCGTTGGCCTGGCAGAACTTGTGCACGATCTTGGTGAAGTTCTTCAGCGCGCCGCCCTGGGTCATCAGGACCTTACGACCCAGCAGGTCGAGGGCCTGAACGCCGGTGGTGCCTTCGTACATCATCGAGATACGGCAGTCGCGCATGTTCTGCTCCATGCCCCACTCGGCGATGAAGCCGTGGCCGCCATAGATCTGCATGCCGTGGGAGGACGCTTCGAAGCCGACTTCGGTCATGAAGGCCTTGGCGATCGGAGTCAGGAAAGCCAGCAGCTCGTCGGCGGCCTTCTTCTCTTCTTCGTCCTGGCTGTACTTGACCAGGTCAACCTGCTTGGCAGCGAAGTAGACCATGGCGCGGTTGCCTTCGGCGAAGGCCTTCATGGTCAGCAGCATGCGACGCACGTCCGGGTGGACGATGATCGGGTCGGCCGCTTTGTCCGGCGCTTTCGGACCGGTCAGGGAACGCATCTGCAGACGCTCGCGAGCGTACTTCAGGCCGCCCTGGAAGCCGATTTCGGCGTGGGCCAGACCCTGCAGGGCGGTACCCAGACGAGCAGTGTTCATGAAGGTGAACATGCAGTTCAGGCCTTTGTTGGCCGGGCCGATCAGGTAGCCAGTGGCACCGTCGAAGTTCATCACGCAGGTGGCGTTGCCGTGGATGCCCATCTTGTGCTCGATCGAGCCGCAGGAAACGCTGTTGCGCTGACCGGCGGAGCCATCGGCGTTCGGCAGGAACTTCGGCACGATGAACAGGGAGATACCCTTGGTGCCCTGCGGGGCGTCGGGCAGGCGGGCCAGCACGATGTGGACGATGTTGCCCGACATGTCGTGCTCACCGGCGGAGATGAAGATCTTGGTGCCGGAAACCTTGTAAGAACCGTCGGCCTGGGGCTCAGCCTTGGTGCGCAGCATGCCCAGGTCGGTACCGCAGTGCGGCTCGGTCAGGCACATGGTGCCGGTCCACTCGCCGGAAACCAGCTTGGTCAGGTAGACGTGCTTCTGCTCGTCGGTACCGTGCTCGGAGATGGTGTTCATGGCGCCGTGCGACAGGCCCGGGTACATGCCCCAGGACCAGTTGGCTTCGCCAACCATTTCGCTGATGGCCAGACCCAGGGATTCCGGCAGGCCTTGGCCGCCGTGCTCGACGTCATGGGCCAGGCTCGGCCAGCCGCCTTCGACGAACTGCTGGTAGGCTTCCTTGAAGCCGGTCGGGGTCTTCACGCCTTCCGGAGTCCAGGTGCAGCCCTCGATGTCACCCACACGATTCAGCGGAGCGATTACCTGCTCGCAGAACTTGGCGCCTTCTTCGAGGATGGCGTTGACCATGTCCGGGGTAGCATCTTGGCAAGCCGGCAGGCTCTGATAGTGCGCTTCGTAGCCGAGCAGTTCGTCGCGAACGAAGCGGATATCACGCAAGGGGGCCTTGTACTCAGGCATAGCGGTAAACCTCTACGGTGGATTCCTTAGTGTTAGGGTGACCGAGCGAATCGGTCATGTGCGGGATGACTCCCGACGCCCGGCAGGCACGAACCGGCCCAGCAATCAAACAGGCGTTTGAAACATACGTTTACGCCCTACCCTTGTCAAGCACCCGCCAGGAGCCGTTCAGGCCAGCAGATCGACCGTTGGCACCGGGGCCTGCAGCTGGGCCAGACGCAGGTACAGGTCCAGTCTAGGCGGTGGCGCGCTGGGTTGCCGCTGCTGATCCGCCGTATCTTCCTCGCGAGCCTTGCGCTCCTCCTCCGCGGCGAGGCGCTCCTCGCGCAGCGCGGCACGCTCCTCGGCGGCGCTGGTCGCTTCTTCGCGACGCAACTGCGCCAGCTCGGCGCGTGCCTGAGTCGCCTGGGCTGCGGCCTGTGCTGCGACGCGGCGGTCCTGGGCGGAGGGCTCGGCGGGCGCCAGGGCGGCGCGCTGCACCAGCTCCATCTTGCGCAGGGTCGCCTCGGGATCATTGGGAATGGGGCTGCTGTCGATGCTGACTTCGCCACCAATGGCGTAGCGCTTGCCATCTGGGCCGCGAGTGAAGGTGTAGGTGGGGGCTCCGGCATAGGCGCCGCCGACCGCCGCATGAGCCTGCTCGTGAGCACGCACCTCGCGATCACGACTGGCCAGCTCGGCAATCTCCAGCTGCTCCTGGCGTTGCTGCTGGGCTTCGCGGGGGGATGCCTTTTCCTCTTCCGCCTCGCCGCGTGCCGGGCTGGCCGCCTCGTCGCGCAGAACCGTATCGTCGGTAGAGGTGACTGACTGGCCGGAGGGCAGCGACTCTGCGCTGGGTGCAGGCTGGGAAAGACTGGACGAAACGGGGCGGGCCGCCTGGGACAACGGCAGAGGCGCGACATAGAGCGTAGCGCTGCCGATCTGCATCAGACCCTCCTCGCCGCGGGGCGAGCCCTCTATTTACTGCGGCGCTGACGCTCCGGTCAGGCGCGGGTGTCGATCAGCGTGCCCAGCACTTCGTCGGCGGTTTCCACCACCCGCGCGCTGGCCTGCACTTCGTTACGCCCCTGCATCAGGCCGACCAGGCTCTCGGCCATGTCGGCCTGGGTGTTGGCCTGGCTCTGCGGGCTCGGTTCGACCTGCTGGGCCGGTGGTGTCTCGGCCGGCGCCTGCGTGGGCAGGGTATTGCTGGCGATCTCGCTGGCCGCCTGCTCGACACGGCGCTGCCCGGCCTGAATGCCGCTGAGACCCGAACTGAAAGCGTTACCAGAGATTTCCATGCTTACGACTCCCTCACGGGACAGACTCATGCTTGCAATTGAAGCAGAAAATGCTCAAAAAACGTACAAGCAAAGTGCGATGGCCGATCAGCGGCTTATAACGCCGACAAACTCAGGTGCGCTGCCACCGCCGCGGGGGTCGCCACGGCCAGACGCGGCACCCGCCCCAGGCAGGACGCTGGCAGGCGCTCGGCCAGGGTCGCCAGGTTCTCCTCCAGGCGCGAGGTCTGTGGATCGACGATATTGGCCACCCAGCCCGCCAGATGCAGGCCGTCGCGAGCGATGGCCTCGGCGGTCAACACCGCGTGATTGATGCAGCCCAGGCGCACGCCGACCACCAGGATCACCGGCAACTCCAGCGCCACGGCCAGGTCGGCCAGGGTCTCGCGCCCGGCCAGCGGCACACGCCAGCCACCAGCGCCCTCGACCAGGGTGAAATCGGCGCCACGCGCCAGCACCTGCTGTACCGCCGGGCGCAAGCGCGCCACGCTCAACTCGACAGCCGCCTCGCGCGCAGCCAGGTGCGGCGCGATGGCGGGTGCGAAGGCGAAGGGATTGACCTCGGCATAGTCCAGCGCCAGCGAGCACTGCCCGAGCAGGGCCAGCGCGTCGTCGTTGCGCAGCCCCGCGGCCGTCTGCTCGCAGCCGGAGGCCACCGGCTTGGCCGCCGCCGTGCTAAGCCCGGCCAGGCGGGCGGCGTGCAGCAGGCCCGCGGCGATGGTGGTCTTGCCGATCTCGGTGTCCGTGCCGGTGACGAAGAAGGCTTTGGCCATGGATGTCACTCCTGGAAATCGTGGGGCGCTGGGCCCTTAATCAGGCCGCCGCAGCACGCCGTAGACCACCTGATAGGTGGCCGGCAGGCCAGCCGCCTGACGGAAATGTTCGTAGGCCTCGACCAGGGCGCGAATGCGCGCACGCCCGGTGAGGCCGTCGGGACGCCCCGGATTGAGGTTGTGCGCGCCCAGGGCCTTGAGTTCATGGGTCAGCGCGCGCAGGTCAGGAAAATGCAGGACCCGGGCCTGGCGCTCCAGCGTCAGCACCTGCAGCCCACTGGCGGCACACAGTGCCTGGTAGCCCTCGAAGCGGCGGAAGCGATTGACGTGGACGAACCCATCCACCGCCTGCCAACTGTCGCGCAGCTCCTGCAGGGTACCAACGCACAGGCTGCTGAACGCCAGCACGCCACCTGGCCGCAGCACGCGGCGCGCTTCGCCGAGCACGGCGGCGAAATCGCCACACCATTGCACGGCCAGGCTGGAGAACATCAGGTCGAGGCTGCCATCACGCAGCGGCAGACGCTCGGCATCGCCAGCGATGAAATGGCCCGCCCCACCCTGCGGCCGGGCGTGGCGCAGCATGCCCTCGGCCAGGTCCAGGGCCACACCTTCGGCCTGTGGGTAACGCTCGGCCAGGCGCCGGGTGAAATGCCCGGTGCCACTGCCCAGGTCCAGCCAGCGGGTCGGCAGCAATGGCGGCAGGCGTTGCAGCAGTTCACCGCCGACCGCGCGCTGCAATTCGGCAACGCTGTCGTAACTCGCCGCCGCCCGGGAAAAGGATTCGGCCACCCGGCGCTTGTCCGGCAGTGCAGCATCAGACATCGCCGGCCTCGGTGATAAAGGCATGAATGGCGGCGGCCACCTCGTGCGGGCGCTCCAGCGGGAAGGCGTGGCTGACCTCCTCGATCAGCCCCACCTCGATATCCGGCTGCAGTGACAGCAGCTCGCCGGCCACCTCGGCCGGCACCAGCGCGTCGGCACCAGCCAGCAGGTGCAGCTGTGGCCCGGCGAAGCGCTGCAGGGCGCTGCGCCCGTCGAAGTTGCCGAGCACTTCCAGGCCGGCCAGCAGCACCTCGGGGGCCAGGTGCGGCGCTGCGGCCTGCAGCTGACGGGCCAGGCCGCGCGCCTCGCTCGAACCCTGGGTGCAGAGCAGGCTGAAGCGCTTGAGCGTGGCCGCCGGATGGTCACGGCAGCCGGCGACGAAGGCGTCGAAAGTGGCCTCGTCCATGCCATACGGCCAGTCTGCCCCGGCGACGAAACAGGGGTTGCTGGCCAGGGTCAGCAGGCCGCGGCAGCGCTCGCCGCGCAGAGCTGCCAGCTCACTGGCGAGCATGCCGCCGAGCGACCAGCCGCCCAGCCAGGTGTGTGGCGGCAAGCGCTCGTCCAGCTCCAGCAGCCAGTCGCGCGGCTCGCCAGAACTCAGCTCGGGCAGCGGCTCGATATCCACCCTGAGTGCCGGGTCGAGCCCGCGCAGAGCCTCGGCCAGCACTTCCAGCGGCAGGCTACCCAGGCCCCAGCCCGGTAGCAGGATCAGATGATCACGCATCCTGGTTCACCAATGGCCAGCACTCGGCCAATGCGCCCAGCAAGCGCTCCAGCTGCGCCTCGCTGTGGGCGGCGGACAAGGTCACGCGCAGGCGTGCGCTGCCGGCCGGCACGGTCGGCGGGCGGATGGCGCCGACCAGCAGGCCACGCGCCTTGAGCAACGCGGAGAGTTTGAGCGCCCGCTCGCTGTCGCCGACCAGGATCGGCTGGATCGGCGTCGGGCTGGCCATCAGGCTCAGGCCGATCTCGGAGGCGCCGGCGCGGAAGCGGGCAATCAGCCGGTTGAGATGTTCGCGGCGCCAGCCTTCCGTGCGCAGCAGTTCGAGGCTCTTCAGCGTGGCGCAGGCCACGGCCGGAGGCTGGCTGGTGGTGTAGATGTAGGGGCGGGCGAACTGGATCAGCGTCTCGACCAGCTCCTCGCTGCCGGCGACGAAGGCGCCGGCGGTGCCGAAGCCCTTGCCCAGGGTGCCGACCAGCACCGGCACGTCCTCGATCCGCAGGCCGAAATGCTCGACGATGCCGCCGCCGGTGGCGCCCAGCGGGCCGAAGCCATGAGCGTCATCGACCATCACCCAGGCACCCTTGCTGCGGGCTTCGGCGCACAGCGCCGGCAGGTCGGCCAGGTCGCCGTCCATGCTGAACACGCCATCGGTGACCACCAGGGTGTTGCCTTGCGTACGCTCCAGGCGCTTGCTCAGGCTGACCGCATCGTTGTGCAGGTAGCGCGAAAAGCGCGCGCCGGATAGAAGGCCGGCATCCAGCAGCGAGGCGTGGTTGAGGCGGTCCTCCAGCACCGTATCGCCCTGCCCGACCAGCGCGGTGACGGCAGCCAGATTGGCCATATAGCCGGTGGAGAACAGCAGCACGCGCGGGCGGCCGGTAAACGCGGCCAGGGCTTCTTCCAGTTCGTGGTGAGGCGAGCTGTGGCCGATCACCAGGTGCGACGCTCCGCCGCCCACACCCCATTGTTCCGCGCCAGCGCGCAGCGCCGCAATCACCTCGGGGTGACTGGCCAGGCCCAGGTAGTCGTTGGAACAGAAGGCCAGCAGCGGGCGGCCGTCGACCACCACCTCGGGCCCCTGCGGACTCTCCAGCAGCGGACGCTGGCGGTAGAGGTGGGCGGCGTGGCGCTCGGCTAAACGGGCGGCGAGATCGAATGTCATGGCGAAGTTCGCGAGCTGGGCTACGGACACCCCTCTCCCGCCGGGAGAGGGGGAGGTGCGGGCCGCGCAGGCTGAGGGACAGCCCCTCATCCGGCGCTGCGCGCCACCTTCTCCCGGAGGGAGAAGGGTATTCAGGCCGACGCGGCGTCGTAGAACAGCTTGGAGTCGCGCTGCTCGGCCAGAGCCTGCTCGATGGCGGCCTGATGCACTTCGTCGGCATGCTCCTCGCGCTCCTCGGGCTTGATGCCGAGACGCGCGAACAGTTGCATGTCCTTGTCGGCCTGCGGGTTGGCCGTGGTCAGCAGCTTCTCGCCGTAGAAGATCGAATTAGCGCCGGCCATAAAGGCCAGGGCCTGCATCTGCTCGTTCATCGCCTCGCGACCGGCAGAGAGGCGTACGTGCGACTTCGGCATCATGATCCGCGCCACGGCGAGCATGCGAATGAAGTCGAACGGATCGACGTCCTTCTCGCCAGCCAGCGGCGTGCCCTCGACCTTGACCAGCATATTGATCGGCACCGACTCCGGATGCTCGGGCAGATTGGCCAGCTGAATCAGCAGGCCGGCGCGGTCGTCCAGCGACTCGCCCATGCCGAGGATGCCGCCGGAGCAGATCTTCATCCCCGCCTCGCGCACGTAGGCCAGGGTCTGCAGGCGCTCGGAGTAGGTGCGGGTAGTGATGATGTTGCCGTAGAACTCCGGCGAGGTGTCCAGGTTGTGGTTGTAGTAGTCGAGGCCGGCGGCGGCCAGCGCGCGGGTCTGCTCCTGGTCGAGCTTGCCCAGGGTCATGCAGGTCTCCAGGCCCAGTGCCTTGACGCCTTCGACCATTTTCAGCACGTAGGGCATGTCCTTGGCCGACGGGTGCTTCCACGCCGCGCCCATGCAGAAGCGGGTGGAGCCGATGGCCTTGGCCTCGGCGGCCGCCTCCAGCACCTTCTGAACCTCCATCAGCTTTTGCTTGTCCAGGCCGGTGTTGTAGTGGCCGGACTGCGGGCAGTACTTGCAGTCCTCGGGACAGGCGCCGGTCTTGATCGACAGCAGGGTGGAAACCTGCACGCGGTTCGGATCGAAGTGCATGCGGTGCACGGTCTGCGCCTGGAACAGCAGGTCGTTGAACGGCTGCTCGAACAGCGCCTTGACCTCGGCGAGGGACCAATCGTGACGGGTGGCGGTGGCGACGCTGGCGCTCATGGGGTGATTCCTTGTTCTAGGCTGTGCAACACGGCCGAGGCATCGTCAAGGGAAGGACCATGCGCTGTCAACCATTCGCGGACGACCAGGTTTACATCTGGACAAAAAACAAACAAACCTGCCTGCTGTGCAATGACCCGGCAGACACCGCGCAACCGCTGTGCAGCGCCTGCGAGGCCGAACTGCCTTGGCTCGGCGGGCACTGCGCGATCTGTGCGCTGCCACTGCCCGGCACGGGGCTGACCTGCGGCGCCTGCCTCAAACGACCGCCGGCCTTCGCCCGGGTCGAAGTGCCGTGGTGCTACGATTTCCCGGTCGACAGCCTGATCACCCGCTTCAAGCATCAGGCGCAGTGGCCTTTGGGACGTCTGCTGGGCGACCTGCTGTCACATCATCTGCAGCACGCCTTCGCCGAAGGGCTGCCGCGCCCCGACTGCCTTCTGGCGGTGCCGCTAGGGCGCAGGCGCCTGCGCCAGCGCGGCTTCAATCAGAGCGAAATGCTCGCCCGCTGGCTGGGCACCGATCTGCAGCTGCCGGTGCACAGCGACTGGCTACTGCGCCCGCGGGAGGGCGCGCACCAGCAGGAACTGGACGCCGCCGCGCGCAAACGCAATCTGCGCCAGGCCTTTGCCCTGTCGGAGCGGGCCGCCGTAACCGGGCTGCATCTGGCGCTGGTCGATGATGTGCTGACCACCGGCGCTACCGCCGAAGCCCTGGCCCGCCTGCTGCTCAGGGCTGGCGCCCGGCGCATCGATGTCTATTGCCTGGCGCGCACGCCCAAACCAGGCGATTGAATGGCTACACTGGTCGCCCTGACTGGAGCCCGCCATGAGCCACCCCTTCGCCACCCTCACCCCCGACCTGGTCCTCGACGCCGTGGAGAGCCTCGGCTACCTCAGCGACGCCCGGGTGCTGGCGCTGAACAGCTACGAGAACCGCGTCTACCAGGTGGGCATCGAGGACGACCAGCCGCTGATCGCCAAGTTCTACCGCCCGGACCGCTGGAGCGATGCGGCGATCCGCGAGGAGCACGCCTTCAGCCATGAGCTGGCCGGATGCGAGGTGCCGGTGGTGGCGCCCCTGCAGCGCGACGGCGAAAGCCTATTCGAACACGCCGGCTTCCGCTTTGCCCTGTTCCCCCGGCGCGGCGGCCGCGCCCCGGAGCCGGGCAACCTGGACCAGCTTTACAGCCTCGGCCAACTGCTCGGCCGCCTGCACGCGGTGGGTGCCAGCCGCCCGTTCGAGCACCGCGAGACACTCACGGTGGCGGGTTTCGGCCATGCCTCCCTCGATACCCTGCTGGCAGGCGGCTTCGTGCCGCGCAGCCTGCTGCCGGCCTACGAATCGGTGGCGCGCGACCTGCTCAAGCGCCTGGACGAACTGTTCGCCCGCGTGCGCTACACGCCGATTCGTCTGCACGGCGACTGCCACCCCGGCAACCTGCTGCACCGCGACGACGCCTTCCATGTCGTCGACCTCGACGACTGCCGCATGGGCCCGGCCGTGCAGGACCTGTGGATGATGCTCGCCGGCGACCGCCAGGAGCGCCTGGGCCAGCTGTCCGAACTGGTCGACGGCTACAACGAGTTCCACGACTTCGAGGCCCGCGAGCTGCCGCTGATCGAGGGCCTGCGTGCCCTGCGCCTGATGCACCACAGCGCCTGGATCGCCCGGCGCTGGGACGACCCGGCCTTCCCCCTGGCGTTTCCCTGGTTCGCCAACGAGCGCTACTGGGGCGACCAGATCCTGGCGCTGCGCGAGCAGCTGGCGGCGCTGGACGAGGAACCGTTGCGCCTGTTCTGAAACACCTGACAAGGATCTGTCCATGCGTCTTGTACTGCTCCCCCTGTGTCTGCTGCCGAGCCTGCTGCAGGCCGCCAGTTTCGACTGCAGCCGCGCCGAACACCCCGTCGAGCTGGCCATCTGCGGCAACGCCGCGCTGTCCGAACTCGATGAGCGTCTGGCTGCGACCTTCCAGCGCGCACGCAGCTTCAGCGCCGAGGGCGACGACAGCCTGCTGCATGAGCAGCGCGACTGGTTGCGCCAGACGCGCCAGGCCTGCGCCGCCCAAGACGCCACCGAACGCTGCACCGAGCAGCGCTACGGCGGGCGCCTGGACGACCTGGCGAGCCTGCCCTACCCGCTGACCACAGCCCCCACTGCCGAGCCCCTGCGCCTCGACCGGGCCTCGCTGCGCTATGACTTTCTCCTCACGCTGGACGAGCCCTGCCGCGAGCAGACCTGCGAGGGCAGCGGCAGTCTCACGGTTCTGCACAAGGCAGCAGGCAAGCCATTGCAGATCATCGGCCTGCCGGGCGTGTTTCTCTCGCGCAGCGACAGCGGCGAACCGTTGGTGAACTCGGCGCAGCTGTACGAGTACCAGGGCGTGATCAACGTCGGCGACTTCAATTTCGACGGCGCCGAGGACTTTGCAGTACAGAACGGCAACCGCGGCTCCTACGGCGGGCCCAGCTACGACGTGTTTGTCTACGATCAGCACCAGCAGGCCTTCCGCTACGCACGCGCCATGAGCGAAATGATCGCCTCCACCCTCGGTTTCTTCAGCGTCGACACGTCGGCACAGCGGCTGGAAACCTTCGCCAAGAGCGGCTGCTGCTGGCACCGCACCAGCCGCTATCGGGTGGAGGGTAATGTGCCACGGGAAGTCTGGCGCATGACCGAAGACGCGACCATCGAAGCCGGCGAGGGCGGCATGCAGGTGGACATCGAGGAGTGGCGCGAGGGCGCCTGGCAGATACTGAGCAGCAAGCAGGTACCCGTTCCGCAGTAGGCGTAAAGCTCGCGTTACGCCGGGTTGCTTCGCCGTGCCTGTGGAGAAAGCTGATCACCCAGACAACCCCTGGCCACCCGCACTAGAATCAGCGGTCTTTAGTTAGCCACCTATTCATCAAGGACCCGCATGCCTTCCGCCAACCCCAGCCGCGGCTACGCCCTCGGCATCGCCGCCTATCTGATCTGGGGCCTGTTCCCGCTGTACTTCAAGGCCATCCAGGCCGTGCCGGCACTGGAGATCATCGCCCACCGGGCGATCTGGTCGGCGCTGTTCGGCGCCCTGCTGCTGGCGCTGTGGAAACACCCTGGCTGGTGGCGCGAACTGCGTGACAACCCCAGGCGCCTGGCGGTGCTCACCGCCAGTGGCCTGCTGATCGCCAGCAACTGGCTGGTGTATGTCTGGGCGGTGAACAACGGGCGCATGCTCGAGGCCAGCCTGGGCTACTACATCAACCCGCTGATCAACGTGCTGCTCGGCATGCTGCTGCTAGGCGAGCGCCTGCGCCGCCTGCAATGGGTGGCGGTGGGGCTGGCCACCCTCGGCGTGCTGCAGCAGCTATGGCAGGTCGGCAGCCTGCCCTGGGTGTCGCTGGTGCTGGCGCTGACCTTCGGCTTCTACGGCCTGATCCGCAAGCAGGCACCGGTGGCCGCCCTGCCCGGCCTGGTGGTGGAAACCTGGCTGCTGCTGCCGCTGGCGCTCGGCTGGCTGTGGCTGCACCCGGCCGCGGCCAGTACCCAGGCCGGCTTCTGGAGCAGCAGCGAGGCGCTCTGGCTGATCGCCGCCGGCCCCATCACCCTGGTGCCGCTGCTGTGCTTCAACGCCGCGGCGCGCCACCTGCCCTACACCACCCTGGGCTTCCTGCAGTACCTGGCGCCGACTCTGGTGCTGCTGCAGGCGGTGCTGCTGTTCGGCGAGACGCTGGAGTCCAGCAAGCTGCTGTCCTTCGTGTGCATCTGGGCGGCGCTGTTCATCTACAGCCTGGATATCTGGATGGGCCTGCGCCGCCGCGGACAGGTCGCCTAGAAAACGACCAGCCCGGGCGAAGTCACGCCGGCCGGGGGCTGGCGTGGTTGCTCCCGAGCTTTTCCACAGGACCATCCCCAGGCTCTGTGCACAAACCCGGCGCGCCTGTGCGATTCCTGAGCGAACCGCTGCAGCCCACGCCAGGCATGGGCTGCAGCAAGGAGTCCGCAGACTGTCCACAGCTCTTTCCCCGATTCCCGGGGATAAGCTTCCCAGCCTGCGACCCGACCTTATCCACCGCGACGCGCCGGCCGGCCGGCTGATCAGGAAACACCCAGATGGCGCAACGCCGCGCCCCGCCTGGCGCACAGCGATAAGTCCGCCGGCTATCCACAGCTTCATCCCCAGCCTTTGTGCACAAGCGCTTGATATTGCTGGTTTTCTGAGCGATTCGCGGAAGCCCGCGGCAGCCCTGGCGCGCAGCGGCCATCCCCCAGCCTGCCCACAACTTCATCCACAGCTTCCGGGGATATCCACCGGCAGGCGACACTGGTTGAAAATCGTGCAGCAGGCCGCAGGCCCCGTCATACGTGGGGCGAACGGACTTATCCCCACGCCGCCCACAGAGCCATCCCCGCTATTTGTGCACAAGCCCCTGAAGCTGCGGATTTTTTAACCAGGCATGAAAAAGCCCCGGGGCACTAGGCAGTGCGCCGGGGCTCCCCAGACTATCCACAGCTTCACCCACGCATTCTGGGGATCACTCGTCGCTGCGCAGGTTCAGCTCCACCATCAGGTCGTCGGCAAGGGTCTCCAGCTTGTCCTGCAGCTGGTCCAGCGACAGGTCCAGCGGCACGGCCAGCAGCGCCGTGGCATGGAACAGCGGCTCGCTGCTCATCGGCGCCGGCGCCACCTCGGTGGTCAGGCTCTCCAGGTTGACGCCGTGCTCGGCGAGCAGGCGGGTGATGTCGCGGACGATACCGGGGCGATCGTTACCCACCAGGTCGAGGTGGATCGGCTTCCAGGTGCAGACCGGCTCGATGCCGCTCTCCGCCACCAGCACGCGGATGCCCTGGCTGTTGAGGGCCTGCAGGCCTTCGACCAGCTCGTCGTAACCCTCGGCGGGCACCGCCACCTTGAGGATGCCGGCGAACTGTCCGGCCATGCGCGACATGCGGCTCTCCAGCCAGTTGCCGCCATGCGCGGCGATGCACTGGGCGATACGTTCGACCAGGCCAGGCTGGTCGGGGGCGATGACGGTGAGTACCAGATGATCCACGAGCAACTCCTTGTTCAGGGTCTGAGGCCGAGCCAGTAGGTATAAAACACCTCATCGCGCACATAGCCAAGCTTTTCGTAGAGCGCCTGGCCGGCGACATTGTCCTTCGCCGTCTCCAGCTGCAGGCCGCAGGCGCCGCTGGCCTCGGCATGGCCACGGGCGGCGTTCATCAGCTGCTCGGCCAGGCCCTGGCGACGTCCAGTCGGGCTGACATAGAGGTCGCTGAGGAGGAAAGCCGGCGCCATGTGCAGCGAGGCGAAAAAGGGATACAGCTGGACGAAGTCCAGCGCCTGACCGGCCTGGTCGCGGGCGATGAACAGCACCGAGTCGCCGCGCTCAAGGCGTGCGACGAGGAAGGCCGTGACCTCGGGCAGCGGGCGGGGCACCTGGTAGAAGTCCAGATAGCCGGCGAACAGCTCGGCCAGTTCTGGGAGATCGGCGGGTTGGGCACGGCTGATCGGCATACTGCCTCCGGGATCGGCAAAGCACGCAGTATAGGCACAGGCGTGGAGCCCCGTCCGGCAAGGCCCCGGCCGGGCTGCCGGTACGCCGCACGGAGCGACAGGCGAGCACAGTTTGTGACTGATTTTTCCCGACGAGTCATGTAGTATCCGCCGACTCTTACTACATGGCCTTCCGGCCCTGTTCTGCATCAAGTGAGGCAAGCAATGACTGAGCGCGTTCAAGTAGGTGGTCTGCAGGTCGCCAAGGCCCTTTACGACTTCATCAACAACGAAGCCATCCCCGGCACCGGCATCGCTGCCGACAAGTTCTGGGCCGGCGCCGAAGCCGTGATCAACGAGCTGGCTCCGAAGAACCGCGCCCTGCTGGCCAAACGCGACGAACTGCAAGCCCAGATCGACGCCTGGCACCAGGCCCGCAAAGGCCAGGCGCATGACGCCGCCGCGTACAAAGCCTTCCTCCAGGAAATCGGCTACCTGCTGCCGGAACCGGCCGACTTCCAGGCCACCACGCAGAACGTCGACGAGGAAATCGCCCGCCTGGCCGGCCCGCAGCTGGTAGTGCCGGTGATGAACGCGCGCTTCGCCCTGAACGCCTCCAACGCCCGCTGGGGCTCGCTGTACGATGCCCTCTACGGCACCGACGTGATCAGCGAAGAGAACGGCGCCGAGAAGGGCAAGGGCTACAACAAGGTCCGCGGTGACAAGGTAATCGCCTTCGCACGCGCCTTCCTCGACGAAGCCGCCCCGCTGGAAGGCGCGTCCCACGTCGACGCCACCGCCTACGTGGTGAAGAACGGCCAGCTGGCCGTAACCCTGAAGAACGGCAGCGAAGTCGGCCTGAAGAACGCCGCCCAGTTCGTCGCCTTCCAGGGCGATGCCGCCAAGCCGAAGGCCGTGCTGCTCAAGCACAACGGCCTGCACTTCGAAATCCAGATCGACCCGACCAGCCCGATCGGCCAGACCGATGCGGCCGGCGTGAAGGACGTACTGATGGAGTCCGCGCTGACCACCATCATGGACTGCGAAGACTCCGTGGCCGCCGTCGATGCCGACGACAAGGTCGTGGTCTACCGCAACTGGCTGGGCCTGATGAAAGGCGACCTGGCTGAAGAAGTCAGCAAGGGCGGCACCACCTTCACCCGCACCATGAACCCGGACCGCGTCTACACCAAGGCCGACGGTTCCGAGCTGACCCTGCACGGCCGCAGCCTGCTGTTCGTGCGCAACGTCGGCCACCTGATGACCAACCCGGCCATCCTCGACGCCGCCGGCAACGAGATTCCGGAAGGCATCCAGGACGGCCTGTTCACCAGCCTGATTGCCATCCACAACCTGAATGGCAACACCAGCCGCAAGAACAGCCGCACCGGCTCGGTGTACATCGTCAAGCCGAAGATGCACGGCCCGGAAGAAGTCGCCTTCGCTGCCGAGATCTTCTCCCGCGTAGAGGACGTCCTCGGCCTGCCGCGCAACACCCTGAAAGTCGGCATCATGGACGAAGAGCGCCGCACCACCGTCAACCTCAAGGCCTGCATCAAGGCCGCCAGCGAGCGCGTGGTATTCATCAACACCGGCTTCCTCGACCGTACCGGTGACGAAATCCACACCTCCATGGAGGCCGGCGCCATGGTGCGCAAGGCCGCCATGAAGAGCGAGAAGTGGATCGGTGCCTACGAGAACAACAACGTCGACATCGGCCTGGCCACCGGCCTGCAGGGCCGCGCCCAGATCGGCAAGGGCATGTGGGCCATGCCCGACCTGATGGCCGGCATGCTCGAGCAGAAGATCGTCCACCCGATGGCTGGCGCCAACACCGCCTGGGTGCCGTCGCCGACCGCCGCCACCCTGCACGCGATGCACTACCACAAGGTCGACGTGTTCGCCCGCCAGGCCGAGCTGGCCAAGCGCACTCCGGCGTCCATCGACGACATCCTGACCATCCCGCTGGCACCGAACACCAACTGGTCGGCCGAGGAAATCCAGAACGAACTGGACAACAACTCGCAGGGCATCCTCGGCTACGTGGTGCGCTGGATCGACCAGGGCGTCGGCTGCTCCAAGGTGCCGGACATCAACGATGTCGGCCTGATGGAAGACCGCGCCACCCTGCGCATCTCCAGCCAGCTGCTGGCCAACTGGCTGCGCCACGGTATCGTCACCGAAGCGCAGATCGTCGAGAGCCTCAAGCGCATGGCCCCGGTGGTTGACCGCCAGAACGCCAACGACCCGCTGTACCGCCCGCTGGCGCCGAACTTCGACAGCAACATCGCCTTCCAGGCCGCCCTGGAGCTGGTGGTCGAAGGCACCAAGCAGCCGAACGGCTACACCGAGCCGGTCCTGCACCGCCGCCGCCGCGAGTTCAAGGCCGCCAACGGTCTGTAATTCGCCGCAGCAGTGAAAGAACCGCCCTCCGGGGCGGTTTTTTTATGCCAGCAGCACGGGTTCGCAACGCACCTCGCTGTTCACCGAGTTGGCGATGAAGCAGGCGTCATGAGCCGCATGGTGCAGCTGGGCAAACTGCTCGGGGGTCGGGCAGCGCGCTCCGCCCATGCGTACCTCGGGGCGCAGGGTGACCAGGGTCATGGCCAGTTTCCCCTGACCATTGCGGGCCATCACCCCTTCGGCGCGGTCGAGGTAATCGTCCACCAGCCACCCAGCCTTGGCCGCCAGCGCCAGGAACCAGAGCATGTGGCAGCTGGATAACGAGGCGACAAAGGCCTCCTCCGGGTCGACTGCCGCCACCAGCGAGCAGGGCAACGGCACAACGTGCGGCGAGGAAGACGCCGGCACCTCGACACCACCGTCGAACCGCCAGACATGACCGCGACTGTACTGGTTGTCGAGGAAGGACTGAGCGCCCCTGCACCAATGAACCTGTGAGTGGTAAAGCGTCATCGATACCTCCATGAACGGCCCAGACACACTGTGCGGCCCCCAGCTGAGCGAGCCGAGCGCCTGCAATATGGCTAACAGAGTCGACCTGGGCCGGCAGTCTTACCGTAACTCCAGGCCATGCTTGCGATGCAGCGCCTGCACCCAGCCCTCGCGGTACATCTGCCGCAGGCTGTCCTGCAGGCGCCGCAGCTCGCCCGGGTCCATGCGCGGGTGGCAGGCGATGTCCTCCATCAGGGTGAGGAAGGGCAGCACCTCGCGCGGCGCCGGACTGGCCGAGAGCGAGGCAACCACCGCCGAGCTGGTAGCCCACAAGCGCGCGCGGCTGCGCTGCAACATGCTCAGGTTGAGCGACTCCTTGTTCGAGTAGATCACTTCGAGGCCCAGCGTCTGCAGGTATTCGCCGGCGCCGGAGCCCTGGTGGCTGAGGATGCGCAGCCCGCGCGCCTGTTCCAGGCTGCCCAGCTGCAGGTCATCGTCGGCCTTGGCATACAAGCCCAGGCGTGAGACCAGCAGCGGGCCGACCCAGGCGAACAGCGGTTCGCGCTCCTGCTGGCGCTCCACCAGCAGGACGCAGCTGCGCTCCTGCTGCTGCACCTGATGCAAGGCACGCTGCAGGGGCAGGAAGCTCAGACGGTAGGCGAGGCCGGCACGGCGAAACAGCTCGTCGGCCATCTCCGGCACCAGGCCGGCGGCGCCGCCATCCGGGCGCTGCTGCACCAGCGGCGCACGCTCCCAGGCGAACAGCTGCAGCTCGGCGGCGGCCAGCGGCCCGCTGAGCAGGACCAGCAACAGCAGGCTAATCCCACGCACGCAGGGCCTCCTCATAAGGCAGGGTGCGCCCGGCCGGGCGCTCGTTGTCCAGCCGCGGCCAGGGCGCTCCCGGCTGTTCCAGCCAGTGGCGGGCGTCCCGCACCGGGTTAAGGCGCGGCGCGCAGTCATGCTGCTGGCGCTGGCCGACATCCTGAAGATGGCGATCGAAAGTCCGCGCCAGGTTGCCCAGCGCCTCGGCGGCGCTGATCCGCCCGGCCACCGCCGGGTGCAGCTGACGCCACCACAGGCTGGCCATGCCGCTGTAGTCCGGCACATTGGACCCCGTGGGCGTCCAGCGCCGCGCCGCGCGGCTGCGGTAGAACTCGACCAGGCCACCGAGGCGCGGCGCCTCGGCCAGCAGGGCCGGCGAATCCAGATCGGAGCGGCGAATCGGCGTCAGCCCGACCAGGGTCTTGCGCAGCGACACGCTCTTGGCGGTGACGAACTGGGCATACAGCCACGCCGCCTGACGCTGGCGCAGCGGTGTGCTCTTAAGCAGGGTCCAGGCACCGACGTCCTGATAGCCGGACTTCATGCCGTCCTGCCAGTAGGCGCCGCGCGGTGAAGGTGCGACCCGCCACTTGGGCTTGCCGTCGGCATCTACCACGGGGCTGCCCGGCAGGGTGTAGTCGGCGGTAAAGGCGCTGTACCAGAAGATCTGCTGGGCGACGTGGCCCTGGGCGGCCACGTTACCCGCCTGGTTGAAGCTCATCGTCTGCGCCTCGGGCGGGGCGTAACGCTGCAGCCAGTCGATGTACTGCTGCAGTGCATAGATCGCTGCCGGGCTGTCCAAGGCGCCGCCACGGGCAACGCTGGCCCCCGCCGGCCGGCAGGATTCGACGCGGATGCCCCAGTCGTCCACCGGCAGGCCGTTGGGCAGCCCCGGGTCAGCGACCCCGGCCATGCCCAGCCAGGCATCCGACAGGCGCCAGCCGATCGACGGATCGAAGGCGCCGTAGTCCATGTGGCCGTAGACGCGCTGGCCATCGATTTCACCGACCTGCTCGGTGAAGAAGGCGGCGATGTCCTCGTAGGCGCTCCAGTTCTGCGGCACGTCCAGCTCGTAGCCATAACGCTGGCGGAAGGCCTTGCGCAGATCGGGGCGCTCGAACCAGTCGCGGCGGTACCAGTAAAGGTTGACGAACTGCTGGTCGGGCAACTGGTACAGCTTGTTGTCGGGCGCGGTGACGAAGGGCAGGCCGATGAAGTCGGCCAGATCGAGGGTCGGCGAAGTCACCGTGGCGCCTTCGCCGGCCATGAAGTCGGACAGCACCAGCACCTGACCATCGCGAAAGTGCTGGCCGATCAGGTCGCTGTCGCTGACATAGGCGTCATACAGCGGCAGGCCGGTCTCCTGCTGGGTGCGCAGCTTGTTGACCACGTCATCCTCGCCGCTCACCTCATGAATCACGCGGATGCCGGTGAGGCGGCTGAACAGCGGCGCCAGCACGTTGGCCTCGTACCAGTGGGTGGGAATGCGCTCGGAGATGACTCGGACTTGGGTGCCGGCAAACGGCTTACCGGCCTCGGCGAACCAGGCCAGCTCGGCGCGCTGTTCGGCAACGGCCAGGGAACTGGGCTGCAGCTCGGCCATGGCCTCCTGCAGCGGATCGGCAGCGTGCGTGGCCGCGCTCAGCATCAGACCGAGCAATATCGCAGCGCGCATCGGTGACTCCTTATTGTTGTGTCATGAGTCTAGGCGAGCGCACGGACCTACCGCCAGCGGCCCGCGACCTTTGGCTACAGGCGCGAACGACATTTTGCAGCTATAGAAAGTAGAGGGGCGGCCGAAAAGATGTTTGTGGACAAGTAAAAGACCCATGGTCACGGGATGACCGAAGAATAGCCTTTAGCCACTATCCGTCTTTCTGTACAATTCCCGCCCCCACTTGGGTACCTGCCATGCTGAAAAATCTGTCGTTGACACTGAAGTTGTCGCTACTGCCCGCCGTTGCCCTGCTCGGCCTGCTGCTGTTCGTGATCTATACCTCGGTGCAGCTGGCGGCCAACGATGCGCGCCTGGACACCCTGGAGAACAACAGCTTCCCCACGCTGGAGAAGGCCGACGCGGTGAACTTCCAGTTCTCCCGCCTGCCCGGCATGCTCAACAGCGCCGTAGCCGCCGGCGAGCTGGCGACTCTGGATGAGGCACGCAAGGTGCTGGCCGACATTGCCGACCTGCAACAGGCCCTGCAGCCACTGACCCGCGCCAATCAGGCGCGCGCCGGCGAACTGGACGATTGGCGCCAGGCCATCGCCCGCTATGCCGACAATGCGCTGTCCGCCTCCGAGCAACTGATCAAGGGCAGCGCCGGCTTCGACGACCTGCGCCCCAGCCTGGACCGTATGGCCAGCGACCTGGAAGCCGCGCAGAAGCTCGGCTCGACCTTCCGCGCCAACGCCTACGAGGACTTCCAGAGCACCCTCGGCCAGGCACGCACCGACAACGCCACCACCACCCGCACCGGCTACATCCTCAGCGCCGTGCTGGTGACCCTGGTCGGCCTCGGTGCCCTGCTGATCATCCGCGGCATCATGGGCAACGTGCATGGCGTGATCGAGTCGCTGCAGGCCATCGCCCGCGGCGACGGCGACCTGACCCGCCGGGTCAACGTCGACTCGCGCGACGAGACCGGCGAGATGATCCAGCTGTTCAACGGCTTCCTCGACAAGCTGCAGGGCACCATCCGCCAGATCATCGAAGCCGCTGGCCCGCTCGGCGGCATGTCGCAGGAGCTGTACCGACTGACCCAGGAATCGAAAGAGAACTCCCGCTCGCAGCAGGGCCACACCGACTCCATCGGCCGCGACATCCAGACCATGACCAGCAGCATCCAGGAAGTGGCGCAGCGCTCGCAGCAGGCCTCGGAAGGTGCCGGCGCCGCCTCGCGCCAGGCCGACACCGCACGCGCCAGCATCGGCAGCCTGTCGACCAGCATCAGCGACCTGGGCAGCAGCGTGCTCGGCGCCGTGCAGGCCATGCAGCAGCTGGAGGAAGAGACCCAGCAGGTCGGTTCGGTGCTCACGGTGATCCGCAGCATTGCCGAGCAGACCAATCTGCTCGCCCTCAACGCCGCCATCGAGGCCGCCCGCGCCGGTGAGCAGGGCCGCGGCTTCGCCGTGGTCGCCGACGAGGTGCGCAACCTGGCGCAGAAGACCGCCGCCTCCACCGCCGAGATTCAACAGATCATCCAGCGCCTGCAGAACAGCGCCAACGGCGTGCTCAACGTGATGACCGCCAACGGCGACAAGGCCCAGCACAGCATCGAGCGCTCGGTGGAAGCCACCCGCATGCTCGAGTCCATCGCCGTGGCGGTGGGCCAGATCGACCAACTGAACGCCGGTATCGCCCAGCTCACCCAGGAGCAGATCGGTCTTTCCAGTTCCATACAGCAAGACACCCAAGTGTTGCAGCAGGACGCCCAAGCAACCGCCCATGGGGCCGAAGCCACCGCACGCCTCGGCGAGCAGCTGGTCAGCACAGGAGACCACCTGCGCGCGGCGACGGCCCAATTCCGCGTTTAACCTTCTACGGAGCATCACTGCATGACTACAGCCCGCGTTCTCGGTTTGGCCATCTGCCTGGCCAGCACCTCTGCATTCGCGCTGGAACAAGGCGAAGCCCTGATCAATGGTTTCGGCACCGTTGGCGTCACCCACCTGGGTGGCGAAGACGATGGCCGCAGCTATGGCATCTCCGGCCAGACCAACGATTCCTGGCGTGGCGACCAGCTGAGCAAGTTCGGCGCCCAGCTGACCTACGGCGTCACCGACACCGTCGGCCTGACCCTGCAGACCACCGCCAAGGCCTATGGCGACGAGTGGAAGGCCAACCTGGAGTGGGCCTACCTGTCGTGGCAGAGCACCGACAACCTGATGATGCGCTTCGGCCGCCTGCGCACCCCGGTGTACATGTACTCCGAAAGCATCGACGTGGGCTTCAGCTACCCCTGGCTGCGCCTGCCGGACGAGGTCTACAGCCAGGTCCAGCTGTCCAACTACGAAGGTGCGGACATCGTCTACAACCTGCCGCTGTCCTTCGCCACCCTGTCCTTCCAGCTGGCCGGTGGTATCGCCAAGAACCGCGACTACTACATCTATGACGAAGAGTTCGACATCGACTACGACAACGTCTTCGGTTCCAGCGTAAGCCTGGCCACCAACGACTTCGGCACCTTCCGTGTCGGCTACGTCGAGGCGGACATCGACACCGAGATCGCCGGCAGCTTCACCGACATCTTCGGCAACCCGGGCACCGCCACCCTGCTGTCGCTGGATAAGGACAAGGGCAAGTTCACCTCGATCGGCTACCAGTACGACAACGGTACCTGGCTGACCGCCAACGAGTGGACCAGCCGCGTGATCGAGAACGACGGCAGCAACAGCACCGACTCCTTCTACCTGATGGGCGGCCGCCGCTTCGGCGACTTCCTGGCCCACGTCACCTACGCCCAACTGGACGAGGATGAAGGTCGCCAGAGCTCCTGGACCCTCGGCCTGAACTACAACATCCTGCCGACCGTAGTGCTCAAGGGCGAGTACAAGCGTGTCGACACCACCGGCGGTTACGACGGCGTGTTCGTGCGCAACGCTCAAGAGCTGTACGACAACACCGTGTACGACCGCACCAATGGCCTGGCCGGCGTTCCGGCTCGCAACTACGACGGCGACATCATCAGCGCCGGCGTCGACTTCGTATTCTGAGGAGCATGCATATGAAGCAGTCTCTCCGCATTCTCCTCGCCGCCGCGAGCATCGGCGCCGCCGCCCTGGCACAGGCCGAGGTCGCCGTGATCGTCAACGCCGGTGCCTCCGCCGCGCCTTCGCAGGCCGACGTCGCTAACATCTTCCTGGGCAAGAACAAGTCGCTGAAAGGCGTCGACCAGAAGGACTGGAACCCGACCAAGGAGAAGTTCTACGCCGCGGTCACCAGCAAGAACGAAGCGCAGCTGAAGTCCTACTGGTCCGGCCTGGTGTTCACCGGCAAGGGTCAGCCGCTGCCGAGCGTGGCCGGTGATGCCGAGGTCGTGGCCAAGGTCGCCGCCGAAGCCGATGCCATCGGCTATGTGGACAAGGCCGCCGTGACCGACCAGGTCAAGGTGCTGTTCACCCTGCCCTGATTCCGGGGTAGCGCTATGAACAAGGCCGGCGGGGCGACCCACCGGCCTTTTTTCATGCCTGCCGCATCTCCGCCACCAGCCGCACCAGCAACTCCGCCGCCGGCAGCTCACGTGCCAGCGGCGCACCCTGGCCGGCCCACTGGGCGGCGAAGTCGTGGCAACCCTGTGCACTGGCCGCCGCCTGCAGGGCCTTGGCCGCGTCATAGCAGATCGGATAATCCGGCAGCTGCGCGCCCAGGTCGCCGTACAGCCGATTGGGCAGGCCGCGCGCCGGGCGCCCGGAAAGATTCGCCGTGATCGCGGTATGCGCCGCCTTCTCGCCCTTCAACGCCTCGCGGTAGGCGGCGTTGGCGGCCGACTCGGGACACAGCACGAAGGCCGTGCCCAGCTGCACGCCAGCGGCGCCCAGGGCCAGGGCCGCGCGGATGCCGGCACCGTCCATGATGCCGCCGGCGGCAATGATCGGCAGACGCGACTGCTGCGCCAGCAGGCGCACCAGCGCCAGGGTGCCAAGCGCCGCATCGCCCTCTTCCGGCACGAACACCCCGCGGTGGCCACCGGCCTCGATGCCCTGGGCCACCAGCGCGTCCACGCCGGCGGCCTCGGCCATCCGCGCCTCGGCCGGCGTCGTCACGCAGGCCAGGGTGCGGATGGCGGCCTGGTGCAGGCGCTCGATCCATTCAGCCGGCGGCAGGCCGAAGTGAAAGCTGACCACCGCCGGGCGCAGCGCCAGCAACGTCTCCAGCATGGCCGGATCGGCCAGGAAGCTCGGGTAGATCTCGCGCAGCGCCGCCGGCGGTGCGGCGCCGAACTCGGCAAATAGTGGACGCAGGCGCTCCAGCCAGGCCTGCTCGCGCGCCGCATCGGCGCGGGCCGGTGCATGGCAGAACAGGTTGAGGTTGAACGGGCGGGCCGTCAGCGCGCGGGTCTGCGCGACCAGCTCACGGGCCTGCGCCGGCGTACTCGCGCCCAGACCCAGCGAACCCAGGCCGCCGCCCTCGGACACGGCGGCAGCCAGCGCCGGCGTGGAGACCCCGACCATCGGCGCCTGGATGATGGGATGGTGGATACCGAGCAGTGCACACAGGGACGACATGAACAGCCTCCGCGGGATTGACCTATCAATCTCGATTAAAGATTATTTATAAAACATTATTCTTATTTTGAGATTTATAGAAGCCCATGGATCTCACCAGCCTCGCCCTCTTCCGCGCCGTGGCCCTCGAGCAGAGCGTGACCCGCGCCGCACAGAGCCTGCAGCGCGCCCAGTCGAACGTCACTACGCGCATCCAGCAGCTGGAGGAAGAGCTCGGCGCCAGCCTGTTCCTCCGCGAAGGCAAGCGTATGCGGCTGACCGAGCAGGGCCAGGCCTTTCTCGCCTACGCCGAGCAACTGCTGGCACTGGCCGACGAGGCGCGCCAGGCGCTGCACCCCGCACAGCCGAGCGGGCGCCTGCGCCTGGGCAGCATGGAAAGTACTGCGGCGGCGCGCCTGCCGGAGCCGCTGGCGCGCTTCCATCGCAGCTATCCGCAGGTCAGCCTGGAAGTCAGCACCGGGCCCAGCCAGGCCCTGCTCGAAGGCGTGCTGGCACGGCGCCTGGACTGCGCGCTGATCGCCCTGCCGCAGCACCTGGCACAGGGTCGCTGGCAGGGCGAGGCGCTGGATCAGGGCCTGGAGGGCGAGGCGCTGTTTCGTGAGGAACTGCTCTTGCTCCTGCCGGCCGACCATCCGCCGGTACAGGAGCCGGCGGACGTTCGACTGCGCACCCTGGCCGGCTTCGCCCAGGGCTGCAGCTACCGGCAGATCGGCGAGCGCTGGCTGAGCCAGAGCGGTGCGCCACTGCGGGTACAGGAAGTCGGCTCGTACCACGCGATTCTCGCCTGCGTGGCCGCCGGCACATGCGCTGGCGTGGTGCCGCGTGCGCTGCTGGAGCTGCAGCGCACGCCGCCAGCAGTGCGCCGGGTGCCGCTGCTTGAGGTGGATACGCTGCTGGTCTGGCGCCGCGGCTACGCGGCACCGGCCTTCCGCGCCTGGCGCGAGCAGCTAGGCTCTGCGACCTAGGTCCAATAGCCGCCGCACGCGGGCGGCGCGACCATCGGTGTAAACCACGCCCCCGGGAGCGTCGCATGTCGTCCAGCGTTGCCGGCAAGACGGCCGTTCTGCAGAACATCCACGGCACCATGGAGTTCCTGCGCAAGTACCCGCCGTTCAACCAGATGGACAGCGCCCAGCTGGCCTACCTGGTAGAGCATTGCCAGCTGCGTTTCTATGCCGCCGGCGAGAGCATCATCAAGCCCGGCGACGGCCCGGTGCAGCACTTCTATATCGTCAAGCAGGGGCTGGTGGTCGGCGAGCGCCCGCACTCGGCGCGGCGCGGCAGCGAGACCACCTTCGAGATCGCCAGCGGCGAGTGCTTCCCGCTGGCCGCCCTGCTCGGCGAACGCGCCACCCGCACCGAACACCTGGCCGGCGAGGACACCTTCTGCCTGCTGCTGGGCAAGGACGCCTTCGTCCGCCTGTTCGCCCAGTCCGCGCCTTTCCGTGACTTCGCCCTGCGCGGCGTGTCCAGCCTGCTCGACCAGGTCAACCAGCAGGTCCAGCTGCGCGCCGCCGAGAACCTCGGTGCGCAGTACTCGCTGGACACCACCCTGCGCGAGCTGGCCCTGCAGCAGCCGGTGGCCTGCAGCGCCGCCACGCCGCTGCGCGATGCCGTGCGGCGCATGCACGAACAGCATGTCGGCAGCATCGTGATCGTCGACGAGGGCGAGCGCCCCGCCGGCATCTTCACCCTGCGCGACCTGCGCCGGGTGGTGGCCGCCGGTGAATCGCTGGAGCAGCCGATCAGCGCACTGATGACCCAGCGCCCGTTCCACCTGCCACCGGAGGCCAGCGCCTTCGATGCGGCCCTGGCGATGACCGAGCGGCATATCGCCCACGTCTGCCTGGTGGAGCACGAGCGCCTGGTCGGCGTGGTGTCCGAGCGCGACCTATTTTCCCTGCAGCGGGTCGACCTGGTGCACCTGGCCCGCACCATCCGCCACGCCGGCCGCATCGAGACGCTGGTAGCGCTGCGCAGCGACATCCGCCTGCTGGTCGAGCGCATGCTGGCGCATGGTGCCAGCTCCACGCAGATCACCCAGCTGGTCACCCTGCTCAACGACCATACCGTGTGCCGGGTGATCGAACTGGTGCTGGAGGAGCTGGGTGATCCCGGCGTGCCCTTCAGCTGGCTGTGCTTCGGCAGCGAAGGGCGGCGCGAGCAGACGCTGCACACCGACCAGGACAACGGCATCCTGTTCGAGGCCGACAGTCCCGAGCAGGCCGAGCACATGCGCCAGCGCCTGCTGCCGGTTGCCCGGCGCATCAACCAGCGCCTCGCCGAGTGCGGCTTCGCCCTCTGTCGCGGCAACATCATGGCCGGCAACCCCGAGCTGTGCCTGTCGCGCCGCGAGTGGGCGCAGCGCTTCGCCGCCTTCGTCCGCGAGGCCACCCCGGAGAGCCTGCTGGCGTCGAGCATCTACTTCGACCTGCGGGTGGTCTGGGGCGACGAGCAGGGCTGTGCGCAGCTGCGCCGCCAGCTGCTCGCCGACGTGGCCGACAACAGCCTGTTCCAGCGCCTGCTGGCGGCCAACGCCCTGCGCCACCGCCCGCCGCTGGGGCGCTTCCGCGACTTCGTGGTGGCGCGCAAGGGCGCCGAGAAAGACACCTTCGACCTCAAGGAGGAAGGCCTCACGCCGTTCGTCGATGGCGCCCGCCTGCTGGCCCTGGCCCATGGCGTGGAGGACAGCAGCACCCTGCGCCGCTTCGCCGAACTGGTGCGCCTGGAGGTGATCGACGCCCAGGACGGCGCCGCCTACGAGGAGGCCTACCACTTCATCCAGCAGGCCCGCCTGCAACTGCACCAGCAGCAGGCGGCCCAGGATCTGCCGCTGTCCAACCGCCTCGACCCGGACAGCCTCAACCACCTGGACCGGCGCATCCTGCGCGAGTCCTTCCGTCAGGCCCAGCGCCTGCAAGCCAGCCTGGCGCTGCGCTACCAGCTATGAAGAAGATGCTCGACTGGCTGCGCAGCAGCCCCGCCATCGATCCACGCAGCCTGCGCCTGCCGGCCTCGGCAGCGCTGGACGAGCGCCCGCTGAGCGCGCAGCGCATGGTGGTGGTCGACCTGGAAACCAGCGGCCTCAACCTGCAGCGCGATCAGTTGCTGGCGATCGGCGCGGTGGTGATCGAGGACGGAGCCATCGACCTGTCCCAGCAGTTCGAGTGCACCCTGTGCCAGCCCGGCCACCGCGCCGGCGCCAGCACCCTGATCCACGGCATCGCACCCAGCGCGGTGGCCGCCGGCCGCGATCCCGCCGAGGCCCTGCTGGCCTTCATGGAGTTCGTCGACGACAGCCCGCTGCTGGCCTTCCACGCACCGTTCGACCAGCACATGCTCGAACGCGCCCTGCGCGAGACACTCGGCTACCGCCTGCGCCATCCCTTCCTCGACGTCGCCGTGCTGGCCCCGCTGCTGTGCCCGGACGCCCCGCCCTACAAGGGCCTGGACGAGTGGCTGGGGCACTTCCGGCTGCAGGCCAGCGAGCGTCACCACGCCAGCGCCGATGCCCTGGCCACGGCCGAGCTGGCGCTGATCCTGTTCAGCAAGGCGCGCCGCCAGGGCCTGGACAGCCTGGCCGAACTGCAGCGCCGGGCGCAGAGCTGGAAACGCCGGCAACTGGCGCATTCGCTCTGATCCACCGATAGAGCGGATCAATATCATTTGTAAAATACTCTCGATTCAAACAGCCCGCGCGCTCCACTAGAATGTACGCCCTCCCCAGGTCCTGGCTGCCTTCATGCGTTCCACCACCATCCGCCGCTGGTCCGTTGTCCATACCTGGACCAGCCTGATCTGCACCCTGTTCCTGTTCCTCCTGGCGCTCACCGGCCTGCCGCTGATCTTCCACCACGAGCTCGAACACCTGCTCGGTGAAGCACCAGAGCTGCGCGAGATGGCCCCCGGCACGGCGCACCTGGACCTGCAGCAGCTGGTCGAGGCCGGCGAACGCCACCGCCCCGGCGAGGTGGTGCAGTACCTGGGCTGGGAGGAAGACGAACCCAACGGCGTGGTCACCATCATGGCCGCCACCGCCGGCACCGAACCGAATTCGTCACATACCTTCATGCTCGACGCGCGCACGGGCGAGGCAGTGGAGATGCCAGCGGCCAACGGCGGTTTCATGATGCTGATGCTGCGCCTGCACGTGGACCTGTTCGCCGGCCTGCCGGGCAAGCTGCTGCTGGCCTCTATGGGCGTCCTCTTCGTAGTGGCGATCATCTCTGGCGTGGTGCTCTATGCGCCCTTCATGCGCAAACTGCGCTTCGCCGAAGTGCGCGACAAGTCCAACCGCCTGCGCTGGCTGGACCTGCACAACCTGATCGGCATCGTCACCCTGACCTGGGCCCTGACGGTGGGCGTTACCGGGGTGATCAGCGCCTGCGCCGACCTGCTGATCGAAGCCTGGCGCGGCGACACCCTGGCGGCCATGGTCGAACCCTACCGCGACGCGCCGCCGCTCACCGAGCGCGCCCCGGCCAGCCGCCTGCTGGAAATCGCCCAGGCGGCCGCGCCCGGCATGCGCCCGGACTTCATCGCCTTCCCCGGCACACGCTTCTCCAGCGAGCACCATTACGCGGTGTTCATGGTCGGCAGCTCGCACCTGACCTCGCACCTGTGGACCCCGGTGCTGATCGACGCCCGCACCCTGGCAGTCACCGCCGTCGGTACCCGCCCCTGGTACATGGACGCCCTGGCCATGTCGCAGCCGCTGCACTTCGGCGACTACGGCGGCCGACCGATGCAGATCCTCTGGGCGGTGCTGGATGTGCTGACGCTGATCGTCCTCGGCAGCGGCCTGTACCTCTGGTGGGTGCGCCGCCGCGCACCGCGCGCGACCTTGCGCGACGAGGTGGCGGCATGAGGCAGTCGACCTTCGCCATCCCCGCGCTGCTGGCCATACTCGGCGCCACCGGCCTGTTCGCCGCCCTGCTCGGCGACGGCGCGTGGGATGCCCTGGCCTGGCTCGGCCTGGGCCTGCCGGCCGTGATCGGCACCTGGCCGCTGCTGAGGCGCTGAAAGGTACTGGCGAAAGCGCCATGCCGGCCTAGCGTTAACTCAGGCAGAGAGCGGCAGCACAGGAGTGCCCCGCTGTCAGTCCCTTGTCCCTCGTCGTTCTGCCAGAACCGCCGCCCACACGGCACCCGTCTGCGCAACGCCTGGGAGTCACGCCATGCTGTTCATTACCAATCGCTTCCCGACCGACTCGATCCGCACCGTGGCCGACCGGCCATTCGAGTTCGACCTGAGCAACAACGCCCCCAGCCACTCGGTGTACTTCTGCCAGCGCAAGAGCAAGAAGAAACTGGTCGAACTGGGCAGCAAGGCCTTCCTCGACCACCTGCACGAAGCGCCGCAGCGCCAGGTGCTGCTGTACATCCACGGCTTCTCCAACCTGCCGGACGATGTGTTTGCCAATGTCGAGGAGTTCCAGCGCCTGTGCGACCAGACGTCGGCCAAGGAAGTGCTGGTGATCCCTGTGATCTGGCCATGCGACAACGATCTGGGGATCGTCAAGGACTACTGGGACGACCAGAAGTCCGCCGACTACAGCGCCATCTCCCTGGCCCGCGCCCTCAGCCTGTTTCTCAAGTGGCGCGACGAGCGCGAGGCGGCGGGACTCGACAGCTGCCTCAAGCGCATCAACGTACTGGCCCACTCGATGGGCAACCGGGTGCTGCGCGAGACCCTTTGCGAGTGGGACCGCTACGACCTGGCCCAGGGCGTCCCCATGCTGTTCCGCAATACCTTCCTGATCGCCGCCGACATCGAGAACGAATCGATCCATCGCGGCCAGCGCGGCGAGCTGATCTCGCATGCCTCGCGCAACGTGGTGGTGTACTACGCCTCGGACGACCTCGCCCTGCGTGGCAGCAAGGCGGCCAACCTGAAGAACCGCATCGCCTCGCGGCGCCTCGGCCACAGCGGCCCGGAGAACATGGACCTGGCGCCGCACAACCTGTACGCGGTGGATTGCGATGACGTGAACACCCGCTACGACACGCCCAAGGGGCACTCGTACTTCCGCAGCGACGACAAGGGCAAACCCGGCGTGGTGTTCCAGCACCTGTTCGAGTGTCTGCGCAGCGGCCGGGTATTCCCCCAGGACGAGGCCAAGCGCTCGACCATCCTGCGGGCCAAATGAGGCGAACGGGACAACGCGCCGGGCCGGCGCAGCACTCAGGGCTTGCTGAGCATCTCGCGGTGAGCCTTGAGCTGCTCGAGCATCTGCTCCATGTGCTGGATGTGCTGGTCCACCTGCTCCGGCGTATCCAGCGGCATCATCATGCCCGCGCCCTTGCCCATACCCATCTGCATGCCGCCATGCATCGGGCAACCGCCCATCATCTGCATGCTGCCGCCCATGGCCTGGCGGTGCTCCAGCATCAGCTTGTGCCGCTCCTCGGGCGTTTTGCCGGCCATCCAGCTCTGCTGCAGCTCGCGCATCTGGGTCATGTGCTGCTGCCACTGCTGCTCGGCGCCGGCTTCCGTGGCGGCCCAGGCGCCACCGGCCAGGCCAAGCGCCAGCAGGCCGGCAAGAAGAGTTTTGATGTTCATCGCATTGCCCTCGCAAGGGTGGGTGAACTTTCACTCTAGGACAGCCGGCAACCCGCGGGCTGATCTGCATCAAGCATCGGCCCGCCAGCGGACCAACGGAAATACCGGGCACAGAAAAAAGAAAACCCCGCTTGCGCGGGGTTCTGCAGACTGGTTCCTGACATCCGTGGTCGGTGCGCCATCCTGGCGAACAATCCTTCATGTCCCTGTTCTTTTAGGTGCGCTTCCTGCGCTAAGTCCTTGAAAGAGAGATTAATCCGACTGATGGCATGCTGATAGCAGCCTTCGCCGGCGCACCGTGTAGGCCAAAGCTTACAAAGCCGCCGAGCGGGAAGGGGTTCACAAAGCTGGTGTGACCGCTATCATCGCGCGCCTGATTTGCCTGCGCCCTGCGCCATCGAGCCTGACATGAGACCGCAACTGATCGCCGCCGCGGAAATCGACCGCGTCGAGACCTGGACCAAATACAACAAGGACATGTGCACCAGCTGCATGTCGACCTGCTGCACCATGCCGGTGGAAGTGCGCATCGCCGACCTGATCCGCCTCGGCGTGGTCGACGAATTCGAGCGCGGCGAGCCGCCGAAGAACATCGCCAAGCGCCTGCAGAAGGAAGGGCTGATCGAGCGCTTCAACCAGAAGTCGGGCATCTTCACCCTGACCCGCATGAGCAACGACGACTGCATGTACCTGGACCGCAAGACCCGCCTGTGCACCGTCTACGACAAGCGCCCGGATACCTGCCGCAACCATCCGCGCATCGGCCCGCGTCCCGGCTACTGCGCCTGGCGCCCCAAGCAGTGATCGCGGCGCGCGGCGAGCGCCAAAACGGTTCATCGCCGCCCCGCGCTGCCCGAACAGGTGGCAAAAAAGATCGATAGATAATGCCGAGCCATGTGCTCGGCATTGTTTTTTATCGAGCGCCATTTTTTAGGCGCAACTTAACCCATTGATTCAAAAAAGCCTTTCAAGGCCCAGGCACAACACCCACAAGCACTTAGGGCTGCCTCTGCAGAAATTCACACAACTGCATTAATTTTGGCGCACTGTCTGCACTGTGGACTGCAGCACAGATCGCCGAGTTCACGGCGACCGCTTTCAAGACCAAGAACAGCTGCGCATTTCACCTTCGCCACGCTTTCCACTGCCTCGATCTGACTTGCAACCAACCTTCCGGGATGAGGGGTAGGCAATGGATTTGGGTATCGGATTCCCCGCAGTAGCGCCTCGACAGCCAGGCCGTTTCACCACGCACGCCCCCGCGACCAACCACCCCTGCGGGAGCTGAGCATGTCTGGTCATACCGCTGACAGCGCCCTGCCGCTGTCGCAGGGCAATCCCTGCGCCCGCTTCTTCGGCTGGACCTGCCTGTTCGCCCTGATCGCCCTCTGCTCGGGCCTGGTCGACCCCAGCCTGCTCGACCCGGCGCACAAGCACTTCATCCTGCTGATCGGCGGCATCGGCCTGTGGCGCTATGGCAACGCCGCCATGCACTACCTGCGCGGCATGTACTTCATGCACTGGAAATTCCCGCGCATGCGCCGCGCCGTGGAGGCCATGGGTGAAGCCGCCCTGCCCTCGCAGATATTCATGGTGGTAACCAGCTTCCGCATCCCCACCCACACCACCTACAAGGTGTACCGCTCGGTGTTCGAGGAGGTGCAGCGCCTGCCCGTGCCCTGCACGGTGATCGTGTCCATCGTCGAGAAAGCCGACGAGAACTTCATCAAGCAGATCATGCGCGACTGCGTCAGTCCGGCACGCGACGACATCAAGCTGGTGGTGGTGCGCGCCCGCGGCACCGGCAAGCGCGACGGCCTGGCCCATGCCTTCCGCGCCCTGTCGCGGCAGATGCCGCTGGAGGACGCGGTGGTCGGCGTGGTCGACGGCGACACCATGATGCTGCCCGGCTGCGTGGAGAACGCGGTGAAGTTCTTCGCCTACCTGCCCAGCGTCGGCGGCATCACCACCAACGAGTTCTGCCAGGTCGAAGGCGGCAAGCTGGTGCGCGAGTGGCACTCGCTGCGCTTCGTCCAGCGCCACATCAACATGTGCTCCATGGCCCTGTCGCGGCGGGTGCTGACCATGACCGGGCGGCTGTCGTTCTTCCGCGCTTGCGTGATGACCGACCCAGCCTTCATCCGCGATGTCGAGGCCGACTTCCTGCAGCACTGGCGCCTCGGCCGCTTCCGCTTCCTCACCGGTGACGACAAGTCCTCCTGGTTCAGCCTGATGCGCGCCGGCTGGGACACCTTCTACGTGCCCGACAGCCACACCCTGACGGTGGAGCACCCGCCAGACAGCAACTTCCTGCGCGCCACCCGCCAGCTGATGTTCCGCTGGTACGGCAATTCCCTGCGGCAGAACTTCCGCACCACCCGCCTGCTCGGGCTGCGGCAACTGGGGGTGTTCACCATGTATGTGCTCTATGACCAGCGCGTGTCGATGTGGACCAGCCTGCTCGGGTTGACGGCCTCGGTGGTCGCCGCCCTGCTGTATGGCGTGGAGTTCCTGCTGGTGTACCTGTTCTGGGTGCTGCTGTCGCGCACCCTGGTGACCCTGCTGATGCTGTTCGCCGGGCACCCGGTCGATCCGCTGTACCCGCTGGCGCTCTATTACAACCAGATCGTCGGCTCGGCGATGAAGGTGCATGCCCTGTTCCACATGGACCAGCAGAGCTGGACGCGGCAGAAGACCACCCTCGACCGCAGCGATGCGGCCTTCGACCAGGCCCTCAACCGCTGGTCCTCGAAAACCATGCAGGCCTCCGCGCTCGCGCTGTTCGGCGGCGTCGTGGCCCTGCTCCTCACCCTGTCCCAACCCTGAGAGGCGGAACGCCATGAGCAGTGCCATTTCCTCGATCGCGCCCAATGTGGTCCACGAAGCGGTGGACGAGCGCCAGCACGTGCGCAGCAAGCTGCCGGCGCGCGTCGTCCTGAGCGGCGCCGACGACAGCTTCGCCTGCGAACTGCAGGACATCTCCCTCGGCGGCCTCGGCCTGCGCTGCTCGCGCGAGCTGCCGCAGGGCGCGCTGTATGACGCCGCGATCCAGCTGGAGCTCAACCAGGTGGCGCTGACCATCGACGCCCGGGTCAAGGTCATCGCCGAGCGCGGCGGCCTTATCGGCGTCGAGTTCGTCGAGCTGGAACCGCGCAAGCGCGACATCCTGCGTTACCTGCTGAGCGCCTACCTGTCCGGTGAGATCGCCGACGTCAACGGCCTGTTCAACGTCATGCAGCGGGAGAACTACATCAAGCAGCGCAAGCAGAGCCAGAGCGGTGCGCGCACCCGCCTGGAGCGGGCCCGCGCCCTGCTGGGCAGCGCCGGCTACCTGGCGGCGGGCCTGGCAGTGGCCGGGGTGCTGGCCTACAAGAGCTACCTGCTGTTCTTCAGCGTGCCGGCCAGCCAGGCGCTGGTCAGCGCTGACGCGCACATCCTCAGCATGCCGGAGAACGGCTATGTGCGTTTCCTGCTGCCCGCCGGCGTGCAACGGGTCAAGGCCGGCGAGCCGATCGCCAGCGTGTCCACCCAGCTGGCCACCAGCTTCACCACCCCGGCCGACCTGGAGGCCCTGGCGCGCCTGTCGCAGAACGACCTGCAGAGCCTGCTCGGGCGCACGCTGATCGAAACCACCCTGGCCAGCCCCTGCGACTGCTACGTGTATTTCCCGAGCAAGCCCACCGACGGCTACGCCTACAAGTTCGCCGAACTGGCGCACCTGATCCCGGCCGACGACGACCTCTACGTCAAGGCCAGCTTCCCCTTCGACAAGCTCAAGGGCCTGCACGACATCAGCGCCATCGACCTGCAGGTGTTCGGCGAGCCGGAGCCGCGCAAGGGCAAGGTGATCCGCTCGGCGGTGGACGCCGAGAACCAGACGCTGGTGCTGAGCATCAAGCCGGACCAGGCCCTGCCGCTGACGGCCTACCAGCAACCGGTGACGGTGGACCTGTTCAAGGGCCTGCCGCTGACCAGCAGCCTCTAGGAGCCGCCATGTCGTACCGCGCGACCGCCAGCCTGCTCGTCCTGCTGCTCTGCGCCGGCCTGACCCAGGCCGCCAGCCTGGCCCAGGTGCAGTACCGCCTGCACCTGGACCCGAGTGCCGACGTCGAGGCCGACCTGCGCGCGCTGGTCGAGCGTGGCGACCAGCCGGCCATGCTGCTGCTCGCCGACCAGCTGGCCCGCACCGGCCAGCATCAGGACGAGGCCATCGCCCTGTACCAGCGCGCCTTCGCCGACGGTCATGGCGAGATCGCCGCGCTGGCGCCGCTGGCGGCCCAGGTCGAACGCCAGCCCGACGGCCGCGAAGCACATCGCGCCTTCTTCGCCCAGGCGCTGCAGCGCTACCCGCTGAGCCGCGACTTCGCCACCCTGACCACCAGCCTGGATGTGTTCCTGGTCTACCCCGAACTGTTCCCGCGGGCCGAGCCACAGGCGCTGATCGAGCTGTACCGGCGCGCCTGCATCGACGCCTGCCACCTGAACCTGTACCGCGCCCGCCTGGCCGAGCTGAACGGCCAGCAAGCGCTGGCCGAGAGCCTCTACCTGCAAGCCTTGCGCGAGGATGCGCGCGCCGTCGACCGGCTCTACCAGGCGCTCGGCGAACAGCAGGACACGCTGTTCCCGCAACGGGTGCAGCCACTGCTGGCCGAGGCCGACGCCTTGCCGCTGGGCACCGTGCAGGCCATCGGCAGCCTGCTCAGCAGCATCCCGCGCGAACACGATCCCGAGGTCATGGCCTGGCTGGACAACGCCATCGCCCGTCAGGCCGACTCGGCCAGGGTGGCCAAGGCCAGCTACATGATGTCGGCCCCCGAGAACTACGCGGCAGAAGACGTCTTCGCCCTGATCGACCGCATCGAGCAGACCCGTTCGCAGGAAGGCCGCGCCCTGCGCGCCTCGGCCTATCTGGTGCGCGGCTGGCGCACCCTGGACCCGTTCAAGGCCAAGGCGATCATCGACGGCCTGCTCGCCGAGGGCTACCAGAACGCCTACCTCAACCTCGGCGAGCTCTACAGCATGGGCGGCCTGGACCAGGTCGACCAGGCCCAGGCCATCGCCACCTACCGCCTGCTCGCCGCCCGCGGCGTGCCTTCGGCCTTCTACCGCATCGCCACCATCTACGGGGGGGGCAAAGGCATCTGCAACGACCCGATCAAGGCCTACGCCTACGCCAGCCTGGCCGTGGAGCGCGGCGAGCTGGGCGCGCGCAAATACCTGCGCGAACTCGACGGCAAGCTGCCCGCCGGCGACCGCGAACGCGCCCTGCAGGCCCGTGCCGGCATCCTCAAAGAGCTAGAGGCGACCCTATGAAACGCTGCCTGCCCGCCCTGCTCTGCCTGCCCTGGCTGGCACTGGCCCAGGCCGAGGAATCGGCCCGGGAAATCGTCGCCGACGCAGATACCCCGGCGCAGGAGAAAGTCACCGACCTGGGCCGCTTCGAGTTCGCCCAGAAGGCCACCCTGCAGGGCGGCTACGGCCCCGAGGACGGCACCCTGGGCAATGACCGCAAGGGCTTCTACGGCCTGCGCTACGAGCCGACCCTGGCCTGGTATTCCGAGGAAGGCGCCTGGTCGCGCTGGCAGGGCTTCGGCCGCGCCTGGCTGAACTACAACTCCGGCCAGGCCAGCACCCCGCTGCAGGAAAACGAGGCCCAGCAGCTCGAATACTTCAGTGCCGAGCTGCGCGAGTTCTACCTGCGCCGCAACCTGCTCGGCGACGACCCGCGCTTCGCCCTCTCCGTGGGCCGCCAGCGCTTCGGCGACTACTTCGGCCTGTGGTGGGACGACAGCATCGAGGCCCTGCGCCTGGACTACGACGACAGCTTCGCCCGTGGCTTCGTCGCCATCGCCGAGCAGTTCCACAGCTACAACAGCGACATCAGCAGCCTGGACGCCGACCAGCAGGACATCGCCTACCTGATGGGCGAGTACGCCCTGCGCTGGCAGGCGCAGCAGTGGGCCGGCCTGCGCCTGATGATCGAGCGCGACCACAGCGGCCGCGACGAAACCGACGACCCGCTGGACTTCCGTGGCCAGCGCCTGGGCCTGTTCGCCAGCGGCGAGCAACTGGGCTGGGGGCTGCTCGACGACTATCGCCTGGAGCTGGCGATGCTCGACGGCGACAACCGCTACAACGATGGCCGCGACCAGGATGTGCGCGGCTGGGCCCTGCTCAGCGAACTGGGCAAGCGCTTCGACGACAGCCCCTGGCGGCCGCGCCTGTACCTGCACGGCGGCCTCACCGACGAGCCGGACGAGGACGGCGACGGCTTCCGCCTGAATGCCATCCAGTCCGACCGGGTGGCCGACCCCGAGACCTACAGCACCGGCTTGGTCAGCGCCTTCGTCGGCGTCGACCTGCGCAACCTGGCGTTCTATGGCATCGGCCTGGACAGCCAGCCACGGCCGCGCCAGCAGCTCGACCTGCGCCTGACCGACCTGCGCCTGCGTGACGAAGACGGCGAGCTGCCGCTGCGCGCGAGCGCGGACGGCGAGCGCAGCGGCGGCCACCTGGGCCAGACGCTGGACCTCAACTACTTCTGGGAGATGTTTCCGCTGGCCTACGAAAGCCGCCAGGTGCAGGTCAACGCCCTGCTCTCCCTCAGCTATTTCCGGGCCGGCAGCGCAGTTCGCGGCCTGGACAACGACTACCAGGCCAGCTTCGGCCTGGTGCTGCGCTACTGACCGCGAGGTGTCGCCATGGTCTTCACATCCAACGTGTTCCTGTTCCTCTTCCTGCCGGTGTTCCTGCTGGTGTACTACGCGGTCAAGGACTCCTGGCGCTCCTACGTCATCGTGCTGGGCAGCTACCTGTTCTACGCCTGGTGGCGCCCGGACTTCCTCCTGCTGTTCGTCGCCATCTCCTACTGGAACTACTGGTTCGGCCTGCTGATCAAGCGCCGCATCGACGCCGACGACAAGAAAAGCGCGTTCCGCCTGCTGTGCCTGGGCGTGGCCGGCGACCTGGCGGCGCTGGGTTACTTCAAGTACGCCAACTTCGGTGTCGAGGTCATCGCCGCCGCGCTGGCGCCGCTGGGCATCAACACCTTCACCCTGGAACACATCATCCTGCCGCTGGGCATCTCCTTCTACGTGTTCCAGGCGCTCAGCTACATCGTCGACATCTACCGCAAGGACGCCGAACCGACCCGCCGCTTCGTCGACTTCGCCGCCTTCATCGCCCTGTTCCCGCAGCTGGTGGCCGGCCCCATCCTGCGTTACAGCCTGATCGACCAGCAGCTCAAGCAACGCACCCATTCCATGGAGCTGTTCAGCCTGGGCGCCTGCCGCTTCATGCTCGGCTTCATCAAGAAGGTGCTGATCGCCGACTCGCTGGCGCCCATGGGCACGGTGATTCTCGGCAGCTCGGAGCCGCAGATGGTGGATGCCTGGTTCGGCATGCTCATCTGCCTGCTGCAGCTGTACTTCGACTTCTCCGGCTACAGCGACATGGCCATCGGCCTGGGCATGATGATGGGCTTCCGCTTCGCCGAGAACTTCAACCAGCCGCTGCTGTGCCAGAGCCTGACCGAGTTCTGGCGACGCTGGCACCTGACCCTGGCCGACTTCCTGCGCGACTACATCTACGTACCGCTGGTGCGCTCCAAACGAGTCAGCGCCGACGGCGCGCTGTTCTGCACCATGCTGCTGTCCGGCTTCTGGCACGGCGCCAGCTTCGCCTACATCTTCTTCGGCCTGTACTTCGCCGTGCTCATGGTGGCCGAGCGCCGGCTCGGCCTGGTGACCAAGATCGGCGGCCCCTACAAGTGGTGGCGCAACCTGCTGGCGCTGATCTTCGTGGTGGGCGTGATGCCCTTCTTCATCACCGGCGACATGCAGCACGCGCTGCGCATCATCCCCGCCATGCTCGGCTTCAACGGCATCGGCTCGCTGGAGGTGTACCTGCTGGCGACCTCGCAGATGACCCTGGCCTTCACCCTGGTGGCGGTGGTCTGGCTGCTGCTGGCCGGGCGCCTGAACCTGCGCTTCTACGCCGGCGCCCAGCAGGGCTACTGGATGCAGCACGTCGGCGGGCTGAGCATGCTGGCGCTGTGGGCCGCCTTCGGCCTGTCGCTGAGCCGCCTGGCCGCCAACTCCTTTTCTCCCTTCCTCTACTTCCAGTTCTAGGAGGCTGCCATGTCATTCCCCGTCATGAGTTCGGCAAGCAGGGTCAACGGCGTCCTGTTCATCCTGTTGCTGGCCGCCATGCTGCTCTACTCCACCCCCCGGGTAGTCGCGTTCGCACGCACCCAGGAACCGTCCACCGCCGCCACGCAGTTCATGAGCGGCGAGCTGCTGCGCCAGTTCGAGGACTACTACGACAAGGGCCTGTTCCTGCGCCAGCCCTCGGTGGAGGCCTGGGCCAGCCTGCAGTACCTGCTGTTCCGCGAGGGTTCCAGCGGCGTGGTGCTGGGCAAGGACGGCTGGCTGTTCAGCAACGAGGAATACCGCGTTCCCGGCGCCTACCAGCAGGCGCTGGAGGAGCACCTTGCGCGCATCGCCGAGGTGGAAAAGACCCTCAAGGCGCACAACAAACGCCTGATCCTGCTGCCGCTGCCGCTCAAGCTGGATGTCTACGAGGAGTACGCCAGCCGTGCCCCGGACGCGCGCGCCAAGGCGCTCTACGACGACTTCCTCAGCGGCCTGCGCGCACAGCGCATCGAGGTGGCGCCGCTGCGCGAGGCCTTCCTCGCACAGAAGGAGCAGCAGCCGCTGTTCCTGCCCACCGATACCCACTGGACGCCCTACGGCGCCCGCCTGGCTGCCCAGGAGCTGGCCCGCCAGCACCCGGAGCTGGTCGGCAGTACGCCCTACACCTCGCGCCAGGTGGCGCAGAAGGAGCTGTCGGGCGATCTCAGCAACTACCTGCAGTTCAGCCGCGAGCTGGCGCCGGAGCGCTTCCAGCCGAGCCCGCTGCCGGTGTTCGAGACACTCAAGGCCGAGCAGCAGGCCAGCGATGCGGCGCTGTTCGGCGAGGCCGCCCAGCCGATCATGCTGGTCGGCTCCAGCTACACCAAGATCGACGACTGGAACTTCCCCGGCTTCCTCAAGGAGTCCCTGCGCACCGACCTGCAGACCACGGCCGTGGAGGCCAAGGGGCCGTTCTACGCCATGGAGCAGTTCCTTGCCGGGCAGAAGCTGACCGACCCGGAGATCACCACGGTGATCTGGGAATTCCCGGTACGCACGCTGCTGGCGGAAAAACCCGTGACCTCCGGCTGGCAGGTCGCCGCCAACCAATTCTTCTGACTGGAGACTGAACCCATGAAAGCCCTTTCCCGCCTGCTGCTCGCCCTCGCCCTGCTCGCGCCAGCCCTGAGCCCGGCGCAGGATGGCAATGCCGCCCTGTACGACGCCGTGGCGCCGGCCGGCTCGGCCTACCTGCGAGTACTCAACCTGTCCGCCAGCGGCGCCGAGGTGATGCTCAGCGGCAAGAGCGCGGCGCAGAAGGTCAGCGCCGGCCAGCTCGGCAACTACCTGTTCAGCGCGCCCGGCACGCACAAGGTCACGGTCGGCGGCGCCAGCCTGCAGGCCGACCTCAAGCCCAGCAGCGCCACCACCCTGGTGTACGACGGCAGCAACCTCCAGGCCATCGCCGACAACTATGTGGAGGACAGCAAGAAGGCGCAGATCGCCTTCTACAACCTCACCGACAAGCCGCTGTCGCTGAAGACCCTGGACGGCAAGCATGCAGTGGTCGAGGGCGTGGCCAGCCAGCAGGCCGGCACGCGCATGGTCAACGAGATCAAGATCGGCTTCGCCGCCTACGCCGGCGAGCAGAACCTGGCCAGGTTCGACGAGCTGTTCCTAAAGAAGGGCCGCTCCTACAGCTATGTGGTCATCCCCAGCGGCGCCGGGGTGCGCACCATCGCCGCGATGAACGGCCTGGACAGCATCAAGTAGCCGCCGCCATGAGCCTGCCCCGTCTGCTCCTCGCCAGCCTGCTGCTCGCCGCGCCCGCCCTGCGCGCGGCCGAGCAGTGCGACCTCGACTGCCTGCTGTGCCCGGGCCTGGCCGACCCCGCGCACTACGGCGAAGGCATCATGAAGTCGATGAAGTACGTCGCCCCGGGCAAGGACACCTGGCTGTTCCGCTCCGAGGTGGACCTGAGCAACGACTTCGGCATTCCGCCCGCCATGCGCCCGCAGTTCAAGCGCCTGATGGACGCCTTCCACGCCCGCGGCACCCAGGTGGTGATCGCCGTGCAGCCGACCCGCGGCATCATGCACCGCGACAAGGTGCGCGCGGACAGCGCCTACGGCTTCGACTTCACCACCGCGCGGCGCAACCTGGCCAGCTTCCTCGACCAGCTGCGCGCCGGTGGCGCGGTGGTGCCGGACATCCTGCCGCTGGTCGACAGCCCGCCCGAACAGGACTACTTCTTCCGCCGCGACCACCACTGGACGCCGGCCGGCGCCATGCACACCGCACGCCTGGTGGCCGACAGCATCAGGCAGCAACCCTTCTACGCCGACCTGAGCAAGAAGCAGTACCGCACCGAGCCCGGCGTGATGGTCCCCAAGGACGGCACCATGAGCCGCGCGCTGAAGAAGATCTGCGGCAACAACTACGGCTTCCAGTACGCCCGCGGCTTCCAGACCGTGCCGGCGGGCGACGACCTTGGCGCGCTGTTCGACGAGCAGAGCAGCCAGGAGGTGGTGCTGGTCGGCACCAGCAACTCGGCCGCGCGCGACGACGACACCAAGAACTACAACTTCGACGGCTACCTCAAGGAATACCTCAGCGTCGATATCCTCAACGTCGCCCTGCCCGGCGCCGGCCAGGAGGGCGCGCTGCTCAACTACCTGCAATCGCCGGACTACACGCCGGACGCCCCACCGAAGCTGATCATCTGGGAGCTGCCGGCCAGCTTCCGCCTGGAAGACCCGCTGATGTACCGCCAGCTGCTGCCGGCCATTGCCGGCGGCTGCGCCAAGGGCCAGGTACTCGGCGAGCGCAAGAGCGAGCTGCCGGCGCTGCCGCGCGGCCAGCGCTTCGAGCTGCTGAGCAATGGCGGCGCGCAGCGCCTGGACCTGCGCGGCAAGCCGGGCTTTCTCGATATCCAGCTGGCGGACAAGAACCTCAAGGACTTCTACGTCATCGTCTATTACGACAACGGCCAGCGCGACAAGCAGTGGTACCGCCGCGAGGCCATAGTCGCTGGCGGCCAGTACTACCTGGAGCTCAGCCAGGACGCCGCCTACCGCGACGCCAACCTGCTGTCGGTATTCATCGAGCCGACCGAGGACCTGGCCGCGCCCGTGGCGGTGGAGACCCGGCTATGCCTGTAAGAGCGCTGCTAGCCCTGCTGCTCTGCGCCGGCGCGGCGCAGGCGCAGCCGCAGTCGATCTGGCCACCTCGGCCGCTGCCGCTGGCGGCGCAGATCGGCGACTACCGCCAGCTGGAATGTCCGAAGGCCGTACCCGAGCCCTACACCGGGGCGTTGCAGATCGACAGCAAGTACGACCAGAGCGACGCCAGCCGCTCGACCCTCAGCGGCAAGGTGTCGGCGCGCTCCAAGGAAACCCATGCGCGCCTGGCCGAGTACACCCAGCGCCTGGCGCAGTTCGCCGACTACCTGGTGCAGGCGAAGAATCCGCGCCAGGCCGGCACCGCCCTGGCCTGCCTGGACCAGTGGCTGCAGGCCTGGGCCGAGGCGGGCGCGATCGAGAGCCGCGATGCCAGCAAGACCGGCCTGGCCGCGCGCAAGTGGGCGCTGGCGGCCATCGCCTCGACCCTGCTCAAGAGCCAGGCCCTGAGCGGTGGCCGGCCAGCGCTTTCCAGCGCACAGCGGGCCTGGCTGCAGCGCCTGGCCGAGCTGGTGATGGACGACTACCGGCCGCGCCAGGCGGCGGACTTCGCCTACTTCAACAACCACGACTACTGGGCCGGCTGGGCCGTGGCCGCCAGCGGCATGCTGCTCGGCCGCGACGACTATGTGGCCTGGGGCGAGCGCAACTTCCGCCGCGGCCTGGCGCAGATCAGCGACTCGCCGCACGGCCCCTACGCCTACCTGCCCAACGAACTGGGCCGCGGCCAACTGGCGGCCAACTACACCCACTACGCCATGGTGCCGCTGCTGCTGCTGGCCGAATCCTCGCGCTACAACGGCCCCGGCCTCAGCGCCGAGGATGACCGGCGCCTGCAGCGCCTGGCCGACTTCGCCGCCCTCAGCCTGCTCGACCCGCAGCGCCTGGCCGAACTGCGCGGCCAGCCGCAGCACGAGGTGCCGCCGTACAAGCTGGTGTGGCTGCTGCCCTTCCTCGACCTGTACCCGCAGCACGCCCTGGCCCTGCGCCTGCAAGCCAGCGCCGGCGCGGCAGCCACCGCCTACGGCCAGCTCGGCGGACGCCTGGCGCCGCTCTATCCCCACGTTGCGAGGTAACCCTATGGCCGCGCTCGACTACCTGCGCCGCTGCGCGCCGCTGCTGCTGATCGCCTTCTGCGGCCTGTGCCCGGCACAAACCCGCACGCTGCTGCATCACCAGCTCGAGGCCCTCGGCGAGCACCCGCAGCAGGCGCAGATCGCCGCCCTGCTGGCCACCCCGGCGCAAGGCCTGGACCCGACGCAGTTCGCCGTCGCCACACCGGGCGGGCGTGGCCGGGCCAGCCTGACCAGCCTGTTCTCCGCCCAGGCCGGCAGTTGGCCCTTCGAGCCCTTCGTCAGCAGCGGGCTGTTCCGCGTGATCGCCGACTACCAGGCGCACCACCCGCAGGCGCTGCTGCTGGACGACGGCAGCCTGAGCCTGGAGCAACTGGCCAAGGTGCTGAACGACCCGCGCATCCTCAAGCCGCACAAGGACGGCTACCTGCTCAGCTACCCGCTGCTGATCGGCCCCAAGGGTGCGCTGCTGGTGGAGGACCAGCGCCTGTACCTGAACAGCCGCGCCGGCGCCGCGCTGATCAACCGCGGCCAGCTGGTACTGCGCCGGGCCCAGCTGCAGAGCTGGGCCGGCGAGCAGAGCCAGCTGGCGGCCAGGCCGTTCCGCCCCTTCATCATGGCCTGGGCCGGCAGCTTCACCCTGATCGAACAGTCGCAGCTGGCGCGCCTGGGCTACAACGCCCACCTGGCGCGCGGCCTGACCAGCCGGCGCAGCGCCCAGCAGCCAGCCGCCACGCCACCCGCGCGGGTGCTGATCCGCGCCAGTGAGCTGCGCGAGATGGCCAGCGGCGTGGAGCTGCACGACAGCCTGGCGCTGATCGAGGACTCGCAGTTCAGCGAGCTGCAGCAGTACGGCCTGGACCTTTCCGCCAGCCGGGTCGGCATCGCCCGCAACCGGATCAGCGACGTACGCAACCACAGCGGCATTCGCCTGCGCGACGGCAGCGCCGGGCTGATCGCCGACAACCTGATCGGCAACATCGGCAAGTCCGCCATCGAGGCGCAACTGCAGGGCGGCGCCCTGGCCCTGCAGAACAACCGCATCGGCGGCACCGGCGCCAGCGCCATCGTCCTCACCGGCAGCCCGCAGCAGCCGGCCGAGGGGCTGCTGGTGGCCGGCAACCTGATCGGCAACAGCCAGGGCAGCGGCATCGACGGCCAGCACATCGGCCGCGCCCTGATCGTCGACAACCGCATCAGCGGTAACCCGGAGTACGCCATTCGCATCCGCAACGAGCCGCCGCTGCCGGGCGAGATCAGCCTGCTCGGCAACCAGCTGGGCAATGTCGGCAAGGCAATGATCCACCTGCAGGGCGTCAACCGGCTGTTGCTCGGCGGCAACCACTACCTGGGCCTGGCCAGCCAGCAGCACATCCTCGACGGCGACCTGCTGCCGGTGCAGAGCCTGCTGCTGGAGACCACCCTCAAGCACGGCTGCGTGGCGCAGCTCGACCTGCTCGCCGAGCAGCAGCCAAGTGCGCCACTGCAGCGCGCGCCGCGTTGCGGGCAGAGTATCTAGAGCGGCCTCCCCTCTCCCGCCGGGAGAGGGTGCCCGCAGGGCGGGTGAGGGTGGCAAGGGCCGCGAGTGGCTTGCAGATACCCTCACCCCGGCCCTCTCCCGGAGGGAAAGGGCGATGGCTGCAGCCTACTCGTCCAGCACCGGCACCAGCAGCAACGCGTGCACCCGGCCGAAGACATTGCGCCCCATCGCCACGATCACGCCCTGGTCGTTGATGCCGAGGCCGGCCTCGATGGTCCAGCCGCCGGGGTCGGGAATCAGGCCGTTGAGGTCCTGCATGCCCTCCTCCAGGCTCCAGACGAAGCCGACCGCGCCGCTGGCCGTGTCCGCCTGGCCGACCACGCGCACCTGCGCGTTGACGCACTTGGCATAGCTGTTGGCGCCGCCGAGGGTGCCGAGGTCCTGCAGGCCACCCGCGCTGGTCCAGACAAACGCATGCTCGGCCCCCGCCGCGCTGGCGTAGCCGACCACCGCGCCGCTGGCGCCAATGGCCTTGCCGTAGCTGTTGCCGCCGTCCAGGGTGCCGAGGTCCTGCAGGCCGAGGCTCGGGTCCCAGCGGAAGGCATGCGCGGCGCTGCCGACATGGCTGAAGCCGGCCACCTGGCCGGACTCGTTGATCCCGGTGGCGTAGCTGTTGCTGCTGGCGCTGCCGAGCACGCCGAGGTTCTGCATGCCCGCCGCTGCGCTCCAGCGGTAGGCGCGGTACTTGCCACTGGCGATCTGGCTGTAGCCGGCCACCTGCCCGGCATCGTTGATCTCGCGCGCATAGCTGTTGCCGCCACCGAGGGTGCCGAGCAGCTGGAAGCCGCCGTCCGCGCTCCACAGGAAGGCGCGGTCGACGCCGCCCTGCGGGCCATAGCCGACCACCTGGCGGCTGGCATTGATGCCATAGGCATAACTGGCGCTGCCGCCCAGGGTGCCGAGGTCCTGCATGCCGCCCTCGGCGGTCCAGATAAAGGCATGAGCACCGAGGCCGGCATAGCTGTAGCCGACCACATCGGCATTCTCGCTGAGCCCGTGCGGCACGCTGTAGGAGGTGGCGATCAGGCTGCCCAGATCGCTGAGTACGTAGAACTGCGCCTGCGCCGGCAACGCCAGGCAGGCAAGCAGGCCGCCGGCGACGCAGCCGGCGCGAAGAGAAGGTTGCGACATGTCACCCATACCCCGATGGCTGAAGGGATCGGCAGGAACGAGGCGACTGCGGGACGCGAAGAGGGATGTAGCGAGGGGCGCCACGTGAACGTGGTCTGCGCCTGAATGTGAACCGCCCGCCCGGCGCCGTCAAGCGCCGGCGGGCGTCCGTCTCACAGGGGCTGGGCGGGGGTGCTTGCAGCCGCCTGCTGAGCCACTTCGCTGTCCACCGGCTTGGGCCGGATCAGGCTGAAGTCGATCAGGTTCTGCGGCTGCTGCGGATCGCCGATCAGCAGCGGGCGGGCCTTGAATTCGTTGCTCACCAGGCTGCGGCTGCGGTCGTGCTCGGCGAAGTCGAGGCCGGCCAGGTCGGCCCAGGTATGCACCAGGCTGGAGCTGCTGAAGGGGCGCGCCAAGGCCTGGGCGAAGTCACGGGGCTGCTGCGCCTGCCACTTCGGCGAATTCCACAGGAGGAAGGGAATGGTGTACATCGGGTCGGTCGGCGCCGCCTCGTTACGCCCCAGCACCTCGGCCTTGGGCGCGTCGAACACGGCCTCGCCGTGGTCGGCGAGGTAGAGCAGGAAGCCGTTGGGGTCGGTGGCGGCGAAGCGCTTGATCAGGCTGGAGACGACGAAGTCGTTGTACAGCACCGCGTTGTCGTAGGCGTTGTAGGTCGGCAGCTGGTCCTCGCTGACATGCGCCGGCGCGCCGCTATGGTCGGTGAAGCGCTCGTACTCCGGCGGGTAGCGGTACTGGTAGCTCATGTGGGTGCCGAGCAGGTGAACCACGATGAACTTGCGCGGCGCGTCCTCGGCCAGCACCTTGGCGAACGGATCAAGCACGTCGCCATCGTACTGGCGGGCATTCTGCTCACGGTTGTTGTTCAGGTAGAACTGCTCGTCCGCCTGCTTGGAGAAGGTGGTGAGCATGGTGTTGCGCTTGGTGATGGTCTGCTGGTTGGTAATCCAGTAGGTCTTGTAGCCGGCCTGCTTCATCACGCTGACCAGCGACGGGGTATTCAGGTAGGCGTCCGGGTTCTCCTGGTCGGCGAACGTCAGTACCTGCTGCAGCGCCTCGATGGTGTAGGGCCGCGGGGTGACCGCGCCGGTGAACACCTGCAGCTGGTCGCGCAGCTGGTCCAGTTCCGGCGTGGTCTTGCGGCCATAGCCGTACAGGCTCATGCGCTGGCGGTTGGTCGACTCACCGATGACCAACACCAGGGTGGCCGGCTGGCCGGCATGAGCGTCGCGCAGGTCGGTCAGCGGCGCGATGCGCTGGCGGCCCTCCAGCAGCGCCTGCATGTTGGCCAGCTGAGAACGGTACTGGCGATAGCCGACCACCAGCTGCCAGGGCGTGGCCGGCTCGATGCGCGCCTCGAACTTCTCCAGCGCCACCGCGACATCGTCGTGCTTGCTGAACTGGCGGATCGCCGGGTAACCGATCGAGGCGAACAGGAAGAAGGCCGCGGCCAGCGCCGCCGCCGGGCGTGGCAGGTACACCGGACGTACCTGGCGCCAGAGCAGCCAGGCGCCCAGGCCGTAGGCGAAGAAGGCCGGCAGCATCCACCAGGCGAAATACTGCGCCAGATACTCGCTGCCTTCGCTGACGTTGGACTCGAAGAGAATGAAGATCACGCTCTGCGAGAACTCCTGGCCGTAGATCAGGAAGTAGCCGAAGCCGGCCAGCGAGCACAGCCACAGCGGCACGCCGATCAGCGCCGCGAGCATCCGCGCCCGCGCCGGGAACAGCAGCAGCGGCACCAGCCACAGCAGGCTCAGCAGCAGCGACTGGCGCAGGCCGGAGAAACCCGCGCTGCCCGTGGCGTAGATCAACGCCTGGGTAACGCCGGAGAAATACCAGAAGAACAGCAGGGTCCAACCCAGGCCGCGCCAGTCGACAGCGGCGCGGGCACGTTGTGCATCAGTCATCACAGCCCCAAGCGCTGGCGGGGAATCCGCCTTATCTCCCGAACTCTGCCAGGGGACCTGTGAAAACTTCGTCAACGCCTCACTGCAGATGGAAATGCGCGGTGTTCTGCGCCAGGCTGCGGCTGCCCTCGCCCAGCCGGTCGGCGACGCCATGCACCGCCTGCGCGCCCTGCAGCAGGCTGGCGGCGGCCTGGTCGACCTGCTGGATATTGCCGCTGACCTCCTCGGCGGTGGCCGCCTGCTGCTCCACGGCGGCCGCGATCTGGGTGAGCATGTCGCTGACGCGCTGCACGGCGCCGGCGATTTCACCGAGATGATCGCCCAGCTCGGTGACCGCACCGGCATCGCCCTCGGCCTGGCTGCAGGCCGTCTGCATCAGCTCCACCGACTGCAGCACCACACGCTGCAGGGCCTCGACCGTGGCACTGATCTCGCGGGTCGACTCCTGGGTGCGCTGCGACAGCGAGCGCACCTCGTCAGCCACCACGGCGAAGCCACGTCCGGCCTCGCCGGCCCGCGCCGCCTCGATGGCGGCATTCAGCGCGAGCAGGTTGGTCTGCTCGGCGATGCCCTTGATCACGTCCACCACGCGGTCGATCTGCTGCGCCTGCTGGCGCAGCTCGGCCAGCGCCGCCGCGGTATCGCCCAGGCGCGCGGTGAGCTGGCGCATGCTGGCAGTGGTCTGCTGGCTGCGCTGGTTGCTCTGTTCGGCAATCGCCAGGGTCTGGCCGGCATCCTGCGCGGCCAGCTCGCAGTTCTGCGCCACGCTCTGCGCGGTGGCCGCCATCTGCGTGGCGGCGGCGGCGATCTGGCTGACCTGCTGCTGTTGCTGCTCCACCGCGCCAAGGGCGCGGCGTGCCTCGTCACTGAGCACCAGCACGGTATCGCCCAGTTCGGCGCTCTCGCGGTTGACCCCCTGCAGCGAATCGCGCAGCTGCGCCACCGCGTCGTTGAGGGCGGCGCCGATCAGCGCCAGCTCGTCCTTGCCATGCACCGTGACGTGGCGGCGCAGGTCGCCATCGCGCAGTGACTGCGCCAGCGAGGTGATGCGCCAGCTGCTGCCGCGGATCGATGCCTGCAGGCAGACCAGCGCGTAGAGCGCCAGCGCGACCAGCAGGCCAAAGGCCCCCAGGGTGAAGATCAGGGCACGCAGCGCCTTGCTGCGGTACTGCCCGAGGCGGGTGTCCAGGGCCTGCAGAGTGGCCTGCTGCAGTGCCTCGACATGCCCCAGCGCGCCATCCATGCCGCGCTCGAACTCGGCGGCCTTGAGGGTGATACCGGCGTCGCCGTACATCTGCTGATCGAGCTGCTTGAGCCAGGCATCCAGGCCGGCCAGGCTCTGCTGGTAGGCCTGCCCCCAACTCGCCAGGGAGGCCGGCAGCTCGCCCTGCAGGCGCTCGCCGAGCTTGCCCAGCTGCAGCCGCGACTCCCCGGCGGTGGCGCGGATCTCGCGCAGCTGCAGGCGGCTCTGCAGGCTGAACTGACCGGCGACCACCGCGCCCTGGCCGACACTGGCGAGCACGCCGAGGCGCTGCTGCAGACGCGGCGCGTCCTGGGTGGCCAGCTGCATGAGCAGATAGGTCTCCAGCCAGGGGTCGAGAATCAGGCCGCTGTCGGTGGCGATCTGCTCGCGCAGGGCGGCGAGGCGTTGCTGGGCCAGGGTGAAGCGGTCATAGGCATCCGGCCACCAGCCGACGCTGCCCAGCGCCTGCGCCCTCAGGCCGTCGCGCTCGCCCTGCAGGGCCTGCAGATCAGCCAGCACCTGCTTGCTGGCACCCTCGGCGGCCAGCACCTGCTGCAACGCCTGCAGCGCCTCGTCCAGTTCGCCATCGGCCTGCTGCAGGCGGCTGAAAGCGGCCTGCGTCTCGTCACTGGCCTGGCGATTGCGCTCGGTGGCCTTCCAGCGCGCCGTGAGGTTGCGCTGGCCCAGCAGCTGGCGCTCGACCCGGTCCAGCGCCTGCAGCTGCAGGACGCCGGAGCGCTCGTCGTCGACCACCCGGAGCTTGCCCAGGTAGTTGTCGCCGATCGACCAGGCGGCGTAGCAGAGTGGCAGAAGGAACAGCAGCGCCAGCAACTGGAACTTGCGGGCGAAACTGAACCGTTCCAGAGCGTTCACACCAGGCAGCAACAAGGCATTCATCGTCGAACTCCTGAATCGGACGAAACCGCGAAACGCCTGGTACAGCAAATGCCGCGCCAGGCGCCCGCTGCGTCGAGGCTATGCGCTAGGTATCGGAAGCCTCGTCGACTTCATGAGCTAAACGATAGAAGCATTGCGCCATCCAGGTGCAGAAAGGCGCCATGCGGGCCTGCCGCGATCACTCGGCGAACGGATCGCTGCCCTGGCGCAGGCTGTTGCTCAGCGCCTGGAAGCCCTGCAGCAGCAGCGCGTCGTCATGCGAGGCATTGCTGACGCTGGCGCGGACGAATTGCGGCACCGCCGCGCGCCCGACGGCAAAGGCCTCCGCCGTGGCGACCAGGTAATTCTTCAGTTTCAGCTCGGCCTCGACGTCCGAGGCCCGCCAGGGCTCGGGCACCTCGATCCAGAAATGCGGGCATTGCGGGTGCGTGCGATAGCTCAGGCCTTCCAGCAGCCCCTCGACCAGCTGTTTGCGCCGGCCGATCTCGATGATCTGCTGGCGTAGCAGCTTCTCCGCGACACTGCTCTCGATCCAGCCACTGGCCAGCTCCATCGCCAGCGGCGTGGCCATCCAGCAGCTGCCGCGCAGGGCGGCAGCGATGCGGCTGATCAGCGGCACCGGCGCATGCAGGTAGCCCACCCGCAACCCGGCGGCCACCGCCTTGCTCAGGCTGCCGATCAGCACGCTGCGCTCGGGGGCGTAGAAGCTCAGGGGCGGCGGACGGTCCTCGACCAGCACCGCATGCGCCTCGTCCTCGATGATCAGTAGGTTGTGCTCGCGACAGACGGCGACCAGCGCTTCGCGCCGCGCCACGGACAGCACGCCGGTGGTCGGGTTCTGCAGGGTCGGCGTGCAGTACAGGGCGGAAATGCGGTGCTGCCGGCACAGCTCGTCGAGCGCCGCCGGGATCAGCCCTTCCTCGTCCATCGCCGCACCGAGCAGCTTGATGCCGAGCATGCGCGCGGCGCTGATCAGGCCCGGATAGGTGAGCTGCTCGGTGACCAGGGTATCGCCGGCGCGCAGCAGGGCCATCAGGGTACAGAGCAGGCCGTGCTGGCCGCCGTTGACGCACAGCACCTGCTCGGCCTGGGGGCGGAAGTCGCCGTGGGCCAGCCAGCGCGCACCAGCCTGGCGATAGCGCGGCAGGCCGGCGTCCGGCGTGTACAGGGTCATCTCGGCCAGCGTCTGCGGGTTGCGCGCCAGCTCCAGCAGGCTCTGCGCCAGCAGGCTGGTCTCGGCGCCGGGGATGTGCATGTTGCGGCTCATGTCGAACTGCTCGGGCCGCTCCTCGACGAAGTTGCTGAAGCCGATGTCGCGCTTGCGCTCCAGGTCGCGCTGGCGCACGAAAGTGCCATCGCCGACCCGCGCCACCACCAGCCCCATGCGCTCCAGCTCGGCATAGGCCCGGCTGACCGTGCCGATGGTTACCCCCAGGCGATCGGCCAGGCTGCGGTGCGGCGGCAGCTTGGCGCCGCCCTCGATGCTGCCATCGAGAATCCGCAGCTCCATGGCCTCAGCGAGGCGCTTGTACTTGGCGCCATGCCCCGAGCTTAACGCATCGCGCAGCATTGACACCGTGTCAATAATTGGTTTGACAGCCATTTTTCGTCCAAATAGCCTCATTGACCAGTATCAATGCCAATTGATCTCTGGATTTAAGGGGTCAATTTTGTGATCACGAAGGATTGTCATCATGCCAATGTCCGCAGCAATTGCAAACACCGGAAAAGCCAGGGGGCAGTGGCTGGCCGCCCTGATCACCAGCCTGCTGTTCCTCACCGTGTGCCTGAGCTGGGGCACCACCTGGCTGGGCATCAAGATTGCCGTGGAAACCGTACCGCCGCTGACCGCCTCCGGCCTGCGCTTTCTCATCGCCTTCCCGCTGTTCCTCAGCTTCGCCCTGATCCGCGGTGACTCGATCTTCTTCCCGCGCAGCCACCTGGGCTTCTTCGTCTTCGTCACCCTGGGCTACTTCAGCCTGCCCTACTACCTGCTCAACTATGGCGAGACCCATGTCTCCTCCGGCCTCACCGCCCTGCTGTTCAGCTGCATGCCGGTGTTCATCCTGATCTTCTCCGCGCTGTTCCTGCGCGAGCGCATCTACCTGTCGCAGGTGGTGGGCATCGGCATCGGTTTCGCCAGCCTGTTCATGATCCTGCGCAGCCAGGGCCTGAGCCTGGCGCACGACGAATTCAGCGGCGTGCTGGCCATCCTCGCCGCTGCGGTGATGCATGCCCTGTGCTACGTGGTGACCAAGAAGCAGGGCGCCGAGATCAGCGTGATCACCTACAACACCCTGCCCATCGGCCTGGCCGGCATGATGCTGTGCCTGGTCGGCCTGGGCGTGGAGCAGCCGGACTTCGCCGCCATCAGCACGCGCTCCTGGATGGCACTGACCTACCTCGGCCTGTGCGCCTCGGTCGGCGGCTTCATCGTCTACTTCTTCCTGCTCAAGCGCCTGAGCCCGGTGATCCTGTCCTTCGTCTTCATCATCTTCCCGGTATTCGCCGTGATCATCGGCTCCTGGTACGAGGGCCAGCCGATTTCCCGCGACCTGGCGCTGTACTCCGCGCTGCTGCTGGCCGGCTTCGCCATCACCAAGGTGCCGGTGGAAAAGCTCCTGGCGAAGCAGGTCTGACGCGATGAACCACCAGGACGCCCTCTCCCCGCAGGCGCTGCAGGCCATCTACCGTCATGCCGCCGCCACCTACCCCGAGGAATGCTGCGGCTTCGTCTTCGCCGACGCCCGCGTGCACCTCGGCGAGAACATCCAGAACCAGCTCAACCGCCTCGACCCCGAGGTGTACCGGCGCAGCGCCGCCAACGGCTACACCTTCGCGGTGGCCGACACCCTGCTGCTCAGCCGCAGCCTGCGCAGCGACAACCCGGTCCGGGTGATCTACCACTCGCACCCCGATGTCGGCGCCTACTTCAGCCGCGAGGACGAGGACAAGGCGCTGTTCATGGGCCAGCCGATCCACCCGGTGGCCTACCTGGTGGTGGACGTGCGCGCTGGCGTGGCGCACGGCGCCAAGCTGTTCGAGTGGAACGGCAAAGAATTCGTCTGCAGCCGGGAGTTCCCCGGCTCCCCCGATAGCCATTGATAAAGGAGGTTTGGCTATGAGTGTGGTGATTGTTCCGGAAGTGCTGGGCCGTGTTGCCAGGTTGCCCGCCACCCGACTGGAGGGGGCCGGCGCGACGGTTCGCGAACTGGTGGAAGACGTCTGCACGCGCCACGCGGCGCTGCGCGAGCACCTGTTCTACGGCAACGACCAGTTCAAGGAGCACTTCCTGCTCACCGCCGGCGGCGAGCTGCTGGAGGCCGACAGCCCGCTGCCGGCCGATGCCGAGCTGGACATCCTGCTCGCCACCTCCGGCGGCCTGGACTGCGATGAGCTGAGCAACGACGAAGTGCGCCGCTACGTACGCCACATCACCCTGCCCGACGTCGGCCGCCAGGGCCAGCTGCGCCTGAAGCAGGCGCGCGTGCTGATCATCGGTACCGGCGGCCTGGGCTCGCCGGTCAGCCTGTACCTGGCCGCCGCCGGTATCGGCACCCTCGGCCTGGTGGATTTCGACCGGGTCGAGAGCAGCAACCTGCAACGCCAGGTGGTACACGGCAGCGCCACCCTGGGCATGGCCAAGGTCGAGTCGGCGCGCCGCCGCCTGCTCGACCTCAACCCCGCCATCCGCATCGACGCCCACGACTGCGCGCTGACGGCGGACAACGCCCTGCAGCTGGTCAGCAACTATGACCTGGTGATCGACGGCACCGACAACTTCACCACCCGCTACCTGCTCAACGATGCCTGCGTGCTGCTCGGGCGCCCGCTGGTGTATGGCGCGCTGCACCGCTTCGACGGCCAGATGAGCCTGTTCAACTACCGCGAGGGCCCCTGCTACCGCTGCCTCTACCCGCAGAGCCCGCCCGCCGAACTGGCGCCCAACTGCAATGCCGGCGGGGTGATCGGCGTGTTGCCGGGGGTGGTCGGACTGATCCAGGCCACCGAGGCGATCAAGCTGATCCTCGGCATCGGCGAGCCTCTGGTCGGGCGCCTGATGCGCTTCGACGCGCTGGCCATGAAGTTCAGCGAGGTGCGCTTCAAGCGCCGCCCCGACTGCCCCAGCTGCTCACCGACACGCCGCGACCGCAGCCTGCAGAGCGAGGTACCGGTGCAATGCGCCAGCGCCCTGCGCGACACGGCGTTGCCGGCGCAGCTGCTGATCAGCCCGCAGTTGCTGCAGCTGAGCCTGAGCCGCGGCGACGACCTGCAGCTGCTCGACGTGCGCGAAGCCAACGAACTGGAAGTGTGCGGCCTGGCGCAGGCACGCAATATCCCGCTGGGCGAGCTGGACCTGCACCTGCACGAGCTCGACCCTGAGCGACCGCTGTGCCTGATCTGCTACGGCGGCCCGCGCGCCGAACGCGCCGCCCAGCGCCTGCTGGAAGCCGGCTTTTCACGCCTGCAGGTGCTGCAGGGCGGGCTCAAGGCCTGGGCGCGCGACATCGACCCCGACATGCCGCTGTACTGAGGTCGCGCGATGATCCATGAGTCCCTGCTACAGGCCATCGGCGAGACACCGGTGGTGCGCCTGGCCGCCTTCAGCGCGGAAACCGGGCTGGAGGTCTACGCCAAGCTGGAATCGCTCAACCCGGGCGGCAGCCACAAGGCGCGCATTGCCCTGGCCATGGTGCGCGATGCCGAGGCGCGCGGCATCCTGCGCCCCGGCAGCGGCCAGACCATCATCGAACCGAGTGGCGGCAACACCGGCATCGGCCTGGCCATCGCCGGCAACATCCTCGGCTATCGCGTGGTCCTGGTGATACCCGACAACTACAGCCCGGAGAAGCAGAAGCTGCTGCGCCTGTACGGCGCCGAGGTGGTGCTGTCCGACAGCCGCCGCGGCAACAACTCGCACGGCGAGCTGGCCATGGCGCTGCAGCTGGAGAACCCCGGCTACGTGATGCTCAACCAGCAGCGCAACCCGGCCAACCCGGAAATCCATCGGCGCACCACCGCGCAGGAAATCCTGCGCGACTTCGCCACGCTGCCGCCGGACTGCCTGGTGGCCGGCATCGGCACCGGCGGCCACGTCACCGGCCTGGGCGAAACGCTCAAGGCGGCCTGGCCACAGCTGCGGGTGTTCGGCGTGGAGCCGGAGCAGTGCGACCTGCTTGCCGACTGCCACGCCCCGCACGAGATCCAGGGCCTTTCCATCGGCCTGGTACCGGCCATCCTCAACCTCGGCGTGCTCGACGGCATGCTCAAGGTGACCAAGCAGGACTGCCTGGCGCGAGTACGCCAGACCATGCGCGGCGACGGCGTCAGCCTCGGGCTGTCATCGGCGGCCAACCTGGCGGCCATCGCCCAGCTGGCCACTGAACTGCCGCGCGGAACCCTGGTGCTGACGCTGATCTATGACAGCGTCGACAGCTACCTAGCCCACTTCGACTGACCCGTGAAGGACGATGGGATGCGCACCTACCTCGACAGGCTGAAGCTCTACGATGTGCTGCTCGACCACCTGGTGCATGCGCTGCAGCCAGCGCAGATGGAGCTGCTGCTGCCGCACCTGGACGGTCTCATGGACAGAGCCGTGCGCCAGGTGAGCGAGGACTTGCAGGCCTATGCCGAGCGCGACCCGGCTTCCGGCGGGCGCAGCGAGCTAATCCTCGACAGCTACGCCTCGTTCAAGGCGGTGCTCTATCACCGCCTGGCGCACCAGGTCTGGCGGCTCGGCGAACTGCCCGACCGCGAGATCATCGCCCACCGCCTGGCCAATACCGGCAAGCTGCAGTCCGGGGTGGAAATCCACCCGGCGGCCCGCATCGGCCGGCGCTTCGTGCTGGATCATGGCTTCGGCACGGTGATCGGTGAAACCTGCGAGATCGGCGACGACTGCTACCTGCTCAGCGGCGTGACCCTGGGCGCCTGCGGCATCGCCGACAACCCCGGCGGCAAGCGTCACCCCAGGCTGGGCCACGGCGTGGAGGTCGGCGCCGGCGCGCGCATCCTCGGCGCGGTGGACATCGGCGACCACGTGTTCATCAGCCCGGCCTGCGTGATCACCCGCGACGTGCCTGCCAACACCCGCGTCAGCATCGCCAACCAGCTGCAGCTGCAGCGCTGCGGGCAGGCCGGCGGCCGCGGCTTCCTCGGCGCCTTCGCCCTGGGCGAGCGCCTGCACCTGGTCGGTGAACTGCCGGACGCCGAGGACATCAGCGTGCTCGATGCCGACCATCACCCACTCGCCTGCCTGCGCCTGGAATGCACGGTGCGCGAGCGCCACCACCGCCAGTATCGCCTGCGCAATCTCGGCGCCGTGGTGCCTCCGCCCTGCTACCCGTTGCACCTGCGCGTCGATGGCCAGGACATCACCCTGCTCGACCCACCCGGCCTGAGCAGCCTGGTGAGCACGGTACTCAAACCCCACCTGCTGAGCCTAGGAGGCTGACCCATGTCGGCGTTGACCCTGCAGACCCGCGCCCTGTTCGACGAAGCGCCCTATCAGCACTGCTTCACCGCCCGCGTGCTGGCCGTCAGCGAGCAGGGCGTAGCGCTCGACCAGACGCTGTTCTACCCCACCGGTGGTGGCCAGCCCGGCGACCAGGGGCACTTGCTGCTGCCGGACGGCTCGGCCGTGGCGGTGCTCGGCACCCAGCGTGATCCGCTGCTGCGCGCGCTCATCTGGCATCAGCTGGAGTCTGGCGCAGCCAACGCACTGCAGGCCGGCATGGAGGTGCAGGGCTGCCTGGACTGGGAACTGCGCCATCGCCACATGCGCATGCATACCTGCCTGCATCTGTTGTGCGCCCTTGTCGACGCCCCGGTGACCGGCTGCAGCATCGCCGCCGACAAGGGCCGCCTGGACTTCGACCTGCCCGAGTCGACCCTGGACAAGGAACAGATCACCACACAGCTCAACGAGCTGATCGGCGCTGCCCTCGAAGTGCGGGCACAGGAGCTGCCGGCCGGCGAATACAACCGCCTGCTGCAACTGTGCCGCACGCGCATCCCGCCGCCCGCCAACCACGGCATGGTCCGGGTGATCGAAATCCCCGGCGTCGACCTGCAACCCTGCGGTGGCACCCATGTGCGCAACACCGCCGAGATCGGCGCGGTGGTCTGCGACAAGATCGAGAAGAAGAGCCGGCACAACCGACGGGTCACCCTGCGCTTCGCCTGAGCCTTCCACCACAGCGGCGCCCCTGGCGCCATGCCTGACTGCCTTCCCTTTTCATCGCCTCTGGCAGGGCTACCCGCCCAGCAACGGCGATGAGCACTCCGCGCCGCCCACAAGGCGGCCGGAACCTAACCCCCCGGAGCACCCCTCCGCCCCATCCAGGAGAAGACCATGCCTAGGAAACTGATCCCGCAGTCGCTGTTACTGGCCAGCCTGGCCGCCCCTGCCACCACCTTCGCCGCCGAGCTGGTGGATGTTGCCAGCCTGCCGCAGCCCCGCGCCGGCGTCGCCGCTGGCGATATCCACAGCACCCTCGGCCTGGCCCCGGAAGAACTCGATGCCGACAGCAGCGCACGCCTGCCCAACGGCACCCGCGTGACCCGCTATCAGCAGTTCTACAAGGGCATACGCGTGTGGGGCGAGGCCATCACCGAAGCCAGCGGCCCGCGCCCCCAGCGCAGCGGACGCATGCTGGTCGGCATCGAGCAGGATCTGACCCGTGACGCCACCCCGACACTGACGCGCGAGCAGGCCCTGCAGCAGGCCAAGGGGCTGGTTGCCAGCGCACTGCCGCCGCGCAACGAGCAGAGCGAACTGGTGGTACGCCAGAACGAGCAGGGCCAGGCCCAGCTGGCCTACGTGGTGTCCTTCTTCCTCGGTGGTGCCAAGCCGTCACGCCCGCACTTCATGATCGAGGCCAACAGCGGCGAGCTGCTGCAGCGCTGGGAAGGCCTGGCCCATGCCGAGGCCAGCGGCCCTGGCGGCAACAGCAAGACCGGCCAATACCTCTACGGCACCCAGTACGGCCCGCTGATCGTCAGCCGCGACTGCCAGATGAACAGCGGCGATGTGATCACCGTCAACCTCAACCAGCGCTACGACAACAGCAGCGTCACGCCTTTCCGCTTCGCCTGCCCGTACAACGACTACAAGGCCATCAACGGCGCTTTCGCCCCGCTCAACGACGCGCACTATTTCGGCAACCTGGTGTTCCAGATGTACGGCAGCTGGTTCGGCGGCCTGCGCCCGCTCAACGAGCGCAAGCTGTACATGAAGGTGCACTACGGCAACGGCTACGAGAATGCCTTCTGGGACGGCCAGGCGATGACCTTCGGCGACGGTCGCAGCCGCTTCTACCCGCTGGTATCGCTGGACGTGTCGGCCCACGAGGTCAGCCACGGTTTTACCGAGCTGAACTCGGGCCTGGTCTACGAGGGCCAGTCCGGCGGCATCAACGAGGCCTTCTCGGACATGGCCGGCGAAGCCGCCGAATACTTCATGAAAGGCAGCAACGACTGGAAGGTCGGCGCCGACATCTTCAAGGGCAACGGCGCACTGCGCTACATGGACCAACCCAGCCGCGACGGTGCCTCCATCGAGCATGCCGCGCAGTACCATGACGGCATCGACGTGCACCACTCCAGCGGCGTGTACAACCGCGCCTTCTACCTACTCAGCCGCACCCCCGGCTGGAACCCGCGCAAGGCCTTCGAGGTGTTCGTCGACGCCAACCGCTTCTACTGGACCGAGACCAGCAGCTTCACCCAGGGCGCCTGCGGCGTGATCCGCTCGGCGCAGAACCGCAGCTACGGCAGCGCCGAGGTGGTCGCCGCCTTTGCCGCAGTCGGCGTCAGCTGCCCGACCCTGCTATAAACGCGGCGGCAAGAAAAAGCCCCCGACGGATCGCTCCGCCGGGGGCTTTTCATTCACTGCGCGAGGATCAGACCTTGCTGCGCTCGTAGCGCTTGCGGTCGTTCTCGTTGAGCATCTTCTTGCGCAGACGGATCGACTTCGGCGTCACTTCCACCAGCTCGTCATCGTCGATGAATTCCAGCGCCTGTTCCAGGGTGAATTTCAGCGCCGGGGTCAGCTGGATGGTTTCGTCCTTGCCGGAAGCGCGCATGTTGTCGAGCTTCTTGGCCTTGGTCGGGTTGATCACCAGGTCGTTGTCGCGGCTGTGGATGCCGGCCAGCTGGCCTTCGTAGACTTCGTCGCCCGGGCTCAGGAACAGCTTGCCGCGGTCCTGCAGGGTTTCCAGGGAGTAGGTCAGCGCGGTGCCGGTGGCCATGGAGACCAGCACGCCGTTCTGGCGGTGGGCAACGTCGCCGGCCTTGACCGGACCGTAGTGGTCGAAGGTCGAGGTCAGGATGCCGGTGCCCGAGGTCATGGTCAGGAAGGCGTTACGGAAGCCGATCAGGCCGCGCGCCGGGATGATGTATTCCAGACGGATACGACCCTTGCCGTCGGGGATCATGTTAGTCATGTCGCCCTTGCGCATGCCCATCTGCTCCATCACCGGACCCTGGTGCTGTTCCTCGATGTCGATGGTGACGTTCTCGTAGGGCTCCTGCTTCTCGCCGTCCTTCTCGATGATCACCACTTCCGGGCGACCCACGGCCAGCTCGAAGCCTTCGCGGCGCATGGTTTCGATCAGTACCGACAGGTGCAGCTCGCCGCGGCCGGATACCTTGAACTTCTCGGCGGAATCGCCCGGCTCGACACGCAGGGCCACGTTGTGCAGCAGTTCCTTGTCCAGACGGTCTTTGATGTTGCGGCTGGTAACGAACTTGCCTTCTTTACCGGCGAACGGCGAGTCGTTGACCTGGAAGGTCATGCTCACGGTCGGCTGGTCGACGGTCAGCGGCGGGCGGGCTTCGACGTTCTGCGGGTCGCACAGGGTGTCGGAAATGAACAGCTCGTCCATGCCGGAGACGCAGACGATGTCGCCGGCTTCGGCTTCGGCCACTTCCACGCGCTGCAGGCCGGAGTGGCCCATGATCTTCAGCACGCGGCCGTTGCGCTTGGTGCCGTCATCGCTGATCGCCACCACCGGGGTGTTGGTCTTGATGCGGCCACGGGCGATACGGCCGATACCGATCACGCCGAGGAAGCTGTTGTAGTCCAGCTGCGAGATCTGCATCTGGAACGGGCCGTCGACGTCAACGTCCGGAGCCGGCACGTGGTCGATGATGGCCTGGAACAGGGCGTCCATGTTGTCGTCCATCTTCTCGTGGTCCATGCCGGCGATGCCGTTCAGGGCCGAGGCGTAGACGATCGGGAAGTCCAGCTGCTCATCGGTGGCGCCGAGGTTGTCGAACAGATCGAAGATCTGGTCGATAACCCAGTCCGGACGCGCGCCCGGACGGTCGATCTTGTTCACCACCACGATCGGACGCAGACCAGCCTTGAACGCCTTCTGGGTCACGAAACGGGTCTGCGGCATCGGGCCGTCCTGAGCGTCGACCACCAGCAGCACGGAGTCGACCATCGACATCACGCGCTCAACCTCACCGCCGAAGTCGGCGTGGCCGGGGGTGTCGACGATGTTGATGTTGTAGCCGTTCCACTTGATGGCGGTGTTCTTCGCCAGGATGGTAATGCCGCGCTCTTTTTCCTGGTCGTTGGAGTCCATCACGCGCTCGGATTCCGCTTCTTTGCGGTCGAGGGTGCCGGAGAGCTTCAGCAGCTTGTCTACCAGGGTGGTCTTGCCATGGTCGACGTGGGCGATGATGGCGATATTGCGCAGTTTTTCGATCACGATGTCGTCTCGATTGATGATTCTGGAAGCTGTGACCTGGCAGTGTGCCTGGCCGTTGTGAATTCGGGATTACGCGCCGCGAGGCTGGTCGGGAGGGCGGTGGCGGATACTGCCACCGAGCAGGCCGGCCCTTTTAATGCGGGCGATAGACGCGAACATTGGCATGCCCCTCGCTAAGCAGATGGTGGGCATGCAGGCGGCTCATGACGCCCCTGTCGCAATACAGCAGGTACTGGCGGGTCTCATCCAGTTCCTTGAAACGGTTGTTCAGCGCGTAGAACGGCAGGGGCTGCACCTCGACGCCGTCGAGCTGCAGCGGCTCGTCCTCGGCGGCATCCGGATGACGGATATCGAGCACGATCTGCCCGGCCAGTGCCTCGGCGACGATCTCGACCTGCAGGTCCTTGCCCAGCTCGTCGATCACCTTGTCCACCGTCACCCGCGTCGCACGCTCCAGGGCGCGCTCGAGGATGGCCATGTCGAACTGGCTCTCCTCGTGCTCGATGCGCATGGGCTTGGCCTTGGTGGTCGGGTTGACCGAGATCACCCCGCAGTATTCAGGCATGTTCTTGGCGTATTCGGCGGTACCGATGCGCACCGCGGTATCGATGATGTCCTGCTTGTGCGCGGCGATCAGCGGGCGCAGCACCAGGGTGTCGGTGACCGCGTCGATCACCGAAAGGTTCGGCAACGTCTGGCTGGACACCTGGCTGATCGCCTCGCCGGTGACCAGTGCATCGATATGCAGGTCCTCGGCGATGCGGCTGGCGGCGCGCAGCATCATGCGCTTGAGCACCACGCCCATCTGGCTGTTGTCGACCTTGCCGAGAATCTCGCCCACGACTTCTTCGAAGGGCACACTAATAAAGAGTACGCGGTGCGAGCTGCCGAACTTCTGCCACAGGTGGTGCGCCACTTCCATCACGCCCAGTTCGTGGGCACGGCCACCGAGATTGAAGAAGCAGAAGTGGGTGAGCAGGCCGCGGCGCATCATCTGGTAGGCGGCGACCGTGGAATCGAAGCCGCCGCTCATCAGCACCAGCGTCTGCTCGATCGAACCCAGCGGGTAGCCACCAAGGCCCTCGTGCTGGGCATGGACGATCAGCAGGCGGTCATAACGCACCTCGAAGCGCGCCTCGACCTCGGGCTTCTTCAGGTCGATGCCGGCGGCACCGCACTCGCGACGCAGGCGGCTGCCGACATGGGTCGCCAGGTCCACCGAGGAGAAATCATGGGTGTTGCCAGCGCGCTTGCAGCGCACGGCGAAGACCTTGCCGGCGATTTGCACACCAAAGTGCGCACGGCACTTCTCGAAGGTGTCGTCGAAATCGACGTAGGGATACTCGTGCACTTCGAGGAAGTGGGCGACGCCCGGGGTGCAACGCAGGCGCTCGAACATTTCCGCCTGCACCTTCGGCTCGGTCACCCCGCTGATCAGATCGAGGTTGTCCCACTCGCCCTGTACCTCCAGCTCGGGGTCCAGGTCGCGCAGCACCGTGCGGATGTTCTTCGCCAGCTGGCGGATGAACTGCTTGCGCACCGGCCGGCTCTTGATGGTGATTTCCGCGAAGGGTTTGACGATCAGTTTCATGAAGTAGCGGGTGCCGGGCAGGATGCCAAAAAACAGGGGCGCGGATTATAGCGGAAATTGTTCAAGCTTTGATCAAAAACAATAAACACCCGCCAATAGCACCAAAAAAGTGCGTTACGCGATTACAAGGCACCGATTCGGTGCGCAAAAATGCTGAAAAAATCGCCATAGCCCGCACAAGCCCTGAGTTTCAGGCCTCCTGCCCATTCCGGGGCACTGGCATACAATTTGCTCCCTTGTGAGGCAGCCTGGTCTGGCGGACTATCGCGCCCGTTCTAGGCCCCTATTCCGGCGGCTGGCACAGCCAGCCCCAAACACCTGGAGAGCACCATGTCGAAGTCGCAGCAACTGATCAAAGAACACGACGTGAAGTGGGTGGACCTGCGTTTCACCGACATCCGCGGCCAACAGCACCACATCACCATGCCCGCTCGCGATGCCCTGGACGAAGACTTCTTCGAACACGGCAAGATGTTCGACGGCTCCTCCATCCATGGCTGGAAAGGCATCGAAGCCTCCGACATGATCCTGCTGCCGGACGACGAGACCGGCGTACTGGACCCGTTCACCGAAGAGCCGACCCTGATCCTGGTCTGCGACGTGATCGAGCCGTCCACCATGCAGGGCTACGATCGCGACCCGCGCGCTATCGCCAAGCGTGCCGAGGAATACCTGAAGACCACCGGTATCGGTGACACCGTATTCGCCGGTCCGGAGCCGGAGTTCTTCATCTTCGACTCCGTCAAGTTCAAGTCCGACATGTCCGGTTCCATGTTCAAGATCTTCTCCGAGCAGGCAGCCTGGAGCAGCGACATGGACATGAACGGCGCCCAGGGCAACAACGGTCACCGTATCTCGGTAAAAGGCGGCTACCTGCCCACTCCGCCGGCCGATCCGGATCACGAAATCCGTACTGCCATGTGCAACGCCCTGGAAGAGATGGGCCAGACCGTCGAAGTACACCACCATGAAGTGGCCGGCGCACAGAACGAGATCGGCGTTAAGTTCAACACCCTGGTGAAGAAAGCCGACGAAGTCCAGACCCTGAAGTACTGCGTGCACAACGTCGCTGAAGCCTACGGCAAGACCGCCACCTTCATGCCGAAGCCGCTGTACGGCGACAACGGTTCGGGCATGCACGTGCACATGTCGATCGCCAAAGACGGCAAGAACACCTTTGCCGGTGAAGGCTATGCCGGTCTGTCCGAGACCGCCCTGTACTTCATCGGCGGCATCATCAAGCACGGCAAGGCGCTGAACGCCCTGACCAACCCATCCACCAACTCCTACAAGCGCCTGGTTCCGGGCTTCGAAGCTCCGGTGATGCTGGCCTACTCGGCCCGTAACCGCTCCGCCTCGATCCGCATCCCGTATGTCGCCAGCCCGAAAGGCCGTCGTATCGAAGCGCGCTTCCCGGACCCGGCTGCCAACCCGTACCTGTGCTTCGCCGCGCTGCTGATGGCCGGCCTCGACGGCATCCAGAACAAGATCCACCCGGGCGATGCCGCCGACAAGAACCTGTACGACCTGCCGCCGGAAGAGTCCAAGCTGATCCCGCAAGTGTGCGGCAGCCTGAAGGAAGCCCTGGAAGCGCTGGAGGCCGACCATGACTTCCTGCTCAAAGGTGGCGTATTCAGCCGTGACTTCCTCGATGCCTTCATCGAGCTGAAAGCCGAAGAAGAAATCAAAGTGCGCACCTTCGTGCACCCGCTGGAATACGACCTGTACTACAGCGTCTGATCCAGCACCGACCGCGCACGCGGCCGGCTTGAAAGAGGCCTCCTTCGGGAGGCCTTTTTTGTCTGCGGATTTTCTTGCGCCAGGCCACGCCGAGCGCCCCTTGTACTTGCCAGGCAGGCGCAGCGGTGCAACCCTTGCTCGCAGAATCATTCAGGAGCCCGACGATGCGCCTGCTCACCACCTGCCTGCTCTGCGCCCTGGCCCTGCCGGCCACCGCGCAGATCTACAAATATACCGATGCCAACGGCAACACGGTCTTCACCAACCAGCCCCCGGAAGGCCAGGCCAGCGAGTCCGTCGAGCTGAAGCCGACCAATACGGTGGAAGCTCAGCAGCCAACGGTAGTGGAACAGAAGGAACAGCCGAGCGATGCCCTTCCCCCATATAGCGACTTGATACTCACCGACATTCCGACCGAAGAGGCTCTGCGCGCCAATAACGGCACCTTCAGTGTCGGGGTGAAGATCAAGCCGCGCCTACAGGCCGGCCATGCCTTCCGGCTGCTGCTGGATGGGCAGCCCTACGGCCAACCGAGCAATGTGCCGCGGCTGCAGCTGACCAACATCGACAGAGGCGAACACAGCCTCGCCGTAGAGGTCATCAGTGGCGAGCGCCAGATACAACGGAGCCCCACGGTCGTCTTCACCGTGCAGCGCATTAGTGTGAACAGCCCTGCCCGAGCGAAGCCTACCCCGCCCAAGCCTACCCCCAAACCTGCTACCTGATACCGAAGGGCCCCATGCCACGCTCGCTGTTATGCCTGCTGCTCTGCCTCGTCTGTACCACCAGCCAGGCAGGTGTCTACACCTACATCGATGCCGAGGGAAATCGCGTTTTTACCGATAAGCCGCAATCTGAGCATGCCGAGCGCATTGAGCTATCGCCTCCGAATGGTATGTCCGCCAGCAAACCTGCTGCTCCGGCGGTAATAGCACCCGCAATTCCCCGCGAGCTCAGTTATCAGGTATTGCGCATCCTTATTCCCGAGCCAGATGCCACCATTCGCGACATGGCCGGTAATTTGATCATCACCGCCACCAGTGAGCCCGGCCTCCATCCTGGCCATGGCTTTCGCTTGATCATGGACGGCAAACCCATGGGCACTCCGGGTGCAAGCCCGGTTTTTTCGCTGGAAAACATTGACCGGGGCACTCATCAGATATCAGTGGAAATAGTTGACCCTCAGGGGCGTATCGTCGAGCGCACACCTGCCCAGCCCTTCCACATGAAGCGTATTTCCCTGGCAGAGAAACGCCGCGCCAATCCTTGCAAGAAGAAGGACTGGGGGGTGCGCCCGGAATGTCCGATCGAGGACAAGCCGAAAGATCCGCCCAAGGACATCCCGCTGATCCCCTTCATCTGATCGTCCGGATCAATGCACCATTTTGACGCATTAACCTGCACCGATTTCTATACTCTCCCTGTTTTGGTTCACTCGATCAGTCGCCGGCTGCGCCGAAACGCAGCCTGAAGAGCGGCGTCAGGCAAAGATGCGCGTCTTTTCGGGGCCTTGGTTTGCTTTTTGCATTTTCCAGCCCATCGCCAGGACCCAGACCTGCCATGATCAACGACGCGCTGCACCGCCTACTGCTGGACAACCTGACCACTGCAACCATCCTGCTCAACGCCGAGCTGCGCCTGGAGTACATGAACCCGGCCGCCGAGATGTTGCTGGCGGTCAGCGGCCAGCGCAGCCACGGCCAGTTCATCAGTGAACTGTTCACTGAGTCGCCCGAGGCGCTGAGCTCGCTGCGCCAGGCCGTGGAACACGCCCACCCTTTCACCAAGCGCGAGGCGATGCTCACCTCGCTGTCCGGGCAGACCATCACCGTCGACTATGCGGTGACGCCGATCCTCAGCCGCGGCCAGACCCTGCTGCTGCTGGAAGTGCACCCGCGCGACCGCCTGCTGCGCATCACCAAGGAAGAGGCGCAGCTGTCCAAGCAGGAAACCACCAAACTGCTGGTGCGCGGCCTGGCCCACGAGATCAAGAACCCGCTCGGCGGCATTCGCGGCGCGGCCCAGCTGCTGGCGCGCGAGCTGCCGGACGAAGGCCTGCGCGACTACACCAACGTGATCATCGAGGAAGCCGATCGCCTGCGTAACCTGGTCGATCGTATGCTCGGCTCGAACAAGCTGCCGAGCCTCGCCATGACCAACATCCACGAGGTACTGGAGCGCGTCGGCAGCCTGGTCGAGGCGGAGTCCCAGGGCAGCATCACCCTGGTGCGCGACTACGACCCGAGCATCCCCGACCTGCTGATCGACCGTGAGCAGCTGATCCAGGCCGTGCTCAACATCGTGCGCAACGCCCTGCAGGCGCTGTCCAGCCAGAGCGACCTGCGCCTGGGCCGCATCAGCCTGCGCACCCGCACCCTGCGCCAGTTCACCATCGGCCATACCCGCCATCGCCTGGTGGTGAAGATGGAGATCATCGACAACGGCCCGGGCATCCCGCCGGAGCTGCAGGAAACCATCTTCTACCCCATGGTCAGCGGCCGCCCCGACGGCACCGGCCTGGGCCTGGCCATCACCCAGAACATCATCAGTCAGCACCAGGGCCTGATCGAATGCGAGAGCCATCCAGGCCATACCGTATTTTCGATCTTCCTGCCCCTGGACCAAGGAGCCGCACCGTCATGAGCCGCAGTGAAACCGTCTGGATCGTCGACGACGACCGCTCCATCCGCTGGGTCCTGGAGAAGGCCCTGCAACAGGAGGGCATGACCACCCAGAGTTTCGACAGTGCAGACGGCGTGCTGACCCGCCTGACCCGCCAACAACCGGACGTGATCATCTCCGACATCCGCATGCCGGGCGCCAGCGGCCTCGACCTGCTGGCGCGGATTCGCGACCTCTATCCGCGCCTGCCGGTGATCATCATGACCGCGCACTCCGACCTGGACAGCGCGGTCGCTTCCTACCAGGGCGGCGCCTTCGAGTACCTGCCCAAGCCGTTCGACGTCGACGAGGCCGTCTCGCTGGTCAAGCGCGCCAACCAGCATGCCCAGGAGCAGCAGGGTCTGGAAGCGCCGGCTGCGCTGGGGCGCACCCCGGAAATCATCGGCGAGGCGCCGGCGATGCAGGAGGTATTCCGCGCCATTGGCCGCCTCTCCCACTCCAATATCACCGTGCTGATCAACGGCGAGTCGGGTACCGGCAAGGAGCTGGTCGCCCACGCCCTGCATCGCCACAGCCCACGCGCGGCAGCGCCGTTCATCGCACTGAACATGGCGGCGATTCCCAAGGACCTGATGGAATCCGAGCTGTTCGGCCACGAGAAAGGCGCCTTCACCGGCGCGGCCAACCAGCGCCGCGGGCGCTTCGAGCAGGCCGACGGCGGCACCCTGTTCCTCGACGAAATCGGCGACATGCCCGCCGACACGCAAACCCGCCTGCTGCGCGTGCTGGCCGACGGCGAGTTCTACCGGGTCGGTGGCCACACCCCGGTCAAGGTCGATGTGCGCATCATCGCCGCCACCCACCAGAACCTCGAATCGCTGGTGCAGGCCGGCAAGTTCCGCGAGGACCTGTTCCACCGCCTCAACGTGATCCGCATCCATATCCCGCGCCTGGCCGACCGCCGCGAGGACATCCCGACCCTGGCCCGCCACTTCCTCGGCCGCGCCGCTCAGGAACTGGCGGTGGAGCCCAAGCTGCTGAAGAGCGAGACCGAGGATTACCTCAAGCACCTGCCCTGGCCGGGCAACGTGCGCCAGCTGGAGAACACCTGCCGCTGGATCACCGTGATGGCCTCCGGTCGCGAGGTGCATATCGACGACCTGCCGCCGGAGCTGCTGAGCCAGCCGCAGGAAAATGCCCCGGCCGCCAACTGGGAGCAGGGTCTGCGCCAGTGGGCCGACCAGGCCCTGGCGCGCGGCCAGTCGAGCCTGCTGGACAGCGCCGTGCCGGCGTTCGAGCGGATCATGATCGAGACCGCACTCAAGCACACCGCCGGCCGCCGCCGCGACGCCGCCGTGCTGCTGGGCTGGGGCCGCAACACCCTGACCCGCAAGATCAAGGAACTGGGCATGAAGGTCGATGGCGGCGACGATGACGACGGTGACGACTGATCACCAGCCCCAGTGATCCCGGCGCAAAGCCGGGGTCACTGACCTCTGCTCTTCAGCAACAGCGGCATGCAGGCACACTGCAGCCAGCTCTTCTGCACACTTCCACTCCGACCTCCCGCCCCCATCAGCCTGAAAGCCCATGCATACAGGCAGCTTCCCTATGGCCCGGTCCATATAATAAAATATAATCATTATCAAATAAGATAATTACTCAATAATATCTGCCCGCCGGAAACTCCCTCAACATGCGCCTTACCCTGCTCACCCTCTGTGTCCTGAGCTGCCACGCTCCTGCTGTCTGGGCCGAAAGCACACCGCTGCAACTGGACGCCACCAACATCGACGCCAGCGCCGAAAGCACCGAGCGCGCCGACGGCCCCGTCCAGGGCTACCTTGCCACGCGCTCGGCCAGCGCCACGCGCACCGACAGCACCGTGCAAGACACGCCGCAATCGATCAGCATCGTTACGCGCAACGCACTGGAAGACACCGGCGCAACCAGGCTTACGGACGCCCTCGACTATGCAGGCGGCGTCGGCCGGGGCAACAACTTCGGCGGCCAGGGCCTGACCGGCTACAACGTGCGCGGTTTCACCAGCGGCGAGTTCTATCGCAACGGTTTCCCGGTCAACCGCGGCTACCCGAATGCCCCGGACGCCTACAACATCGAGCGAGTCGAAGTCCTGCGCGGCCCCGCCTCGACCCTCTACGGCCGCAGTGATCCCGGCGGTACCTTCAATGTGGTGTCCAAGCAACCACAGACCGAGAGCCAACTGGTGGTGGGCAGTCAGCTCGATGATCAGGGCATGCAGCGCGGCACCCTGGATGCGACTGGCGCCCTGGACGAAGAGCAGCGCCTGACCTATCGCCTGAATCTGGTTGGCGAAGGTGGCGACAGCTTCCGTGACAACGTGGAGAGCGAACGCTATGGCGTCACGCCCACGCTGAGCTGGCAAGCCACCGATGCCACACGGATCACCCTGGAGGCCGACATCCTGCGTAACAACCACCCACTGGACCGCGGCCTGACCCGCTATGCCAATCAGGCCGGCACGGCCTCACGCGACACCAATGTCTGGGGCGAAGGCAGCGACAACATGCTGCACAACGACAACGAGATGGTGCAGGTGCGCTTCGAGCACCTGCTCAACAACGACTGGATGCTGGCCGGTGGCGTGCAGTACCTCAACGGCACCTTGCAGGGCAACGCCGTCGAGGCCAATGACCTGGCAGCCGACGGCCGTACACTCGGGCGCAACTTCAGCTGGCGCAAACTGGAATGGGACGACCGTGACGCGCAGCTGAATCTGACCGGGAATTTCTCCGCCCTGGGCCTGGAGCACACCCTGATCACCGGCATCGAATATGAAGACTACGACTACAAGTCGCTGATCCGCCGCTCCAGCGGCTCGACCAGTGCCTACCCGGTCGACCTCTTCGACCCGCAGTTCGATCAGGCACGCCCGGCACTGACCCGGACACCGACCGACAACTACGAAACGCTCGACACCATGGCAGCCTTCATCCAGGACCAGGTGCAGCTCACCGAGCGCCTGCAAGCGCTGATCGGAGTGCGCTTCGAGCACTTCGACCATGAGTACCGCGACTATGTCTCGGGTTCCAGCTGGAGCAACGAAGACAATGCCACGACCCCTCGCGCCGGGCTGACCTACCGCCTGACCGACAACCTCAACGCCTACGTCAACGCTTCACGCTCGTTCAAGCCCAACAGCGGCGCAAGCCGCCAGGGTGGTGGTTTCGATCCGGAGGAAGGCAAGGCCTACGATATGGGCCTCAAATGGCAATCGCCCGACCAGCAGTACAGTGTCGATGCGGCGATCTATCAGATCGTCAAACAGAACGTGCTGACCATCGACCCGGTCGACGTCACTTACCAGATCGCCGCCGGCGAAGTGCGTAGCCGCGGCTTCGACCTCAACATCACTGGCAACCTGACCCCCGAGTGGCGCGTAATCGCCGGTTACGCCTATGTCGACGCGGAAGTGAGCGAAGACAACTCGATCCCCGAAGGCACGCACCTGGCCAACATTCCACGCAACAGCGCCAGCCTGCTTAACGTCTACGAGTTTCAGGATGGAGTCGTCCGCGGCCTGGGCCTGGGTGCCGGTATCAAATATGTCGACGACCGCGCGGGCAAAACCGATGCAACGTCCTTCGAGATGGGGGACTACACCACGGTCGACCTGCTGAGTTACTACCAGGTCAACGAGCACCTGCGCCTGAACCTCGACCTGAAGAACCTGTTCAACGAGGACTACGAGGAAAGCGCGTTCCAGAACTATGCCTACCCCGGCGCACCGCGCACCGTGCAGGCAGGTTTCACCTACAGCTTCTACTGACCCGCGGCAGCCCTATGCTGGGAGCGAATCTGTAGCGCTGCCATCTACCCAACAAAACGGGCCTGCGGGCCCGTTTTCATTGCAGGCTTATCAGTTATCTGCACAAATGTTCGCTAAACGGTGCCTCCTGAAGGCCCACCGCCGTCTTCACGGCGAATCTATTGCATTGATCAGGCTGCCATGTCCTCATCGCTGAACGACACCCTGCGCCAACTCTGGGCGCGCGAGAAGTTCACCTACGGTGTCCGCGTATTCATCGCCCTGGCCGGCGCCATGGCGCTGTGCTGGTACCTGGACCGCATCGCCTTCGTCATTCCGTTGTTCCTCGGCTGCATCGCCAGCGCCCTGGCCGAGAGCGACGACCATTGGCGCGGCCGCACCCAGGCCCTGCTGGTCACCCTGGTCTGCTTCGGCGCCACGGCCACCGCCGTGCAGTTGCTGTTCCCCTACCCCTGGCTGTTCGGCAGCGGCCTGGCGCTCGCCGCCTTCGCCATGACCCTGCTCGGCGGCATTGGCGAGCGCTACGCGGCGGTAGCGCAGGCCACACTGATCCTGGCCATCTATACGGCGATCGGCCTGGAGCATCGTGCCGGCATGGCCGGCGGCTTCTGGCAGGAGCCGCTGCTGCTGATCGGCGGTGCCGCCTGGTACGGCCTGCTCGGCATCCTCTGGAGTGCGCTGTTCAGCCAGCAGCCGGTGCAGCAGGCGCTGGCGCGGGTGTTCGAGGAGCTGGGCGCCTACCTGCGCCTGAAGGCCTCGCTGTTCGAGCCGGTGCGCAAGATCGACATCGAGGCCCGCCGCCTGGAGCTGGCGCGGCAGAACGGCCGGGTGGTGACGGCACTGAACCAGGCCAAGGACATCATCCTCAACCGCATGAGCCGCAAGCGCAGCGGGCAGAAGATCAACCGCTACCTCAAGCTGTACTTCATCGCCCAGGACATCCACGAGCGCGCCAGCTCCTCGCACTACCCCTACAACGCCCTGGCGGAAGCCTTCTTCCACAGCGACGTGATGTTCCGCTGCGGCCGCCTGCTCAGCCAGCAGGGCAAGGCCTGCCAGGCGCTGGGGCGGGCCATCCGCCTGCGCCAGCCGTTCGACTACAACGACAACAGCGAGGCCATGGCCGAACTGGATGCCTCCATGGCTTACCTGCGCGAGCAGAACAACCCGGCCTGGCGCCGCCTGCTGCGCGCCCTCGGCGCCCTGGCCGGCAATCTGGCAACCCTGGAACGCAAGCTGACCAGCGCCAGCAACCCGGACGCCCTGGCCGACGAGCAGGACAGCGCCCTACTGGATCGCTCGCCGCAGAGCCTGAAGGACGCCTTCGAGCGCCTGCGCCAGCACATCACGCCGACCAGCCTGGTGTTCCGCCATGCCCTGCGCCTTTCTGCTGCGCTGCTCGCCGGCTACGGCCTGTTGCACTGGATCCACCCACAGCAGGGCTACTGGATCCTGCTCACCACCCTGTTCGTCTGCCGCCCGAGCTATGGCGCCACCCGCCTGCGCCTGGTGCAGCGGGTCGGCGGCACCCTGATCGGCCTGGTCCTGGGCTGGGCGCTGATCAGCCTGTTCCCTGACCCGCTGCTGCAGTCGCTGTTCGCCGTGGCGGCCGGGGTGGTGTTCTTCACCAACCGGGTCGACCGCTACACCCTGGCCACCACCGCCATGACCCTGGTGGTAGTACTGTGCTTCAACCAGATCAGCGACGCCTACACCCTGCTCTGGCCACGCCTGGTCGATACCGTGCTGGGCACCACCATTGCCGGCCTGGCGGTGTTCTTCATCCTGCCCGACTGGCAGGGGCGCAAGCTCAACCAGGTGCTGGCCAGCACCCTCAGCAGCAACAGCCGCTACCTGCTGCAGATCATGCAGCAGTACGAGTCCGGCGCGCGTGACGACCTCAGCTACCGCCTGGCCCGGCGCAACGCGCACAACGCCGACGCGGCGCTGTCCACCACCCTGTCCAACATGCTTCTGGAGCCTGGCCACTTCCGCAAGGATGCCGAGACCGGCTTCCGCTTCCTGGTGCTGTCGCACACCCTGCTCAGCTACCTCTCGGCCCTCGGCGCGCACCGCGCGAGCCTGGCCGACGACGCCAGCGACGCCCTGCACGACCGCGCCGTGGCCCATATCAGCCAGAGCCTGGAGGCCATCGCCGCCTGCCTGCGCGACAACCAGCCGGTGGCGGTGTACGACGAGACCGACCAGCGCCTGGCCGAGGAACTGGAGCAGCTGCCCGATGACATGGATGAGGGCCACCGCCTGGTGCAGGTGCAGCTGGGGCTGATCTGTCGCCAGCTGGGGCCGCTGCGCACCCTGGTGGCGCATCTGCAGAAGGCCCCGCCGCAACCGGGCGAGGCCCAAGCGGCCTGAGACACCCCCTCTGCCGTTAACGGGCGAGGGGTGACGAATAGCACGTTGCCGCTGTTGCCCCCTCTCCCATTTATGGGAGAGGGCTGGGGAGAGGGTCACCGCACCAGAGCCGACGCGGCCACGCCCACTCCGCCAGTCGTAGCCCGGATGCAATCCGGGAGCGGGGCGGCCTGTTTCCCGGATTGCATCCGGGCTACACGACGACTGTCCTCAAGCTATCCGGCGCCTTTCCGCTAGAATGCGCGCCTTCTGCGAACAACCGAGGTTCAGCCGTGTCCTTCTTCCCGGTCATCATCATCGGCGCCGGCGCCGCCGGTCTGATGTGCGCAGCACAAGCCGCCGCCCGCGGGCGCCAGGTCCTGCTGCTGGACCACGCCAACAAGCCGGGCAAGAAGATCCTCATGTCCGGTGGCGGGCGCTGCAATTTCACCAACATGTACTGCGAGCCGGCCAACTTCCTCTCGCACAACCCGCACTTCTGCAAGTCGGCCCTGGCCCGTTACAGCCAGTGGGACTTCGTCGAACTGGTGGTCAAGCACGACGTGCCCTACCACGAGAAGAAGCTCGGCCAGCTGTTCTGCGACCGCAAGGCCAGCGATATCCTCAATCTGCTGCTGGCCGAGTGCGACGAGCACGGCGTCGACCTGCGCCTGGACACCAGCATCGAAACCATTACCAAGCTGGATGGCGGCTACCGCCTGCACACCAGCGCTGGCGAGTTCAGCTGCGAGTCGCTGGTGATCGCCACCGGCGGCCTGTCCATCCCCACCCTTGGCGCCACCGGCTTCGGCTACCAGGTGGCCAAACAGTTCGGCCATACCCTGCTGCCGACCCGCGCCGGCCTGGTGCCCTTCACCATCACCGAGCCTCAGCTCAAGGCGCTGTGTACCGAGCTGTCCGGCACCTCGGTGGAGGATTGCGTGGTCAGCTGCAACGGCGTCAGCTTCAAGGAGAACATCCTGTTCACCCATCGCGGCCTGAGCGGCCCGGCGATCCTGCAGATTTCCTCGTACTGGCAGCCGGGCGATGCCATCAGCATCAACCTGCTGCCGCACATCGACCTGCCCGCGTGGCTGGCCAGCCAGCAGCAGGACAGGCCGAACAGCGAGCTGAAGACCCTGCTAGCCGAGCTGTTCACCAAGAAGATGGCCGGCCTGCTGGCCGAGCAATGGTTCGTCAGCAAGCCGCTCAAGCAGTACACCCCGGCGGAGCTGGAGGCAGTGGCGCAGAAACTGGCCGAGTGGACCCTGGTACCGGCCGGCACCGAGGGCTACCGCACCGCCGAAGTAACCCTGGGCGGCATCGACACCCGCGAGGTGTCGTCGAAGACCATGGAGTCGCAGAAGTCGCCGGGGCTGTACTTCATCGGCGAGGTGCTGGATGTCACCGGCCACCTCGGCGGCTTCAACTTCCAGTGGGCCTGGGCCTCGGCGCACGCCGCCGCGCAATTCGTCTAGGGCCATCCCGCGCCGGAGTCCATCCGCCGTGTGACGCCAGGAAAGCCCGGAGAATGCTGGCGACGCCGCTGGCGCTCTGCCAGTATTGGCGGGTGGCCGCCCGCCGGCACTCCTGAATGCGGAAAACCCGATGCACCGCTGTCGCTACGCCCTGCTGTTACTGCTCTGCCTACTGGCCGTGCCGGCTCGTGCGACTCTGCTGCTGACGGAAAACCTGCCGCCCCTGCCGTTGCTGGGTCAGATCGAGTCGCTCAGCGACCCCGAAGGTCGCCTGCAGCTGGAGCAACTGATCGCCGAGCCGCAGCGCTTCCAGAGTACGGCCGGGCGCCGCGACCTCGGTTTCGGCTATGTCGACGGCGCCATCTGGCTGCGCCTGGAAGTCCAGTCCGCGGCCCCGCGAGCGACCGACTGGCGCCTGGAGCTGGACTATCCGTCGCTGGACCTGGTGCAGCTGTTCGATGTCGGCAGCGATGGCATGCGCCTGGCCCGCAGCGGCGACATGGTCGCCTACGCCGAGCGCAGTGTCGGCAACCGTACCCCGGTGTTCGACCTGCACCTGCAGCCGGGCGAGCGGCGCACCCTCTACCTGCGCGCCAGCTCGGCCGGCAGCATGACCCTCAGCGCGACCCTCTACAGCCGCGCCGACCACGAGCAGCACAGCATCCGCGGCTACGTGGTGCAGGCCATCTACTGTGGCGCGCTGATCGCCCTCGGCTGCTACAACCTGCTGCTGTTCCTCGCCCTGCGCGAGCGTCCCTTCCTCTACTACGTGCTGTTCGTCGGCACCTTCTGCGTCGGCCTGCTCGGCCTCAACGGCCTCGGCTCGCAGTTCCTCTGGCCCCAGGCCGGCTGGTGGACCAACCGTGCACTGCCGTTCGGCATCAGCGGCGCCGGCGCCATCGCGCTGCTGTTCGCGCGCAGTTTCCTCGACACCCGGCAGTGGCTGCCGCGCTGGGATCGCGCGCTGCGCCTGTGGTTCCTGGTGATCTCCTGCTGCGCCCTGGCGACCCTGCTGCTGCCGGTACAGCAGGCGCTGCAGCTGATGTCCGCCAGCGGCGTCAGCGTCTGCGCCCTGCTGCTCAGCGTCGCCTTCGTCAGCGTAAAGAACCGCGTGCCCGGCGCCGGCTTCTTCGCCCTGGCCTGGACCATGCTGTTGTGCGGCGCCGCCCTGCTGGCGCTGCGCAACTTCGCCCTGATCCCGTCCAACTTCTTCACCCTGCACGCCATGCAGATCGGCTCGATGCTGGAAATGATCCTACTGTCCTTCGCCCTGGCGGCGCGCTTCAACGCGCACAAGCGCCTGCGCGAGCAGAGCCTGCAACAGCAGGAGCGCCAGCTGGAGCAGCGGGTGGCCGAGCGCACCGAAGAGCTGGCAGCCGCCAACCAGCGCCTGCAGGCACTGGCCATGCAGGACCCGCTGACCGGCCTGGCCAACCGCAATGCCCTGCAGCAGCATCTGAACATGGCGCTGCGCCGCGCCCTGCGCAACCGCCAGCCACTGGCGGTGCTGCTGATCGACCTCGATGGCTTCAAGCCGATCAACGACCAGCATGGCCATGCCCTCGGTGACCAGGTACTGGCCGAAGTGGCGCTGCGCCTGCAGACCTGCGCCCGCGAGAGCGATCTGGTGGCGCGCCTGGGCGGCGACGAGTTCGTCCTGGTGTGCGAAGCACTGCCGGCCGCGGACCACGCGCGCCAGGTTGCCGAGCGCATCCTCGAACAGCTCGGCCAACCGATAGAAACGCCCGGCGGCGAAGTCCGCATAGGCGCCAGCATCGGTATCGCCCTGAGTCATGGCGACGACAACCCCACCAGCCTGATCCGCCAGGCCGACATGGCCATGTACCGGGCCAAGGCCGAGGGCCGCAACCGCGCCTGCTTCGACGCTGCGGCGATGCTCGACAACTGAGCCACAGCGGGGCTCAGCGCAGGGTCTCGGCGATGGCGCGGATATCCGCCCGATGGCTGACCAGCAGTTCCAGCTCACCGTTGTCGCCGATGAAGTTCAGTGGCGGCAGCAGCTTGTGGTAGGCCGCCAGCTCGACCAGCAGCGGTAGTTCGGCCTGCGCACTGCGCTCCTTGATGGCGTGGAACAGCGCCAGGTTGACCAGATCGATCAGGCACAGCTCGGGGCCCTCGCGGTGGTCCCAGTTGCCGGCAGCGCGGATCACCGCGATGTACTCGTCGTCCACGGCCCACTTCTTCAGCACGATCACCCCCAGCGACTTGCTGTACTCGCGGCACAGCTTGTAATACAGCTCGCCGGAGGGAATCTGCAGCTCGTCCTTGAAGGCCGAGAGCACCACCAGGGTACCCACCTCGCTGAGCAGGCTGGCCAGCAGGGCGTGCTCCGGCGCCACATGCCCGAGCAGGCGGGCCAGCATGGCGCAGATCCCGGCCTTGAGCGTCAGCCGCTCCCACACTTCCATGAACAGGCGCTTGTGCGCCGGGCTGTGCAGGGTGAACAGGCTCTTGATGCTGTGAACCATGGTGATGCGGTCCACTTCACCCACCCCGAGCAGCACGATCACGTCCTGTAGGGTGCGCGGCGCCACCGGGTGGCGATACAGCGCGGAAGACGCATGTTTCATCAGCAAGGCGGCCAGCGCCGGATCACGCCCGATCAGGCGTGCCAGCGCGCCGACGCCGACCTGGCCGTCGCTCAGCGCCCGGCGGATGTCCAGGGTCAGCGTCGGCAGGCTGGGCAGCTGCTCCTGCCCCTGCATCAACTGCGACACCACCCGCCGGTAGATCGAATAGTCCGACGCCTCGGCCACCACCACGCACCTCCCGTCCCCGCTGTCAGTGTAGGTGGCCCGGCAACCCGGCGGCGCTACAATCGCCGCTCCGCGATCTGCCGAGGCCACTGCCGCCATGCCCATTACCTGGCACACACTGCATCACTCCGCGCTGAGCACACGCGACCTCTACGCGCTGCTCGAACTGCGCTCGCAGGTGTTCGTGGTCGAGCAGAACTGTGCCTACCAGGATGTCGATGGCCAGGACCTGAGCGCCGACACCCACCACCTGCTGGCCCGCCAGGACGGACAGCTGCTGGCCTACCTGCGCCTGCTCGATCCCTCGACCCAGGGCGGCGAGGTGGTGATCGGCCGTGTGCTGACGGCTCCCGCCGCACGCGGCAGCGGTCTGGGGCACGCACTGATGGAACACGCCATCGAGGCCTGCGCCCGGCTCTGGCCGGGACGGCCGATCTACCTCTCGGCCCAGGCCCATCTGCAGGGCTACTACGGCCGCTACGGTTTCCTCGCGGTGACCGAGCCCTATCTGGAAGACAACATTCCGCATATCGGCATGCGCCGCGCAGTCGCCTGATCAAGCCCGCTCGACACGCAATCTCCACAGCGCCTGCGCACAAACTCCACAGCCCGCCGGCAGACTGCCGCCGACCGCACAAGGGAGTTGGCGCATGCTGTATCTACTGGGTTTTCTGTTGCTGGCGGTGTTCTGCCTGAGCGTACTGATTCGCGCGTTTCTGCTGTTTCCGCTGCGCGCCCTACGTCATGGCTGGGCACCGGCACTGCGCCGCTACGGCCTCAGCCTGCTGCTCTGCGCTGCCGTGCTGCTGTGGGAGCTGGGCGCGCTGTACGGCTTCAGCTGGCAGCAGCTGGGACGTGCCGATCGCGGGCAGATGGTGGATGCCGCCGTGGCCTTCGCCTACCCCGAGGCCTATGCCGATCTGGACGAGCTGCGTAACGACTACGCGCACTTCCGCCCCGAGGTCAGCTACTGGGACAGCTGGGATTACCAGGACAGTGTCGAAGTTGCGGATAAGCTGCTGGGCCGCACCGAGTACCAGATCCGCCTGCCCGACCTGGTGGTGGTCGCCGATATCCATGGTCAGCCGCTCTATCATTTCCCGCTGGACGAAGAGCAACAGGTGATGCCGGACCGCCCGGTACTGGGCCTGGTCGGTGACATCCAGGACCTGCGCGAGGCTGCGCCAGTGCACGAAACCCTGGGGCTGCGCTGGAGCAACCCGCAGTATGGTGAGGCGGAAATCCACGACAACTGTTTCAGCGCCTTCAGTCCCCTGTCCCGCGAGCAGCACCTGGAGCTGACCAGCTCCGGCGCCGAGCCGCTGCGCATGGGACGCCCGCTGGGCTACTACCGGGTGCAGGTCCAGCTCGGCCAGTGGGACGGCAGGCCGAGCAACTCGGCCAGCCGCCAGCGCATCAGCCGTGCCGAGTTCCTGCGCGAGCGCCAGGCCTGTCGCGCCCGCGCCGCCGCGTCGGTCAGCGCCCGGCGGGAGTAAGCAGCTCGGCGGGAATGGGCTGTCCCGGCAGCCAGCGGCTGTAGATCAGGGCAAAGCTGCCGTCGCGCTTCATCGAGTCCAGCGCCTGCTGCCAGTTCAGGATCACGCTGTCCGGGGTGCTGGGCGAGAAGGCGATATAGGCGGCGCTGCTCAAAAAGCCGTGCAGGGGCTCGACGTCCTGCAGGCGCAGGTCACCCAGGGCCAGCAGGTCTTCCAGGGTCACGTTGTCGGCCACCACCACCGGCACGCGGCCATGACGCAGCATGGTCATCATCTGCTGCGGGCCCTTCACACCGACCAGATTGGGCAGACCACGCGCCTGCAGCGCCTGGTAGCTGTACCACTGGCGCGGCACGGCCACCTGGCCGATGCGGGTGACATCCTCGAAGCGCTCGATGCGGATACCCGAGCCGCGCAGGGCATAGAAACTGGTGACCGCCACCACCACCGGACCCACCCACTTGAACAGCCGCTCGCGCTCGGCGGTGCGCATGGTGACGAACAGCGCCGTGTTCGGCTCGAGCTGCGCCGCCTGATAACCGCGCGCCCAGGGCACCACGCTGATGCGCCCGTGATCGCCGGTACGCTCGAACAACTCGCGCACCAGGTCGACCGCCAGGCCCACCGGGCGGCCATCGCGGGAATAGTTCAGCGGCGGATACTCTTCCGTATAGAACTGCAGCGACTGGGCCTGCAGAGCAGCGCTCAGCCCCAGCACAAGCAGGCCGACCAGACAGCGCCAGAGGGTTCTGCGCATTACGACTCACCTCGCCTAATTCCTCTGCAGTCTAGCGCGCGACCGCCGTCCGCCGTGCTGATAACCTGCACCTCCTCAGCCACCGACGCCCCGCACATGGACAAACTCCTTCTCCAGCAACAGGTATGCCGCCGCCTCGCAGACGATCTGGCGCTGCTGCTCGCGGCCGCCGAAGACGCCCGCCAGGCTGCCACCCACGAGGAAAGCAAGGCCGAGAACAAGTACGACACGCGCGGCCTGGAAGCCTCCTACCTGGCCGCCGGCCAGGCCCGCCGTGCCGCCGAGATTCGCGCCGCCCTGGCGGCCTGGCAGGCCCTGCAACTGCGGGCCTACGATGACACGCAGGGCATCCAGCTGGGTGCGCTGATCTGGCTGGGCCACGCCGGCGGCGGCCGGCAGTGCCTGCTGCTGGGGCCGGACGGCGCCGGCCTGAAGCTGCAGCACGACGGCCAGGAAATCACCCTGATCACGCCGCACGCACCACTGGGCCGGCAACTGCTGGGCCAGGGTCCGGGTGACCAGGTACAGGCCGGCACCCAGGCCTGGGAAGTGCTGCGCGTCGAGTGATCAGGCGGCCGCCGACTGCTCGTCCCCCAGCAGGTACGCGTCGAAGCCCAGCTGGTTGAGCAGGTGCACGGCCAGTTCGCTGCGGATGCCGCCCTCCGGGGTGACCACGTAACAGGTGGCCCGGTCCAGGCTGTCGGCGTGGGTACGCAGGTTGGCCACCGGCAGGTTGAGGCTCTCCGGCTGATGGCCGAGGCGATACTCGGCCGCCAGGCGCACGTCCAGCAGCAGGTGCGGACGCTGCCCCTGTCGATCCAGGCGCTGCAGGTCGCTCTTGCTGATACGCGGGATCAGGGTCGGGCGCACCAGTTCGACGAAGTCGTCACGGTGCAGGCGGGCCAGTTCGCCGTCCTCCAGCATGATCACACTGGCCGAGCGCACGGCGCCGCTGACCAGCGCTTCCTCGCCGAAGAAGTCGCCACGCTCCAGCACCAGCGCCGGCTGGTCGCGGTAGGCAGCCAGCAGGCTGACCTGGGCGCGGCCGCGCTTGAGGACGAAGAAGTGCTCGCCCGGCTCGCCGTAACCGACCACCCGCTCACCGGCGCGGGCCTCGACGTACTCGAAACGCGCCAGCAGGGCATGCAGATGGGAAGGCGGCAGACGCCCGAACAGCGGCGTGGCCAGCAAGCGCGCCAGCCAGTCGTCCTCCTGTTCCTCGACCTGCAGCTCGCCCAGGCTGCTGACCTGATAGGCCGCCTCCTGGCTCCAGCCCAGCAGACGCTGCAACAGCTGATGCTCGACGGCAAACAGACGTACAGCGGTGACGGCCCTGATGCTGGCCGGGTTGCTCTGCCCCGGGTTCAGCGGCAGGTGGGCCTGGGCTGATCCCCCCTCGATGTGTTGCTTGCCCGCGCTACCGCCATCCACGCTGACGCGCCCCTCCAGCAGGTAGTACTGCGCCACGGAGCGCTCGCCCCGTTGCAGCAGCGGGGTACCGGCCGGGTATTGCAGGTACTGCAGGCTGGCATGCAGCTGCTGGCGATAGTGCGGTGTGAGGAAATCCATCGGGCTGAAGCTGCTCAACTGTTCGCAGGTCAGCTGGGTAGGTGCAGTGCTCATGATCGAACCTCCGCGAGAGAACGCGGCCTTGCGCGATGAGGGCGCTCCTTTGCCGGGGCCTGCCTTAACCATAGCGTTTCGCCATCTGCCCGGTACGGACGCTGGTCGGATTACCCGCGCCACGGATCAATACCTATTGGATTCAAAAGGTTGCGCACATAAACCGGGGATGACTCTGTGGATAAGCCGGGGAACAGTCCATGCAGCGCAGGCGCGGCGTGCCCTGCACCGCGCTGTACGGTTTTCGTCCAGCGCCTTCAGGCGCCCTGCAGGTCGCGCCAGGTCAGGTACAGGCGCAGGTCGAATTCCAGCTGGTGGTAATCCGGCAGCATGTACTGGCACAGCTTGTAGAAGGCCTTGTTGTGCTCGGCCTCCTTCAGGTGGGCCAGCTCGTGCACCACGATCATGTTGAGGAACTCCGGCGCCGCCTCCTTGAACAGCGCGGCCACGCGAATCTCCTTCTTCGCCTTGAGCTTGCCGCCCTGCACCCGCGATACCGCCGTGTGCAGGCCGAGTGCGCGATGGGTCAGGTCGAGGCGATTGTCGTACAGCACCTTGTCGATGGCCGGCGCGCTGCGCAGGTACTCCTGCTTCAGCTCCACGGTGTAGCCGTACAGGGCCTTGTCGCTCTGTACCTGGTGGCGGTTGGGGTAGCGCCTGGCCAGGTAATCGCCCAGACGGTCCTCGGCGACCATCTGCATCACCTGCTGCTGCAGGTGCGGCGGATAGCCCTGAAGGTATTTGAAGGCTGTCACGGGAAGTAGCCCCCTAGCGGCCAAACTCCTGATTCAAAGCCTTGAATCGTCGCATGTACTCTTCGTACGGCAACTGCTCTTTTTCGAGCATAGATAGGCGCTCCTCATAACTGAGCGAGGTGTTACTCGCGGGTGTTTCCGCCTCGACCACCGGAGACTTCGGGGCGACCTCAACGCCGGCAAGCAACTGGTCAATCACCGGCCTCATCTTCGTTTCCGTTCCCTGCCACTTCATCATGGAAAAACCACCTTTTGCTCGAAGGTGATATTCCGCGGAAGCCAACTTGCGACGATCCGGCCCGAGGATCTGTATGTCCGCCTGCGATAGATAAGGCATGAAGTCCCAGCTTCTGCGGGCACTGTATGTCACCAAGTATGAACACTCGGCACGAGGGATCGCTCCCTCATAAAGTCGGGTGTCTATACCGTGTCGAGAAAAGCCCTGCTGCAGCACAGGAACGAAATCGCTCACCATGACCTTGGGATTGTGCTTGATGCACATCAGGTGTGGCGCACTCACCAACGGGTCGACCTGTACCGAAGTGCATCCACCCATCGCGACTACGGACAGGATGGCGATCAACGGGAAGGTACGGATAGACAGCATGTGCATTGGGACTCTCCATGGCATCGGAGGATGCATTTTGCCATCTACCGAGGCCATGGATGCCAACTTGTTCAGCGCACCTTGAAGCGGTTGACCAGCTCCACCAGGCGACGGTTGGAGGCCAGCAGGGCATCGGTGCTCCTGTCGGTCTGCTGGCCGCTGGCGACCAGGTCATCGACCATGTGGCGGATGGCGACCATGTTCTGGTTGATCTCCTCGGTCACCGCGCTCTGCTCCTCGGCCGCGGTGGCGATCTGCGCGCTAAGGTCGTGGATGCGCCCGACCGAGGAGGCCATGTCGTCGAGCCCGACGTTGACCCGCGAGGTCTTGTCGGCCGTCGCCTGGCAGCTGGCCTTGGTCTTCTCCATGGCCTGCACGGCCGAGCTCACGCCCTGCTGCAGCTTGCTGAGCATGTCGTTGATTTCCGAGGTGCTCTGCTGGGTACGCCCGGCCAGGGCACGCACCTCGTCGGCGACCACGGCAAAGCCGCGGCCCTGCTCGCCGGCACGCGCCGCCTCGATGGCCGCGTTGAGCGCCAGCAGGTTGGTCTGCCCGGCAATCTCGCCGATCACCCCGAGCACATCGTTGATGCGCTGGGCATCCTGCTGCATCTCCTGGACCCGCGCCGTGGCGCTGTCCACTTCATCGACCAGGGCCAGCACGCTGTTGGAGGCTTCGGCCACCACCACGCGCGACTGCTCGGCCTTGTCATTGGCATCGCGAGTGAAGCTGGCCGTCTCGGTGGCGCTCTGCGCCACGGTGTCGGCGGTAGAGCTCATCTCGGTGATGGCGGTGACCGCCTGATCGGTTTCGGCGGCATGCCGGGTCAGTACCTCGTTGCTGTGCCGCGACTGCTGCTGCAGCTGCGCCAGCTCCTCGGCGATCACCGCCGAGGCCTGAGTCACGTCGGCGATCATGTTCTGCAGGTAGGCAATGAAGCGGTTGACCGACTCGCCGACCGCATCCATCTCGTCCTCACCTTTCAGCGCGATGCGCCGGGTCAGGTCGGCATCGCCGGCCGACAGCGAATCGATGTTGCCGCGCAGCACATGCAGGCGCTGTACCAGCTGGCGAATGGCGAACAGCATCAGCAGCACCAGCAGCGCCACCAGCGGCAGCTGAATGATGGCCAGGGTCTTGAGCACGTCGGAGCTGTTCTCCACCAGCAGGCGGGTCGGCAAGGCCGCGGCCAGCAGCCAGGGCGTACCCTCGACCGGCTGTAGGTAGAAGGTCCAGGCCTCGCCGTCGTTGTCGAACTCCTGCCTGTACAGGGTCTCGCGGCCGATCTTGCTCAGGCCTTCCTGGATCTCGCCGACGAACACCGACTGACGGGCCAGATCGGCGACGTTCTTCAGCACGATCTCGCCGCCGATGCGCGCCTGGTTGCTGAGGATCTTGCCGTCCGGCTCGACGATCATCACCTCGCCCTGGATCTCCTGCTCCTTCTCCGCCACCAACTGGTTGAAGAAGCCCAGGGTCACATCGATGGTGGACACGCCGAAGGGCGCGCCGTCCTTCATGATGGCCATGGCGCAGTTGGTGCGCGGCTGGGCGCTGGCGTCGTCCTTGTAGGCCGCGGCCCAGGCGCATTGCCCGCGCGGCGCCTGCATGCCGGCGCGGTGCCAGGGCTGCTCGTAGTAGTTGAGCGACTCGGCGGAGTTCCAGTAGGTATTCACCGTCATCTTGCCGGCGGCGTCGCGGTGGAAGAAGGTGCTGTGCTTGTCCTGCTCGGAGCGCTTCTGCGGCAGCGGCCAGATACCGCCGCCGAACACCTTGGGATCGCCATACTGGTCAACCAGGCCGGGCACCACGACATCGATGCTGGCGCTGTCGAGCAGCGGGATGGTCTGGGTGATGCTGCGCGACTGCGCTTCCACCTTGGCCAGCTCGAAGAGAATGGCCTCGGAGATCTTGTTGACCTTGCCCAGCACCAGCTGCTCTTCCGAAGCCTTCAGCTTGGGCGTGATGAAATGACGGATGCCCTCCTCGGTCAGCAGGAAGACCACCGCCACGAAGGCGATGAAGATGAGGGTGTAGCGGGCCTGGATTGTTTTTATTGAGCCCATGATTACTCCTGCTCTGTGACTGCCGGTGCCGGATGCCGCACGACCATGCCCCATGAGGGGGCAGGTATCAGCATATCCGGGTTATCGACCGGGCGGTCTGCAGCTTGATCGCCGTACGCCGGAAGGGTCGGCAGAGCCGACGAGCGCCCGCTAGCGGGCAGTGCAGGACTCGATGGCCGCGCCCAGCAGCAGCGAACAGGGCGCGCCTGCCAGGTAGCTGCGATAGACCCGCAGCAACTGCTGGGCATCGTAGCGACAGCGTGCCGAGCGGCACTCGGCATTGAAGTCGAAGCGGCTGTCGGCGGGTTCGGCCAGGCGGATATAGATCGCCGGCCAGTCGCTCGGCGGCGCATCGGCGGGGGTAAACAACAGCCGATCCTGACGCTGCACCAGCTGCCCGCCAGCAGCGGCGTAGTCGAAGACGAACAGCAGGGTACGCGAGACCTTGGTGGTGCAGTCGGCGCGCTCGATGCAGCGCTGCGGGTCGCCCGGCCGCGCGGCAACCACGGCAGGCTTCACGGTATTCGGCGCCTGACTGGCGCAACCGGCCAGCAGCAGGAAAGAAAGCACCCACAAGGAACGGAACAGCATCGAGAAGCACCCGGATAAAAAGAGGGGGAAACACCGCCTAGTCCGTCTCGCCCACAGCGTAGAACGGACAGCCAGGCTGCAGCTCAACCCTTGGCCGCCTGGACGCCGGCGGCAAGGATATTCCAGCGGCACGCGCCTCGCAGTCGCACAGTAGCGATACTCCGTTGAGGCTGACCACGAAGGCATGTGGAGCCCCCTGATGGGGATTGAGCACCAGCTCCACCTGATTCTCCAGCAGAGGCTCTGCGCAGCCGTATAGGCTTTCAGGCAGGCCAACCAGCAAGCGGCCTTCCAAATAATAGGGCTGCAGCAGAAAGAGCGGCTTGTGCCAGCCTGCCACCGCCACTTTACAGGTCAGTCGGTAGACCGCCATCTCCTCCTGAAAGGCCAGATGAAAACGCTGAGTGAGCGCCTGCCGCTCGGCCGAGAGCAGGCTGCGCACAGGATCGCCCAGCCGGGCCTGCAGGCCACGGCTGTGCCTGTCCAGCAGATAGTGGCCACGCTGGTTGGTCCAGCCGATCAGCACTGCAGCCAGAGCCCCCCACAGCAGCATGAAGGTGATCATGGCGACGTCCCCAGGCGCGGGTAGGTCAACCCCAGAAAGCCACGACGCAGCTCGACGGCAAGCTCGTCGCTCATCCAGAGCCCCGTGTCGGTGACATCGATCCAGTGGCTGTAGCGGCCCAGCTGAACCTCCTGTTCACACCGCTGTTTGGGTATATCCAGAGTCCGGCCGCGAGGCAGCGTATAGCAGTCACGATCCACCACAGGCGCCAGCAGCGTCTGCGGAGTTCGCAGATTGGCCACCGCAAAGTCCAGCAGAACGACGGCAAAGGTCAGATAGAGAGCGGCCAGCGTCAGCACCCAGACTTCCCGATAGCGCAGCAGAAACCAGAAGCTCATGACCAGACTTCCCATGATCACCAGCATTTGCGACCAGTAACCAAGGCTGGGGAACTCAAGGCAAAACTTCAGCAAGGTGAGGATCAGCGGGATCACGCCGGCGATCTGCAAGAGCGTCGCCGTGGAGCCAAACAGGGCACGGCGTGTCATCCAGGTCAGTGCGGCCGTTTCCGGCGACTCGCCCATAGTCTGCGCGATAAACAGCACGCGCGTGCGTTCGCGCCTGCGGCGTCGAATCCATTCGATCAGCTGCATCAAATCCCATCTCTATAAAGGAAAGCCCCGCATTGCGGGGCTTTCGGGTCCAGCATGACGGCTTAGTTGACCTTGGCTGCCAGCTCGCCACTGGCGTAGCGCTGGTACATGCCTTCCAGGGAGATCGGCTTGATCTTGGAGGCGTTACCGGCGGTGCCGAAGGCTTCGTAGCGGGCGATGCAGATGTCACGCATGGCGACGATGGTCTTGGCGAAGAACTTGCGCGGGTCGAACTCGCTCGGGTGCTCGGCCATCATGCGGCGGATGGCACCGGTGGAGGCCAGACGCAGGTCGGTGTCGATGTTGACCTTGCGCACGCCGTGCTTGATGCCCTCGACGATTTCCTCGACCGGCACGCCGTAGGTTTCCTTGATGTCGCCGCCGAACTCGTTGATCACCTTCAGCCACTCCTGCGGTACCGAGGAGGAGCCGTGCATCACCAGGTGGGTGTTGGGGATGCGTTTGTGGATTTCCTTGATGCGCTCGATGGAGAGCACGTCGCCGGTAGGCGGCTTGGTGAACTTGTAGGCGCCGTGGCTGGTGCCGATGGCGATGGCCAGGGCATCGACCTGGGTGGCCTTGACGAAGGCCGCGGCCTCTTCCGGATCGGTCAGCAGCTGGCTGTGGTCCAGTACGCCTTCGGCGCCAACGCCGTCTTCTTCACCGGCCATGCCGGTTTCCAGGCTGCCCAGGCAGCCCAGCTCGCCTTCCACGGACACGCCGCAGGCGTGGGCGAACGCCACGGTCTGCTGGGTCACGCGGACGTTGTAGTCGTAGTCGGCCGGGGTCTTGCCGTCTTCCTTCAGCGAACCGTCCATCATCACCGAGCTGAAGCCCAGCTGGATCGAGCGCTGGCACACGTCCGGGCTGGTGCCGTGGTCCTGGTGCATGCACACCGGGATATGCGGGAATTCTTCGATGGCGGCCAGGATCAGGTGGCGCAGGAAGGGCGCACCGGCGTATTTGCGGGCGCCGGCGGAAGCCTGGACGATCACCGGGGAATCGGTCTTGTCGGCCGCTTCCATGATCGCGCGCATCTGCTCGAGGTTGTTGACGTTGAAGGCCGGCACGCCGTAGCCGAATTCGGCGGCGTGGTCGAGCATCTGGCGCATGCTGATAAGTGCCATGGTGTTCCTTTCTCCCGGAATGGGTCGTTAATCGTGCAAGCCTGCCCCACGGGCGGGCCTGGTTCAAGTCTCCGGACGTCGGGCCAGCCCGCCGTCCCAACCCGCGCACAGCCTGAGCGCGGGGTCATGCAAATGCTTTGCCGCTAGCGAGCGCGGCAGCCGCGACCGATCAGGTCGTCGTCGGCCACCCGGTACACCAGGCCTTCCTCGCCCTTGGTGTGAAAGGCCAGCACACCATCGCTGTACAGCACACCGGAGCCGGACGGCTCCCGCACCAGGCGGTGGACGATATCGTCGCCGCCCAGGCGCAAGTCCACGCTCTCACCATCGGCGTCGGCAAGACGCCACAGCACTTCGGCCTGGCTATCACAGACCCAGCGGGTCCACTCGTCGCTCGGCGGCTGACTGGCACAGCCACCCAGCAGGGCGACCAGGGCCAGGGTGCAGCTTGCTTGTTTCAGCATCGTGGTTCTCCGGTTGGCCTTTTCTCCCCCTCTCCCACGCGTGGGAGAGGGGCTGGGGGAGAGGGTGCAGTCCACCGCCCTCTCCCCAACCCTCTCCCCAACCCTCTCCCGTAAACGGGAGAGGGGGTTATTTGGCGCGCTGTTCCAGCACTTCCACGGCCGGCAGAACCTTACCCTCGACGAATTCGAGGAAGGCACCGCCGCCGGTGGAGATGTAGGAAATCTGCTCGCCCACGCCGTACTTGTCGATCGCGGCCAGGGTGTCGCCACCACCGGCGATGGAGAACGCCGGGCTTTCGGCGATGGCCTGGGCCAGCACCTTGGTGCCGTTGCCGAACTGGTCGAACTCGAACACGCCGACCGGGCCGTTCCACAGGATGGTCTTGGACGACTTCAGCAGCTCGGCGAACTGCGCGGCGGTCTGCGGGCCGATGTCGAGGATCATGTCGTCGTCGGCAACGTCGGCGATGGCTTTCACGGTCGCCTCGGCGTCTTCGGCGAAGGCCTTGGCCACCACCACGTCGACCGGCAGCGGCACGCTGACCTTGGCGGCGATGGCCTTGGCGGTGTCGACCAGATCGGCCTCGTACAGCGACTTGCCGACCTTGTGCCCGGCTGCAGCGAGGAAGGTGTTGGCAATGCCGCCGCCGACGATCAGCTGGTCGCAGATCTGGCTCAGGCTGTTCAGCACGTCGAGCTTGGTCGACACCTTGGAGCCGGCGACGATGGCGGCCATCGGGCGCTGCGGATTGCCCAGGGCCTTGCCCAGGGCGTCCAGCTCGGCGGCGAGCAGCGGGCCGGCAGCGGCGACCTTGGCGAACTTGGCCACGCCGTGGGTCGAGCCCTCGGCGCGGTGAGCGGTGCCGAAGGCGTCCATGACGAACACGTCGCACAGCGCGGCGTACTGCTGGGCCAGCTCATCACTGTTCTTCTTCTCGCCCTTGTTGAAGCGCACGTTCTCGAACAGGACGATGTCGCCGGCTTTCACCTCGACGCCGCCCAGGTAGTCCTTGACCAGCGGCACGTCGCGGCCCAGGGCCTTGCTCAGGTAGGCAGCGACCGGCGCCAGGCTGTTCTCCTCGGAGAACTCGCCTTCGGTCGGGCGGCCCAGGTGCGAGCAGACCATCACCGCCGCGCCCTTCTCCAGGGCCAGCTTGATGGTCGGCAGGGAGGCGAGGATGCGCGCGTCGCTCTTCACCACGCCGTCCTTCACCGGCACGTTGAGGTCTTCGCGGATCAGCACGCGCTTACCGGCGAGGTCGAGATCGGTCATCTTCAGAACGGTCATGGTCAGTCCTTCACGGGGGCTGGTTACTTGGAGGAATAGGCAACGGCGAGGAAGTGTTCCGCGACGTCGAGCATACGGTTGGCAAAGCCCCATTCGTTGTCGAACCAGGCCAGCAGGTTGACCAGGCGCGGGCCGGAGACCCGGGTCTGGCTGCCGTCGACGATGGCGGAATGGGCATCATGGTTGAAATCGCAGCTGGCATGCGGCAGCTCGGTGTAGGCCAGCAGGCCCTGCAACGGACCGGCTTCGGCGGCTTGACGCAGCAAGGCATTGATCTCGGCGGCACTGGTGTCACGCGCAACCTGCAAGGTGATGTCGAGGCAGGACACGTTCACCGTCGGCACGCGGATGGCCTTGGCCTGCACGCGCCCGGCGAGTTCCGGCAGCAGGCGCTCGATACCCCGCGCCAGGCCGGTGGACACCGGAATCACCGACTGGAAGGCCGAGCGCGTGCGGCGCAGGTCTTCGTGATGGTAGGCGTCGATCACCGGCTGGTCGTTCATGGCCGAGTGGATGGTGGTGATCGAGACGTACTCGATGCCCAGCGTCTCGTTGAGCAATTTGAGCAGCGGCACCGCGCAATTGGTGGTGCAGGACGCATTCGACACCAGCTTTTCCGCGCCGCTCAGGCGTTGCTGGTTGACCCCGAACACCACGGTGGCATCGATGTCCGCTTCGCTGGCCATCGGCTGGGAGAACAGCACCCGCGGCGCGCCGGCCCTGAGGAAGCGCTCGCCATCGGCACGGCTGTGGTACACGCCGGAGCATTCCAGCAGCAGGTCGATGCCCAGCGCGGCCCAGTCGATGCCTTCAGGCTCGCTCTGGCGCAGCACCTTCACGCAGTCGCCATTGATGTGCAGGCAATCACCGTCGACCTGCACCTGGCCGGGGAAGCGGCCGTGGGTGGAGTCGAAGCGGGTCAGGTATTCGATGCTGGCCTGGTCGGCCAGGTCGTTCAGCGCCACGATCTCAAAGCCCGCCGCCGCGCCGCGCTCGTGCAAGGCGCGCAGCACGCAGCGACCGATACGGCCGTAGCCGTTGAGGGCGACTTTGTAGGGGCGGGCGTTGGGCATGGGTTCTCTCGGCGTCTGCGGTGTGCCCCCTCTCCCATTCATGGGAGAGGGATGGGGAGAGGGTCGCCAGCAACGC
>NZ_BATI01000001.1 GCF_000467105.1 Aquipseudomonas alcaligenes NBRC 14159
TTTCCCTAAGGATGAGTTACCTAGAATTGCAGCACGGATGACACCGGAGCAGATCGAGCAGGCACAAGCCTTTGCCAAGGAGTGGAAAGCCACCCACCCACCGCTCTCTTATTTTCCTGGAAAGCTGGGATTCTGAAAATTGGAAAATAAATCTGGAGTTACGCCTGCCCCCTGACTGGTTCGGCCCACAAAGCATGCTATCGCTACGCTTGGTCTGCCAACCGGAAATGGCCGCAAAGCCGCTGCTGGGCGATAAAGGCTACCTGCATTACAGCCTGCCCCTGGCGATGACCCGACTGAAAAAGCCGATCACCGCAGCCAAGACCAGCCCGCCACTTAGCTCGACAACCACCTTTATCACGATCATGCCGGAGCACCTGCATGCCTGACAGCCAGTACGAACGTCTACCTCAAGCAGGTGATATCGAGCGCCATACGGGGCTGGAAATTCTCTATCTGGCGCCCCGCCCAGTGCCGACCGGTCAAGCGGCAATCAGCGCCCAGCAGATGCACCGCGAAATCAACTCCACCTACTTGGACTTTGCCCAAGGCACTGGCCGTATCGAGTTTGGTGTACGGGTCACCATGGGGACCCTTATCGCAGGCTTAGTCTTTTTCTTTACATGTACCGTTTTCCTAGGATGGGTCGACTATGTTGATCGTGGCTCATCAATCTGGGACTTTGTTCTGAAGTTCTTCTTTATGAACTGGTACATGTGGCTCTTTATGTTGTTCTTCGCCACAGTCTTTGGAGGCATCTTCGCCTATGCCGTCTACCAGGAAACCCGGCATCCCCCCATACGCTTCAATCGCCAGCGCCGCGAGGTCTGTTATATCCCCGCCAAGGGCAAACCAGCTTTTATCCCCTGGGAAGAACTGATCGCCTGCGTCTCGGCGGAGCAGACCATCACCCAATATGCGGTCAACAGCCATTTCGCCCTACGCCTTGGCTTTCGCGACACGCTGGAAGGGCAGATGTACTGGCTCACCGTGCCATCGCCCAGCCTGATGTTCGCCGTCAGCGAGTGGGAGGCATTGCGCGTCTTTATGGAACAGGGCCCCGACGCCCTGCCACCACCACCGCCAGCCGAGTATGAAGAGGGCAGCCTGGCCTACTTCCGCGCGGCCATTGAGATCTATCGCGAAGAGCTCGGCTTTATCCGCTATCGCAGCTGGTGGCTATTGCAGTGCTTCACCGGCTGGACCATCCCCTGCCATGTTGCCGAGTGGTTCAGTCACCCGCCCAAGGCCGGTTTTCCCAAAGCCGTTCGCGAATGGTCTCAGCCCCTGCCTGCCGAGCAATGGGCCAAACCCAGCGCAGAACTGTTGAAACAGAGTGCCGAACTACAGGCCGCCTATGCCCGCGGCCTGGATTTTATGCAGTACTTCAAGGCCTCTTTCAGCGGATCGCCCGAGAATACGCCCGCCAATATCTTGCCGAGTCGCAAGGGCCGGAACGGGTAGCTCGGCACCAGGCATATCAGACAAACATGGGGAATAAACCACTATTCCAACACGCCCCATACCAACAGCGTCAAGGCGGAGCGGTGGATCAAATTTCACAGGGAATGGCCATGCAGCAGAAACGGATTCGACTTTTCGCCAACAACGCTCACTTCACTGACAACGAATTTGATCGTTTCAAACCGCTGGTGCGCCAGCCAAACACCCACCGAGGGAAAGTCTTCAGCGCATGTGCCCTGATTCCATTCGGGCTATTCCTGTTGGGCTTGGTGACAGAGCAGAGCTGGTTGTCGTGCATCATGCTCATAGCGACGCCGATCCTCCCGTTCGCAGTTTTCTGGTGGCTTGAGCGCGGCATACCGCCGGACAGGGTCGAGGCATATGCGGAACAGGATGGGCTTCTACTAGAGTTCGAGTGCGGTCACTTTCCAGAGCTCAGTACCACTATCCGGATTTCGTTTGCCGAAATCGAGTCGATCACTCTGGAATCGAAGGCAGTACATGAAGGGCGGCACGGAACGCATCGCTGGAGGCAATACCGTATCAAGACCTCTCGCTCAGGTGAGTTCCCACACTTGCTGATCAATACCTTCCGCCCATTGCACTTGGTGATGAGCGATTTACAGCGACTGTCTCCATTGATGCCCCACAGGATAGACATTCATCTTGTGGGTCCACAGAGCGAAATAGCCGCATGCAACGCCCAGTGGAAAGGCGAATATTCAACGGAGTAGCGATAACTTAGGCAGCCTTGGGCTGCCATTGACCTCGAAAATAGCGAACCACCCACACAAGCATGGCTAACCCCAACAACGCCGCCCCGACGAACAGCCCCTGATACCCCACCACCTTGGCCAACACCCCACTGCAGGCCCCCACCACACCCGCCAGCAACACCTGCGCACTGGCCTGCAAGGTGAAGTCGGCGCCCTCGTGCTCGGGGCGGCACATGCGCATCATCACGGCGAACAGGGCGACGGTGGACATGCCGTCCGCGGCCTGTTCGAACAGCGAAACCGCATACACCAGCACGGCGTCGCCGCCGCGCCCCACTAGCAACGCCATAGCGGCAATACCCAGTGCCTGCAGGGCGCCGAAAGCCAGTAGTGAGCGCAGCGCGCCAATCCTCGCATAGAGCAGACCACCGAGCAGCGCACCGCCGATACCGGCCAGGCTGCTGATCAGGGTGAGCTGGCCGAGGGCGCTGGTGTCCCAACCCTGATCCACCAGCATCGGCTTGATCATCGGCGAGCCGAGGGCGTCGCCGAGCTTGAAGGTCAGTACCACCGCGAGCCAGGCGAGCATGCCCGGCTGCGCCAGCAGCCCCTTGTAATGGCGCCAGAGCAGACCGGGGCCGGCAGGCTCGGCCTGCTCGACGTGCTGTGGCAGCAGGCGCGTCTCCGGGAACAGCATGATCGGCAGGGTCAGCAGCAGCAAAGCACCCGCCAGCAGGCCGACGGACAGGTTCCAGCCCAGCCCGCCGATGACCAGCAGCAGGCCGCTGCCGCTGGCCAGCATGCCGACCTTGTAGCCGCCCACCTGCAGGCTGTTGCCCAGGCCGCGCCAGCGCTCCGGCAGCAGGCGCACGGCCAGGCCGTCGGTGGCCACGTCCTGGCTGGCGGCGGCCAGGTTGATAAGCAGCAACATGCCCAGCAGCAGCCAGAAGGCCGAACCGAACAATGCTTGCGGGGCGATCAGGGCCAGGCCGGCCAGGCAGAGAATCACCGTACCCTGCAGCGGCAGAATCCAGCCACGGTGATGGCCGAGGTGGCGCGAGCCGATGCGGTCGATCCAGGGCGCCCACAACACCTTGAGCAGCCAAGGCAGCGCCAGCAGCTTGAGCAGGCCGATCAGCGCCAGGTCGACACCGTTCTGCCGTAGCAATACCGGTAGCGAATGAGCCACCAGGCCAGACGGCAGGCCTTGGGCGCAATAAAGGGAAGCCAGGAGCACCAGGGTGGTGTTGGCGGGGCGATAGCTGAGTGTCATGGAGCGTCCATGCGTTGGAGATGGCCAAGCCTAGGGCAGTGCAGAGCGACCAGGCAACAAAACCAAATAGAATATAAACCTACAGAAACAGTCTTAGACTATCTAAGAAAAGCCCATTATCTTCGCCGTCTGCTTATTCCAGCCTGTTCTACCACCCACTGTCAGGCAGCCGCTGCATGAAGATCCGCGACCTCGACCTCAGCCAGAGCCCGCTCAATGCGGAGCACGAAGCACTTGGCCTGCCCCCCGTCGAAGACTACGTTTCCCACCCGGACAACCACCCGGTACTGCGTGCCGCCATGTGGGCCGCGGTACTGATCCTGTTCAGCCTGATCGGCTTCCTCGCCTGGCGCCTGTTCTTCGGCGACAACGGCGGTCACAGCGGCCTGGAGATCATCGAGAGCGCACTGAGCAGCCCTACCTTCTGGAGCGCGGTGGCCGTAGGCTTCCTGGCCCAGGTGGTCGATGGCGCACTGGGCATGGCCTATGGCATCACCGCCACCACCTTCCTGCTCAGCGCCGGCGCCTCGCCTGCCGCAGCCAGTGCCAGCGTGCACATCGCCGAGGTGTTCACCACCGGTCTTTCCGGCATCTCTCACGTCAAACTGGGCAACGTCAACAAGTCACTGTTCCTGCGTCTGCTGCTGCCCGGCATCATCGGCGCGGTGCTCGGCGCAGTACTGATCACTCAGTTCGACGGCGACGTGATGAAGCCCTTCATCTCCGCCTACCTGCTGCTGATGGGCCTGTACATTCTGCGCAAGGCCTATCTGCATGTAGCCCAGCGCAAGGCGCCCAAGCACGTGGCCAAGCTGGCGCTGTTCGGCGGCTTCGTCGATGCCGCCGGTGGCGGTGGCTGGGGCCCGGTGGTCACCAGCAGCCTGATCGGCTCGGGCGGCGATCCGCGCACCACCATCGGCTCGGTGAATTTCGCCGAGTTCTTCCTGACCCTGTCCAGCGCCGCCTCGTTCATCCTCCTGGCCGGCGAACTGGACACCTGGCTGATGGTCGCCGGTCTGGTGTTCGGCGGCATGTTCGCCGCGCCCTTCGCCGCCTACCTGTGCAAAAGGATTCCGGCGCGCACCCTGATGACCATCGTCGGCTGCCTGATCACCCTGATCAGCGCCTTCAACATCTACAAGGCACTGGCGTGATCGCCATCTAAGCATCGATCAAAACGTTCTAGCCCCGAGGCCCGGATCATTGACTCAGCGCATTGACCGGGCCTCGTCGTTTTCCCCATGCTGCGAGCCTTCCAATAGCCCGAAGGAACGTCTTGCATGAAACTGGAAACCCTGGCCATCCACGCCGGCTACAGCCCCGACCCGACCACCAAGGCGGTGGCCGTGCCGATCTACCAGACCAGCTCCTTTGCCTTCGACGACACCCAGCACGGTGCCGACCTGTTCGACCTGAAGGTCGCCGGCAACATCTACTCGCGCATCATGAACCCGACCAACGCCGTGCTCGAAGAGCGCGTGGCGGCGCTGGAAGGTGGCGTCGGCGCGCTGGCCGTGGCCTCAGGCATGGCGGCCATCACCTATGCGATCCAGACCGTCGCCGAAGCCGGTGACAACATCGTCTCGGTGGCCAAGCTGTATGGCGGCACCTACAACCTGCTGGCCCACACCCTGCCGCGCTTCGGCATCCAGACCCGCTTCGCCGCGCACGACGACATTGCCGCCCTGGAAGCGCTGATCGACGACAAGACCAAGGCCGTGTTCTGCGAATCGATCGGCAACCCGGCCGGCAACATCGTCGATATCCAGGCCCTGGCCGACGCCGCGCATCGCCACGGCGTGCCGCTGATCGTCGACAACACGGTGGCCACGCCGATCCTCTGCCGCCCCTTCGAGCACGGTGCCGACATCGTCGTGCATTCGCTGACCAAGTACATCGGCGGCCACGGCACCAGCATCGGCGGCATCGTCGTCGACTCCGGCAAGTTCCCCTGGGCGGATAACCAGGCGCGCTTCCCGCTGCTCAACACGCCCGATCCGTCCTACCACGGCGTGACCTACACCGAGGCCTTCGGTCCCGCCGCCTTCATCGGCCGCTGCCGCGTGGTGCCGCTGCGCAACACCGGCGCGGCGCTGTCGCCGTTCAACGCCTTCCTCATCCTGCAAGGCCTGGAGACCCTGGCCCTGCGCATGGAGCGGCACTGCGAGAATGCGCTGAAAGTCGCGCAGTACCTGCAGAGCCACCCGCAGGTGGCCTGGGTGAAGTACGCCGGCCTGGCCGATCATCCCGAGCACGCCCTGGCGCAGCGCTACATGGGCGGCAAGCCAGCGGCGATCCTGTCGTTCGGCATCCAGGGCGGCCAGGAAGCCGGCGCGCGCTTCATCGACGCGCTCAAGCTGGTGGTGCGCCTGGTCAACATCGGCGATGCCAAGTCGCTGGCCTGCCACCCGGCCTCCACCACCCACCGCCAGCTCAACGACGAGGAACTGCAGAAGGCCGGCGTGCCGCGCGACATGGTGCGCCTGTCGATCGGCATCGAGCACTTCGACGATATCCGCGCCGACCTCGAACAGGCCCTGCTGGCCGCACGCGGTTAACCCTTGCAAAGCGCCCTGGTCGGCTCCAGATAGAGGCCACTGCCCTACTGGAGCCGACCATGAGCGCCCCCGCACTGATTCCCTGCCCCGCCTGCAACGGCCTCAACCGCATCCCCAGCGAACGCCTGGGCGATGCGCCGCGCTGCGGGCGTTGCAAAAGCCCGGTCCTGCCGGTGGCGCCGATTACCCTGAGCCAGGCGTCCTTCGCCGCCCAGCTGAAGGGCGACCTGCCGCTGCTGGTGGATGTCTGGGCCGACTGGTGCGGGCCGTGCAAGGCCTTCGCGCCAACCTTCGCGCAGGCCGCCGCACAGCTGCAGGGGCGTTGCCGCCTGGGCAAGCTGGACAGCGAGGCCAACCCGCAGCTGTCCGCACAGCTGGGCATACGCTCCATCCCCAGCCTGATCCTGTTCCGCGGTGGTGTCGAAGTGTCCCGCCAGAGCGGCGCCCTGCCGCTGCCGCAACTGCTCGCCTGGCTGCGCAGCCAGGGCATCGCCTGAGCGGATCGGTCAGCCGCCACGAGCGCGGCGGTCATTGCCGGCGGGGCCACAGCAGCTAGTCTCGGGACTCCAGCCTGAGGAGCCCCGCACATGCCACTACCCGCCGAAATGGCCCGCGTCTTCACCGAAGAGAAGATCGACTTCGTCAAACGCTGCGGGCTCAAGGCCGAGCAGCTGGAACCCGGTTTCGTGCGCCTGCGCATGCCGCTGAGCGGCAACCAGAACCATATCGGCACCCTGTATGCCGGCGCCCTGTTCACCCTGGCCGAGATCCCCGGCGGCGCCCTTTTCCTCACCAGTTTCGACGTGCAGCGCTTCTATCCGCTGATCAAGGAGATGAACCTGCGCTTCCGCCGCCCGGCGACCAGCGACATCACCGTCGAGGCCCGCCTGAGCGACGAAGAGATCACCCGCATCCAGGCCGAGGCCGAGCGCAACGGCAAGGCCGACTACCACCTGGAGCTGCAACTGTGCGATGCCAGCGGCGAAGTGGTGGCGCAAACCCGAGCGCTGTATCAATTACGTAAACACTAGGACTTGCCGTGGATCAAAAGCAGGTCTATCAAGGGAGATCACTGTAAGGGCCCAGAGAGACTCGATGCGCCGCCTCGCGCCGCGCCACGGAGGGAAACATGACGGAACACATCCTGATCGCGCATGACCTGCGCAGCACTGCCGACCTCGCGCTGCGGCGTGCCGCCCAGCTGGCCCGCCAGCATGGCGCCAAACTGACCCTCCTGCACGTCTTCGACCCCAAGCTGGATCACGCGGAACGCGAGCGCATCGAACAGGCCCTCGACCGCAGCCTCACCGAATTTGCCCCACCCGGCAGCCAGTTGCGCCTTTGCCAGGGCAAGCCCGCCGAAGGCGTGCTGGAACAGGTGCAAAAAAGTGGCGCCGACCTGCTGGTGCTCGGCGCCCATCACCAGCGCCACGAGTTCTTCTCCGGCACCACCCTGGACCGCATCGCCCGGCGCTGCCCGGTACCGCTGCTGCTGGTCGCGCGTGACGAGGCCACGCCCTACCGCAGCGCCGTGGCCGCCATCGACTTCTCCCTGTGCGCCTGCACCGCCCTGCATCAGGGCTGCCTGCTGCTGCCGAGCGACGCCAGCATGCATGCCATGCACGTGTTCGAGCCGCAGAAGAACGGCGCGGTGGCCGAAGCCGAGCTGCTGACCCAGCGCGCCCTGATCGACCAGTTGATCCTCGACGAAGCCCAGCGTCTGCCTGCCGACGCGCCCAAACTCACCCATGAGGTCAAGGTCGGCGGCATCCTGCGCAGCCTGCAGGAGCACATCACTCAGCAGCAGCCGCAGCTGCTGGTGCTCGGCAGCCATGGGCGCAGCGCCTTGTCCCAGGCGCTGCTCGGCAGCCTGGCGCAGCACTACCTGCACAAGGCGCCCTGCGACGTGTTCGTGGTGCGCTAGGCCCCGGACCCGCGACAAAAAAGGCGCCCTCGGGCGCCTTTTTCATTGCCTGCCCGGCACTCAGCTTTCCAGCAGGTTGTGCAGCTCGATGAACTGCTGGGTCAGCTTGTGGCTGCGATCCAGGTGGATCAGCGGGGTGCAGGCCTGGTGCGATTCGCGCATCTTCACCGAGCTCATCAGGTTCACCGGCAGCACCGGCAGGCCCTCGGCGATCAGCTCGTCGAGCAGCTGCTGCGGCAGGGTGGCGCGCGGCTGGAACTGATTGACGACGATGCCCTCGACCTCCAGGTCTTCGTTATGGTCTTCCTTGAGCTCTTCGATCTCCTGCAGCAGGCCGTACAGGGCATTACGCGAGAAGCTGTCACAATCGAAGGGGATCAGCACGCGATCGGCAGCGATCAGCGCGGAAACCGTATAGAAGTTCAACGCCGGAGGAGTATCCAGATAGATCCGGTCATAGTCCTCGGCCAGGTCTTCCAGCAGTTTGCGCAGCTTGTTGATCTTGTGCTTCTGCTCCAGCTTGGGCTGCAGGTCGGCCAGCTCGGCGGTGGCGGTGACCACGTGGAGGTTGTCGAAGGGCGTCTCGTAGATGTCGACCTTGCCCTTCTTGAAGGAGGTGGCCGAGAGGGTCTGCTTGAAGAAGTCGGCAATGCCCACCGGGCTGTCGTCACCGGTCAGCCCGGTCAGGTAGTGGGTCGAGTTGGCCTGGGCATCCAGGTCGATGAGCAGGGTACGGTAGCCTTCGGCCGCACTCACCGCCGCCAGGTTGCAGGCAATGCTGGACTTGCCGACACCACCCTTCTGATTGAACACCACGCGCCGCATGTGACACCTCCCTGATCGCAGATGGACGGATTCTATGCAAAGGCCGTGTCAAGGGCGAGGAGTAAGCGCGGCGAGCGCCGACCTCCGGTCAGGACGAACGTGCCAAAATTTGCGCGGGCCGCGCACGGTCTGGATAATGCCAGCACCTCGCCATGGTCCCGGCCAACCCTTCCCGCTGGCGGGATCGCAGTAGACAAGGACGCCCTCGGAAGGGGCCGAGAAGAGCTCTCAGCGTGACTCAATTCAGGATCGAACAATGGCGTGCCTGGGCTCCCGGCCTGGACAGTGCAGCCGACTGGCACGCCTGGCAGCAGGCGCCCTTCGCCCCGCAGGACGGCGGCGAACAGCCCGACGTGGGCTTTCTTCCGGCCCTGCAGCGCCGCCGCCTGAGCCGCCTGGCACGCATGGCCTTCCACGTGGCCTGGCCGCTGGCCGACGCCGCCGGCCCCCTGCCCCTGGTCTTCGCCTCGCGCCACGGCGAGACCCCGCGCACCCTGGCCATCCTCAGCGACCTGGCGCATGACGAACCGCTCTCGCCCACCCAGTTCAGCCTCTCGGTGCACAACGCGATCATCGGCCTGTGGTCGATCCAGCGTGGCGACACCAGCGAAATGACCGCCCTGGCCGCCGAAGGCGACGGTCTCGAGCAGGCCCTGCTGGAAGCCGCCACCCTGCTCGGCGAAGGCGCTCCCGGCGTACTGCTGATTGTCGCCGAGGAAGCCCCGCCGGAGCTGTACACCCCCTTTATCGATGACGTGCCCTTCCCCTACGCCGTGGCCCTGCTGCTGCGTCCGGGCGCGCAATGGCAGCTGCAGCTCGGCGAGGGCCAAGGCCCCCGCAGTACCTGGCCGCATGCCCTGGAACTGGTCCGCGCCCTGTGTGGCGACGCGGACTCCCTGCAACATCACTGGAAACGCCGGCAATGGAACTGGTCGCGTATCAAGGCCTGAGCCGCTACAGCGCGCCCTACTGGTGGCGCCTGATCGCCACCGCGCTGAGCTTCTCGCTGTTCGGCATCGGCGGCGTACTGCTGCGCGTCGTCGTGTTTCCGCTGCTGGCCCTGCTGCCTGGCGACGCCCTGGTGCGCCGCACGCGCGCACGCGCCGTGGTGAGCCGCACCTTCTACTGGTTCGTCCAGTTCATGTACCGCAGCGGCGTGCTGACCTATGAAGTCGAAGGCGCCGAGCGCCTGGGCCGTCCGGGACAGATGGTGATCGCCAACCACCCCTCGCTGATCGACGTGGTGGTGCTGATCGCCTTCATCCGCGACGCCAACTGTGTGGTCAAGCAGAGCCTGTGGGACAATCCCAGCATGCGCGGGCCGATCCGCGCCGCCGGCTATATCAGCAACAGTGGCAGCCTGGACATGCTCGACGAGGCCGCCGGTGCCCTGCAGCAGGGCCAGACCCTGATCGTGTTCCCCGAGGGTACGCGCACCACGCCGGGGCAGGTGCCCGAGTTCCACCGCGGCGCCGCCGCCATCGCGGTGCGCGGCGCCAGCGTGGTCACCCCGGTGGTGATCAGCGTGACGCCGACCACCCTGACCAAGGCCGAGCCCTGGTACAGCATTCCGTCGCGTCGTTTCCATTTTCGCCTGCGGGTCGGGGAGGATATCGATCCGCGGCAATTCACCGAGCAGGCTCCGCTGCCGATTGCCTCGCGCAAGCTCAATGACCATCTGCATCAACATTTCATGAAGGAGCTCGCAACAGATGAGCGATCTGCAAACCGAGATTAAGCACCTGATCATCGAGGCCCTGGGCCTGGAAGACATGGCCGCCGAAGACATCGCCGCCGACCTCACCCTGTTCGGCGAAGGCCTGGGCCTGGACTCGGTGGACGCCCTCGAGCTCGGCCTGGCCATCCAGAAACGCTTCGGCATCAAGATCGATGCCGAAGCCAAGGACACCCGCCAGCACTTCGCCAACGTGGCCAGCCTGGCGGCTTTCGTCGCCGCGAAACAGGCCGCCTGAGGAAGTCCGCGATGCAAAGCCGTGAAGAGATTTTCGCCACCCTGCGCGATGCCCTGGTCGAGCTGTTCGAGCTGGACGCCGAACGCGTGACGCTGGAGGCCAACCTCTATCAGGACCTGGAAATCGACAGCATCGACGCCGTCGACCTGATCGACCATATCAAGCGCCAGACCGGCAAGAAGATCGCCGCCGAGGAGTTCAAGGCCGTGCGCACCGTCGGCGACGTGGTCGAAGCCGTCTACCAGGTGGTCAACGCCGACTCGGCCGCCAGCTAAGCCATGGGGCGTCTGTTCGGCCTGCTGCTGGTGGTGGCCGGCCTGCTCTACCCGTTTGCCGTGTACTACGGCATGGAGCACCTGTCGCCGCGCCTGTTCGCCGCCCTGCTCGGCGGCCTGTGGCTGGCGCGCGCCATCAGCCAGCGCGGCCAGCCCGGCAGCCGCTGGATGGCCGGTGCCGCCCTGGCCTTCTGCGCCCTGCTCGGCCTGGCCGGCGAGCCGGCGTTGCTGCGCTGGTACCCGGTGCTGCTCAACCTGATGCTGCTGGTGCTGTTCAGCCTGTCGCTGAAGTTCGGCCCACCGCTGGTGGAGCGCCTGGCGCGCCTGCAGGAGCCGGAGCTGCCGGAACATGCGGTGCGCTATACGCGCCAGGTCACCGCCGTGTGGGCCGGCTTCTTCCTGGCCAACGGTCTGGTGGTCACGGCCCTGACCCTGTGGGCGCCGCTGAGCTGGTGGACGCTCTACACCGGGCTGATCGCCTACGCCCTGATGGGCCTGTTGTTTGCCGCTGAGTGGTTGATCCGCCAGCGCGTAAGGAGACATGGATGACCTGGCTGCCGCTCGCCGAGCTGCTGCTACACCCCCTGACCGGCCGCGCCGTGGCGCTGGCGCCGGCGCTCGACCACGCCCAGCTGCAACAGCGCGCCCTGCGCCTGGCCGGCGCCCTGCAGGCGCGCGGTGTGCAGCGCGTGGCGCTGTACCTGGAGGATGCCGGCGAGCTGGCCATCGCCCTGCTCGGTGCCTGGCGCGCCGGCGCAGCCGTGCTGCTGCCGGCCGATGCCCAGGCACAGAGCCGCCAGCGCCTGGGCGCGCAGGCCGATCTGTGGCTGGACGACCTCGGAGGCCTGGACGGCGAAGCACTGCCACCCGCCGCTCTCGACCTCGACGCCTGTCGTCTGGTGCTGTGCACCTCCGGCTCCAGCGGCGAGCCCAAGCTGATCGACAAGTCCCTGCGCCAGCTGGCCAACGAGGTCGACGCCTTGGAGCAACTGTGGGGCGCCGAGCTTGCCGGCGCGAGCATCCTCGGCAGCGTCGCCGCCCAGCATATCTACGGCCTGTTGTTCCGCGTGCTCTGGCCGCTGTGCGCCGGCCGCCCGTTCTGGCGCCGCGCCCTGCCGTTCCCCGAAGACCTGCAGCGCGAGAGCCTTACCCAGCCGGCGTTCGCCTGGGTGGCCAGCCCCGCATTGCTCAAGCGCATGGGTGATAATCTCGACTGGAACGCCCTGAGCGCCGTGCGCCGGGTGTTCTCCTCCGGCGGCGCGCTGCCGGCGGAAGTCTCCGTCGAGCTGGGCAGCCAGCTCGGCCAGCAGCCGACCGAGATCTACGGCAGCTCCGAGACCGGCGGCATCGCCTGGCGCCAGGGCGGCGAGCTGTGGAGCGCCTTCCCCGGCGTCGAACTGAGCCTGAACGACGAGGGCGCGCTGCGCATCGCCTCGCCCTACCTGCCGGCCGGGCATGTCGAGCAGAGCGCGGACGCCGCCGAGCTGCAGGCCGATGGTCGCTTCATCCTGCGCGGAAGGCTGGACCGTATCGTCAAGCTGGAAGAGAAGCGCATCTCCCTGCCCATGCTCGAGCAGGCACTGATCCAGCACGACTGGGTCGCCGACGCCCGCCTCGGCGTGATCCAGGAAGGCCGCGCCTTCCTCGGCGCCCTGCTGGCGCTGAGCCCGGCCGGCCTGCACGCCCTGCGCAACCAGGGCCGCAAGACCGTCACCGAGGCCCTGCGCAAACACCTGGCCGGCCACTGCGAGGCCATCGCCCTGCCGCGCCGCTGGCGCCTGCTGCTGGAGCTGCCCTACAGCAGCCAGGGCAAACTGGCGCAGAGCAAGGTCGACGAACTGGTCGCCGCACCGCGCCCGACCCAAGTCACGCCGCACAAGGCAGAGCTGGTCGAGGGCGAATGGCAGCTGGAACTGGACGTGCCGCCGGACCTGGCCCACTTCACCGGCCACTTCCCGCAGACCCCGGTGCTGCCCGGCGTGGTGCAGATCGACTGGGCACAACGCCTGGCCCGCGAGCTGATCGCCGAGCTGCCGCCGCGTTTCTGCGGCATGGAAGTGCTCAAGTTCCAGCAGCTGGTACGCCCCGGCGACCGCATCCAGCTGAGCCTGCGTTTCGACGCCGAGCGCGGCAAGCTGTACTTCGCCTACCGCAATGGCGACGCGCCGTGCTCGTCCGGACGCATCCTGCTGGGGGCGGGGCAGTGAGCCTGTTCGTGCCTGGCAGACCCTCACCCCTGGCCCCTCTCCCAAAGGGGGAGGGGAAGCACGCCCTCGCCTCCCGCACGGCCAGCTCCCTCTCCCTCCGGGAGAGGGCTGGGGCGGCCGGCGTACTGGTGGGGGAAAACCATGCATAACCCCTGCGCCGTGATCCCGGTGTACAACCACGAGCACGCCCTGCCCGTGGTGGTCACCGCCCTGCACCAAGCCGGCCTGCCCTGTGTGCTGGTCGACGATGCCTCCAGCCCGGCCTGCGCGGCGGTAATGGATCAACTGGCCACCCAGGCCAACACCTACCTGGTGCGCCTACCGGTCAACCAGGGCAAGGGCGGCGCGGTCATGGCCGGCCTGCGCGAAGCGCAGCGCCTGGGCTTTAGTCATGCCCTGCAGGTAGACGCCGACGGCCAGCACGACCTGGCCGATATCGCCACCTTCCTCGCCACCTCCCGCGCGCATCCGCAGGCGCTGGTCTGCGGCTATCCGCAGTACGACGAGAGCGTGCCCAAGGGCCGCCTGTACGCGCGCTACCTGACCCACGTGTGGGTGTGGATCAACAGCCTGTCGCTGTCGATTCGCGACGCCATGTGCGGCTTCCGTGTCTACCCGCTGCCGGCCACGGTGGCGTTGATCGAATCGACCGCGCTGGGCAAGCGCATGGACTTCGACCCGGAGATCCTGGTGCGCCTGGCCTGGCGCAACCAGCCGATGCAGTGGCTGCCGACCAAGGTGCACTACCCGCTCGACGGCCTGTCGCACTTCCGCCTGCTGCACGACAACGCGCTGATCTCGAAGATGCACGCCAAGCTGTTCTTCGGCATGTTGCTGCGCGCGCCGCTGATCCTCTGGCGCAGGTGGCGCGGATGAGCGGGCAGAAGGCCGAGCACTGGGCCGGCCAGCGCGAGCGCGGCAGCTTCCTGCTGATGAAGTTCACCGCCACCGCCGCGCGCCTGCTCGGCCGTCGCGCGCTGGCGCCGCTACTGTACGCCATCGTGCTGTATTTCTACCTGTTCGGCCGCCGGGCGCGGCGCAGCATCTGGGACTACCAGCGCAACCTGGCCACCTGGAGTGGCCGTACCGAGCTGCGCCCCAGCCATGGTTCGGTGTTCCGCCAGTTCATGGCCTTCGCCGATGCCCTGCTGGACAAGCTCGACGTGTGGAACGGCCGCCTCGGCCTGGAGCAGGTCAGCCTGGTCGACCCCGAAGGCCTGCGCCAGCAACTGCATGTCGGCGGTCGCGGCCAGCTATTGGTCACCGCCCACCTGGGCAACCTGGAGGTCTGCCGCGCCCTCGCCGAACTGGGCGAGAAGGTGCAGATGAACGTGCTGGTGCACACCAAGCACGCCGCGCAGTTCAACCGCCTGCTCGGCGAGGCCGGCGCCAGCCACCTGCGCCTGATCCAGGTCAGCGAGCTGGACCCGGCCGTGATGCTGCAGCTGTCCGAGCGCCTGGAACGCGGCGAGTGGCTGGCGATTGCCGGCGACCGCGTGCCGCTGCACGGCGGGCGCAACGTCACGGTGGACTTCCTCGGCCAGCCGGCCGCCTTCCCCCAGGGCCCCTGGCTGCTGGCCGGCCTGCTGCAATGCCCGGTCAACCTGATGCACTGCCTGAAGATCGACGGCCGCTACCAGGTGATCCTGGAAAGCTTCGCCGACGCCGTGCAGTGGACGCGCCGCGAGCGCGACGCGGTGATCCGCGGCTGGGTACAACGCTATGCCGAGCGCCTCGGCGAACGCTGCCTGAACGCTCCGCAGCAATGGTTCAACTTCTACCCGTTCTGGAATGCCCATGACTGACCACGTGACCTTCGGCGAAGCCCAGCTGACCATCGAGCAGGTGGTCGCCCTGTCCCAGCGCAGCGCCCGCGCCCAGCTGCAGGGCGATGCCGCCTACCGCGAAAAGATCGCCAAGGGCGCGCGCTTCCTCGACACCCTGCTGGACAAGGAAGGGGTGATCTACGGCGTCACCACCGGCTACGGCGATTCCTGCGTGGTGGCCGTGCCACTGCACCAGGTCGAGGCGCTGCCCAAGCACCTGTTCACCTTCCACGGCTGCGGCCTGGGCAAGCTGCTCGACGAGGCCAGCACCCGCGCCGTGCTGGCTGCGCGCCTACAGTCGCTGTGCCACGGCGTGTCCGGCGTGCGCGTGGAGCTGCTGGAGCGCCTGCAGGCCTTCCTCGAACACGATGTGCTGCCGCTGATCCCGGAAGAAGGCTCGGTCGGCGCCAGTGGCGACCTGACCCCGCTGTCCTACGTCGCCGCCACCCTCAGCGGTGAACGCGAGGTGATGTACAAGGGCGAACGCCGTAGCGCCGCCGAGGTGCACAAGGAACTCGGCTGGACCCCGCTGATCCTGCGCCCGAAGGAAGCGCTGGCGCTGATGAACGGCACGGCGGTGATGACCGCCCTGGCCTGCCTGGCCTACTCGCGCGCCGACTACCTGCTGCAGCTGGCCACCCGCATCACCGCGCTCAACGTAGTGGCGCTGGAAGGCAACCCGGAACACTTCGACGAGCGCCTGTTCGCCGCCAAGCCACACCCAGGCCAGACCCAGGTCGCCGCCTGGCTGCGCCAGGACCTGGCCGTGGCCGAGCCGCTGCCGCCGCTGCACCGCCTGCAGGACCGCTACTCGCTGCGCTGCGCACCGCACGTGCTCGGCGTGCTGGCCGACAGCCTGGGGCTGCTGCGGCAGTTCATCGAGATCGAACTGAACAGCGCCAACGACAACCCGCTGTTCGACGCCGAAACCGAGCGCACCCTGCACGGCGGGCACTTCTACGGCGGGCATATCGCCTTCGCCATGGACAGCCTGAAGAACCTGGTCGGCAACGTCGCCGACCTGCTCGACCGCCAGCTCGCCCTGCTGGTCGACACCCGCTACAACCACGGCCTGCCGAGCAACCTGTCCGGCGCGCCGGCCGAGACCGCGATGATCAACCACGGCTTCAAGGCCGTGCAGATCGGCACCAGCGCCTGGACCGCCGAGGCGCTGAAAAACACCCTGCCGGCCAGCGTGTTCTCGCGCTCCACCGAGTGCCACAACCAGGACAAGGTGAGCATGGGCACCATCGCCGCGCGCGACGCCCTGCGCAGCCTGGAGCTGACCGAACAGGTCGCCGCCGCCACACTGCTGGCCGCCAACCAGGGCGTGTGGCTGCGCGAACGCGCCGGCAAGACCGACATCCCCGCACCGCTGGCCGCCATGCGCGAACAGCTGGCCACGGACTTCCCGCCGGTGATCGAGGACCGCGCCCTGGAGGCCGAGCTGCGCCTGTGCCTGGCGCGCATCCGCAGCCGCCACTGGGGGCTGTATGCGTAAGGAAGGCGTGCTGCAGGCGGAGATCGAGCTGGTCGTGCCGTTCTTCGACGTGGACATGATGGAAGTGGTCTGGCACGGCCACTACGTGAAGTACTTCGAGGAGGCGCGCTGCGCCCTGCTCGACAAGCTGGGACACAACTACCGGCAGATGCGTGATGCGGGCTATGCCTGGCCGATCATCGATCTGCAGGTGCGCTATATCCGTGGCGCGCAGTTTGGTCAGCGCATCCGTGTGCGTGCCGATCTGGTGGAGTGGGAGAACCGGCTGAAGATCAATTACCTGATTACCGATGTGGAATCGGGTGAGCGGATGACGCGCGGCAGCAGTGTGCAGGTGGCGGTGGAGATCGCTACTCGCGAGATGCTGTTGGCATCGCCGAAGGTGTTTGTTGAGGCGGTGGAGAGGGTGCTGGCGTGAGCTTGTTGAGCCCGGCTGGTTTCCTGCGCCCTCTGAGCGCTCTGTTTCGCCCCGCCGGGCGAGTTGCTGACTCTTTGCTACGCTATCGCCTAGCCAACTACCGCGGTAGCTCTTCGCTTTTTGTTGCGCCCCCTCGGGCGCGTCACTTTTTCTTGTTTGCCCAAGAAAAAGTAACCAAAAAGAAGGGCACCCCGACATCCGGCCCCGCCTTCGGCGGGGTTCCCTCCCTCCGGTGCCACTCCGGGGGCCGGCTTACAAGGGCCATCCATGGCCCTTTAAGCCTCTCGCCGCATCCATGCGGCTCGTCCCCCTGCGCAACACCTCCGCTCGGCCTCCTGACGGGGACTTCGGCGCGCCTGAAGCTCTCTAGCCAAGTCGAAAGCCAACACCTGTCTGCCAGCCTCCTGCAGGAGATCGGGCCGAGACCTACCCCGTCAGAAGGCCGAGCAGAATCGTTGCGTAAGGGGTTGAGCGGCATGGATGCCGCGAGAGCCGCGATTGGCCAAGGATGGCCCTTCGCGGCGGGCCCCTGGAGCAATGATGGCGCGAGGGAAGTCGAGCGCAGCGAGACCCGTATGCCGGGCGTGCTTTCTCTTTGGTTACTTTCTCTTTGCACGAGCAAAGAGAAAGTAACTCGCCCGGGGGGGCGAAACCCAAAACCAAAAGCCAGCTCGGCAATCAGCCAGATGTTCAAAGCCGCAAGCCTGCTGCTGCTAACCAGCCCACTGGCCCACGCCTTCGACCTGGCCGACCTCAGCGCCCAGCTGGCCAAGCCCGCCGTGGTCCGCGGCCCCTTCGTGCAAGAGAAGCACCTGCGTGCCCTCCCCACCCCGCTGACCAGCCAGGGCCAGTTCACCCTGTCCCGCGACCACGGCCTGCTCTGGCTGCCGCAGAAGCCCCTGAAGCAGGACTACCGCATCGCCGACAGCGGCATCGCCCGCCGCACGCCCGAGGGCTGGCAACAGCAACCGGGCCAGGACGTCGCCGCCCAACAGAGCCGCCTGTTCCTCGCCGTGCTCAAGGGCGACCGCTCGGGCCTTGAGCGCGACTTCGAGCTCAAGCTCAGCGGCGAGCAAGACGCCTGGCAGCTCCAGCTCACCCCCCATTCCCTGCTGCTCAAGCAGATCTTCAGCGCCATCCGCATCGACGGCGGCGCGCTGGTCGAGCGCATCGAACTGATCGAGACCCAGGGAGACCGCACCGTCCTGAAAATGCCGCAGAGCCAGGCTGGCGATGCCTTGACCGCGCAGGAGCGCGCCGACCTTGTCCCCTAGCCTGCAGAAAACCCTGCCGCGCCTGTTCGGCGCCCTGCTCCTGGCCCTGCTGGCGCTGGCCGCCTGGCAGTGGCGCAACGGCCCGCCGGTGCAGGCCAGCATGCTCGCCTTGCTGCCCAAAGCCGCCGGCGACGAGCTGGTACAGCAGGCCGAGCAGCGCATGCAGGAGCCACTGTCGCGCGAGCTGCTGATTCTCATCGGCCACCCACAGCGCGAGCGCGCCATCGAGCTGGTGCGCCAGGCTGGCGAGCAGTGGCAGCAAAGCGGCCGCTTCGACAAGGTGCAGTGGAGCCTGCAGGCCGACCTCGCACCGCTGCGCGAACAACTGAGCGCCAGCCGCCTGGCCCTGCTGGCACCGGCCGACCGTCAGTTGCTGATCGAGCAGCCGGACGCCTTCATCCAGCAGCGCGCCCAGCAGCTGTTCGACACCTTCGCCGGCTTCGGTCTGCTGCCCACCGAGCAGGACTGGCTCGGTCTCGGCCTGCGCGCCCAGCAGACGCTGAATCCCGGCAGCCGCATCCAGGCCGACCTCGGCAGCGGCGCTCTGCTGCTGCAGGACGGGTCCACCACCTGGGCCCTGCTGCGCCTGCGCACTCGTGGCGATGCCTTCGACATGCAGGCCCCGCCGCAGATCGCCGCCGCCGTCGCCGAACTGCGCCAGCACGTCGATAGTGAAGGCGGCCAGCTGCTCGCCGCCGGTGGCGCATTGCACGCGGCGGCTGGCCAGGCCAAGGCCACCCGCGAAATCGCCCTGATCGGCGGCGGCGCCACCCTCGGCACCCTGCTGCTGCTTCTGCTGGCCTTCCGCCGCCCGCGCGTGCTGGTCAGCCTGCTGCCGATGGGCGTGGCGCTGCTGGCCGGCTGCACGGCCTGCGTGCTGGTGTTCGGCCAGATCAACGCGCTGACCCTGGTGCTCGGCGCCAGCCTGGTCGGCGTCGCCGCCGACTACCCGCAGCACTACCTGAGCAAGAGCTGGGGCGATGGCCAATGGTCGAGCTGGGCGGCCCTGCGCGAGACCCTGCCGGGCCTGAGCCTGAGCCTGGGCACCAACCTGGCCGGTTATGTGGCGCTGGCCTTCACGCCGTTCCCGGCGCTGACCCAGATCGCCCTGTTCTCCGCCGCCGGCCTGATCGGCGCCTACCTGTGTTCGGTGTGCCTGCTGCCGGCCTGGCTGAACAACCTGCGCCTGGCGCCGCCGGCCAGCCTGCGCCGCGCCGCCGAGCGCCTGGTGCAGCGCCGCGAAACGCTGCTGGCGCGCACCGGCAGCTGGCCGTGGCTGCTCGCCCTGCTGGCCTTCTGCGCCGGTGGCCTGTGGCAGCTGACGCCGCAGAACGACCTGCGCCAGTGGCTGGGCCAGGAGCCGCAGCTGATGGCCGAAGCCAAGCGCATCGCCGAACTGACCGGGCAGCAGCCCACCAGCCAGTTCTTCCTGGTCCGCGGCGCCGACGAGCAACAGCTGCTGCAACGCCAGGCCGAACTGAGCCAGCGCCTGGACGCCGCCATCACCGCCGGCCATCTGCGCGGCTATCGCGCCCTTAACCAGCTGGTAGCGCCGGACAGCGAACTGGCGCCGCTGCGTGCCGCGCTGCAGCAGCTGCCGCAGCACTGGCAACCGCTGCTCGACCTCGGCCTGCCGGAGGCCGCCCTGCGCGGCGAACTGGACGAGTTGCTGCACGCACCGCAACCCAGCCTGGAACAGGCCCTGGCCGGCCCGCTGGGCGAGGCCTGGCGTCCGCTGTGGCTGGGCCGCCATGACAACCAAGTCGCCGGCATCGTCAGCCTGCAGGGCCTGAATGACGCAGCGCTGCTGCAGCAGGCTGCCGCCGGACTGGAGGGCGTGCAGCTGGTCGATCGCCTCGGCGAGCTGAACGGTCTGTTCGTCGCCACCCAGCTCAGCGCCGCCGAGCTCAAGCTGATCTCCAGCGCCGCCATTCTCCTGCTGCTGTGCCTGCCCTTCGGCCTCGGCGGCGCGTTGCGGGTGATCTGCCTGCCGCTGCTCTCGGCCCTGGCGGCGCTGGCCTGCCTCGGCTGGCTGGGCCAGCCGCTGACCCTGTTCAGCCTGTTCGGCCTGCTGCTGATCACCGCCATCGGCGTCGATTACGCCATCCTGATGCGCGAGAACATCGGCGGCCCCGCGGTGAGCCTGCTCGGCACCCTGCTCTCGGCGCTCACCGCGTGGATGTCGTTCGGCCTGCTGCTGCTCAGCCAGACCCCGGCCATCGCCAACTTCGGCCTGGCCATCAGCCTCGGTCTGCTGTTCTGTTTCCTGCTCTCGCCCTGGGCCGCCGCTCGGCCACGCCAGGAGGTGAGCGCATGAACGTACTCGGCTTCTGGCTGCTGGCCCTGGCCATCTACGCCCTAGTGGCCTGGATCGGCGGGCGCCGGCTGATTCCCATCGTCGGCCAGCTGCTGGTCGCCGCCATCGCCATTCCCGCCCTGCTGCTGGTGTGGGTCGAGCCGCACTGGCAGCTGAGCGCCACCGACCTGCTGGCGCCGGCCTGGCTGAACCTGGCCTACGGCCTGTGCTTTGCCCTGCTGCTCGGCTACATCCTCAGCGACGTGATCGACCTCGACCTCAGCCCGGCCTGCGTGAAAATCGCCCTGCCCAGCTTCCTGGTGCCGATGCTGGCCGGCCTGGCCTGCGCGCTCTGGCTGCTGCCGGGTGAGCACGGCTGGCTGAGCGCAGTCGGCATCGGCCTGCTGTTCTCGATCACCGCCATCCCGGTGCTCTATCTGTTCCTGCAGAACATCGGCTACCCGGTGGAAGCGACCAAGCGCCTGCTGCACGCGGCGATCCTGATGGACTTCCTGTGCTGGAGCCTGTTCGGCCTGGCCCAGGGCAGCAGCAATCCCGCCGCCCTGCTGTGGCCGCTGCTGGCCGCCGCGCTGCCACTGGCGCTGCGCCTGCTCAAGCTGCGTCAGCCGCTGCTGTACAGCCTGCCGTTCTTCGCCCTGATGCTGCTGTTTCAGCAGCTGGGCCTCAACGCCCTGGTGTTCGGCATAGCCTACATGCTGTGCCTGGCCTGGCTCCGGCAGCCCTTCGTCCTGCCACTGCCGCTGCGCCAGTGGAAGCTGCTGATCAACGGCCTGGCGGTGCCGCTGATCCTGACCTTCGGCGTGCTGCGGGTGGATTTCCATGGCATAGGTCAAGACACCTCCTGGACGGTCATCGCTATCCTCCTGGCGCTGCCGGTGCTGAGCAAGGTGCTCGGCAGCTGGCTCGGTCTGCACTGGGCCGCCCCGAGCGCCGCGGCGCGGGTGAAGTGGCGCGAGAGCCTGCTGCTGAACATCCGCGGCCTCACCGAAATCGTCTTCCTCAACCTGCTCCTGCAGCTGCAGCTGATCGACTCGCTGATCTATTTCGGCCTGCTGCTGATGAGCCTGTTTTCCACCCTGCTGCCGGCACTGCTCGGCAGACATGTCCATAACGAGGCACGAAGCCGCTATGAAGTCTCCTGAAGTCGAACAACGTCAGATCGTCGTCATCGGTGCCGGCCCGTCCGGCGCCATCGCCGCCGCCATCCTCAAGCGCCAGGGCCACGATGTGCTGGTGCTGGAGCGCCAGCGCTTCCCACGCTTCTCCATCGGCGAGAGCCTGCTGTCGCACTGCCTGGACTTCGTCGAGGAGGCCGGCATGCTCGAAGCGGTGCAGGCTGCCGGCTTCCAGACCAAGCACGGCGCGGCCTTCGCCTGGGGCGAGCGCTACACCGAGTTCGACTTCCGCGACAAGTTCACCGAGGGCAAGGGCTCGACCTACCAGGTGATCCGCGCCGACTTCGACAAGCTGCTAGCCGACCAGGCCGAGCTGCAGGGCGTGGATATCCGCTACGAGGAGGAGATTTTCGCCGCCGACTTCGCCGGTGACTGCCCGCGCCTGTCGGTACGCCGCCTGGCCGACGGCCACAAATACAGCGTCGAATGCGCCTTCGTCCTCGACGGCAGCGGCTACGGCCGCGTGCTGCCGCGCCTGCTCGACCTCGACACGCCGTCGTCCTTCCCGATCCGCCAGGCGGTGTTCACCCATATCGAGGACCGCATCGACCCGGCCTCCGGCTTCGACCGCGAGAAGATCCTCATCACCACCCACCCGAAGCTCAGGGACGTGTGGTTCTGGACCATCCCGTTCAGCAACGGCCGCTGCTCGCTGGGCGTGGTGTCTGCCGCCGAGCACTACGAAGGCTACCCGACGGATCTCGACGCCTGCCTCAAGCAGTTTGTCGCGGAAACCCCGAGCCTATCCAAGGTCTTGGAGAACGCCGTGTGGGACACCCCGGCGCGCGCCATCGGTGGCTACTCGGCCAACGTCAAGAGCCTGCACGGCCCGGGCTTCGCCCTGCTGGGCAACGCCGCCGAGTTCCTCGACCCGGTGTTCAGCTCCGGCGTGACCATCGCCATGCGCTCGGCGAGCATGGCCGCCGCCCTGCTGCATCGCCAGCTCAGCGGTGAGACCGTGGACTGGGAGAGCGAATTCGCCGTCCCGCTCAAGCGCGGCGTGGATACGTTCCGCGTGTATGTGCAGGGTTGGTACGATGGCAGCTTCCAGGACGTGATCTTCTACGAGAAGGCCCAGCCGGATATCCGCCGCATGATCTGCTCGATCCTCGCCGGCTACGCCTGGGACGAGAAGAACCCCTATGTCGCCGAGCCCAAGCGCCGCCTCGGGGTGCTCGCCGAACTCTGCTCCCCCAACTAAGGACCGCCACCGCAATGGAACGCGCCGCCGCCACCTATGTCGAGGAAACCCGCTTCGGCTTCTGGTTCCTGCAGAGCCACGTCTGGCAGCACCACGTGCTGCGCGTGGCGATCAACGACCTCAAGCGCCTGATCGAGGCACCGCTGCCGCAGGCGCCGGTGCTGCTCGACGCCGGTTGCGGCCAGGGCCGCTCGTTTCGCCTGTTGCAGGAAGCCTTTGCCCCGGCGCGGCTGATCGGCCTGGATGCCGACCCGCACAGCCTCGACTGCTCGCGCGCCGAGGCCGAGCAGCTGGGTCTCGAGGTGCAGCTGATCGCCAGCGACTGCGCCAGCATCCAGTTGCCGGACGCCTCCGTCGACATCCTGTTCTGCCACCAGACCTTCCACCATCTGGTCGAGCAGGAGCGTGCCCTGGCCGAGTTCTGGCGCGTACTGAAACCGGGCGGCCTGCTGCTGTTCGCCGAGTCGACCAAGTTCTACATCGACACCTGGGTAATCCGCTGGCTGTTCCGCCACCCGATGCACGTGCAGAAGAGCGCCGAGGAATATCTGGGCATGCTGCGCCAGCAGGGCTTCCAGTTCGAGGAACGCAACGTCTCCTACCCCTACCTGTGGTGGAGCCGCTCCAAGGACTTCGGCCTGCTGGAGCGCTGGGGCATCATGAAGGCCAAGCCGTTCGGCCAGCGCGATGAAACCCTGGTCAATGTGGTGGCGCGCAAGCCGTGCTGAGCCGTGTCCTGCTGCTTGCCCTGACCCTGCTGCTCGGCGCCTGCGCCGGGCACACGCCCGTACCGGCGAGCAGCCCTGAATTGACTGCCGGGCTGCCGATCAGCCTGCAGATCGAACGCACGCAGCGTGGTGAGCGACGCGACTGGCTGCTGGTGATCCAGGCCGAAGGCAAGGCGCTGCGCTGGTCGCTGTTCGATCCGCTCGGCGTGCCGCTGGCGCGCCAGCTGCTGGAGCACGGCGAGTGGCGCAACGACGGCCTGCTGCCGCCGAACGCCGAGGCCCGCGAGCTGTTCGCCGCCCTGTTGTTCGCCCTCACCGCCGATGACGCACTGGCGACCTACCCCGAGGACAGCTGGCAGCGCGACGCCGATGGTCAGCGCCGGCTTAACCCGGACTGGCGAATCCGCTACCGTTCCGCACTGGACTTCACCCTCGCCGCACCACAGCTCAGCTACCGGGTGCGCGCGCTGAATCAAGAAGAAGGCAACTGATGCCCAGCTATTTGAATGCCCTCGGCCTGCTGTGCGCCCTGGGCGAAGGCAAGCAGGCAGTGGCCGACGCGCTGCTGGCCGGCGATGCCTCCGGCATGCACGCCGAGGACGGCTGGGTCACTGACCGCCGCCTCACCGTCGGCGCCGTGCGCGCGGTACTGCCGGCCATGCCGGCCGGTTTCGAAGCCGCCCATAGCCGCAACAATCAGCTGCTGCTGGCCGCGGCCCAGCAGATCGAGCCCGAGCTGCGCGCCGCCATCGCCCGCCACGGCGCCACCCGCGTCGGCCTGGTGCTGGGCACCAGCACCTCGGGCATCCGCGAGGCCAGTGACGGCATTGCGCGCTACCTCAAGGAGGGCGAGCTGCCCGCCGACTACGACTACGCCCAGCAGGAGATGGCCGCGCCAGCCACCTTCCTGGCCGACTGGCTGGGCCTGGCCGGCCCGGTGTACTGCCAGTCCACCGCCTGCACCTCCAGCGCCCGCGCCCTGCTCAGCGCCCATCGCCTGCTGCAACAGGGCCTGTGCGACGCGGTGATCTGCGGCGGCGTGGACAGCCTGTGCCGCCTGACCCTGAACGGCTTCTCGGCGCTCGAAGCGGTATCCGCCGAGCCGTGCAATCCGTTCTCGGTGAACCGCCACGGCATCAATATCGGCGAAGGCGCGGCGCTGTTCCTCATGACCCGCGAGAGCAGCCCGATCGCCTTCCTCGGCGGCGGCGCCAGCTCCGATGCGCACCATATTTCCGCACCGCACCCGCAAGGCCTCGGCGCCCGCGCGGCGATGGACAAGGCCCTGGCCAGCGCCGGCCTGCAGGCCAGCGATATCGACTATCTCAACCTGCACGGCACCGCCACCACGCACAACGACGCCATGGAAAGCCATGCCGTGCACGGGCTGTTCCCGGCCACGCTGCCCTGCTCCTCGACCAAGCCGCTGACCGGCCACACCCTGGGCGCCGCCGGCGCGCTGGAGGCGGCCTTCTGCTGGCTCGCCCTGAGCGAGTACAACCGCGACGGCCTGCTGCCGCCGCATCGCTGGGACGGCCAGGCCGACCCGGCGCTGGCGCCGCTGCGCCTGGTCGGCGCCGGTGATCGCCTGCAGAGAACGTCGGGCCGCCGGCTGATGAGCAACTCCTTCGCCTTCGGCGGCAACAACGTCGCGCTGATCCTGGGTGATGCGCCATGAGCCAGTGGCCGATCGCCGAACTGATCCCGCATGCCGCCGACATGATCCTGATCGACGAAGTCGTCAGTTTCGGCGCCGAAGACATCGAGACCCGCCTGACCGTGCGCCCCGGCGGCCTGTTCAACCAGCAAGACGGCAGCCTGCCGGCCTGGGTCGGCATCGAGCTGATGGCGCAGAGCATCGCCGCCTACGCCGGCTGCCAGGCACGCCAGGCCGGCCTGCCGGTGGAGCTTGGCTTCCTCCTCGGCACGCGCAAGTTCGAGTGCAATGTCGAGCGCTTCCCGGCCGGCGCCGAACTGCGCATCAGGGCCCTGCGCTCGCTGCAGGACGACAACGGCATGGGCGTGTTCGAGTGCCACCTGGATGGCCCGGACATCCATGCCGAGGCGCGCCTCAACGTATTCCGCCCGCCCGAGGTGGCGAGCTATCTACAAGAGCAAACGCAATGACTGAAACCATCCTGGTCACCGGCTCCAGCCGCGGCATCGGCAGGGCCATCGCCCTGCGCCTGGCGCGCTCCGGTTACGACATCGTCCTGCACTGCCGCTCGCGCCGCGATGAGGCCGAAGCCGTGCAGGCGCAGATCGCCGAGCTGGGCCGGCAGGCGCGCATCCTGCAGTTCGACGTATCGGACCGCGCCGCCTGCCGCGCGACGCTGGAGGCCGACGTCGAGCAGCACGGCGCCTACTACGGCGTGGTGTGCAACGCCGGGCTGACCCGCGACGGCGCCTTCCCGGCGCTCTCCGACGACGACTGGGATCAGGTGCTGCGCACCAACCTCGATGGCTTCTACAACGTGCTGCACCCGCTGACCATGCCGATGATCCGCCGTCGCCAGGCCGGGCGCATCGTCTGCATCACCTCGGTCTCCGGGCTGATCGGCAACCGCGGCCAGGTCAACTACAGCGCCTCCAAGGCCGGCGTGATCGGCGCGGCCAAGGCCCTGGCCATCGAGCTGGGCAAGCGCAAGATCACGGTCAACTGCGTGGCACCGGGGCTGATCGACACCGAGATCCTCGACGAGCAGGTACCGGTGGAGGAGATCCTCAAGATGGTGCCGGCCGCGCGCATGGGCACCCCGGAAGAAGTCGCCGGCGCGGTGAATTTCCTGATGTCCGAGGAGGCGGCGTACATTACCCGCCAGGTCCTCGCGGTGAACGGTGGTCTGTGCTGATGAAACGTGTTGTCGTCACCGGCATGGCCGGTATCACCTCGCTGGGCAGCGACTGGCCGACCATCTCGGCCAACTTCAAGGCCGGCAAGAGCGGCATCCGCCGCATGGATGAATGGGACCGTTTCAGCGAGCTGAACACCCGCCTGGGCGGCCCGGTGGACGACTTCGTCCAGCCCAAGCACTGGACGCGCAAGCAGACCCGCAGCATGGGCCGGGTGTCCAAACTGGCGGTGTACGCCGCCGAACGCGCTCTGGAACATGCCGGCCTGCTCGGCGATCCATGCATCAGCGATGGGCGCATGGGCGTGGCCTGTGGCTCGTCCACCGGCAGCACCGACGAGATCAAGGCATTCGGCAACATGCTGCTGAATTCCGTAGCAGACGGCCTCAACGCCAACTCCTATATCCGCATGATGCCGCACACCACGGCGGCCAATATCAGCATCTTCTTCGGCCTCAAGGGCCGCCTGATCCCCACCTCCAGCGCCTGCACCAGCGGCAGCCAGGGCATCGGCTACGCCTACGAGGCGATCAAGTTTGGCCGCCTGAAGATGATGCTGGCCGGCGGCGCCGAGGAGCTGTGCCCGACCGAGGCCATGGTGTTCGACGCGCTCTACGCCACCAGCCTGAAGAACGACACCCCGCACCTGTCGCCGCGCCCCTATGACAGCGGCCGCGACGGCCTGGTGATCGGCGAGGGCGCCGGCATCCTGGTGCTGGAGGAGCTGGAGCACGCGCTGGCGCGCGGCGCGACCATCCATGCCGAGATCGTCGGCTTCGGTTGCAACTCCGACGGCATCCACGCCACCAAGCCGGAGCAGGCGACCATGCGCGGCGCCATGGAGCTGGCCCTGGAGGATGCCAGGCTGGAACCCGCCGCCATTGGCTACGTCAACGGCCACGGCACCGCCACCGCCCAGGGCGACGTGGCCGAGAGCCTGGCCACCAGCAGCCTGTTCGGCCCGCGCATGCCGATCAGCTCGCAAAAGAGCTTCTTCGGCCACACCCTGGGTGCCTGCGGCGCGCTGGAGTCCTGGTTCAGCATCGAGATGATGAACAGCGACAGCTACGTCTACACCCTCAACCTGGACAACGTCGATCCGGAGTGCGGCGAGCTGGACTACCTGCGCGGCGAGTTCCGCCAGATGAGCCACCAGTACGTGATGAACAACAACTTCGCCTTCGGCGGGGTGAACACCTCGCTGATCTTCAAACGCTGGAACGCAGATAACGCATGACTCGCACGCTCAAGACCCTGTTGCTGGCCCTGACCCTGTTCGGCCTGGCCGCCTGTACCTCCAAGCCGCTGCTGCAGCCCGAGGTGAAACTGCCGGCGGAGCGCGAGTACAGCCAGGTGCAGCTGCAGCAGGCCATCATCAGCGCCCTGGAGGCGCGGCGCTGGCAGGTGGAGCGTGTCGAACCCAGCCAAATTCAGGCTTCGATCAACGTGCGCCAGCGCCACCTCGCCAGAATCAGCATCGATTACAGCCCCTTCGGCTTTCTGATCCGCTACCGCGACAGCCAGGGCCTGGAGTACGAAGACGGCAAAATTCATCGCAACTACAATCGCTGGGTCAACAGCCTGCGCGCCGAGATTCTGCACCAGCTGAAGCTCCCGAAAACCCTGTGAGTCAACCATCGTCAAGGAGACGACCATGCAACTGAAAAACTGGACCCTGGCCGCCCTGCTCTTCGCGCTGATCCCGGGCATCAGCCAGGCACGCGACACCACTCACTTCCTGCCGTTCGAGCAGGCCGTACAGGAAGCCACGAACGCCGGCCGCCTGGACGGCAGCGTGAAGTTCTACCTGGCAGGCAACAAGCCGGCCGGCAGCGTCAGCGTGGTCAAGTCGGGCGTGACCACCAGCCAGAAGACCAACGCCTTCAACAAGAGCGACGAGGAAGCCTGCTCCTGGGTCCTGCAGTCGGCGCTGATCCGCATGCAGAACGCCGCCAAGCAGGCTGGCGCCAATGCGGTGGTCAACATCGTCAGCAACTACAAGAACGTGGTCTATTCCGACGCGCAGAAGTACGAGTGCCACGCCGGCGCCATCATGGCCGGTGTCGCGCTGAAGGCCGACCTGGCCAACGTCAAGTAACAGCAACACCATGCCGGCCGCGGCTGCGCGGCCGGCTTACCCATCCGGGCGCATCCGCAGTCCACGTGCGGCCCTTGCGAGGATCACCGCATGTCCCTGCGCCTGTGCCTGCTGTTGCCGCTGATCGTGCTTTCCAGCGCCTGCACCACCATCCGCGTCGAGCCGCTGAAGACGCCGCTCGCCTCGTTGTGTATCGAAGAGAACCCCGCGGTACAGGTGGACGACTTCCTCGGCACCCTGCAGCGCGGCTTCGCCCGTCACGGCATCGACACCCGCCTGTACAAGCAGATCCCCGCCAGCGGCTGCCCGCAGGTACTCAGCTATACGGCGCGGCGCTCCTGGTCGGTGGTCACCTACCTGTCGCTAGCCGAACTGCGCATCCGCGATGAGGAAGGGCGCCAGCTGGCCAGCGCCTACTACCGTTTCCGCGGCCGCGGCCTCCTCGCCGTAAAAAAGTGGCAGAGCACCGAGACCAAGATGACGCCGGTGATCGACCAGTTGCTGGCCGCAAGGCCCTAGGCATCCAGTGTGCTGCGCTTTCAAGCAGGCCAAGACAGAAACGCCGGCTAGCGCCGGCGTTGCCTTACTGGGTGATCTCGAGCCGATCCACGTCCACTTCCCGCTGCAGCAGGCCCTTATCGACCTCCCCGGTCAGCTTGACCAGGGTCTTGTCATCGAAAGCCACCGGCGGCAGGTCTTCATCATCGATTTCCACGGTGATGGTGCCGGTGCTGTCCTTGAACTCGTACTTCTCGTCGCCGAGCTTGCGGGTGATGTGGCCCTGCAGCACCACATGCGCATCGTCACCGGCCGCCTGGGCCGCCGAGACGCTGTTGCTGGCCTGGGCGCCCGGGCCGGTGTAACCGGCGGCCAGTACGGCGGTGCTGAACAGAGGGGCGATGAGCAGAGTGAGATAGCGAGCTTGCATGGTTCCGATCCTTACTGGGTGGGTGTGGGATCAGACTATCCAGCCAGGCTGAAACCAAGCTGAATCGGCGTCCAGACAAAACGCCCGGCATGAGCCGGGCGTTTCGATCAGGCGTGGTACTGCGCCGACAGCTCGTGCACCGCCTCGAAGAAGGCCTTGGCGTGCTCCGGCGGCACTTCCGGGGTGATGCCGTGGCCGAGGTTGAACACCTGGCCATTGCCCGGCCCGTAGGCAGCGAGGATACGCGCCACCTCGGCACGGATGGCTGCCGGCTTGGCATGCAGCACGGCGGGGTCCATGTTGCCCTGCAGGGCGACCTTATCGCCCACGCGCTGGCGCGCGCTGCCGATGTCGCAGGTCCAGTCCAGGCCCAGGGCTTCGGCGCCGGTGTCGGCCATGGATTCCAGCCACAGGCCACCGCCCTTGGTGAACAGGATCACCGGCACGCGGCGCCCGTCGTGTTCGCGGATCAGGCCGTCGATGATCTGCTTCATGTAGCGCAGGGAGAACTCCTGGTAGGCCGCAGAGGACAGCGCACCGCCCCAGGAGTCGAAGATCTGTACCGCCTGGGCACCGGCCTGGATCTGCCCGTTGAGGTAGACGGTGATCGAGCGGGCCAGCTTGTCGAGCAGCGCGTGCATGGCCTGCGGGTTGTCGTAGAGCATCGCCTTGGACTTGCGGAAGTCGCGGCTGGAGCCGCCCTCGACCATGTAGGTGGCCAGGGTCCAGGGGCTGCCGGTGAAGCCGATCAGCGGTACGCGGCCGTTCAGCTCGCGGCGAATGGTGCGCACGGCATCCATCACGTAGCCCAGGTCCTGCTCGGCGTCGGGAATCGGCAGGGCCTCGATATCAGCCATGCTCGACACCACCTTCTTGAAGCGCGGACCCTCGCCGGTTTCGAAGTACAGGCCCTGGCCCATGGCATCGGGGATGGTGAGGATGTCGGAGAAGAGGATCGCGGCGTCGATCTGCGGGTAGCGATCCAGCGGCTGGATGGTCACTTCACAGGCCAGCTCGGGGTTCTTCATCAGGCTGACGAAGTCACCCGCCTTGGCGCGGGTGGCGCGATATTCCGGCAGGTAACGACCGGCCTGGCGCATCATCCACACGGGCGTGACGTCGACGGGTTGCTTGAGCAGGGCGCGCAGGAAACGGTCGTTCTTCAGGGCGGACATCGGCAGGGTTCCTGGAAAATCGGCAGGGAAGCGTTGCGGCGGGAGTATGCGATGGCCGCGCGGCGGCGCCCCCCTTCCTCCGGGCGGGCCCCTGGATCACAGGCACCCGCGCGCCTTGGCGCAGAAAAAGTGCGGGCATTTTCGCAGACCACAAAACAAAAGGCACGGCGAGTGCCGTGCCTTTTGTCTATCGCGACGATTTGTCCCAGCTCACGCCGGGCACCAATCAGACGCCCAGGTAGTCGAGGATGCCTTCGGCAGCGTTGCGGCCTTCGAAGATCGCCGTCACCACCAGGTCGGAACCGCGGACCATGTCGCCACCGGCGAAGATCTTCGGGTTGCTGGTCTGGTGCTTGAACTGGTTCTTCTCCGGCGCCACCACACGGCCCTGGCTGTCGGTTTCGATCTTGAAGTCGCTGAACCAGGCGGCCGGGCTCGGGCGGAAACCGAAGGCGATCAGCACGGCTTCCGCCGGGATGATTTCCTCGGAGCCCGGGATCGGCTCGGGGCTACGGCGGCCACGGGCGTCCGGCTCGCCGAGACGGGTCTCGACCACCTTGACGCCTTCCACCTTGTCCTCGCCGACGATGGCGATGGGCTGGCGGTTGAAGAGGAACTTCACGCCCTCTTCCTTGGCGTTCTTCACTTCCTTGCGCGAGCCCGGCATGTTCTCTTCGTCACGACGGTAGGCGCAGGTCACGGCCTTGGCGCCCTGGCGGATGGAGGTGCGGTTGCAGTCCATCGCGGTGTCGCCACCGCCGAGCACGACCACGCGCTTGCCCTTCATGTCGATGAAGTCTTCCGGCGCCTTCTCGAAGCCGAGGTTGCGGTTGACGTTGGCGATCAGGAAGTCCAGCGCGTCGGTCACGCCCGGCAGGTCTTCGCCCGGGAAGCCACCCTTCATGTAGGTGTAGGTGCCCATGCCCATGAACACGGCATCGTACTCATCCAGCAACTGCTGCATGGTCACGTCCTTGCCGATCTCGGTGTTCAGGCGGAACTCGATGCCCATGCCGGTGAAGACTTCGCGACGACGGCTCATCACGGTCTTTTCCAGCTTGAACTCGGGGATGCCGAAGGTCAGCAGGCCGCCGATTTCCGGGTTCTTGTCGAACACCACCGGGGTCACACCGTTGCGCACCAGCACGTCGGCGCAGCCCAGGCCGGCCGGGCCGGCACCGATTACGGCGACGCGCTTGCCGGTCGGCTTGACCTTGGACATGTCCGGACGCCAGCCCATGGCGAAGGCGGTGTCGGTGATGTACTTCTCCACCGAACCGATGGTCACCGCGCCGAAGCCGTCGTTGAGGGTGCAGGCACCCTCGCACAGACGGTCCTGCGGGCACACGCGGCCGCAGACTTCCGGCAGGGTGTTGGTCTGGTGGCTCAGCTCGGCGGCGGCCAGGATGTTGCCTTCGGAAACCAGCTTCAACCAGTTCGGAATGAAGTTGTGCACCGGGCACTTCCACTCGCAGTAAGGGTTGCCGCAGCCCAGGCAACGATGTGCCTGGTCGGCGGCCTGGGCCGGTTTGAAGGGTTCGTAGATTTCCACGAACTCCTTCTTGCGCTGGCGCAGGAGCTTCTTCTTCGGATCCTTGCGCCCGACCTCGATGAACTGGAAGTCGTTGTTCAGACGTTCAGTCATTTCAAAACCTCATCAAACCACTTCAGGCGCGTTATTGCGGATTGGCACGGGTGCTGGAGAGCAGCGAACCGAGGCTCGCGGCCTTCGGCTTGACCAGCCAGAACTTGCGCAGGTAATCCTCCAGGTTCTCGAGCAGGTGAGTGCCCCAGGGACTGGAAGTCTCCGCCACGTATTCGACCAGCACTTCACGCAGGTGGCTGCGATAGGCCTCCATGGCCTCGTTGCTGATGCGCTGGATTTCCACCAGCTCGTGGTTGACGCGGTCGACGAAGCTGTTGTCCAGGTCGAGCACGTAGGCGAAGCCGCCGGTCATGCCCGAGCCGAAGTTGACCCCGGTCTTGCCCAGTACGCAGACGAAACCGCCGGTCATGTACTCGCAGCAGTGGTCACCGGTGCCTTCCACCACGGCGTGGGCGCCGGAGTTGCGCACGGCGAAACGCTCACCGGCGGTACCGGCAGCGAACAGGCGGCCACCGGTGGCCCCGTACAGGCAGGTGTTGCCGACGATGGCCGACTCCTGGGTCTTGAACGGGCTGCCGGCCGGCGGGGTGATCACCAGCTTGCCGCCGGTCATGCCCTTGCCGACGTAGTCGTTGGCGTCGCCTTCCAGGCGCAGGTGCAGGCCGCCGGCGTTCCACACGCCGAAGCTCTGGCCCGCAGTGCCCTTGAAGCGGAAGGTGATCGGCGCGTCCTTCATGCCCTGGTTGCCATGCTGCTTGGCGATCTCGCCGGACACGCGTGCGCCGATGGAGCGGTCGCAGTTGCAGATATCCAGTTCGAACTCGCCACCGGTCTTGCCGGCGATGGCGGCCTTGGCCAGCTCGACCATCTTCTCGGCCAGCAGGCCCTGGTCGAACGGCGGGTTCTTCTCGACTTCGCAGAACTGCGGCTTGTCGGCCGGAATGTGATCGCTGCCGAGCAGCGGAGTCAGGTCCAGGTTGCCCTGCTTGCCGGTTTCGCCCGGCAGCACGTCGAGCAGATCGGTACGCCCGATCAGCTCGCCGAGGCTGCGCACGCCCAGCTTGGCCAGCCACTCGCGGGTGTCTTCGGCGACGTAGGTGAAGTAGTTCATCACCATTTCGACGGTGCCGATGAAGTGGTCCTTGCGCAGCTTGTCGTTCTGCGTGGCCACGCCGGTGGCGCAGTTGTTCAGATGGCAGATGCGCAGGTACTTGCAGCCCAGAGCGACCATCGGGCCGGTGCCGAAGCCGAAGCTTTCGGCGCCGAGGATGGCGGCCTTGATCACGTCGAGGCCGGTCTTCAGGCCGCCGTCGGTCTGCACCCGTACCTTGCCGCGCAGGTCGTTGCCGCGCAGGGTCTGGTGGGTTTCAGCCAGGCCGAGTTCCCACGGGCTGCCGGCGTACTTGATCGAGGTCAGCGGCGAAGCGCCGGTGCCACCGTCGTAGCCGGAGATGGTGATCAGGTCGGCGTAGGCCTTGGCCACGCCGGCGGCGATGGTGCCGACACCAGCTTCCGCCACCAGCTTGACCGACACCAGCGCAGCCGGGTTGACCTGCTTGAGGTCGAAGATCAGCTGCGACAGGTCCTCGATCGAGTAGATGTCGTGGTGCGGCGGCGGCGAGATCAGGGTCACACCGGGCACGGCATAGCGCAGCCGGGCGATCAGGCCGTTGACCTTGCCGCCGGGCAGCTGGCCGCCCTCGCCGGGCTTGGCGCCTTGGGCCACCTTGATCTGCAGCACTTCGGCGTTGACCAGGTATTCCGGGGTGACGCCGAAGCGGCCGGTGGCCACCTGCTTGATCTTCGAGCTGCGCACGGTGCCGTAGCGGGCCGGGTCTTCACCGCCCTCGCCGGAGTTGGAGCGCGCGCCCAGGCGGTTCATCGCCTCGGCGATGGCCTCGTGGGCCTCCGGCGACAGGGCGCCGAGGGAGATACCGGCGGAGTCGAAGCGCTTGAGCACCTCGTTCAGCGGCTCGACCTCGTCCAGACTCAGCGGCTGGTCGGCCAGCTTGAGCTTGAGCAGGTCGCGGATCATCGACACCGGACGCTGGTCGACCAGCGCCGCGTACTCCTTGTACTTCTCGTAGCTGCCCTGCTGCACGGCGGCCTGCAGGGTGTTGACCACGTCCGGGTTGTAGGCGTGGTACTCGCCGCCGTAGACGAACTTGAGCAGACCGCCCTGCTGGATGGCCTTGCGGTTGTTCCAGGCCTCGTTGGCCAGCAGCTTCTGCTCGTCTTCGATGTCGACGAAGCGCGCGCCCTGAATGCGGCTGGCAACGCCGCGGAAGCACAACTCGGTGACTTCGTCGGACAGGCCGACGGCCTCGAACAGCTGGGCACCGCGATAGGAGGCGATGGTGGAGATACCCATCTTCGACAGGATCTTCAGCAGGCCCTTGGAGATGCCCTTGCGGTAGTACTTGAACACCTCGTAGAGGTCGCCCAGCACTTCACCGGTGCGGATCAGGTCGGCCAGCACTTCGTAGGCCAGGAAGGGGTAGATGGCGGAGGCGCCGAAGCCCACCAGCACGGCGAAGTGGTGCGGGTCACGCGCGGTAGCGGTCTCGACCAGGATGTTGCAGTCGCAACGCAGGCCCTTCTCGGTCAGGCGATGGTGCACGGCGCCGGTGGCCAGAGCGGCATGCGCCGGCAGCTTGCCCGGGGCGATGTGGCGGTCGGTGAGGACCAGCAGCACCTTGCCGGCACGCACGGCTTCCTCGGCCTGGTCGGCGATGTTGCGCACCGCGGCTTCCAGACCGATGGCCGGGTCGTAGTTGAGGTCGATGACGTGACGCTCGAAGCCCGGGGTGGTCAGGCTCATCAGCGCACGCCACTTGGCTGGGGAGATCACCGGGCTGCTCAGCATGACGCGGCTGGCGTGGGCCGGGGATTCCTCGAAGATGTTGCGCTCGGCGCCCAGGCAGATTTCCAGGGACATCACGATCGACTCGCGCAGCGGGTCGATCGGCGGGTTGGTCACCTGGGCGAACTGCTGGCGGAAGTAGTCGAACGGCGAGCGGATACGCTGCGACAGCACGGCCATCGGCGTGTCGTCGCCCATCGAGCCCACGGCTTCCTGGCCCTGCTCGCCGAGCGGACGCAGCACCTGGTCACGCTCCTCGAAGGTGACCTGGAACATCTTCATGTACTGCTTGAGCTGGTCAGCGTCGTAGCTGGCCACGCCGTGGTCGTCATCGAGCTTGGCCTGGATGCGCACGGCGTTCTGGCGCAGCCACTGCTTGTAGGGGTGGCGCGACTTCAGGCGGTTGTCGATAGCATCGGTGTCCAGCACCTGGCCGGTCTCGGTGTCCACCGCGAGGATCTGGCCCGGGCCGACACGGCCCTTGGCGATCACATCTTCCGGCTTGTAGTCCCAGACGCCGATTTCCGACGCCAGGGTGATGTAGCCGTTCTTGGTGGTGACCCAGCGTGCAGGGCGCAGGCCGTTGCGGTCGAGCAGGCAGACGGCGTGACGACCATCGGTCAGCACCACGCCGGCGGGGCCATCCCACGGCTCCATGTGCATGGAGTTGTACTCGTAGAACGCGCGCAGGTCGGCGTCCATGGTCTCCATGTTCTGCCAGGCCGGCGGGATGATCATGCGCACGCCGCGGAACAGGTCGATGCCGCCGGTGACCATCAGCTCGAGCATGTTGTCCATGCTCGAGGAGTCGGAGCCGACGCGATTGACCAGCGGGCCCAGCTCTTCCAGGTCCGGAATCAGCTCGTTGGCGAACTTCAGGCGACGGGCCACGGCCCAGTTGCGGTTGCCGGTGATGGTGTTGATCTCGCCGTTGTGGGCGAGGAAGCGGAACGGCTGCGCCAGCGGCCATTTCGGCAGGGTGTTGGTGGAGAAGCGCTGATGGAATACGCAGATCGCGGTCTGCAGGCGCTCGTCACCGAGATCCGGATAGAACTGCTGCAGGTCCGCCGGCATCATCAGGCCTTTGTAGATGATGGTCTTCGGCGAGAAGCTGCAGATGTAGTGGTCGGTGTCGGCGGCGTTGGCCACCGAGGAACGCCGACGGGCGCTGAACAGCTTGATGGCGAACTGCTGGTCATCCAGGCCGGCGCCGCCGATGAACACCTGCTCGATCTGCGGCAGACGCTCCAGGGCCAGGCGGCCGAGCACGCTGGTATCTACCGGCACCTTGCGCCAGCCGATCAGCTGCAGGCCGGCGGCCTCGATCTCGCGGTTCATGTTGGTGCGGGCGGCCTCGGCCTTGGCCGGGTCCTGGTTGAAGAACACCATGCCCACCGCGTACTGCTGCGGCAGCTCGCGGCCGAATTGCTCCTTGGCAATGGCGCGCAGGAACAGATCGGGCTTCTGAATCAACAGACCACAACCGTCACCGGTCTTGCCGTCGGCGTTGATACCGCCGCGGTGGGTCATGCAGGTCAGGGCTTCAATGGCGGTCTTCAGCAAGTGATGACTTGCCTCGCCCTGCATGTGGGCGATCAAGCCGAAGCCGCAGTTATCCTTGAACTGATCAGGATGGTACAGACCTGCTTTCATAGACACTCTCACCAGGCTGCCTCAGGGAGGCAAATTGCTTTCTAATTCATCGACCTAGCTGCCGGCCGCGCACGGGTAGGCCCCGGCTTGGCGCAGGCAAAGGGGGATCATTTTACATAGCGACCCCGGCCCTCACAAATTTTTGTGACGGCCAAATGAAAACTTCTGTCGCCTGGACGAAAGGCGGCGACCGGAGGCCCGTGCTAGGACCCGCCGGTCACCAATTGAAAGGCGATTCACGCGCCTCTTAGCGGGCTCGCACGGCTTCCTGCTGGATGCTGGCGAAGCTACGCGGCCAGGGCTTGCCAGCCTGAACGGCGGCCGGCAGCGACTTGATGGCCGCCTGAGCAGCAGCGCGACTGGAGAACTGCCCGTAGGTCACTACGTAAAGTGGTTGCCCTTGGTGCAACTTCTTGAAGTAGCGGTACTCACCGCCATTCTTGCTGACGAAGGCCTTGGCGCTACTCTCCGAGCGGGTGCCGAGGATTTGCAGCGCATAGTTGCCGGCAGGACGACTGGCGTACCACTCGCCGCCAGGCGCCGGCGCCGCACTGGCAACGGCTGGAACAGGCTTGGCCACGGGCGCGGACGGCTTGGGCTGCGCGGGTTTCGGCGCCGGGGTAGGCGCCACCGGCTTGGCCGCGGCAACAGGTTGCACCGGAGCCTGAACAGGCACAGGTTTGGGCGCAACCGCTTGCGCCGGCGGCGCACTGGCCACGGTCGGCACCACAGGCGCACTGACCGGAACCGGAGTTACCACCGGCGCGGACGGCGCAACTGCCGGCACTGGCGCCTGCGCCTCGGCAACGCCGCCCTCCTCGCCTTCCTGCATGCCGGAGGCTTGCGCCAACGGCTCACGAATCACCGGCTGCGCCTCACCCACCAGCGGCAACGGCAGCGGCTGACTGGAACCACTGAACTCCACTGCAGCCCCCTGCCCCGACGCCGCAGCGGCCTGCGCAACAGGTTTGTCGGTATCGACTGGAGCAGGCACGGCCCCCTGCGGCACCAGCTCGATCGGCGCCTCGGTCACCATGGGTGGCGTACTTTCCGTACGCCCCTGCATCAGCCATGCGGCCCCCAGAGCAACCGCGACGACCGCAACCGCGAGCAGATGCTTCTTCGGCAGGCCGCCACCGGCCGCTGCGGCACCACCGGCGCGACTGGCCAACATGGACTCGACCAGCACCTCGCGCGCCGCCTGGTTGATCGCGCCCGGCCAGCCACCTGAGCTCAGATGGATGTCGGTAACCTGCTCATCGCTGAGCAGATCGATACCCTGACCCGCACCATCAAGGCGCTGGGCCAGGTATTCGCGAGTCTCATCTTCGCTGTAGGGCAGCAGCTCAATGGCATGGAAACGCTCCTCCCCATCGGCCAGAAGCTCCAGCCGCGGCAGGATATCGCTCTCGGCAAACAGGAAGACGTGCGGACGACCATCGGCATTGCCAGCCGCCAGCGTGAACAGCGCATCGAGCGCCGCATCGGCCAGCTGTTCGGCATCGTCGACCAGCAGATACACCTCCTGCCCGGTCAGCGCCAGCTGCGACACCTGCGCGAGAATGCTGCGCACGTCCATCTGCTGCATGCCCAACCCCTGGGCCACCTGGCGCAGCACGCCACCGACGTCACCGGCGCCGCGCGCGGAAATCACCACCGACTGCACCGACTGCTTGTTGGTGCTGGCCACCAGCGCCTGGCGCAGCAGCGTCTTGCCGCTGCCATGCGGCCCGGTCACTACCAGCAGCAGCTGACTGTAGCGCGCCAGATGATGGAGCTGCCCCAGCACCGGCTTGCGCTGGGCAGGAAAGAAACGGAAGCCCGGCACCCGCGCAGCGAAGGGGTCATGACTGAACTGGTAGTGCGCGAGGAAGGCCTCGTCGGCGTGCAGACTGCTCATGTAGCTCTCTTATTCTCCAAGCTGAGCCAGCAGCGCGCGATAGTCGGCGCGCAGCGTGGCATCCAGGACTTCCCGCGGGAAGTCATCGGTAATCACGGCCTCACCGAGACCTTTCAGCAACACCAGCCGCAGACGGCCGTCGAGCACCTTCTTGTCGACCGCCATATGCTCGAGAAAATCCTCGGGGCGCATTTCGGCAGGCGGCACCACCGGCAGCCCGGCGCGCACCAGCAGGCGGATGCCGCGATCGCGCTCAGCGGCAGAGATCCAACCCAGGCGCGACGACATTTCCAGCGCCATGACCGTGCCGGCCGCCACCGCCTCGCCATGCAGCCACTCACCGTAGCCCATGTGCGTCTCGATGGCATGGCCAAAGGTATGCCCCAGGTTGAGGATGGCGCGCAGCCCGGACTCGCGCTCATCGGCCCCCACCACGCGCGCCTTGGCGGCACAGGAGCGCTGGATGGCTTCGATCAGGGCTGCCGGCTGGAGTTCACGCAGGGACTCGACATGCTCCTCCAGCCAACCAAGGAACTGCGGATCACAGATCAGGCCGTACTTGATCACCTCGGCCAATCCCGCCGACAACTCCTTGGCCGGGAGGGTATTCAGCACGGTCGTGTCGATGATCACCGCATTGGGCTGATAGAAGGCACCGACCATGTTCTTGCCAAGCGGGTGGTTAATGCCGGTCTTGCCCCCTACCGACGAGTCCACCTGAGACAGCAGTGTGGTAGGGACCTGAATGAAGTCGACGCCACGCTGGTAACAAGCCGCAGCGAAACCAGCCATGTCACCCACCACGCCACCGCCGAGGGCGATGATGGTGGTCTTGCGATCATGGCGCGCCTGCAGCAGACCATCGAAGATCAGCTGCAGCGTTTCCCAGGTTTTGAATACCTCGCCATCAGGCAGAACCACAGTTGCAATGTCCTGACCCGATAGAGATTGCTGCAACAGATCCAGATAGAGAGGCGCAACCGTCTCATTGGTGACGATGGCTACCTGGCGACCGGCAAGGTGTGGCTTGAACAACTCTGGACGAGCCAGCAGCCCTTCGCCGATGTAGATGGGATAGCTGCGGTCGCCAAGATCGACGGTAAGAGTCTGCATGAAGCCCCCGAACAGAAAGGGCGTAGGATAACGCAGATGGGCCCGCTCTTTAACGGGGAGGCAACGCCTTGAGGCGATCGATGATTTCCTGCACCACCAACCGCGGCGGACGCTCATCCGTCTCGATGATGATATCGGCGATCTCACGATAGAGAGGATCGCGAATCTCCATCAGGTTGCGCAGCACCTTGCCAGGCTCGGCATTGCGCAGCAGCGGACGGTTACGATCCCGGGAAGTACGCTCCAACTGCTGCTCGACCGAGGCATGCAGGTATACCACCCGCCCCCCGTCACGCAGCGCCTGGCGATTCTCCGGCCGCAGTACCACACCACCGCCCGTAGCAATCACCACGCCATCAAGTTCGCAGAGCTCCACGACCATCGATTGCTCGCGCTCGCGGAAACCCTGCTCACCCTCCACATCGAAGATCCAGGGGATATCGGCACCGGTTCGCTGCTCGATTTCCTTGTCTGAATCCTTGAAGTGCAGCCTCAGCTCTTTGGCCAACAACCGCCCAATGGTGCTCTTACCAGCCCCCATCGGGCCTACCAGGATCACGTTCTGCACTATCAGTTGCTTACCGCGATTGACTGATTGTTCATGATCCGCGGAGTAATGAAGACCAGCAGTTCGTTCTTCGTATCCTTTACCACGTCACGACGGAACAGGCGACCGACAAAAGGCATGTCCCCCAAGAGCGGCACCTTGTCAACAGCCTTGGACTGCTCGTTCGAGAAGACGCCGCCGATAACTATTGTCTCACCATCATTAACGAGGACCTTTGCATTGACCTCGTTCTTCTTGATGGGAGGCACGTTGGCAAGGGCGTTCTGATAGTCCGGCTCATCCTTGTTGACTTTGACCTCCATGATGATGCGGTTATCAGGAGTAATCTGCGGAGTTACTTCAAGAGACAGTGCAGCCTCTTTGAATGCAATAGTCGTAGCACCGCTAGAACTGGACTCCTCGTAGGGAACTTCAGTGCCCTTCAGGATCTTCGCGGTTTCCTTATCGGAGGTGACCACCTTAGGTTGCGAGATGACCTCACCGTTACCGGTCTTCTCCATAGCAGACAACTCGAGATCCAGTAAAACATTGTCTGTTACGAAGCCAATACCGATACCAGAGGTACGACCAGCAGCGCCGAGATCAACAAAAGGAACGTTGGGCCCTTGGGTTGCACCAGTGCGCCCGCCCTCGTCACCGCGATCGTCATTACCATAGACAGTCCAGTTCTTATCACCCTGCAGATTGGTGCTGCCGCCCCAACGAACGCCGAGCTCCTTGTCATAGTCAACATTGGCCTCAACAATTCGCGCCTCAATCATTACCTGCCGCACAGGAATATCAAGCTGAGCAACAATACGTCGCAACTCATCTAATTTATCCTGTGTTTGATAAGCAATAATACTGTTAGTTCGATCATCCACTGTAACCGAACCCCTCTCCTCCTTAGCGCCTTCACCACCGATACCCGCAACAGATTGGAACAAAGCTGCAATATCAGATGCCTTAGCATAATTCACCTGAATCAGCTCACGACGCAGCGGCGCAAGCTCTGCAATTTGATTTTGCGCCTCCAACTCCTGACGCTCACGTGCCGCTATCTCATCCGCGGGAGCAATAAGCAATACGTTCCCAACCTTCCTCTTGTCCAAGCCACGCGTCTTCAGCACAAGATCCAAAGCTTGGTCCCACGGCACATTTTGCAGCCGCAGGGTAATGTTACCCTGAACAGTATCACTCGCCACCAGATTCAAATCAGTGAAGTCAGCAATCAGCTGTAACACAGATCGAACATCAATATCCTGAAAATTAAGAGAAAGCTTCTCACCGGTGTAAGCAAAACGCTCAAGCTTACGCTTCTCGACATCATCAGAAGACAGGGGCTTAACACTGACTGTCAGCTTGTTATCCGCCTGGAAGACCAAGTAATCGTAAAAACCCTGAGGCTCAATACTTATATTTACCTTATCAGCCTGGGCAGACGCACTCACATATTGAACAGGCGTCGCAAAATCCTTCACATCGAGACGAACCTTGAGGCTGTCAGGGAGGGCAGCTTTAGGAAAGGACAGCTGGATTTTCCCGCCTTGCTCCTGAATATCGGCCGTCACCGAGGAGTCCGACAAAGCAATGACGACATTCCCTTCGCCTTCCTCACCACGTTGAAAATCAACACCTTGGATCGCTCGACCGGAGACAGGGACAGATTTAGTCAACGATTGCGCTGGAGTGGCAACCGCATTGGAAGCTGAAGTCGCAGCCTCACCCACAACCACAAATAGATTGTTACCCTCAGCCCTAGTCGCGTAGGGGACCAGAGTTGACAAGTTAACTATCAGACGGGTCCGATCCTTTGTCTCGACGATGGTCACGCTTCGCGCATTTCCCACACCAAGCTCACGATTCTTAACACCCAGCTTGTTTGCCACACCGGGCAGATCCAAAGCAATGCGCGCGGGCTGCTCTATCGTATAGCCACGCGGAGCCACCACGGGGCTGTCAAACTGCAACTTAAGCTCAACCCTATCACCAGGGAGCGCAGCCACATCCAATCCACTGAGGTCTGCTGCTACTGCAGCCGAAGCAATAAACCCTGAAATCAATGAGATGGCAACGCGAGAGAGGGCGCTATTCATAAGCCGGCTCCAATTAACTATTTCGTAATTTTTTTTCATACGGATTCCGTGACTATGTACGCTCTTTTAGAGTAAGGCTCCGTGGACGCTCGAGCCAACCACCCTCACCATCAGGCACGATCTCTACAACGTCTATCTTGGTCTCATCAACGGAAACTATGCGCCCATGATTACGCCCGAGGTAATCGCCCACCTTCACACGGTGGACACCACCGGCACCTCGCACCAAACCATAGGCACCGCCATCTCTTGCGAGAGTACCAACCATCTCAAAGGTCTCAATATTAAAGCCTTCAAGGAACTGCTTAACCCTCGCCTCGTCAGGCTTTACGTCTTTCGAACCTTTTTGCTGCCTGGCAATATCAACCTTAACAGGAGGCTGGAAAGGACTCCTAAGTGCCGCAGCACTATATGTAAAAGCTTCATAAGGTTGGAATTTTGGCAACGGCTCAATGGCACCTTGCGGCCGCGCCCGCACCTCATCCATGTACGCTTGCAGATCGGAGAAATCATCTCCACCTAAACAGCCCGCCAGAGCAAGTGCCACGGCAGTTATAAGAAAGAGCCGAACCCCTGTCATTTCTTCAGCCCCTCGTCGTTATAACGATATGTCTTCGCAAGGATAGTCATACGGAGTTTAGATGAACCAACAACCCCCTCACCCTCAACAGACTTTATTTCGAAATCATGCAGCGTGACAATTCGCGGAAGGCTCGCCACACCACTGACAAAAGTCGCAAGATCGTGATAACCACCAACAACCGCTATTTGAATTGGCAGCTCTATATAAAACTACTGAACCATCTCAGGCTCCAGCTTGATTTCCTCAAACTCTAAACCGCTACCCAAACCAGTGCGAGTGATATCTTCCAGCAAACCAGGCACTTCAGTATCACTAGGCAGTTGACGCAACAAAGAACCAAAAGACTCTTCCATCTCAGCCATTTGCGACTTGTAAGCATCCAAATTCGCCGCCTGAAAAGCCTTAGCGGAGAACTGATCTTTCAGGGTCTGCTCTTCAGCTCGCTGGCGATCTAGATCAGCCTGGAGATCCTTAAGATAGAAATTAAACCCGAGGGCAAGCGCAACAATTAACAGTAAGCAGCAAGCGATCACCTTAACCGCAGCAGGCCAAGCGCCTAGGTTATTTAGATCCAGCTCAGCAAGATCAACTTTCTTTAACGAATCTATTGCTTCGGTAAGGCTCATGGTTGTTTACCGCCGTTCTTTGCCTCTTTCACTGCGCCCTGTGCAGCCCCCTTGACCGAGGCATTGTCTACCTGCTCGCCAGGCTGAGTCTGCTGAACAGTCAACTGAAAGACATTCGCCTGATCAATAGCACCAGCAGTCACCGCCTTAACCTCAGTCAGATTAGGGGCAACCAACCACTCGGAAGCATCCAGATTGCGCATAAGGCTCGAAACCCGGTTATTCGACTCCGCAGCACCAGCAATAGAAATTACTTTTTCAGATCGCTTCAGCTCGGTGAAATACACTCCATCGGGGAGCGTGCGCACTAACTGATCGAATACATGACCAATTACCGGCCTATTACCCTGCAAGTCCTGAATGATCTTCATTCGCTCCAGCAGCTGGGCACGACGCTCCTTCAGCTCTTTGATCGCTTTTATCCGCTCATCAAGAACAGCAATTTCTTTCTTGATAAAATCATTGCGCGCAGATTGCTGCTCGATAGCACCATCGAGATATTGCCCCGCCAGGACAACCAATCCACCCGCAATAACAAGCGTCCCGCCCAGGGCAACCAAGAAGCGCTGCTTGCGCTCTTCGCGCAACTGCTCGCGCCATGGAAGTAAGTTGATCCGCGCCATCAGTCGAAACTCCTCATCGCCAGGCCACAGGCAATCATCAAGGACGGGGCATCGCTAGCCAGGGCTCCGGCATTGACCTTGCTTCCCAGCGCCATGTCGGCGAAGGGGTTGGCCACCAGGGTAGGAGTACCAATCTTCTGTTGAATCATTCGATCCAGGTCAGGAATCGAGGCCGTACCACCTGCCAGCAGGATGTAGTCGACATCGTTGAACTGACCGGCCGCGAAGAAGAATTGCAGCGAACGCGAAACCTGCTGCACGACCGCTTCCTTGAAGGGCTGCAGCACTTCGCTTTCGTAGTCATCCGGCAGACCACCCTGCTTCTTGGCCAGACCAGCCTCCTCGACGGAGAGACCGTAGCGGCGCTGGATCTCTTCGGTCAGCTGACGCCCACCGAACAACTGCTCCCGGGTGTAGATCGTGCGACCATTGTGCAGCACGCTCAGGGTGGTCATGGTGGCACCGATGTCGACCACGGCAACCGTCAGCTCATCGACGCTGCCGCCAAGCTGTGACTGGAGCAGGCCATAGGCGCGCTCGAGCGCATAAGCCTCCACATCGACAACCTTGGCCGTAACACCGGCGAGCCCAAGAGCCGCCTCGCGAACCTCGACGTTCTCTTTACGGCAGGCAGCCAGCAGGACTTCGACCCGTTCGGGGTTGCGCGGAGAAAGGCCCTGCACCTCGAAGTCGATAGCCACCTCTTCCAATGGATAGGGAATGTACTGGTCGGCCTCGATCTTCAGCTGGTTCTCCAGCTCGTCATCGTTGAGACCGGCTTCCATCTCAATGGTCTTGGTGATCACCGCAGAGCCGGCCACCGCCACTGCCGCAGTACGCACGCTGGTTTTCGCCTTGCTTAGAACGCGAGCAAGAGCCTGACCGACCCCCTCCAGCTCGGCGATGTTCTTTTCGACAACAGCATTGGGTGGGAGCGGCTCGACAGCATAGGCCTCTACCTTGTAGCGGCTTCCGGAGCGACTCAATTCAAGGAGCTTGACCGAGGTCGAACTGATGTCGATCCCCAGAAGCGTGTTCGCTTTCTTATTGAAGAGCCCTAGCACGACCGATTTCCTATCTGCATCCGAGACTTACGGACTATTTATGTTTTTCCACATTAAATAACAGTCTTGACAGAAGCGCAAATGGCTCCCCTGCAAAAAAACCGCTTATAATGTGAACAGTTTTCCCCTTTTCGCACCGCGCAACACTTAACCCATTCTTTTACCTGGAATTCCAAGAACCTTGATGCGTTTGCTGAAGTTTTTCTGGTGGTCTTGTGTCGCCGCTTTTTGCGGGTTGGTGCTCAGTTTCAGCGGCGCCTTTCTCTATCTTAGTCCCGGCCTCCCCTCAGTCGAGTCGCTGCGCAGCATCCAGCTGCAGATACCGCTGCGCGTCTACAGCAGTGACGGCAAGCTGATCGCCGAGTTCGGCGAGATGCGTCGCTCGCCGATCCGCTTCGAAGACATTCCGCCCGACTTCATCAGAGCCCTGCTGGCCGCCGAGGACGACAATTTCGCCAACCATTATGGCGTCGACTTCACCAGCCTGGTGCGCGCTGCTACGCAGTTATTGGCGAGCGGTCACATCCAGACTGGCGGCAGCACCATCACCATGCAGGTGGCGAAGAACTTCTTCCTCACCAATGAGCGCAGCTTCTCACGCAAAATCAATGAAATCCTGCTGGCGTTACAAATCGAACGCGAGCTGAGCAAAAACGAGATCCTCGAGCTCTACGTCAACAAGATTTATCTGGGCAACCGCGCCTACGGCGTCGAGGCTGCAGCGCAGGTCTACTACGGCAAGTCGATCCGCGACCTTAGCCTGGCACAGCTGGCGATGATCGCCGGCCTGCCCAAGGCCCCGTCGCGCTACAACCCGCTGGTCAACCCGCAGCGCAGCATGGAACGTCGCGACTGGATCCTCGGGCGCATGTACAAGCTCGGCGCGATCGACAAGGCTCGCTACGATGCCGCCCTGGCCGAGCCCATCGACGCCCGCCACCATGTGCAGCCGATCGAGCTCAATGCCCCCTATATCGCCGAGATGGCGCGCGCCGAGATGGTCGGCCGCTATGGCAGCGACGCCTACACCGAAGGCTTCCGCGTCATCACCACGGTGCCGTCGCAATTGCAGGACGCCGCCAGCAACGCGCTGCATGAAGGCCTGATCGCCTACGACCAGCGCCACGGTTTCCGCGGTCCCGAGACCCGCCTGCCCGGCCTGACCCGCGAAGCCTGGCTGGCGGAACTCGCCAAGCACAAGAGCATCGGCGGCTTGCAGCCGGCCATCGTCACCCAGGTCGAGAAGAGCGGCATCATGGTCCTGCTGCGCAACGGCGAAGAGCAGCCGGTCGCCTGGGACAGCATGAAATGGGCACGCCCCTTCCTCAACACCAACAGCCTGGGCCCGCGCCCGCAGAAGCCGGCTGATGTGGCACAGATCGGTGACCTTGTACGAGTCGAGCCGGACAAGGAGAGCGGCGCCCTGCTGTTCCGCCAGATCCCGGCCGCACAGAGCGCGCTGGTCTCGCTCGACCCGCAGGACGGCGCCATTCGCGCGCTGGTCGGCGGCTTCTCCTTCGAGCAGAGCAACTACAACCGTGCCGCCCAGGCCAAGCGCCAGCCGGGTTCCAGCTTCAAGCCCTTCATCTACAGCGCGGCGCTGGACGCCGGCTTCACCGCCTCCAGCCTGGTCAACGATGCGCCCATCGTGTTCCAGGAAGCCGGCATGGAAGAAGCCTGGCGCCCGAAGAACGACAACAATACGTTCCTCGGCCCGATCCGTCTGCGCGAGGCGCTGTACAAGTCGCGCAACCTGGTGTCGATCCGCGTCCTGCAGACCATCGGCATCGACTATGCGCTCGACTACATCAGCGCCTTCGGCTTCAACAAGCAGGAGCTGCCGCGCAATCTGTCCCTGGCACTCGGTACCGCCGGCCTGACCCCGCTGGAAATCGCCGGCGGCTGGAGCGTCTTCGCCAATGGCGGACGCAAGATCCAGCCCTACCTGATCCAGCGCATCGACAGCCGCGACGGCAAGACCCTGTTCACTGCCAATCCGCCGCGTACGCCGGAGCGCCTGCAACTGGTCGAGGAACAGAACGCTTCGCTGCTGCTCGAAGAGCCGAATGCCGAAGTGGTGAAACCCGTCGCCGCCGAGCAGATCATCGACGAGCGCACCGCCTACATCATGACCAGCATGCTGCAGGACGTGATCAAGCGCGGCACCGGCCGCCGCGCCCTGGCGCTAGGCCGTGGTGACCTGGCAGGCAAGACCGGCACCACCAACGAGTCCAAGGACAGCTGGTTCTCCGGCTACAACGCCGACTACATGACCACCGTCTGGGTCGGCTTCGATCAGCCGGAAAGCCTCGGCCGCCATGAGTACGGCGGCACCGTGGCCCTGCCGATCTGGATGAGCTACATGGGCGCCGCACTCAAGGACAAGCCGGACCACCTGCCGCCCGAGCCGGCCGGCCTGCTCAGCCTGCGCGTTGATCCGCTAAGCGGCCGCGCCGCATCGCCAGGTTCGCCCGACGCCTACTTCGAGCTGTTCAAGAGCGAGGACTCGCCGCCACCGATGAGCGAACTGGACCCGGCGCTGGGCATTCCCGGCAGCCCGCTACCGGCAGACGAGGCGACACCGATCGACCTGTTCTGAGGACTTTCGTCCAGCCACAAAAAAGCCCCGCATTCGCGGGGCTTTTTCATTGCAGCGGCGATCAGCCGTTGAACACCTCATCCACCGACTTCAGCGGGTAGTGCGGCGGGTAGGGCAGGGTCGCCACGCCGCTCTCGATCGCAGCCTTGGCCACGGCATCGGCCACCACGGTGATCAGGCGCGCGTCCATCGGCTTCGGAATGATGTACTCGCGACCGAAGCTCAGCTCGATGCCGCCATAGGCATCGCAGACTTCCTTGGGCACCGGCAGCTTGGCCAGTTCGCGCAGGGCATTGGCGGCGGCGATCTTCATCTCCTCGTTGATGCGAGTGGCGCGTACGTCCAGGGCACCGCGGAAGATGAAGGGGAAGCCGAGCACGTTGTTGACCTGGTTCGGGTAGTCCGAACGACCGGTCGCCATGATCACGTCCGGGCGCGCCTCGCGAGCCAGCTCCGGCTTGATTTCCGGATCCGGGTTGGAGCAGGCGAATACGATCGGGTTCGGAGCCATGCGCTTGAGGTCTTCCGGGCTCAGCAGGTTGGCGCCGGACAGGCCGACGAACACGTCGGCGCCGTCGAGGGCGTCGGACAGGCTGCGCTTGTCGGTGGCGTGGGCAAACACCGCCTTGTACTGGTTGAGGTCGTCACGACCGGCATGGATCACGCCCTTGCGGTCGAGCATGAAGATGTTCTCGACCTGGGCGCCCATGCTCACCAGCAGCTTCATGCAGGAGATGGCGGCCGCACCGGCACCGAGGCAGACGATCTTGGCTTCCGGCAGGGTCTTGCCGGCGATTTCCAGGGCGTTGAGCATGCCCGCGGCGGTAACGATGGCGGTACCGTGCTGGTCATCATGGAATACCGGAATATCGCACTGCTCGATCAGCGCGCGCTCGATCTCGAAGCACTCGGGCGCCTTGATGTCTTCCAGGTTGATACCACCGAAGGTGATGGAAATGCGCTTGACGGTATCGATGAAGGCTTGCGGACTCTCGGCATCGACCTCGATATCGAACACGTCGATACCGGCGAAGCGCTTGAACAGCACACCCTTGCCTTCCATCACCGGCTTGGAGGCCAGCGGGCCGAGGTTGCCCAGGCCGAGAATGGCGGTGCCGTCGGAAATCACTGCCACCAGGTTGCCCTTGCCGGTGTAGCGGTAGGCCAGTTCGGCGTCGCGGGCGATCTCGCGTACCGGCTCAGCCACACCTGGGCTGTAGGCCAGGGCAAGGTCACGGGCGGTGACGGTGGGCTTGGTCAGTTCAACGCTGAGTTTTCCCGGACGGGGCTGAGCGTGATACTCGAGAGCGGCAGTTTTCAGATCGGACATTTCGGCTATTTCCGCTTTGCTGTGAAAGGCAGGCGAGCGAGCATACGCAAGATGGCCGAGGCCCACAAGGCCGGGGCTCGCAGCGCCTCAGCGGACCACTTTGAGCCAATCGCCAGGAAGTGGCTGGCCGGTCGGATACAGACCATTTAGCAGACGCAGGCGCTGCAACGAGTCACCCTCGCCCCCCATCTGCCGACTCAACTCCTCCAGGCTCTGCCCCGCCTTGAAGCGCATCAGCTGCAGGCGCCGGGACTGGCCCAAGGCTCGCTCATCGGCCTGCAACGGACGGAAACTGCGGATCACCGCCATGAACTGCTCGTCGGCTGCCTCCAGCGAGGCACGCCCCTTCACCGCGCCGACGAACAGAAATGCCTCCTGCCCACGCGCCACCACCGCAACCCGCTTGGCATCACGTCCTGGCAGCACACCGGTGGTCACGTCCAGGCCGTTCTGAAGGAAGCTCTGCTGGGCTGCCAGACCACGACCACCGGTGCGCTGGCGGATGAACGCCTGCGAGCCGCCACCACCCTGCAATCCCTCCAGGCTCATGACCAGAAAGGCCTGCTCGTCGGCGCGATGAACGATCAGCGCATCGGGGCGATTGATCAGTTCCCAGCCCTGGGGAAAGGCCAGGGTGAAATCCAGGCCGACATGATAGAAGCGCTGGCCACGGCGCACACCGGCCTCGGCGGAATCGCCGAATGGCATGCCGTCGATCATCTTCAGGTAGGTTTCACGCCCCACCTCGCCCTGCCCGGTGGCCAGCGGCGTGGCGGCGGCGACGACCTGGTGCAGGCGGGTATCGTTGTCCGGGTGGGTGTCGAACAGGCCGTGGTAGCCGCTCGGCGCCACCTCCTGCCCGCGCGCTTGCGCCTCGGCGCGTGCGAAGTCTTCCTGGTTCTTCAGCACCTTGACCACTGCGATCATCGCCTGCGGGTCATAGCCGCTGCGCGCCAGGTACTGGGCACCGAAGCCGTCGGCCTCCAGCTCCATGTCGCGACCGTAGCCGCGTACCAGGGCAGTGCCCAGCGCGCTGGTGACATCGCCGGCCGCGCCGACGCCGGTGCCGATGGCCACGGCCTGACCGAGAATGTTCCAGGCAGCGGACTGGCTCTGCTGGCGCACGCTGTGGCGGGCGGTGACGTGGCCGACCTCATGGCCGAGCACGGCGGCCAGCTCCGCCTCGGAGCCGAGGTAGGCCATCAGCCCGCGGTGGATGTGGATGTGCCCGCCCGGAATGGCGAAGGCGTTGATCTCCGGACTGTCGACCACCGTGAAGCGGTAGCTCAGGTGGCTGCGATGGCCATAGCGGGCAACACGCTCGCCGACTCGCTGCACATAGGCCTGCAGCTTCTCGTCGGCGTAGCGCGGGTACTGTTTGGCGATTTCCTGGGCGTAGTTGCGCCCCAGCTCGATCTCCTGCTGCTCGCTCATCATCACGAAATCGGTCTTGCCGGTGGCCGGGTTGACCGCACACCCCACCAGCTGGAACAGCAGGGACGACAGCAGCAACAGGCGCCAGATCATGGCAATACCTCCAGCATGGCTGCATGCGTCAGCGGCAACAGCCAGCGCGCCTGGTCGGCCTGCAGGCCGCCGCGCCGGGAACGGTCGATGACCCAGCCGCGCGCCTCGACCTCACGCCCGACCAGGCGCTGCAGGGCCGCCGCATCGAAGTGGCGCAGCAGCTTCGGCTCGACGCGCAGCACCAGCGGCCCTTCCATCTCCAGCCACAGCCCGCCGCGATTGCGCTGGACCGTTTCGATGCGACCGCGCACCAGGGCAAAACCGCCACGGCGCAGGTCGAACGGACTGATCCACTGCACCTGCTGCCACACCCCTAGCTGACGCGCCCGCGCCTCGGTCTCTGCGTCGCGCTGGCAGGCCTCGAGCCCATTGGCCGGTTCGAAGGCCACGCGAAATCCCAAGCCCTCAGCCAGCAGTTGCGCCTCAAGGTTACGACCGGTGTCATCGTAGGCATGCGCCAGGGTGCGACCGTAGTGATCGCGCGGCTTGGTCCCGAGGCGCAGGCCGACACGCCCGCCATTGGCCGCCACCAGCACCTGCAGGCGGCGCTGCGCCGCCTCGGCGAAAGGCTCGGCCGGACGCCCGTCCCGCGCCCGCTCGGGGGCATTGATGCCGATCAGGCGCACGCTGCGGCCGTCCGCCAGGCGCAGGGTGTCGCCGTCCACCACCTTGGCCACGCGCAGCGCCTGCAGCTCGGGCTGCAGCGGGCAGAAGGCCCATGCCGCGGATTGCAGGCAGACAGAAACGAAAAAGGCGCCCACCAGGGACGCCTTTTTCAGCAGTGTGGTCTGAACCACCATCCGGCTTACTTGCTGCCGAATACGCCGAAACGCTGCTTGAAGCGGTCGATACGGCCGCCGGTATCCAGCATCTTCTGCTTGCCGGTGTAGAACGGGTGGCATTCGGAGCACACGTCCAGGCTCATCGGCTTGCACAGGGTGGAACGGGTCTTGATCACGTTGCCACAGCTGCAGGTTGCAACCATTTCTTCGTACTGCGGATGGGTATCGGCTTTCATCGCTTTTTCCTCGGTGGTGTGTGCCGCCACTCGGCTCGTTGCCGGGTACCGCACGGAAATAGGCCGCGCACTATATCAGACCGCCGCCGCCGCGCAAGCCGCACCAGCGGCCGGGCGACGTGCGGCCGTGCTAGCATCGCGACCTCGATTTTCGGAGTTCGCCGTGCCCGACACCATCCTGCGCCTCGCCCTGCCCTCGCCGCTGCGCCGCCTGTTCGACTATCTGGCGCCGCAGGGTGTGCCGCACGCGGCGTTGCAGCCAGGCGTGCGCCTGCGCGTGCCGTTCGGTCGCCGCGAGGTGGTGGGCGTGCTGGTGGAGGTGGTGCAGCACAGCGAGGTACCGGCGGACAAACTCAAACCGGCCCTGCAACTGCTCGACCGCACGCCGCCGCTACCGGCGCCGCTGTTCAAGCTGTGCCTGTGGACGGCGCAGTACTACCAGCACAGCCTCGGCGACACGCTGAGCTGGGCCCTGCCGGTGCTGCTGCGCCAGGGCGAGCCCGCCGAGGTGCGCCAGGAGCGCTACTGGCACGCCACCGAGGGCGCCAGCGCGGACGACCCGCGCCTGGCCCGCGCACCGCGCCAGCGCGAAGCGCTGCGAACCCTGGCGCAGCACCATCACGGCGTGCCGCACGGCCTGCTGAGCAAGCTGCAGTTGAACAAGGACAGCCTCGACCTGCTGCTGGAGAAGGGCCTGGTGCGCGTCGAGGTACGCCGCAGTACACCGCTGGTGCGCCACGGCGGCTGGCTGGCGCAGCCGGAACTGCCGCTCAACGCCGAGCAGCGCGCCGCCTTCAATGCCGTGCAATCCGGCATGCAGGGTTTCGGCGCCTTCCTGCTTTATGGTGTCACCGGCAGCGGCAAGACCGAGGTCTACCTGCAGCTGATCCGCCACTGCCTGGAGGCCGGCAAGCAGGCGCTGGTGCTGATCCCGGAGATCAACCTGGGGCCGCAGACGGTGGAGCGCTTCGCCCGCCGCTTCAACGCGCGCATCGCCCTGCTGCACTCCGGAGTCAACGACCGCGAGCGCCTGGATGCCTGGCTGGCCGCGCGCGATGGCGAAGCCGATATCGTCATCGGCACCCGCTCGGCGCTGTTCACCCCACTGAAGAACCCCGGGCTGATCATCGTCGACGAGGAACACGACGCCTCCTACAAGCAGCAGGAAGGCCTGCGCTACCACGCCCGCGACCTGGCCCTGGTGCGGGCGCGCCAGGAGCACCTGCCAATAGTCCTCGGCTCGGCCACGCCGTCGCTGGAAAGCCTGCACAACGCCCATGCCGGGCGCTACGCCCTGCTCAAGCTGACCCTGCGCGCCGGCGGCGCCCAGCAGCCACGCTTCCTGCGCCTGGACGTGAAGAGCCTGCCACTCGACGCCGGCATCTCCGGCCCGCTGCAGCAGGCGATCCGCCAGACGCTGGAAGCCGGCCAGCAGGTGCTGGTGTTCCTCAACCGCCGTGGCTTCGCCCCCACCCTGCTGTGCCACGACTGCGGCTGGATCAGCCAGTGCCCGCGCTGCGACGCGCGCATGACCCTGCACCAACGCCATAACGAGCTGCGCTGCCACCACTGCGGCCACGTCGAGCGCCTGCCGCGCAACTGCCCGGAATGCAACCAGGTCGACCTGCGCCCGGTCGGCGCCGGCACCGAGCGCGCCGAGGAGCGTCTGGCCCTGCTCTTCCCGCAATTCCCGGTGCTACGCATCGACCGCGACAGCACCTCGCGCAAGGGCGCCATGGACAAGCTGTTCGCCACCATCAACAAGGGCGAGCCGTGCATCCTGGTCGGCACCCAGATGCTCGCCAAGGGCCACCACTTCCCGCGCGTGACCCTGGTGGCGATCCTCGATGCCGATGGCGGCCTGTTTTCCGCCGACTTCCGTGCCAGCGAGCGCATGGCCCAACTCACCGTGCAGGTGGCCGGCCGCGCCGGTCGCGCCGAGGAGCCGGGCAAGGTGATCATCCAGAGCCACCTGGCCGACCATCCGCTGCTGGTCCAGCTCACCGAGCAGGGCTACCCGGCGTTCGCCGAACAGGCCCTGAGCGAAAGGCGTGGCGCCGGCCTGCCGCCGTTCGCCCACCTCGCCTTGCTGCGCGGCGAGGCGCACAAGCCGGGCCAGGCCGAGGCCTTCCTCGATGACGCCTGCACCTACGCCGAACAGCTGTGCGCGGAGCTCAAGCTGAACGGCATCGAGCTGCTCGGCCCGGTGCCGGCACCGATGGAGCGCCGCGCCGGGCGTTTCCGTGCCCAGCTGCTGCTGCAGTGCGCCAGCCGCGCGCCGCTGCACAAGCTGCTGGCGCACTGGCTGCCGGTGCTGGAAGCGATGCCGGCCGGGCGCGCCGTGCGCTGGTCGCTGGATGTCGACCCCATCGACCTGTTCTGACCTCCGCCCCGGATTGCATGCGCACTACAGCTCGCCTGTGGCCTGCAACTGGCGGCTGCTTCTATAATGCGCAGTTTTCGACCAGCCGCGGCCGACCGAGCAGACCATGAAAGACACCATTCGCCACCTGATTCAGCAAGCCCTGACCCGCCTGACCGCCGAGGGCGTGCTGCCCGAAGGGCTGAGCCCGGTGATCCAGGTGGAGAACACCAAGGACAAGAGCCACGGTGACTTCGCCAGCAACATCGCCATGATGCTGGCCAAGCCGGCCGGGCAGAAGCCGCGCGACCTGGCCGAGAAGCTGATCGCCGCCCTGCCCGCCGACGCCGGCATCAGCAAGGTGGAAATCGCCGGCCCCGGCTTCCTCAACTTCTTCCAGAACAGCGACGCCCTGGCCGAGCGCCTCGAAGCGGCACTGGCCGACGCCAGGCTCGGCGTGCGCAAGAACGGCCCGGCGCAGCGCGTGGTGGTCGACCTGTCGGCGCCCAACCTGGCCAAGGAAATGCACGTCGGCCACCTGCGCTCGACCATCATCGGCGACGGCGTGGCGCGCGTGCTGGAGTTCCTCGGCGACACGGTGATCCGCCAGAACCACGTCGGCGACTGGGGCACCCAGTTCGGCATGCTGCTGGCCTACATGCAGGAAAACCCGGCCGCCGCCGAAAGCGAGCTGGCCGACCTGGAAGGCTTCTACCGCGCCGCCAAGAAGCGCTTCGACGAATCCGCCGAGTTCGCCGACCGCGCCCGCGAGCTGGTGGTCAAGCTGCAGGCCGGCGACGCCGAGTGCCTGCGCCTGTGGAACCGCTTCAACGATATCTCCCTGAGCCACTGCCAGGCGCTCTACGACCGTCTCGGCGTGAAGCTGTCGATGGCCGACGTCAAAGGCGAGAGCGCCTACAACGACGACCTGCCCAACGTCATCGCCGATCTCGCCGCCAAAGGCCTGCTGACCGAGGACAACGGCGCCCAGTGCGTATTCATGGACGAGTTCAAGAATGCCGAGGGCAACCCGCTGCCGCTGATCGTGCAGAAGGCCGGCGGTGGCTACCTGTACGCCACCACCGACCTGGCCGCCACCCGCTACCGCGCCGGCGTGCTGAAGGCCGACCGCGCCCTGTACTTTGTCGACCAGCGCCAGGCCCTGCACTTCCAGATGGTCTTCGCCTGCGCGCGCCTGGCCGGCTTCGTGCCCGCCAGCTTCGAGATGGAGCACATGGGCTTCGGCACCATGAACGGCCCGGACGGCCGCCCGTTCAAGACCCGCGACGGCGGCACGGTGAAGCTGGTCGAACTGCTCGATGAAGCCGAGCAGCGCGCCTATGCGCTGGTCAAGGGCAAGAACCCGAACCTCGGCGAAGACGAGCTGCGCGAGATCGCCCGCGTGGTCGGCATTGCCTCGGTGAAATACGCCGACCTGTCCAAGCACCGCACCAGCGACTACAGCTTCAACTTCGAGCTGATGCTGAGCTTCGAAGGCAACACCGCACCCTACCTGCTGTACGCCTACACCCGCGTGGCCAGCATCTTCCGCAAGCTGGGCAAGGACGTCAGCGAGATCGGCGGCAAGATCACCCTGGTCGCCGAGCAGGAGCAGGCCCTGGGCGCCAAGCTGGCGCAATTCAACGAACTGCTCGCCAGCGTCGCCGAAAAGGGCACGCCACACCTGCTGTGCAGCTACCTCTATGACCTGGCCGGCCTGTTCTCCAGCTTCTACGAGAACTGCCCGATCCTCGCCGCCGATGATCAAGCCACCCAGCAGAGCCGCCTGCGCCTGGCCGCCCTGACCGGCCGCACCCTCAAGCAGGGCCTGGAGCTGCTCGGCCTGGACACTCTGGAGCGCATGTAAGTGGCCGCGAAGAAGAAGCCCGCGCCCAAACGTGGCGCCAGCCGCTACCAGGCGCCGGCGAAGAAGCCGGTGCCGGGCTGGGTATGGCTGGCCTGCGGCGCCGCCGTCGGCGCCTTCTTCATGTTCCTGTTCAGCCTGGAACCAGGCCGCGACGAGGTGAAGCGCAGCAAGCCCGAGGAGCAGAAGCGCACCGCCGCGCAGCAGCAGAAGCCCCAGGCGCCAGCCGAGCCGGCCAAGCCGAAGTACGACTTCTATACCCTGCTGCCCGAGTCCGAGGTCATCGTGCCGCCGGATGCGCTGCCGCCCGCCGACGCGCCCAAGCCGCCGGAGCAGAAGCCGGTGACGCCCGAGGAAGCGGCCAAGATCGACGCCGCCCGCGCCGAAGCCGCGCTCAACGGCCAGACCCCGCCACCGCCGCCAGTGGTGGTGGCCAAGGCGCCGGTCACCACCCAGTTTTTCCTCCAGGCCGGTTCGTTCCGCAAGCGCGAGGATGCCGACAAGGTGCGCGCGCAGATCCTCCTGCTCGGCCAGAACGTGCAGGTGGAGTCGGGCAAGGTGCGCGAGGAGAACTGGTTCCGCGTACTGGTCGGCCCCTACGCCAGCCGCGAGCAGCTGGCCGCCGCGCAGAAGCAGCTGGCCGCCAGCGGCTTCAGCAATCTGCTGTTACAGCAGCGTCAGAGCCGTTGAGCCGTTAATCGCCCGCTCCGGTTGAAAAGCCGGACGGGCCACCCCATCTGATCTCCATTCGGGCACTTCTGCCCCGCTGCGTGGAGATCCACCCCTTGACCACCATCGTTTCAGTCCGCCGCAACGGCAAAGTCGTCATGGGCGGCGACGGCCAGGTTTCCCTCGGCAACACCGTGATGAAAGGCAACGCCAAGAAGGTCCGCCGCCTCTACCACGGCCAGGTGCTGGCCGGCTTCGCCGGCGCCACCGCCGATGCCTTCACCCTGTTCGAGCGCTTCGAGGGCCAGCTGGAGAAGCACCAGGGCCATCTGGTCCGCGCCGCCGTCGAGCTGGCCAAGGACTGGCGTACCGATCGTTCGCTGAGCCGCCTGGAAGCCATGCTGGCGGTGGCCAACAAGGACGCCTCGCTGATCATCACCGGCAACGGTGACGTGGTCGAACCCGAGCACGGCCTGATCGCCATGGGTTCCGGCGGCGGCTTCGCCCAGGCCGCGGCGCTCGCACTGCTGCAGAAGACCGAGCTGTCCGCCCGCGAAATCACCGAGGCCGCGTTGAACATTGCCGGCTCCATCTGTGTCTTCACTAACCAGAATCTGACCATCGAGGAAGAAGACTGCGCCCAGTAAGCGCGGCTTCCGGAGCCACATCTATGTCCATGACGCCCCGCGAGATCGTTTCCGAGCTCAACCGCCACATCATCGGCCAGGACGACGCCAAGCGCGCCGTGGCCATCGCCCTGCGCAACCGCTGGCGGCGCATGCAGCTGCCGGCCGAGCTGCGCCAGGAAGTGACGCCGAAGAACATCCTGATGATCGGCCCCACCGGCGTCGGCAAGACCGAGATCGCCCGTCGCCTGGCCAAGCTGGCCAACGCGCCCTTCCTCAAGGTCGAGGCGACCAAGTTCACCGAGGTCGGCTATGTCGGCCGCGATGTCGAGTCGATCATCCGCGACCTGGCCGACGCCGCCCTGAAGATGCTGCGCGAGCAGGAAGTGCAGAAGATGCAGCACCGCGCCGAGGACGCCGCCGAGGAGCGCATCCTCGACGCCCTGCTGCCGCCGGCCCGCGTTGGTTTCAACGAAGATGCGCAGCCAAGCCAGGACTCCAACACCCGCCAGCTGTTCCGCAAGCGCCTGCGCGAGGGCCAGCTGGACGACAAGGAGATCGAAATCGAGGTCGCCGAGCAGCCGATGGGCGTCGAGATCATGACCCCGCCGGGCATGGAAGAGATGACCAGCCAGCTGCAGAACCTGTTCTCCGGCCTGACCAAGGGCAAGAAGAAGACCCGCAAGCTGAAGGTCAAGGACGCCCTGAAGATGGTGCGCGACGAGGAAGCGGCGCGCCTGGTCAACGAGGAAGAGCTCAAGGCCCGCGCCCTGGAGGCGGTGGAGCAGCACGGCATCGTCTTCATCGACGAGATCGACAAGGTCGCCAAGCGCGGCAATGTCAGCGGCGCCGACGTATCCCGCGAGGGCGTGCAGCGCGACCTGCTGCCGCTGATCGAGGGCTGCACGGTCAATACCAAGCTGGGCATGGTCAAGACCGACCACATCCTGTTCATCGCCTCCGGCGCCTTCCACCTGGCCAAGCCCAGCGACCTGGTGCCCGAGCTGCAGGGCCGCCTGCCGATCCGCGTCGAGCTGAAGGCCCTGTCGCCGCAGGACTTCGAGCGCATCCTCACCGAGCCGCATGCGGCGCTGACCGAGCAGTACAGCGAGCTGCTGAAGACCGAGGGACTGCACATCGAGTTCGCCGCCGACGGTATCCAGCGCATCGCCGAGATCGCCTGGCAGGTCAACGAGAAGACCGAGAACATCGGCGCGCGGCGCCTGCACACCCTGCTAGAGCGCCTGCTGGAGGAAGTCTCCTTCAGCGCCGGCGACCTGGCCGGCCAGCAGAACGGTGAGCCGATCCGCATCGACGCCGCCTATGTCAACGGCCATCTCGGCGAGCTGGCGCAGGACGAAGACCTGTCGCGTTACATTCTCTGATGGTGTCGCGGGGTGGATAATGGCTTATCCGCCCCGCTTCAGGACCTCCCACCATGCGCATGCCCACCGCCATCAAGCTGCACAAGGCTTCCCGCACCCTGGAGCTGGCCTACGGCAGTGAACGCTATCAGCTCGGCGCCGAGTTCCTGCGCGTGCACTCGCCCTCGGCCGAGGTGCAGGGCCACGGCAAGCCCATCCTGCAGTACGGCAAGCTGAACGTGGCGCTGAGCCGCGTCGAGCCGGCCGGCAACTATGCACTGAAACTGTGCTTCGACGACGGCCATGACAGCGGCCTGTACACCTGGGACTACCTCTACCAGCTGGCCACCCGCCAGGAACAGCTGTGGGCCGACTATCTGCAGCAGCTGGCCGCCGCCGGCAAGTCACGCGACCCGGACGAATCGGTCGTGCGCCTGATGCTCTAGAGCACCTCCCCGCGCCCTCACCGGCAGGCTCTGCCGCGCCCCTCTCGTCATATTGTCTTCACGCCTAGAGCGCATTTTCTAATCGCGCTCGGCATACTCCCGCGCGCTGCGTGATCCGCATTGGCGATCTTGCGCAAAAACGGAAACTCGGGTAACCAAGGAACTGGCAGGTTCCATGCATTTGCCCAGGCGAATGCAAAGCAAGCGCGGAGTTCGCTCCGCACCCGGTAAACCCGAGCAGTACCAGCCCTTCGCCCTGTGCCTTTCACAGCTGCAGTTGGTATTCGTCTCAGGACAATGGAGCGTCGTAGATGACCCACAAGAATAATGAAGACCTGCATCGCCAAGCCTCGGAAAACACCTTGGGACTGAACCCGGTGATCGGCTTGCGCGGCAAGGATCTACTCACCTCTGCCCGCATGGTGCTGGCCCAGGCCATCAAGCAACCCATCCACAGCGCCAAGCACGCCACCCACTTCGCCCTTGAGCTGAAGAATGTGCTGCTCGGCCAGTCCGCGCTGACGCCCGAAGCCGATGACCGTCGCTTCGCCGACCCGGCCTGGAGCCAGAACCCGCTGTACCGCCGCTACCTGCAGACCTACCTGGCCTGGCGCAAGGAGCTGCACGACTGGATCGAGGAGAGCAACCTCTCCGAGCAGGACACCAGCCGCGGCCATTTCGTCATCAACCTGATGACCGAAGCCATGGCGCCGACCAACAGCATGGCCAACCCGGCAGCGGTCAAACGCTTCTTCGAAACCGGCGGCAAGAGCCTGCTCGACGGCCTTTCGCACCTGGCCAAGGACATCGTCAACAACGGCGGCATGCCCAGCCAGGTGAAGATGGACGCCTTCGAGGTCGGCAAGAACCTCGCCACCAGCGAAGGCGCCGTCGTATTCCGCAACGATCTGCTGGAGCTGATCCAGTACAAGCCGACCACCGAGCAGGTGCACGAGCGCCCGCTGCTGGTGGTACCGCCGCAGATCAACAAGTTCTACGTCTTCGACCTGTCGCCGGAGAAGAGCGTGGCGCGCTTCCTCCTGCGCAACGGCATCCAGACCTTCGTGGTGAGCTGGCGCAACCCGACCAAGGCGCAGCGCGAATGGGGCCTGTCGACCTACATCGAGGCGCTCAAGGAAGCCGTCGACGCGGTCACCGCCATCACCGGCAGCAAGGACGTCAACATGCTCGGCGCCTGCTCCGGCGGCATCACCATCTCCTCGCTGCTGGGCCACTACGCCGCCCTGGGCGAGAAGAAGGTCAACTCCATGACCCTGCTGGTCAGCGTGCTGGACACCAAGCTGGATACCCAGGTCGCCCTGTTCGCCGACGAGAAGACCCTCGAGGCCGCCAAGCGCCGCTCCTACCAATCCGGCGTGCTGGAAGGCAAGGACATGGCCAAGGTGTTCGCCTGGATGCGCCCCAACGACCTGATCTGGAACTACTGGGTCAACAACTACCTGCTGGGCAACGAGCCGCCGGTGTTCGACATCCTCTACTGGAACAACGACACCACCCGCCTGCCAGCCGCCCTGCACGGCGACCTGATCGAGCTGTTCAAGACCAACCCGCTGACCCGCGCCGGCGCCCTGGAAGTCTGCGGCACGCCGATCGACCTCAAGCAGGTCACCAGCGACATCTACTGCGTGGCCGGCACCACCGACCACATCACCCCTTGGGAAGCCTGCTACAAGTCCTCGCTGCTGTTCGGTGGCAAGGTCGAGTTCGTGCTGTCCAACAGCGGCCATATCCAGAGCATTCTCAACCCGCCGGGCAACCCCAAGGCGCGCTTCGTCACCAACAGCGAGCCGGCGGCCAATGCCCGCGAATGGCAGGAGAAGGCCACCAAGCATGCCGACTCCTGGTGGCTGCACTGGCAGCAGTGGCTGGCCGAGCGCTCGGGCAAGCTGAAGAAGGCGCCAACCGCGCTGGGCAGCAAGGCCTTTGCCCCCGGCGAGGCCTCCCCGGGAACCTACGTTCACGAACGCTGAGTTATAACTGTTGTAGCAACGCTGCACCTTGCGCAGTACTGCCCGCGGCACCCGGAAGTGCCGCACGCCGCAAAGGCCCAGGCCCGTGCGGCGCCCCGTGCAAGCGGGAATTTGGCGAGCGGCCCCGGAAGGCCGCTTTCCACCGATTCATGTATAGGGCCTAGCGCATGCCGCAACCTTTCGTATTTCGCACCATAGAGCTGGATGGCCAGACCATCCGCACTGCGGTCCGCCCCGGCAGCAGCAGCCTGACGCCACTGCTGATCTTCAACGGCATCGGCGCCAACCTGGAGCTGGTGATGCCCTTCGTCCGCGCGCTGGACCCGGACCTGGAGGTGATCGCCTTCGATGTGCCCGGCGTCGGCGGCTCATCGACCCCGAGCACGCCCTACCGCTTCCCCGGCCTGGCCAAGCTGGCCGCGCGCATGCTCGACTACCTGGACTACGGCCAGGTCAACGCCATCGGCGTGTCCTGGGGCGGCGCCCTGGCGCAGCAGTTCGCCCACGACTACCCGGAACGCTGCAAGAAGCTGGTGCTGGCCGCCACCTCGGCCGGCGCGGTGATGGTGCCGGGCAAGCCCAAGGTGCTGTGGCGCATGGCCAGCCCCAAGCGCTACATCCAGCCGTCCTACGGCGTGCATATTGCCCCGGACATCTACGGCGGCGCCTTCCGTCGCGACCCCAAGCTGGCCCTGGCGCATGCCTCCAAGGTGCGCTCGGGCGGCAAGATGGGCTACTACTGGCAGCTGTTCGCCGGCCTCGGCTGGACCAGCATCCACTGGCTGCACCGCATTCGCCAACCCACTCTGGTCCTGGCCGGCGACGATGATCCACTGATCCCGCTGGTCAACATGCGCCTGCTGGCCTGGCGCATTCCCAACTCGGAACTTCATGTGATCGACGACGGTCACCTGTTCCTGGTGACCCGCGCCGAAGCGGTGGCACCTATCATCATGAAGTTCCTCCAGGAGGAACGGCAGCGCGCGGTGATGCACCCGCAGCCGCAGCCCGTTCGCAGTCACTGATCGCACAACTGTAGTGCTACTCCGGCAGGCTCGCCCCAGGGCGAAGCCGACCGGACAGGGAAGAATTTTCGCGCGGCAGTCTGGAATGCCCACCGGCGCGCCTTGGTACAAGCCTTGCTGTCATCGGTTATGACAGTTTGACGACGGAGCCTGCCCCATGCGAGACAAGACTGCACCGGGATCCATGCCGGTACCCGCACACTTCATGAATGCGCAGAGCGCGATGGTCGGCCTGCGCGGTCGCGACCTGTTCTCCACCCTGCGCACCCTGGCCTTCCAGGGCCTGCGCCAGCCGGTGCACAGCACCCGCCACCTGCTGGCGTTCGGCAAGCAGCTGGGGCGGGTGATGCTCGGCGACACGCCGTACCAGCCCAACCCGCAGGACAGTCGTTTCGCCGACCCCACCTGGCACCTCAACCCCTTCTACCGCCGCAGCCTGCAGGCCTACCTGGCCTGGCAGAAGCAGCTCAAGGCGTGGATCGACGAGAGCGATCTGTCGCCGGACGACCGCACCCGCGCGCACTTCCTGTTCTCCCTGCTCAACGACGCCCTGGCACCGTCCAACACCCTGCTCAACCCGTTGGCGGTCAAGGAGCTGTTCAACAGCGGCGGCGCCAGCGCCTTGCGTGGCGCGCGCCAGCTGCTCGACGACCTGCTGCACAACAGCGGCATGCCGCAGCAGGTCAACAAGCAGGCCTTCGAGGTCGGCCGCAACCTGGCCACCACGCCCGGCGCCGTGGTGTTCCGCAGCGAAATGTTCGAGCTGATCCACTACAAGCCGATGAGCGAGAAGCAGTACGCCACGCCCCTGCTGGTGGTACCGCCGCAGATCAACAAGTTCTACATCTTCGACCTCAGCCCGGAGAAGAGCTTCGTCCAGTACTGCCTGAAGAACGGCCTGCAGGTGTTCATGATCAGCTGGCGCAACCCGGACGCGCGCTATCGCGAGTGGGGCCTGTCCAGCTATGTACAGGCGGTGGAGGATGCCACCGAAGTGTGCCGCCTCATCACCGGCAGCAAGGAAGTGAACCTGATGGGCGCCTGCGCTGGCGGCCTGACCATCGCCGCCCTGCAGGGCCACCTGCAGGCCAAGCGCCAGCTGCGCAAGATCGGCTGCGCCACCTACCTGGTCAGCCTGCTGGACAGCCAGGTGGAGAGCCCGGCCATGCTGTTCGCCGACGAGCAGACCCTGGAGTCGGCCAAGCGCCGCTCCTACCAGAGCGGCGTGCTCGATGGCCGCGACATGTCGCGCGTGTTCGCCTGGATGCGCCCCAACGACCTGATCTGGAACTACTGGGTCAACAACTACCTGATGGGCAAGGAGCCGCCGGCCTTCGACATCCTCTACTGGAACAACGACAACACTCGCCTACCGGCCGCACTGCATGGCGACCTGCTCGATCTGTTCAAGCACAACCCGCTGATCCGCGCCGGCGGCCTGGAGGTCTGCGGCACGCCGATCGACCTGTCCAAGGTCAACCTCGACAGTTTCAGCGTGGCCGGCATCAACGACCACATCACGCCCTGGGACACGGTGTACCGCTCCACCCTGCTGCTGGGCGGCAGCCGTCGTTTCATCCTGTCCAACAGCGGGCATATCCAGAGCATCCTCAACCCGCCGGGCAACCCCAAGGCCACCTACTTCGAGAACGGCAAGCTGACCAGTGACCCACGCGCCTGGTACTACGACGCGCAGAAACAGGAGGGCAGCTGGTGGCCGCAATGGCTGGAGTGGATCCAGCAGCGTTCCGGGGAGCAGCGCGAAACGGTGTTCGCCCTCGGCAGCAACAAGTACCCGGCGATGGAAGCCTCGCCGGGCACCTACGTTCACATGCGCTGAGGCGCGGCGAAAGCGCTGGCCGGGCGCCGCCCCGGCCGGTTATCGTCGAGTCCCCGGCGGCCACTCAAGATCATGGAATGAAGACCCGCGACCGCATCCTCGAAACCGCCCTGCAGTTGTTCAACGAACAGGGCGAACCCAACGTCTCCACCCTCGAAATCGCCACCGAGATGGGCATCAGCCCAGGCAACCTCTATTACCACTTCCACGGCAAGGAACCGCTGGTGATGGAGCTGTTCGAGCGCTTCCAGACCGAGCTGGCACCGCTGCTCGACCCGCCGCACGAGGCCGAACTGGGTGCCGAGGACTACTGGCTGTTCCTGCACCTGATCGTCGAGCGCCTGGCCTCGTACCGCTTCCTGTTCCAGGACCTGTCCAACCTCTCCGGGCGCCTGCCCAAGCTGGCCCGCGGCATCCGCCAGTGGCTCAACCAGCTCAAGCGCACCCTGGCCAGCCTGCTGGCCAGACTCAAGGCCCTCGGCCAGTTGCGCAGCGACACTCCCGCCCTGGGCCAGCTGGTCGAGCAGATCACCCTGACCCTGCTGTTCTCCCTGGACTATCAGCGCATACTCGGCGCCCAGGGCGAAGTCCGCCTGGTGGTGTTCCAGATAATGATGCTGGTCGCCCCGCACCTCACCGATGAACCACGCCACGCCGCCGAACGTATCGCCCAGCGCTACCTGGAAGCCTGACCCGGAAATGCAAAAGCCCGGCACTGGGCCGGGCTTTTGTACATCCTGAAGGAATCAGGACGGAGTGGCGGGGGTCGCCGGAGCTGCAGCCGGAGCCGGTGCAGCGGCCGGAGCCGGCGCCGGGGCGGCAGGCTTGGCAGCAGCCGGCTTGGCGGCCGGTTTCGGCGCGGCAGGCTTCTTCACCGCCGGCTTCTTCGCCACGGCCGGCTTGGCAGCAGGCTTGGCGGCCGGTTTGGCAGCGGCGGGCTTCGCTGCGGGTTTCGCAGCAGCCTTGGCGGCAGGCTTGGCAGGCGCTTTCGCGGCCGGCTTGGCAGCAGGCTTGGCGACGACCTTGGCGGCCGGTTTGGCGGCGGCCTTGGCAACCGGCTTGACCGACTGACCGGTGAGCTTCTCGATCTGCTTGGTCAGGCTGTCGACCTTGGTCTGCAGAGCCTTCACCTCGTTACGGCTGGGCACGCCCAGACGCGAGATGGCGCTGTTCAGGCGCTTGTCGAATGCCTCTTCCAGCTCGCTCCACTTGCCCAGGGCCTTGCCCTTGACTTCGTCGACCTTGGACTTGGCCGAACCGACGGTGCTGCCAACGCTGGATTTGACCACGTCGAGCTGCTTGTCGACTTCGGTCTTGGCCTTCTTCTCGGCCTTCTCGCCGTCCTTGACCAGGCCGTCGAACAGCTTGTTGCCGTCGTTGCTGATCTTGGAATAGGCGCCGAGACCGGCCAGCCAGATCTGCCGCGAGTACTTCTCGATCTCGCCGATCCAGGAGTTGTTTTCCTTCTTGGCAGCCGCTTTCTTTGCCGCCGGTTTTGCTGCCGCTTTTGCAGCGGTAGGTTTCTTAACAGCCATCCTGCTCTCCTTATTGGGTACGCGCCACTCGCTCAAGCAAAGCATTCAACTCGTCCAGCTTAGCAGAGAGTGCCTCAACATCCTGCTTGGAGGGAATACCCAGGCGGTTCAGTGCGCTGGCGACGCGGTTGTCGAAGGCCTTCTCGATCTTGTCGAGCTGCACTTCAACCTTGCCTTTGACTTCGGAAACGCTGCTCTTGACGCTGTTCAGCTGGG